>DAOUPZ010000025.1 GCA_030625885.1 Clostridia bacterium
TACCGACATGTATGCTCAAGGTTATTTCGTTTATGACTCTAAAAAATCTGGAGGTATTACCATTTCTCATTTGCGTTTTGGTCACTCTCCTATTCAATCACCCTATCTTATTAACCAGGCAGATTTAATAGCGTGTCATAATTCTTCTTATGTCACCCGTTATAATATACTGGATGGCATTAAAGATGGCGGTATATTCTTATTAAATTCCAACTGGTCTGCTGAAGAGATGGCATATAAGTTACCAGCTGGTATGAAACAAATGATCGCGCGTAAAAACTTAAAGTTCTATAACATTGATGCTGTAAAAATAGCTGAGCAAGTCGGCTTGGGCAATCGTATTAACGTCATTATGCAAACCGCTTTTTTCAAAATTGCAAATGTCATCCCAGCTAAAGATGCCATTCAATACATAAAAGAAATGATTAAGAAGTCTTACGGCAAAAAAGGTGATAAGATTGTCAATATGAACTGGCAAGCCGTTGATGCCGCGTTAGATACCTTGCTAGAAATTGATTATCCTCAAGACTGGTCAGAAATTACAACAGGTGCGGAGCTGGCAGCAGCTGCTGAAGAAGTTCCGGATTATGTAAAAGATATTGTTTATCCGGTATTAGCCCTTGAAGGTGATAAACTTCCTGTTAGTGCATTTACCCCTGATGGCACGGTTCCCACTGGGACGACTAAATATGAGAAACGGGGTATCGGACTCAAATTGCCTAAATGGCATGCTGAAAATTGTATCCAGTGTAACAAATGTTCCTTTGTTTGTCCTCATGCAGCGATTCAACCTTATTTAGCCAGTGAGGAAAGTTTAACGGATGCGCCCGATACCTTTACGACCATCCCGGCAACTGGCAAACAAGCCAAAGGTTATCAATATCGAATTCAAATATCACCACTAGATTGTACCGGTTGTGGTAATTGCGAAGACGTTTGTCCATCTAAAACCAAAGCCTTAACAATGGTCCCAACTGATGAACTCGTTGAAGCAGATAACGCTAATTATCAATTTGCAAGTATGCTGCCCGAAATAGAATCCGGCTTTGAACTCTCTACTGTCAAAGGAAGCCAATTCCAAAAATCATTGTTTGAATTCTCGGGTGCCTGTGCAGGTTGCGGTGAAACACCTTATGTTAAGTTGATTACACAGCTTTTTGGGGACCGAATGATTATTGCTAACGCAACGGGGTGTTCCTCTATTTACGGCGGCAGCGCACCAACTTGTCCTTTTACCGTCAACAGTGAAGGTCATGGTCCTGCCTGGGCAAATTCACTCTTTGAAGATAATGCCGAGTTTGGATACGGCATGGGATTAGCGATTGACCAACAAAGAGATAAATTAGAAGATCTTATAAATGAAGCATTAAATAAAGACATTTCTCCAGAACTCAAAGATTCCTTTAAGCTTTGGCTTCAAGGAAAAGTTCACGCGGAAGAATCAAAGAAAGCTGCCAATTTAATTAAAGCCCTTCTGCCTAAAGAAATGAACGCAGACCCCATATTAACTGAAATCAGCAATTTACAAGACCAGCTTGTGAAAAAGTCGGTCTGGATTGTTGGTGGCGATGGCTGGGCTTATGATATTGGTTTTGGTGGTTTAGATCATGTTATGGCTGCCGGTGAAGATGTCAATATTCTTATTCTAGATACAGAAGTTTATTCCAACACAGGCGGTCAAGCATCAAAAGCAACCCCAACAGGTGCTGTTGCTAAGTTTGCTGCTTCTGGTAAAAAAACACGCAAAAAAGATCTTGGCTTAATTGCGATGTCTTATGGTTATGTTTACGTTGCCACCGTTTCAATGGGTGCTGATCATAATCAACTTATGAAAGCCCTGGTGGAAGCTGAAAATTACCCAGGACCCTCTGTCATTATTGCGTACTCACCTTGTATTAATCATGGTATTAACATGGGTCGCAGCCAGGAAGAAGGAAAACGCGCCGTAGAAGCCGGTTACTGGCCATTATATCGTTATAACCCGGAATTAGTTGAAAAGGGAATCAATCCCTTTACCTTAGATTCCAAAGACCCAACAATCAATTACCGTGATTTCATTATGGGTGAAGTTAGATACGCTACGTTGAAAAAGCAATTCCCAGATTTACATGAAGCCTTATTTGCACAATCTGAAAAAGAAGCCAAAGCAAAATTATCCTATTACAAGCAATTGGCGGATGAATAGATAGAACGGCTGAAGGCGAAAAGAAAAAAACAAAAGACGTAGAACGACGAACGAGTAACGAAAAAAGATAAATAAGGTAAAAACTTAAGGACAATATAAGAAGGAACGATTCGCTAGCGAATCGTTCCTTTTTTACAGTCATGTAGATTATATTTATTTAATTTCCCTGTTTTTACTCTTCTGTTTTTAATCTCTTAATTGTGAATTATGAATTATGAATTGTCAATTAAAAACAATCAAAGATTGTTTTTATTTATCAACTCCATAAATTCTTGCTCATCTATGATCTTAAGCGGGGAATTTGAATGTGAATCTACAATCGCTTTTGCCTTTTCATATTTAGATCCTGGATCTTCACCAGCCACTACAAAATCCGTCTTTTTACTGACACTAGAACTTACTTTTCCCCCCATGGATTCAATCATTTCTTGGGCTTTGGAACGGGTCAGCTGAGTCAATGTCCCTGTTAAAACAAAACGCTTGCCTGATAAAGTATCCGCTTTAATCATTTTTCCTTCCACCATATTGATACCTTGCTGTTCCAATTGCTCAATCAGATGCTTATTCTCTTCGGAAATAAAATATTGGATGATACTATCTGCTATTCGATCTCCTACTTCGGGTATATCTTTTAAAGTATCAAAATCCGCCTTCTGCAAGGCTTCCATAGATTGAAAATACGCTGACAATAGCTTTGCTGTTTTAGCACCAACATAGCGGATTCCTAGTCCAAATATGAGTTTATGCAAAGGATTTTCTTTACTAGCATCAATACTGGCCAAAAGATTTGCTACCGATTTTTCTCCCATACGTTCCAAATGAATCATATCTTCCCGTCTTAAACGATATAAATCCACAAAACTTTGCACCAAACCTTCCCGCACCAACTGTTCTACGATTGCAGAACCCAAACCTTCAATGTTCATGGCATCCCGGGAAACAAAGTGTGAAATCTGTTCTTTCAATTGTCCCATGCATGCTTGACCCGTACAACGATAAACGGCTTCGCTTTCTTGCCGTACCACAGGCGCGCCACAAATAGGACATGTGGCGGGAATCTTAAATTTCTGTTCATTCCCCGTTCTTTTTTCAGGCAACACACGTACCACTTCAGGAATGATTTCCCCTGCTTTTTGGATGATAACGTGATCACCAATACGAATATCTTTACGTTCTATTTCGTCCTGGTTGTGAAGCGTTGCCTTACTGACTACAGAACCCGAAAGACGAACCGGCTCCAGCACTGCCAACGGTGTCACAGCGCCTGTTCTTCCTACCTGGACAGTAATCTCCTTTACCCGGGTAACAGCTTGCTGTGGCGGAAATTTATAAGCAATTGCCCAGCGGGGACTTCGTGCACGTGCACCCAGCTTTTGCTGCTGCTCAATATCATTAACTTTGATAACCATGCCATCTATTTCAAAAGGAAGTTCATCTCTTTTAATTTCCCAAGTTTCGATGAAAGCAATCACATCATCTATATTCTTAAATATATCTTTTAAAGGACTCACTTTGAGACCCAACGATTTTAAAAACTCAAGATTACCCACGTGCGTATTGAAAAGCGGTTTTGAAACCGTGCCTAGTGAATAAACGAAAAAATCTAAAGCTCTTGAAGCTGTAATTTGAGGATCTAATTGACGTACAGAGCCCGCTGCCGCGTTACGAGGATTGGCAAATAGAACATCTCCATCCGCCTCACGTTGTTCATTGAGTAATTCAAATTCCTTTTTGGGCATAAACACTTCGCCCCGTACTTCCAGTACATCTGGAATCTCTTTTCCATTCTGTGATTGTAAACGCAATGGGAGCGAACGAATCGTTTTAGTATTAGAAGTAATATCTTCACCTTTTTCGCCATCACCACGTGTAGCGCCTTGTACTAAATTTCCGGATTCATAAATGATAGATACAGCTAAACCATCAATTTTATATTCAACCACATACTCTACCGACTCTTCTACTGCATCCTCAACGCGCTGTGCAAAAGCCTTTAAATCAGCAGCGGAAAATGCATTCGCTAAACTTAACATCTGTTCCTGATGTTGCACTGTTCTAAAACCAGCTGCTACTTTTCCCCCTACCCGTTGTGTTGGAGAATCAGAAGTAATCAATTCCGGATATTCTTTTTCTAGTGCAATCAATTCTTGCATTAAAGCATCATATTCGGCATCCGTAATTTGTGGATTATCATAAATATAATAAAAAACATCATTTTTTCTAATCTCTTCACGTATAGACTCCATTTTACCGATTATTGCATCATTTTTCTTTTTCATATAGACTCCTTCTTAATACCCGCTTCTTATATCCAATTGTGATAACATTTCTTCCAGAAAAACAGATGGTTTATTCAATTGGACTCTACCATAAAGCGTACGCTGCAACGCATTGCATACATATAGTTTTTCTTCAGCTCGAGTGATACCTACATAACATAATCGCCGTTCTTCTTCCATTTGCTTAGAGTCTTCCATGGCCCGTCCTAGAGGGAAAATACCATCCTCCATTCCTACCATAAAAACGACGGGAAATTCTAACCCTTTAGCCGCATGGATTGTCATTAAAAGAACGCCGTTTTTCTCAGAAACTTTATCGATATCCGTTATAAGCGCAATCTGCTCTAAGAATTCGCTCAAACGTGGTTCTTCATGCGTTTCATCAAATTCTTTTGTTACGGACAAAAATTCATAAATGTTTTCTATACGGGTCTCTGCTTCAGGTGTTTGCTCCGCCGCCAACTGTTTTAAATATCCCGTTTGATCCAATACAGCTCGAGCAATTGCCGTAACCTTCATGGTATCTATGAGTTCCATTAGTTGCATTAACAAACTTCGAAATCCTTTTATTTTTCCTTTAACATTTGCTGAAAGAACGGGCATGCTTTCAATATCACGAATCACATCAGCAGGATTGACCCCCATCTGATTAGCAAACAACTCTATTTTATCCAAGGTCGCCGGACCAATACCTCGTTTGGGTACGTTAATGATTCGCTTTAAACTGATATAATCCGTGGGATTACTAATCACACGCAAATAGGCAATCAAATCCTTAATTTCTTTACGCTCGTAAAATCGTAATCCACCCACCATCTGATATGGGATACCCTTTTTCATAAAGATATCTTCCAATACCCGCGACTGAGCATTGGTTCGATAGAGAACCGCCATATCTCCATAATGATACCGGCTGCGTAAACACTGCATTTCATCCGCAACAAACGAGGCTTCGTCATACTCCGTATACGCTTTATACCAAACGATTCTTTCGCCTGTTTTATTATCTGTCCACAAGGATTTATTGGCACGTAAAATATTATTACAGATTACTTGATTGGCTGCCGCAAGAATATTAGTCGTAGAACGATAATTTTGCTCCAGTTTAATGACAGATGCATCTGGATAATCATGCTCAAATTGCATAATATTACGAACATCTGCCCCTCGCCATCCAAAGATAGAATTATGGACTACAACATCTTCACAAATATATTGCCTAAAATAAGGAACAGATAAATCATAAACAAATCCATCATATTCTTCCACTGTAACTTCCTCAATAATATCTTCCACAATTTCCTCATTCTCCATAACAGGAATACTCATAAAAGGCTTCAGATGTGCAATTGGCATGTAAGCAAATGATTTATCTTTTGTCAATCTAGCCCTTTTATATATTTCTAGACAATCATCTAATTTTATAATATCCTTGGCATATATGTTAGCTTCATCATAATCCTTTCTTTCTGTCTCTATTCTCCATGTATTCCTATTGCCATCCCTAACCGGAAATTCTGCATTTAAAACTTTTTCTTTAAGATCCCCATCGGAAGTATTTAAACAGATTCTATGACTATGCCAGCTTGAATCCATTCCTGTTTTTCTGCCGCCAAAGAACGTAATATTCACAATTTTTCTAGAAACTTGTCCTCTTATTACTGCATTAGGTATATGGTGAGGATATTCCTCACAAATCATGAAATCATTCATTAATTTAAGTGCTGCTTTTTCAGTATCAATTTCCTTAAAAATATCGTCAACGTGTTTCTGGGTAAGAATAATTTTTCTGCCAACAACATGAAAAACAGTTGTCGGAATACCATATTTAAACCCCAGTAATTGTTCAAAGTATGCCGCTTCTTCTTTAGCTTGACAAACCTTTAAAATCCACATTTTATCCGCATGTTCTTGATTTAATCTCACACTCAATCCATTAACAATTTCACCATCTCTACTTCTTATGCCTTGAGTTTGCCCTATACGATACCCAACCCCTTTTTTATACATTAAATACACATAATATATTCCTGGAACTGGGTTAAGTTTCCCAAAAACCACGTGATTAGGGGTTGCTTTTATTTCTTTTCCTGTCCTAGTCTTTATTTTAACTACAGATCCTTGGTATTCTTTTCTCATCATTTTGTTTATAGTTCCTACCATAACTTCTCCACGCCCTGATGGTGAAACAACTGTTTGATCTACTTTAATTTTTTCCACTGGTACACTACCTTCAGGCGTATTAATTTTCATGCCCTCTACTATACATTGGTCCTCGTCGCCCACCACACAAATATTACGGTGATGCTTCGCTAAAAGGTTAATAAATTTATACTGTGCATGATTGGTATCCTGATACTCATCCACAAAAATGTGTTTAAATTTATGCTGGTAATAGTCTAACACGTCAGGTTTTTCCTCAAATAGTTTAACCGTAATCATAATTAAATCATCAAAATCCAAAGCACTGCTTTCAGTCAGTTTTTTCTGATAAAGACGATAAACTTTGGCAACGACTTCTTCAAAATACTCACTGGCCCTGCTTTCATATTTCTGCACACTCATTAATTTGTTTTTAGCATCACTAATCCCACTGAGCATACCGCGAGCCGGGAATTTTTTAGAGTCCATATTGAGTTCCTTTAAACATTGCCCGATTATATCCAGTTGATCCTTACTGTCTATAATATTAAATTGGTTGCTGTAGCCGATTTTACCAATCTCCCGTCGCAAAATGCGCACACACGCAGCGTGAAACGTACTGACCCAAATATCAGCACTTTTTTCACTCAACAAGCGCTCTACACGCTCTTTCATCTCCCGTGCCGCTTTATTGGTAAAGGTAATCGCCAAAATTTGTTCTGGTTTAACCCCTGCTTCCTCAATTAAATACGCAATCCGATGCGTAAGTACCCGGGTCTTACCGGAACCTGCGCCTGCAAAAATAAGCAGCGGCCCCTCTGTATGCATGACCGCCTCTCTCTGTACTTCATTTAAATGATTCAGTAATTCCATTATGGTTATATCCTTTCTTCCAATATGATTACTTATAATTTCTATTTTTTTGAAAAATATCCTGCTTTATTCTTTGCTCTTTCATCTTTTCTGAGCAAACATCAAGTTTTATTTTGTACATTTTTACTGTAAAAAATGAGTCATTTGGTTTCCTTCACCTTGACTCACTATAAAACAAGACGAAATTTTATCAATAAAAAGCAAAATTTTATTTAGGTCATAAGAATAAATTATAGTAATATAGGAACCATATTATATATGCGCATAATAACCCCCTGCGTAATATAAAAAAGAGGGGGAACATTCCCCCTCTAAATAATCTAATCAATCAGTTTCTTATAATACAGCACCTTGTTGCAACATAGCTTCAGCAACTTTTAAGAAACCAGCAATGTTAGCACCATTTACATAGTTGCCAGGAGTTCCAACTTCGTCAGCAGCAGCAACACATGCATCATGGATACCTTTCATGATTTGTTGTAATTTTTCATCTACTTCTTCATATGTCCAGCTAAGTTTCATAGCGTTTTGAGATTGCTCTAAACCGGAAACAGCAACGCCACCAGCATTGGAAGCTTTACCAGGAGCATAAAGAACGCCAGCTTCTTGAAGAGCTTCAATAGCATCTAATGAACAGGACATATTGGAACCTTCGGAAACAGCAATACAGCCGTTAGCGATAAGAGCTTTTGCATCGTCGATTTCCAATTCGTTTTGAGTAGCACATGGAAGAGCAACGTCAACTTTAGCTTCCCAAGGTCTCTTACCAGCGAAGAATTCAACACCAAATTTATCAGCGTAATCTTGAACTTTGTTACGTCCACTAGCACGCATTTCAAGCATGTAGTTGAATTTCTCTTCAGTACCAACGCCGTCTGGATCATAAACGTATCCGTCTGGACCGGATAATGTAACAACTGTACCACCAAGTTCAGTTGCTTTTTGAGCAGCACCCCAAGAAACATTACCGAAACCGGAGATAGCAACTTTTTTACCTGCAAAGCTGTCATCTTTAGTAGCTAACATATTTTGGCAGAAATAAACATTACCAAAACCAGTAGCTTCAGGTCTAGCTAAACTTCCGCCCCAAGCGCGGCCTTTACCAGTTAAAGTACCAGTAAATTCGTTTACGATTCTCTTATATTGTCCGAATAAGTAACCAATTTCTCTTCCGCCAACACCTTGGTCACCAGCAGGGATATCAGTGTTTGGTCCAATATGTCTGAAAAGTTCAGTCATGAAGCTTTGGCAATAACGCATAACTTCAGCATCGGATTTTCCGTTTGGATCAAAGTCGGAACCACCTTTACCACCGCCCATAGGAAGTGTAGTTAAGGAGTTTTTAAGAATTTGTTCTAAACCTAAGAATTTAAGCATTCCAAGGTCACAGTTAGCAGCAAATCTTAAACCGCCTTTGTAAGCCCCAATTGCACTGTTGAATTCAACTCTCCAACCACGGTTGATTTGAATGTCGTTATTATCATCTAACCATGGTACTTTGAACATAATAGTTCTTTCAGGTTCAACAAATCTTTCAAGAATTTTAGCTTTTTCATATTTAGCATCTTTTTCAACTAATAAACCTAAAGAATTAAGAATTTCAGTTGCAGCTTGAAGAAATAAAGGTTGCTCAGGATATTTTTCGTTTAATTCCCCTAGTACACGTTCAACATAAGCATTAGCCATTATTGACTCCCCCTTGTTAGATATAAATATTTTTTTGTAGCCCTTCTCAATAGAACCTTATACCAACCATTCATAAAAGATAACATTTTCCAAAATAATCGGTCCATGTCACCTCCTTTCTTTCTTAGTTGATTGTGAATATAAGGCCCAGTTTGAATAAAAACATTCTCACTCAGATTATTATCTGAGAAGAACAAAATCTTCTTGTTTAGAATGTCAAATAGAGAATTCTATATTACTTTTCAAAATCCTTCTTTGTTAAAAAAAAAATTCTAAAACAATTATTTTTTGTAAATATTTGTTCTCAATTGTAATAAAATATACATTTTTCCAAACTCGATATCTATTATATTTTTCAAAAAATTTTTTATGACCAAACTTACCTTTTTTTTCTTCTTTTTCTTAATTCTTCTTTTATTTCATTTAAACTAATATCGTGGTAATTTAATAAGACAAGAAGATGATAGACTAAATCTGAAACCTCATATATGATTTCACCTTCTTCATTATTCTTTGATGCAATAATGACTTCTGCTGCTTCTTCACCCACTTTTTTCAGAATTTTGTCTTGTCCTTTTTCAAACAAATAGCAAGTATACGAACCCTCTTCAAGCTGATTTTTTCTATCTTTAATCAACTCGTAAAGCGCTTTCAAAATTTCCTTCTTTACGAAAGGGACGGTATCGTCATCTTTTAATTCTCCGCCTCCAACAACCTTGCGATAAAAACAAGAAGGTCGACCGGTATGGCAGGCAATCTCACCTTCCTGCTCAACTTGTATCAATAAGGTATCTCCATCACAATCGAGACGGATTTCACTTACTTTTTGAATATGACCGGATGTTTCTCCCTTATGCCATAATTCTTCGCGGCTGCGGCTCCAAAACCATGTTTCACCCGTATCTAATGTTTTTTGCAATGATTCTTGATTCATATAAGCCATCATAAGCACACACCCTGTTTTTTCTTCCTGTACAATTGCAGGAATTAAACCATCGGAATTAAATTTTATTTCCTCCCATATACTCATAGCCGTACACCAATCCCCCTTTCCTGTAAATAGGTTTTAGCTTCTTTCACTGAATACTCTCCATAATGAAAAATTGATGCAGCCAGTACAGCATCTGCTTTGCCTTCAGCCAATACTTCTAGTAAATCACGAGGGCATCCTGCGCCTCCAGACGCAATGACAGGAATACCGACCTGCTCGGAAATGACACGAGTCAACGGAATATCATAACCTGCTTTCGTTCCATCTGCATCCATGCTGGTTAATAAAAACTCTCCTGCCCCTAATCCTTCTGCCTTTTTCGCCCAATTCACAGCATCCAATCCGGTTGGCTTTCGCCCCCCATGCGTAAATACTTCCCATCCTGAAATCGTGTTTTCAGTTCTTTTAGCATCAATAGCAACAACAATACATTGATTACCAAATTTTTTTGCGCCCTGATAAATTAAATCAGGACTTAATACCGCAGCCGTATTAATACCTATTTTATCTGCTCCTGCCTGAAGAATTTTGCGCATATCTTCCACACTTCTAATCCCCCCGCCCACCGTAAAGGGAATAAATACCTGCTGGGCTGTTCTGTTAACGATATCCAAGATGGTATCTCTTTCTTCCGCAGAAGCTGTAATATCTAAAAACACCAATTCATCTGCTCCCTCTTGATCATAAAAAGCAGCTAATTCAACCGGATCCCCGGCATCCTTTAAACCTTCAAAATTAATGCCTTTAACCACCCTGCCATCCTTTACATCTAAGCAGGGAATAATCCTTTTTGCTAGCATAGATTTCACCTCACTGTGAGATACGGATCGCCTCTCTTAAGTCAACCGCCTCATCATATAATGCTTTGCCTACAATAACCCCTTCAACACCATAATAATCCAACCCTTTGATATTTATGATATCTTCCATAGAGGATACCCCACCGGATGCAATAACGGGAATATCGATCTCCCTGGCCAAAGATATCAGCGCATCCAAATTAGGTCCTTTTAACGTACCATCTCGTTTAATATCTGTGTATATAATACGGGACACACCCACTTGAGCCATTTCTCTAGCCAAATCCAGAGCCTTTTTCTCTGTTTTATCAACCCATCCTTTAATTGCTACATAACCATCCTTAGCATCAATTCCCACCGCAATTTTTCCTGGATACTGATCACATAATTCCTTTACAAAAGCAGGTTCAGTGACAGCAATGGTTCCAAGCACAACACGGTTAACCCCTATCGCTAACATCGCTTCTACAGCCTTTAATGTTCGCAAGCCGCCGCCATATTGAATTGACAATCCTGTTTTTTCAATCATTTGTTTGATGATATTTTGATTGCTGGGTTTACCCGCAAAAGCCCCGTCCAAATCCACAACATGAAGCCACTGTGCACCTGCTTCCTCCCATTTAAGTGCCATCGCGACAGGATCTGAGCTATAAACCGTTTCAGCTTCTGCTTTACCTTCTCTTAAGCGCACACAGTTGCCATTGCGAATATCAATAGCAGGATAAATAATCATCGTTTCATCAACTCCCCAAAATTCTTTAAAATAGCAAGACCCCATTCACCGCTTTTTTCCGGATGAAACTGAACAGCAAAAGTATTTTCTTGTTCAACGGCAGCCGTAAAAGAAATATCAGAATACGTTGTTTGGGCACTGATGACTTCTTGCATACTAGGAATGACATAATATGAATGAACAAAATAGAAATAGCTGTCTGAAGGAATCCCCTTAAATAACAAAGAATCTTTTTGCCATCTGACACTATTCCAACCCACATGCGGTATTTTCATATTACCCTCAAACCGCTTCACCAATCCCGGCACTAAGTCCAACCCCTTAACACCTTGGTCCTCTTCACTTTCTAAAAATAGCAATTGTAAACCTAAACATATACCTAAAAAAGGCTTTCCTTTTTTAACTTCGTCTAATAACGTTTCTATCATACCTGAGCGATTGAGGTTTTCCATTGCATCACCAAAAGCACCTACCCCAGGTAACACTAAAGCAGAACTATTTTTGAGTCCTTTAGCATCGGATATAATGGCTGTGGGAATATCCAGGTATTCAAATGCTTTTTTGACACTTCCTAAGTTCCCCATCCCATAATCAATGATACCAATCATTTGTCTTCCTCCTGTATTTTCTTATAACATCCCTTTCGTCGACATCACACCCTCAATTCGAGGGTCTTGACTCACTGCAATACCCAATGCACGACCAAAAGCTTTAAATATAGCTTCTATCATGTGATGCGTATTTTTGCCAGACATGAGACGTACATGAAGTGTAATACCTGCAGTAACAGATACAGCGCGAAAAAATTCTTCTACGAGTTCCGTTGCCATTTCTCCAACTTTTTCACGTGGAAAAGCAGCTTCAAAAACTAGGAACGGCCGATTACTAATATCTAAACTAACCATGGCTAAGGATTCATCCATAGGCACAAAAGCAGTCCCATAACGGACAATTCCCTTCTTATCGCCTAATGCTTTCTTTAAAACAGCACCTAATACAATTCCAACATCTTCTACCGTATGATGATCATCAATTTCCAAATCGCCCTTTACCTCGACATTTAAATCGAGAAATCCGTGTCGTGCCATAAGTGAAAGCATATGATCAAAGAATCCGATCCCTGTTTCAACTTCATATCGCCCTTCTCCATCCAGATTGAGGGAAAGTTCAATTTGAGTCTCCAATGTATCTCTCTTTATTGATGCTTGTCTGTTTTGAGTCATATTCGTCACCTCAAATTTTAAAAGTCAACACCCACTCGCACTTTAATCGATCGAGCATGTGCTTCAAGCCCTTCCATCTCCGCAAAGTGGATAATGGCATCCTTTTCTTTTTCAAGCCGCTTGCGTGAGTAACTAATGATACTGGTTTTCTTCATAAACGTATCTACATTCAACGCAGAATAGAATTTTGCGGTTCCCCCGGTAGGTAAAACGTGATTGGGTCCAGCCATGTAATCCCCTACTGGTTCAGGTGTGTTTTCACCTAGGAAAATTGCCCCTGCATTCTTAAGATAGGGTAACCACTCAAAAGGATTTTGTACCACCACTTCTAAATGCTCAGGCGCAAATTGATTGGAAAATTCCGCAGCTGCATATAAATCATCAACGATCACGATTGCGCCATAATTCATTAATGATTGCTGGGCAAATTCTTTGCGAGGCAGTTTTTCCAGCTGAATACTTAATTCTTTTTCCACTGCTTGAGCTAAATCGATTGACGTAGTCACTAAAACAGAAGATGCTAACGTATCATGTTCTGCCTGAGACAATAAATCAGCCGCGATATAGCTGGGGTTAGCAGTTTCATCCGCAATAATTAAAATTTCACTGGGACCAGCCAGCATATCAATATCCACATCCCCATATACAAGTTTTTTTGCTTTAGTGACATAGATATTGCCAGGTCCTGTAATGAGATTAACTTTAGGAATAGTTTCTGTTCCATAAGCCAGCGCTCCAACGGATTGAACACCACCTACTTTATAAATCTCCGTTACCCCGACTTCATTTGCGGTCACTAATGTAAAAGGATTGATATTCCCATTTTGATCCGTCGGTGAAACCATTACAATTTCTTTTACACCCGCTACTTTAGCCGGTATGGCATTCATCAACACAGAGGATGGATAAGCCGCTGTTCCACCCGGTACATAAAGTCCCGCTCGCTCAATAGGTCTTACCATTTGCCCTAATATAACACCATCATCTTCGGGTGCAATCCATGAATTTTGCAGCTGTTTTTGGTGATAGGATGTAATATTTTTGATCGCTATTTTTAATGCATCAAGAAACTTTTCATCGACTGCTTCATAGGCTTTTTCAATTTCATTTGTACTCACTCGCAGTTCAGTCGATTTAAGATCTGCACCGTCAAATTTCTTAATATAACCCAGTACAGCTTGATCTCCATTTTGCTTGATATCTCGTAACATTTTCATTACATCATTTTCAATCTGTTCTTCATCGACATATACTTTGTTAAACAACGCCTGTATATCAGCATTTTTCGAAAATTCCGGTCTTTCAATAATCTTCATCTTTATTTTCCTCCTGTTTATTAAAATCACAAACACATAGGTTGTTCTTAATATTCATACAGTTTCTCTATTTAAAATTGTAGTTAGCAGTTAGCTCCTAGTAGTTAGGAATTCAAAAGATATAGACTGCTTTTTTTACAAGGTTTTTAATTATTTCATTTTTTATTTTTTTCTTTTCCTACCTGCTAACTCCTACCTGCTAATCCTTTTCTTCTTTTTTTAGCTTTAATCCCTTCCTTTAAGCTAATAGCTGATAACTGATAGCTAAATCTTTTATCCTTTATCTTTTTCGTTCCTCGTTCAGCAGTCCTAGCTGCGTTCTTTCCTCGTTCCTCGTATTTTAATCTTTTCCTACCTGCTAACCCCTACCTGCTACCTGCTCCTACCTGCTGTTTTATATCAACTCCCGCATTTGTTCCAACAAGGTATTCATACGGTCAAATTTAACTTTGTAACTCACTCGGTTGGCAATTAATCGTGCTGTTACTGGCGCAATCATTTCTACTTCTTGCAGATTATTTTCCCGCAAAGTACGACCTGTAGAAACGATGTCAACAATGATTTCCGATAAACCCACCAAAGGCCCTA
Source organism: Clostridia bacterium (assembly GCA_030625885.1). Classification (GTDB taxonomy): domain Bacteria; phylum Bacillota; class DAOUPZ01; order DAOUPZ01; family DAOUPZ01; genus DAOUPZ01. The sequence continues at coordinate 14,817 of DAOUPZ010000025.1, forward strand.
ATTCAATTGAACCATTCAGTTTAATCGCTTCCACCTGTATCCCTTTTTCTGTGAAATATTTTTCTGCTACTTTGGGATATTTAGTTCCAATTCGCACAGGTGACAAGCCGCGGGATAATTCTGCAAAAGACTTTTCTTGAGGAATAGCAACCATCAAATGACAGGTGCCATATTTTAAATCTAACAATTCATAGACATCCTTTTCTGCTTCCATAATCACGTCTTTACCAACAATCCCTATATCCGCAGCCCCATATTCAACGTATGTTGGTATATCCGTTGGTTTAGCAATCATAAATGAAGCATTATTCTCTTCATCATCAAATATTAATTTACGTGAATCATCAGAAATCTGCTCACAATTAAAACCAACTTGTTTCAGCAATTCAATAGCACGCCCAAAAAGTTTCCCTTTAGGCAGCGCAAAAACAATTCGATCCACTCTTCTCTCCCCCTTATTCAATAATCAATAAATTTTTAAACAAACTTTCTTTAGCATAATTCAACGCTTTACTTTTTTCTCGTTCCACCACTTCTAGTTCTACACTATAGCCTTCGCGCCTTAAAGCAATCGCTTTTACAATCGCTTCCTCACGTTTTTCCGGTGCAAAATAAATATAATAATCAACTGCAGGTAAAGACATTGATAACATTTGAGATTCCAATGCTAAAATAATCCGCTCAATCCCTATAGCAAAACCCGTAGCACAACAAGGGTAACCGAAATCCTCCAATAAACTATCATATCGCCCGCCACCGCAAATGGGAAAACCAATGCTAGAGGTATAACCTTCAAAAATAATACCTGTATAATAGTCCAGCCCCCTGATGATTCCTAAATCAATCATTACATAATCTTCTAATCCGTATAACTTAAGTATTTCATAAACTTCTTGAATGTTATTAATGGCTTCCTGCGTTTTATTTTGATAACAAATTTCTCTTGCTTTGCTCAAAATTTCCCCTTTTCCCCTTAAGCAAGGAATTTGCAATAAAATTTCTTTTTGTTTATCTGGAATTGAAAAAGATGCTACTAATTCTTCTAAGAGAACGATATTTTTTGTTTCCAGTGCTTCTTTTACTTTTACTTCCTCTTCAACTGTTAAATCTGTTCCTTCCAATATGCCGTTAATAAAGTTCGTTTGCCCAATTGCAATCGTAAAATTTTTCAGTCCAACGTTCATTAAGCTTTCAATAGCAACAGCGATTACTTCTGCATCAGCATCCACTTGTGAAGCCCCAAGCAATTCAACGCCCAGTTGATAAAACTCCCGTTGCCTTCCCGCTTGTGGTTGATCATAACGAAATAAATTACAGGAATAACAAAGACGTAGGGGTAATGAATCATTCTGCATTTTAGAAGCAACCAACCGGGCAATGGGCATTGTCATATCGCTTCTTAACGTTAAAACGCGTCCTTTTTCTCTTTCAAAAAATTGAAATTGTTTTTCCTGATCTTTTACACTCGTTTCTAAATTAAAGGTTTCAATAAATTCATACGTTGGCGTTACAACCTCTCGATACCCAAACTGCGAAAAAACTTGCATGACTTGCTCTTCAATTTTTCTTTTGCCATAAGCATTAATAGGCAAAAAATCTTTCACACCCTTAGGCAGTTGGATTCGACCGACACGATTAATCCCCATTTATACACACCTCTCGTTTATTTATTTATCACTTTAGTGTATTAAACAATTACTTTATGAAATCATACTACTTATTTTTATATTTGTCAATATATAGATAAAAAAAAGACTATACTTCAAAGTATAGCCTTTCTCATATTTATATATCCGCTTTTATTAATGACTGACTCTTATCAATAAGGGTAAAATACTTTTCTATCCCTTGATAGATTCCCTCGGCTGATTGTTCATGAAATTCCGGGCTTAAAATCAGTTGTTCTTCCTCTGAATTTGACATAAATCCTAATTCAACCAATACCGCTGGCATTAAGGTATGACGTACCACATAAAGCCCTGATGGAATTGTCTTTCGATTGAACAATCCAGTTTCTTGTATCAACCCCTGCTGGATTGCTGTCGCTGCCGTCAAGGTTTCTTCTGAAATATAATTCCGATAATAATAAGTACCGATACCATTAGGCACAGGATTATTATCCATAGAATTATGATGAATACTGATAAAAAGATCTGCCATTTCATCATTGGCAATTTGTACTCTTTCTTCTAAACCAATATATTCATCTTTATCGCGAGTCATAATAACTTGATACCCAGCATCCATAAGCCTTTCCTCTAATAGTTGGGCAATCATTAAGGTTGTCGTCTTTTCATATGCACCCGAACAACCCGTAGCCCCGGGATCCTTTCCACCATGACCAGGATCTATCACAACCGTCTTCCCTGATATTTCTGAACTTGATGATTCATATAGTTCTAGTACCATTTCATCCTCAGACTTATGTTTTAATCGATATCGTAACGGTTTTTCCGTTTCTAATACCACTCGTACAGTCGGAGGTGATAATTGATACTGTGCTGTTCTAATTTGTTTAACATACCCCTCCTCAATTTTCCAGTTCTTTGAAGGCAAATTATGATTAACATTTGGAATATCAATAACAATCCGCTCAGGATTTGAGAGACGGAAAATTGAATATTGTTGAGAAATCGCACCTTGTATAGTCAACAAAGTAGAATTAGATAAAACTTCTGTTTCAATGTTATTAATTTCCCCGACTATCGTATCATCGTCATTATCATCATTATCATCATTATTATCATCATTATTATCATTAATGTTATCCTCATCATAATCTTCGTCATCATTACTATTTGGATTGGATTTGTTTTCAAATTCTAATAAAATTTGATTATCTCCCGTCGTTATTTGCGGTGAAACGGGTTGAGACAAATCGAGAACGACTCTTACTTGTGCCGGATCATTTTTAAATTGACTGGCACGTATTTGCAAAACATTATCACTATTAACAGGGATTTTATGGGTGTTTAATGCCATTTCAGCGTCAGGTATATCAATAATACAACGTTCTGGATTAGAAAGTGTAAACACACGAGGCGTCATGCCTCTTGTTGCCTTAATCTCTATAATTTCACGTTCATTCTCTTGTTTCACATCAATATCAACGACTTTAGATAAATCCTTTTGTGGTTGCGTTATAAGAACCGTACGGGTATACTCGTCCCACTTCACAGTTGCCCCCAAACCTTCAGAAACAAAACGAAGAGGAACAAAAGTACGATCTTCTTTAATTATTGGTACAGTATCAAATTCAATTCCCTTATTATTAATAAATGCTTTTGACTGACCTATAATAAGTCTTATGTCCTTATCGGACATCGTTATAGAAACTTCCCGTTTTTCTCCATCCCAACCCACTTTAGCGTTAAGAGCTTCTGAAATAAAACGTACAGGAACCATAGTTCGGTTATCATTATTAATATAAGGCTTAGCATCAGGAAATATAATTTCTTTATTATTAACATTTATTGTAACATTTGAGCCAAAAGCAGTCTGAATACAGCAAATTATAAATATCATTAATATTATTCTTGTATATATTTTTTTATATCTCATTTATTTTCCTCCATTAATTGTTAATCTCAAATTATTTTCGACAAATTTATTGATATTATTTCCTACTATCATATATTTTACATTTCTACTTAAAAATTAGATTTCCTACCATATTTAACAAAATAATTTCGGTAATATTTCCCATTATGCTTGTGGAAAGCAAAAATATTATGTTAACTAACTATTCCAATTTTATTAAAAATTTGGTATAATAAATTATTAGAAAAAAACAAATTAGAAAGAGGTAAAAAAATGGATCCAATTACACATGCTTTTATTGGCATTTCAATTGCTGGTTTACATGGCGCAAATCCTTCCTTGCAAAATCCAATTTTTTTAGGAACGGTACTGGGTTCTATATCTCCTGATTTTGATTTTATCATGCAATCACGTGGAGACTTATCCTACCTAAAGCACCATCGTGGCAGTTCCCATTCTGTACCCGGGATGCTAGCGCTTTCAGGATGTATTGCGTTTTTACTAAAACTTTTTTTCCCAACGTATGCATTAGCAGAAATTTTTTTATGGACACTTTTAGGTACCTTCTCTCATGTATTGGTTGATTTATTTAATCTTCAGGGTGTACAAATTTTATGGCCTCTCAATAAAAAACGTTACTCCTGCCGTGCTTTAATGGCCTTTGATCCCATTCTCTTCACAGTATTAATCGGTACTTTTTTCCTGTTATCTAACCATATAACGTATTATAAGCTTATGTTAGTCATCATTTTTCCAGCTTATTTAGCACTGCGTCTGTTAATTATGAAATGGACTAAAAGAACCATAAAAAAACAATATCAACATCATTACACGATTGAAGGCATTTATCTTGTTCCAACTTTACATGGCCCGCAAAGCTGGGATTTTATCTTAAAAACAAATCACCATTTTCATCTAGGTAATGTCAATTTATTTAATAGACACTCTTGTATTAAAAAGAGCTTGGAACTTGAAAATCATCCACTTGAAGAACAAGCTATGGAAAGTCATATGGGGAAATTTTTCCAAGGATTCTCCCCCTATTTTCACATGACTTATCAAAAAACGGATCAAGGATTTACTGTCAACTTTTTAGATTTACGCTATTTTCTAAATAATCGTTTCCTTTATACTGCAACAGCAATCTTTAATCATCATAGAGAGTTAATTGACGCAAATTTAACCCCTATTTATCGTCAAAAAAAATCAAAGGTTTCGGCGTAAACAAAAAAGAACACCTGATATCAGGTGTTCTTTTTTGTTCTTATTTAACAACCATTACCGTTGTATTAGCATGATTTACAACCTTGTTGGAAACACTTCCAACAAGAAATTTCTTCAATCCTGTTAACCCTAAAGAGCCCATGATAATATAATCAGGCTTAATTTCATCAGCGAAATCCACGATCTGATCCGCTGGATCACCCCAAAGTATTTTTTTATTAATTGAATCGGACAATCCTTTAAATTCACTCGCCATATCTTCCAAAACATTATCTGCCATTTTTTCTAATTCTTCCTGATTGGGTATACGCGTATAGTGAAGGCCAAAACCTTCTGTATCAGCAATATACCCTTGAACATTGAGCAAAGTAAATTCATTATTAGAGTCACCAAATAGTTTTTTAGCTTCATTCACGGCTTTTCTAGAATGCTCAGAACCATCAACAGGTATTAAAATCTTGATCAAATTAATTCCTCCTTTTAGCTAACTCATTTACAAATAATATATTGCCTCTCACTACTATTATTCTAAATTTTTAACAATCAAAACATTGGTATGTGCATGATTCACAACTTTATTAGAAACACTACCCATCAAGAAACGCTTAATTCCAGTTGCACCTAAAGTACCTAATATGACTAAACCCGGTTTTACTTCATCAATTAGATTGAGTATTTGTTCAGCAGGCTCTCCCCACATTAACTTGGTTTGCGCTTCAAATCCAAAATTTTCTTTCAAGTATGTAGCAGCTTCTTGTAATATTTTTTCTCCACGTTCTTTAGCTTCAGGATTCTTTTCTCCTGATTGAGCATATAAGGATTTTGTATCTACACGTTGTGGTAAATATCCTTTTACATTAACTAGAATAAACTCTGAAGGCTCATACTTTCCAAACTTTACCCCTTCTTTAATACATTGTTTTCCATAGTCGGAACCATCAACAGCAATTAAAATTTTTGTCATGATTTTTTCCTCCTTTAATAATTGTATTTTATTTACAATAATTTGTATACAATATTAACAACTGTAGTATTAATATACCCTTAATCAGCAACTCCAAAACGATAAAGCGGACAATTTTTACCTAAAATTCTCTTTTACTTTTATCACATTTTATGATATAATAATTTTTGCAGTTGTTGTGCGCCCGTAGCTCAGTGGATAGAGCACTGGCCTCCGGAGCCGGGAGCGTAGGTTCGATTCCTATCGGGCGTACCATAATATAATGAATTCAAAAAAGCATTTGCTCTAGAGCAAATGCTTTTTTTCATAAACATATTCAAACATAAACCTTATTCATTTTGTTCTTCTTCAGGTTCTAAATAGAATCGTATCTGTGATTTAATATTTTCAATATATTTTCTTCTTAATCCTTGTTGTTCTTCCTTTTCTTCCGGCGTCAATCCTTCTTCACGTGATTTACGTGCTAAATAATTTATCTTTTCAATTAATTCTTTCATTAGTTTCCCTCACTTCTTATTCATTTCCATTAAGTTTTTTTCATAGGGTGGATAAATTACGCCTTTTTCTGTGATAATCCCTGAAATTAGATGACAAGGTGTTACATCGAAAGCAGGATTACTAACTTTGATCCCCTCCGGTGCAACTTGCTTGCCTTGAACACAAGTGACTTCTTCGGGATTTCGTTCTTCAATAATGATTTCATGCCCGCTTTTTAGAGTAAAATCAACCGTTGAAAAAGGTGCTGCAATATAAAATGGGATGCCATTTTCTTTTGCTAAAACAGAAAGTGAATACGTACCAATTTTATTAGCAACATCACCATTAGCGGTAATTCGGTCTGCACCCACAATGATCAAATCTACTTTCCCCTGCTGCATGAAATAACCTGCCATGTTATCGGTAATTAACGTAGCAGGAATACCTTCTTGGACCATCTCCCATGCCGTAAGTCGTGCGCCCTGAAGCAATGGACGGGTCTCATCAACATAAACGTGTATATTCTTACCTGCAGCAAAAGCGGATCGAATGACACCTAAAGCGGTTCCATAATCTACTGTAGCCAAAGCACCTGCATTACAATGGGTTAAAATACAATCTCCATTTTTAATTAGTGCTTGACCATAATGACCTATGTTACGATTCGTTTCTACATCCTCTTCCGCCATAATCAATGCTTCTTGTAAAAGCGCATTTTTTATTTCGCTAGAATCTTTATGTGAATTTACTCTGGCAATATCCATTATTCTTTCAATAGCCCAAAATAAATTAACAGCTGTAGGACGTGTCTTCTTCAATTCATCTGCGATCACCATTAAATCATTATGAAAGGCATTTCCTGTCGTCTTTATTTGTTTGCTGCCTAATACTAAACCAAAAGCTGCTGCCACACCGATGGCTGGTGCCCCTCTTACCTTCATCGTTACAATCGCATTCGCCACTTCTTCATATGTATGACAGGTAATGACTTCAAAATGATGCGGTAATTGAGTCTGATCAATCATTTTTAGGACTTCATCATCCCAATAAACACTTTGCATCTTCTCCCTCCTCCCTACTTAAGGCACATTCAAAAAATAACTGGTCAGTATGCTAGTTTCTTTGACTTGTTATTTTCTTTCATATGCCTAATCCTCTAATAATTTCACATAAATGTTCATCATGGCAGTTTCTTCTACTAATTCCGCAAGATGAAAAGCATGATAAATGTCTTTTCCCATTGTTACCAACCCATGCTTTTCTAATAACACCACATTCGTATCTTGAATATTCTGTTCCACAGCCTCGGCTAATTCTTTTGTTCCATAACGAAAATAAGGTACAATAGGCATATCAGAAATAAGCATTTTACTCTCAGGATTAAGTGGCATTATTTTACGATTAAGACAAGCAAAAGAAGAAGCTGCTTTTTGGTGAGTATGTACAATACCTCGTATTTCAGGACGTTGTTGATATATTTTCAAGTGCATCAACTTTTCTGAAGAAGGCTTATTTTTTCCATCTACCACTTGTCCCTCTAAATTAATAACCATTAAATCCTCTTGCTTCAACATTCCTAACGGGAATCCACTTGGTGATATAATAATACGATCATCTACCCGAATACTAACATTTCCCCCATACGCAGTAACAAGATTTTGAGTATGTAATTTTTGGCATACATCCAATAATTGTTGAACATTTTCATTATAATATTGCATGACATTACAACTCCTTTCGTACAATACTTTAGCAATTGGCTCGCTCGCTTGTAGCAGATAACAGGTGGGAAAAGCTAATAACTACCCATTTCATTAGCTGAACTTATACTTCCATTCTACGGAACAAACACTTCAATCCGCTTAGGTATAACTTCAAAAGAAACCGGAAGCTGCACCCCCATTTCTCCATCCAAATCTATATTGATATGTTCATTCAAGGAAGACAGCATGAGTTCATGGGATTGAAAATATTCTATAGCAGGATGTAACCGATGGGTACGATTGAGCAATCTTAAGAATAAATCAGGAATATCTTTCCATAGGAACTGTTTTACAATATACACATCAAATAACCCATCATCCATTTTAGCATCCGGTGCAATACGTGAAAACCCTCCAATGGTATTGCCATTGGTAATCATAAACAACATGACTTTTTCTATTCTTTCTTCTCGATCATGCTGAACTTTTAATTCGAAAGGACGAAACTTGGGTATCTCCTCCAATCCCTTTGCGTAATATGCCATTTTGCCAAATAGTGTTTTAGCTTCACTAGAAACTTTATAAGGAATATTCGTTAATAAACCGCCGGCTGCAACATTGATAAAGTATCTATCATTTGCTTTTCCAATATCAATAAGATGCTTCTTTCCATTAGTAATAATCGAACAACACCGGATAAAATCTTGAGAAATACCTAAATTATTTGCAACATCATTAGCCGTACCAGCAGGAAAAATACCAATGGGCAGCGGGATTTCTTCATGAGCAATTCCGTTAATAATTTCATTAATGGATCCATCCCCTCCAGCAATCCCAATCATATCATATCCTTGTTCTTTAGCAGTCATAGCCAATTGGCTTCCATGCCCCTTTGCTTCTGTTGGAAATGGTTCTGCCTCAATCCCGCCTTTATTCAGCGCTACTGCGATCTCTGGTAACTGATATGAAAAAGATTCATTCCCTGCTGTAGGGTTATAGATCAATTTCATTCTACACATAAGCACTACCACCCTTGAACTTTTGTTATCATAACATACTCTATTCTTCAATTAAATGCAAATTCCTACACAACATAAGAAAAACAGCAAAGCTGTTTTTAGTAGGTAGCAATCAGCAGGTAGGAAAAGATAAAAAAACAAGGTTGATAAACACTCTATCAACCTTTAAAGTTATGCGCTTCTACATCCAGTGAACCATGATCATGTAGTACTTTTATTGCCTGCTCTTGATGATCTTTATCAGTATGAATGACAACTAGTGTATAACCTTCTTTAATTTTTTCATCATAATATTGACCACGATTTTCACCTATACCAAAATCACCTAGTGCACCCATCATTCCTCCCGCTGTCATCCCCAAAACAACACCTGCTAAAGGACCCAATAATAAAGCAGTTGTTCCAGCTCCCAAGGTTAAATATGCTAAACCTGTAGCCGTCCCACCAAAAGCACCTAATAGAGAACCATGAAAAATTCCTTCATCTATCGCTTCTCCTTCTATTCGACCTTCTTCCATTTCCACAACAGGAAGATTACCGGGATTCTGAACACAAGCCACTGATATTTGTTCCTGCCCAAAACCTTGGTGATAGACTAAATCTTGAGCCGTCTCTTCTGCTCCCGTACGATTCTCAAATAATCCTGTCACTGTTACCGGCCATTTTTCTATTAATGTATTGTTCATATTCATCACCTATTCCTTCTCAGACTTAACCAAACTGGTATCTCTCTTTAATGGCTCGGAAATATTAATATGACCCCCTATAGACTCTACTTTTTCTCCATTAATTAATATCTGAACATTATTAATACCTGGAAATTCCGTTAACGTGTTGACAATGGAATATACTAATAATTCTTCCACCTTTGACCCACCAGAAAAATCATCCTTAATCTTTTTATTAAAATTAACGGTAATCGTCCCATTTTCTTGTGATATATCTTTTACTTTTGTTGCTGGTGGAACCATTCTATCTAAATCCTCATCTTTGGGTCCTGCAATAAGCTGCTCTACTGTTTCTCGATAAAGTGTTTCTTTGGTTATCTGCCCTTGAGAAAGATCCCTTGACTCAGTAACAAGATAGCTATCATTTTCAATCTGCTTTGCAAAATATAGTTTAATCTGTTGTACCCTATTTTGATAGTCATCATATTCAGGGGTTCCTATCTCGTCATTCCCTAAATTTTCCGGATTATGTTCTAGCTCCTCTTGCTCCGGTTCCGGTTGTTGCTTGTTTCCCAAACATCCTGTCATCAATGTTCCAATAAGGAAAATACACAATAAAATTATTACTAATTGCCTACCGTATCTCACCATGATTTCCTCCCTCAAATTAATCTATATAGAACGCATTAAATATTTTTCATAGATTATAAGAATAATTATCTGGCTTCAATATTAGGATAAAGGTTAAAGAGGAAAGTTGGTTAGTTGGTTAGTTAGTTGGAAAGTTTATCTGTCTCATATTCTACTATAAAGTTCATGTCATATATTTATTACGTTTCATATAGACTCTTTTAAAAATATTATCTCCAAAAAAGACTTGTTTATGCTTTAAAAAACCCTTGACAAAAATATGATATTAAAATAAAATAGTATATAATATATCTAAAAGCGATGAGCGGAAGAGTAAGTATTATATTATGAATGTTACAGAAAACTGGGAAGTGTGAGAACCAGTACAATCATTTAATACTGAAAATCATCCGTTAGCTGCAAACCGAACAGATTCTTTCCTAGTAGGTTATGCCGGGACTCTTAAAGAGAATTAGCACCCGTTACTGTGCTGAAGTATCGAGTTTTAGACTCCGTACTTATTGAGATTGTTATCGCGAGATAGCAATGAAAAAAGGTGGTACCACGAGAAAAGAATCCTCTCGTCCTTACGTAATGATTAAATTGCGTGAAGACGAGAGGATTTTTTCGTTAATAAGGCACATTCAAAAAAATAACAAGTCAGTATGCTCGTATCTTTGGCTTATTATTTTCTTTCATATGCCTAAGATATAATTTAGCCGAGAGGAGGAAATTATTATGGAAATTTTACAACCTTGTGTAGAAAACAAAAGTGAAAAAGAAGCTGTCGTTGCCCTTAAAGATATTGTTCGAGCCAAAATGCTTATATCTCCCACAATACATCAGACCCCTCTTAACCATTCCAAAACATTTAGTAAAATGACCGATAACGAAGTTTATTTGAAGCTAGAAAATTTACAAAAAACAGGTGCCTTTAAAATTAGGGGGGCCACAAATAAAATTTACAACTTATCACCTGAAGAAGCTCAAAATGGCGTCATCGCTGCATCAGCCGGAAACCATGCTCAAGGCGTCGCTCTCGCAGCAACTTCTCGAAATATTAAATCCGTTATTGTTATGCCCAAACACGCGCCAAGTGCTAAAATTATGGCAACACGAGGGTATGGGGCTGAGGTCGTTCTACACGGACAAAATTATGATGAAGCTTACCAGCATGCACTAAACCTACAATGGGAAAAAGGATACACCTTTGTTCATGCGTTTGATGATTCAGAAGTCATTGCCGGTCAAGGGACGATCTCCCTGGAAATACTTGACCAAATGCCTGATGTGAACATGATCATTGTCCCCATTGGCGGTGGTGGACTGATCTCCGGGATGGCCATTGCTGCCAAAGAAATTAATCCTAAAATTAAAATAGTCGGCGTTCAAGCTTCCGGGGCAGCATCCATGTATCTTTCCCGTCATAATAACAAGGTATCACAATTACCCGGCGTAAAAACAATCGCAGATGGGATTGCTGTCCGCCAACCCGGTCATATGACTTTTAATTATGTTCAAAAATACGCGGATGATATTGTTACCGTCGAAGAAGATGAAATTGCGGATACGATTCTCACGCTCCTAGAACGCGGTAAGTTTATGGCTGAAGGTGCAGGTGTTGTGGGTCTTGCAGCTCTACTGAATGAAAAAATTTATGTGAGGGGCGCTAAAGTGGCTGTCTTAATCAGCGGGGGAAATATAGATGCTTTGAGAATTTCTGAAATCATCAGGGAGATGAGGTAAAGATCGCTCCGCCATCTTTTCGAGGAAAGAGGAACGACCGCTCCTTGCAGTCGCTGAAAGAGGAAAGAAAAAGATAGAAATTTGGCTGAAGACTGAAGGTTAAAAGGTGAAGGCAAAAGATAATAGCTGGTATAATAAGAAAAACGGCATTAAGCCGTTTTTCATCACAAACTTATCTTTTGCTTTAAGCCTAGAGCCTTCAGCTTTTAACATCTTTTACTTACGTCAAATACTCCAATGCCAAGGCCACATAAAACTTAATAGCATCCAAGTATTTCTCAATCTCTACATACTCATTAGGCTGATGTGCCATCTTCTCATCGCCTGGTCCAAACAAGATTGTAGGCATCCCCGTTTTGGGCACAAATACCGAAGCATCCGTATAATAATTAACACCACAGGGGACTAATTTTACATCTAAAGCCTCATCTGCTGCTTTAATCCCTTGCATCATAAATTCTGAATCAACGGGCGTTTCTACCGGAGGGCGATTATTCGTTACTTTGAATGTCGCTTGAAAACCAGAAATACTTTCAGATAACTGATCAATTATTTTTTCAAAATCATTAATAATTGCTTGATGTTCTTGACCCGGAACTGTACGCATATCAATTGATAACGTACAAACATCAGGCACGACATTTGTTTTAACCCCGCCTTTAATCGTAGCAATATTTATTGTCGGACCACCCAAAAGATCATGCGGTGTATAATCAAACTGATAACAATTAAGTTGATTTATTAAAGCATTCATTTGTATAATTGCATTATTCCCACAATCAGGCATTGACCCGTGTGCTGTTTTCCCTGAAGTGGTAACCTCTATCCATAATGCGCCTTTCGTGGCTGAGAATAGTTTTAAATTGCTGGGTTCCCCAATTACAGCAGCACCAACATTTTTTAAATAACCTTTTGCATAAAAATCGAATGCACCGATACTATCTACTTCCTCACCCGCTGTCCCAGCAATTAATAAATCCCCTTTTAATGGAATATCCGCTCGTGCAATAAGTGTGGCTGCCACAACCATAGCAGCAAACCCGCCTTTCATATCGGAAGCACCACGACCAAATACTTTTCCATCTTCAATAACCCCGCTAAAAGGATCATGTATCCAGGAAATATCACCCGGCGGAACAACATCCAGGTGCCCATTAAACAGCAATCCCTGACGTTCATTTCCACCGTTTATTACGCCGATCACATTCCCCCGGCCGTCTGCCAAATCATCTGTATGACTCTCTATACCCAGTTGCGATAATTTTTCTGCTACATATTGCGCTAACGCCATTTCCTGTCCGGGTGGATTAACCGTATTGTAATGAAGCATTTCTTGTAAAACCTTGATCGCCTCAGCTTCATCTAATCTTTCAACCACTTTCATATATGGATTCATTTTTCCACCTCCATCTTACTCAAATTACACGGCTTTATCTACCGTTTTATGCAAATATGCATTTTCGATTCTTTCTTTACTGAGTGTATCTTCACCATGACTTTCCATAACAATTTCACCTTTTTGCAAAACATAAACACGGTCCGCGATCGCAATCGCTTTATGCGCATTTTGCTCAATCAAAAGAATCGTCGTCCCATCTTCTTTATTAATTCTCACAATGGTATCGAAGATTTCCTTAATAAGAATCGGTGCCAACCCAAGCGATGGTTCATCCATTAAAAGCAGCTTAGGCTCACTCATAAGGGCACGACACATCGCCAGCATTTGCTGTTCGCCCCCGCTCAAAGTACCTGCAACCTGGGTTTTTCTTTCACCAAGCCGTGGAAATAGTTCATAGGACTTAAGCAAATTTTTCTCAATCCGTTTCTTGTCATCAATCATACATGCTCCTATTAACAAGTTATCTTCCACACTCAGTTTAGGGAAAACACGCCGCCCTTCAGGTACAATTGCGATTCCTTTTTGCACAATTTGCGGTGTATTTAAATTGTCTATTCGCTGCCCTTCAAATAATACTTCTCCCTCACTGGGTTTAACAAGACCAATGATTGTTTTAATCGTTGTCGTTTTACCGGCACCATTACTGCCAAGCAAACAAGTTATTTCGCCTTTACCAGCTGTCATATTCATATTGCGTAAAACCCTTATTGACCCATAGTGCGTCATTACATTTTTAAGCGCTAACATGTTCTTCTTCCTCCCCTAAATAAGCCCGAACAACTTCCTTGTTCTTACTGACTTCTTCAAATAAACCTTCCGCAATTTTTTGACCGTAATTAAAACACATGACGCGATCAGCCAATCCTTCGATTAATCCCATATCATGTTCGATAACAATAATTGAAATATGGGGTTGAATATTATGTATTTTGCGAATATCTTTAACTAAATTTTCTGTCTCATTTGGATCCATTCCCGCTGATGGCTCATCTAAAATCAAAAGCTTAGGCTGGGAAATAAGAGCCCGACAAATCTCCAACCGCCGTCGATCAGCATACGATAAACTATTTGCCAATGTATCCTGCTCTTGTAGTAAATGCTCACTAAAATAGCCGATAATCTCACGCGCTTTCCCAATAGCCTGATTTTCCTCTTCACGTGCGCGGAGATTATGAGTGACTGCCTCCCATATGAAACTACGCTGTTTAGTATGTAAGCCAATCATGACATTTTCTAAAACATTTAATCCCCAAAACAATCTCCCATTTTGAAATGTTCGTGCAATACCCAACTTAAAGTTTTTATCCGGGCGTGCACCATTTATTAATTTCCCTTCAAAAAATATCTTTCCGTCTGCCGGCTCATAAATGCCAGTCAATAAATTAAAAAAGGTCGTTTTCCCTGAACCATTTGGTCCTATAACGCCAACCGTTTGCCCTTTATCAATACTAAAATCCACTTGATTTACAGCAGTCAAACCACCAAACTTCATGGTTAGTTTTTCCGTTCTTAACAGTTCCATTGTATCAACCTAACCTTTCAATTTACTATAAGACCTATTCAAAGAATAAACCTTATGTATAAATTTTTGCCTCGTTTTCTTGATGTTCAACATTTTTTTCAAGGTTTTCACCTTCTAAATTCCATGTCGATGTATATTTTCTCAAATGCGCAGAAATCAAACCGTCATTCTTAAAAAGAAGAATTGAAACAATAACGACACCATAAAACATCACACGATAATCTGCAAATGCTCTAAACTTTTCCGGTACAATGGTCAGTAAAACAGCACCAAATATGACGCCGGGTATTGAATCTATTCCCCCTAGCAATATCATGCTGAGAATAAGAATCGAATGAGAATAAGTAAAGTTTTCTGGCGCAATAAACCCTACCATGCTTGCATAAACAGCGCCAGCTATACCTCCAAATAATGCGCCAAATGCAAATGCCCAAAGTTTGTTCTTAGTCAAATTTATGCCATAGCATTGAGCTGCCAATTGATCTTCACGAATTGCATTCCATGTTAATCCCGTTAACGAATTAGAAATTCTTGTGGCTACAATAATTGAAAGACAAACTAATACTAATATTAAATAATAAAAATTTGCATGAAATGGAAGACGAGTAAACCCTAAATCTAATGGCATATTAAAAGAATAATTACCGATATTCGGTGCGGGAATATTCATTAACCCATTTGTTCCTCCGGTTAAACCTTCCAAATTTATGGTTAATTGATACACTACTAAACCAAAAGCTATTGTAACAAGTGCCAGATAATGACCTTTAACCCGTAAGGCGGGCAAACCTAATATAAAGCCAAAAATCATAACCATTAATCCTGATAATGGTAAACACAACCAAAAGGATAGTCCAAATTTAGTAGCTAATATGCCATAAGTATAAGCTCCAATAGCATAAAATGCAGCATAGCCTAAACATACAAGTCCTGCATTACCCACCATTACATTAAGACCCAGTGCCATTATGATATATAATCCAACCATGATTGCAACTTGAATCCAATATGGATTATTAGCTTGAAAGAAAGGAAATGTCATCAACAAGCAAACAAGGCTGATTTTTGCGATGCGCTTATTATCTCTAAACATTGCTTGTATCTTTTCGATCAACCCCATATATTTTTTCTTCAGATAAATTACCAAAACACTAAAAAACAAAATAATACCACCACATATGGCATAATTTTCCACGCTGATAACAGCAAGTAACCCTAAAAACAAAATGAATTCTATCAGCAAAATGCTAAGAACATCTTTTGTTTTTCTATTCATCTTAGCACCCCCTACTATACTTTCTCGTAAACTTTTTCATTAAATATGCCCGAAGGTTTAAATACCAAGAATAAAATTACAATTGCAAAACCAATAACATCCTGATATTGAGAACCACCCGGGATAAATGCTGCAGCAAACATTTCCAAAAATCCGAGTAAAAATCCACCTACTATCGCACCATATATATTACCCAACCCACCGACTACTGCCGCAGAAAATCCTTTAATACCGATTAAAAATCCCATATTAAACTTAATAATGTTATAATACATACCATTCATTACACCGCCAGCCGCTCCTAATGCTGAACCAACAATAAATGTAAATGTTATAATCTTATTAATATCAATCCCCATCATCATTGCCGCTTCACGGTCTTGAGAAATTGCCAACATATATCGTCCATACTTAGTTTTGTTAACTAAAACATGTAAAAGCAAAACCATTAACAAAGCAAAACCAATTACAAACATTTGTTCATATTTCAAAACAATCCCCATTAGATTAACACTACCACCTGGAAATAAGTCCGGGAAAGCCTGAGGATTCGCACCATTTGGATAAAAAATCATAACGCCTTCGCGAATTATGATGGATACACCAAGCGTTAACAACAACATCATTAAATCAGATGCACCACGCATGGGTCTAATAATCGCCCTTTCAATTATTGCCCCTGCCAAACCACTCACAACCATGGCGACAATAAGCACAATAAACAACACTAAAATAAAATGGGAAGCTAACATCCCTGTTCCCGCAAAAAATCCTACTGTAATTAATCCTACAAAAGCACCCAGCATATATATTTCTCCATGGGCAAAGTTTATTAAATCAATAACACCAAAAAACAACGTAAACCCTACTGCAACCAATGAATACATTGATCCCAAAGTTAGTGCATTGATTAATTGCTGAATCACAACTGAAAAATCCATAACGTATTCTCCTTTCCAAAACAAGAGGATGCAGGTTTCGATAAATATTCATCGAAACCTGCAAGTTTTACATGGTAAAAGCTAATCTATGATTTACAATAAATGTTTTTCATCCTTTTAGCTTTCATCTCATTTTTTTGTCTTTCCCTTTAAGCTGATAACTAATAACTGATAGCTAAACTTCATCCTTTATATTTGAATCCAACCCATCAAATTTTGATTGTGAGTTTCATGTTATATATTGCTTGCACGCTATAAAACTATTTAATATATTGTTCTTTAAAACTGGATTTTTCCAACGGAATCCATTTACCATCTTCTACAACATATGTAATAACGCTGTTTAATTCCGTTTGTCCGCTTTCATCAAAAGAAGTCTTTCCTAATACACCATCAAAGTCTTCTGTATCTCGAATCGCTTGAGTGACACTTGCGCGATCAGGTGTACCAGCATCTCTTAAAGCTTCTATGATAATATTCGCTGCATCATATGCAAAAGGTCCAAATGCTTCATGAGGTTCTTTAAATTCAGCTGCTTCATAGGCTTGGATATATTCTTGACCTTTAGGCAAGTCTTCTATAGGGCTGATCAAACCATGACACAAAGCGCCTTCACCTAACTCTCCGGCAATATCAACAAAGGTCTTCGTGTGAATACCAGAATCGCTCATGAAAATGGCCGGAATCTTAAGCTCATCCATTTGACGTTTAATCAGTGCCGCTTCAGTCGCTAACCCGCCAAAGAAAATCATTTCTGGGTCTTCAGCTTTTATTTTCGTAAGTAGTGCTGAGAAATCTTGCTGTCCTACAGCTATTCCATCAAAACTGAGCATTTCCGCACCGTTTTCTTGAGCTTTTTGAATAAATTGCTCTGCATTGGTTTTTCCATAGTCCGTTTGATCATGGATTACAGCAATATTTTTAGCACCAAATTTAGTCGTAGCTACATCACCAGCATACACATTTTGAATTTCCGATGCTGAAATAACCCGAGTAATCTCATCATAGCCATCTTGGGTAATTTTATCGTTAATCGCTGAAGCAATGACTGCAGGTAAGCCATACTTATGAAAAACATCTTTTGTTGCTAAGGCACAACCGCTATTGAAGTGAGCCACAGCCCCCAAAACATCTGGATCAGAAGCAGCTTTATTAACAGCATTAACTGCTGTTGCTGGGTCACTTGCATCATCAAGTGGTACCAATTCTAATTCAAATGGTAAATCACCTTTATCATTGGCTTGTTTGACAGCAAGTTCTGCAGAATTACGCATTCCAAGTCCAATTGCTGCATTGGGTCCTGTAATCGGTGCAATAAAAGCAATTTTAACAACTTGGGATTGACTTTCTCCACCACACCCCGTTAAAACCATCGGTACAGTCAATACTAAAACTAACATTAATGTCAATAATTTTCTCTTCATCAAAATACCTCCATCATCATATAGTTTATTTTTTACTTAACGTGAAATAAAATCTTCTTTAAATTTCGCCACCTTTCATCTTCAAATTTGCATAAAAAAAGAGATTAAGCTTTTTGTGCTCAACCTCTGATTTCTAATCGATAATACGCATCAAGAACCATTCATTAAAATAGCTAAAATTCATAAAGAGATGACGCCATAAAAAATGTCATCCTTTAGCATATAACTAAATCCTGCGCATATCCTCTGTCCTTTTACCTGAGAGATTATCTGTTTTCACAGACTTGCTCCTTCGGTGCCTTTCTCTTGAACCTATCTAAGATGTCTATCCTTAAGTCTCTCCAGAGGCCAGTCCGGCTACAGTCCTTTTTCCTTACGGAAAGCCTGAGATTTTGAGCTGTACATACAGCCTTGTCCCTTCGGCAGAGGTTTCTCTCTTCTCCTGCAACCATCATCCTGTCTATTCAATTTTAAAGGTATTATAACATATTGTACTAATATTGTACATGCCTAAAGCCTCAAAAAACTTTCCTAATCGACATGTCATCGAAAAAGATGTAAAAAAATGCAAAAAACAGCCGATGACTGTCTTTTATTAAGTGGCACACTCCCTTAATTCTCTTTAACAATATGAATCTGTTCGTTAATTGAAATATCAAATTTCTTAATCATACCTGCTGGAAGCTCTAGTACCTTATGTGCCTCTTTAATTAGCGGGCTTAAACGATAAGGTTTCAAATTATGCATTTTATAAACCACTAGATTATGTTTATCCAGAAAAACAACATCAATGGGAAAACGCATAAAAAAAGTATGGACACCCTGACAGGGTACAATCAATAACCCACTATTACAATCCAATTTTTTCTTTCCCATTAGGCCTATGAACCTCTTTAGAAAAGAATCAGCGATCTCTAAATGACTTGTCATTATGATATTTAGATTCATATCATAGTTTCGCATAGGCTTACCTCCCTATAGAGTTAGGCACATTCAAAAAAATAACAAGTCAGTATGCTCGTCTATTTTATATCATACTGCATCAACAGAACCCGCTGATAGAACCAACTATCAACGGAACCTATTTCTTTGTCTAATACAAAATATCCGCCGTATCCTTGGCTTATTATTTTCTTTCATATGACTTATTTCATAAATGTTACAAAAATTTGTATCATTGCTGGTCCCAGTAAAACAATAAAAAGTGTAGGAAAGATAAAAACGACTAATGGTATCAGCATTTTTACTGGTGCTTTCATCGCTGTCTCTTCAGCACGCTGTTTTCGTTTCTGACGAATGGCTTCAGATTGCAAACGCAGTACATTACCAATACTAACTCCCAGTTGATCGGCTTGAATAACTGCACCAACAAACGCGCTGACATCCTCTACTTGAGTTCGATTTGATAAAGATCGTAATGCTTCCCGACGAGGTTTTCCCATTTGAATTTCTTGTAAAACCCGAGAAAACTCTTTCGCCAGTATTCCTTTACTTTTTTCTACTACCTTAGAAATAGCAGCATCAAACCCCAATCCCGCTTCAACACTCACTGTAAGAAGATCTAAAATATCCGGAAGTCGGCTTTGAATTTCTTTTTTCCTTTCTTTTAAGCAATGATATAAATAAAGATCCGGAAATTTCCAACCCAAAATTGCTAGAATGATTATCCAAAACATCATTTTTAATAAATGCGTATTGTTCCAGTTATTTATAATAATTCCCATCAATATAAGAGCAACTGATATCACCAGTTTAAAAGCAAGAAACTCTTGAGGTGTCAATCCTTCAGGATTCCCTGCACCCTGCAGACGCTTTCGCGTTCGTTCAATATATGCTCCAGGTGTTAACTTACTAAATGTGGTACCCAAATGGCTTAAAAAAAGACGCACAATTCTTTGTACCAACGGTTGTTTTAGTGTTTCGTCTCGCTCATCAAACTGCTTTTTTTCTTCTTCTTGAGCAGAAATATTCCGCAATCTTCCTATCAAAATACGTTTTTTAGTGGTTATCAAATACAATATAAATAGAGTGAAAAAGAACACAAACATTCCTGCTGTAATAACTAATGCCCATTCCATTCAACCACACTCCTATACTTCAATTGTAATGATTCTTTTGATTAACAATGTTCCTAGAACCATGTTAATCACGCCTCCTCCGATCATGGCTAAACCTATGGGATGACTAAATAACACACAGATGTACTGGGGGTTTACCAAATAAAGAATAATCCCTAATCCAATAGGCATTAATCCTACAATAATGCCTGAAATTCTTCCTTGTGCCGTTAAAGTTTTAATTTCTCCACAAATACGTACCCTTTCACGAATGGTCTTTGAAATATTATCTAAAATTTCAGCTAAATTACCACCCACTTGACGCTGAATCAATAATGCCGTCACCACTAGATCAAGATCTTCACTACCCACCCTGACAGTCATATTTTTTAAAGCCTGTTCTGTTGCCATTCCTAGATTAATTTCTTGAATGACTCGACTGAATTCATTGCTAATGGGTTCCGGCATTTCTTTACTAACCATTTCCATAGCATAAAGAAATCCATAACCTGCTTTTAAAGAATTTGAGATAATATCCAGTGAATCCCCAATTTGAGAATTAAAAATTTTAAGTCGTTTTTGTTTAGCCATTTTTATCCAAATCACTGGGATTATTAAAATAACCATAAAAACCATTAAGCTTACAATCCAATCATGGATAAGGAAATATACCAAACCTGTAGACATGATGTTGATTAAAATTTCACCCATGATCATTTCTTCAACTCTTAAATGAATATTGGCTTGAAGCAACTGTTTTTCTATTAATATTGCCCAGTTCTTTTCAAATTTTAAGTTTATAAACATTTTTTTTACCTTTGCCATAGGACGTTTAGACCATCTAAATTCCCCTTTATTTTTCTTAGTCATTCCATCTTCTGAGGTATCATGTTTAAGGTTTTGTAAACGAGATGATAGATTTTTTTTATAGCCTTGTCTCCAATGAATTAAACTTAAACTTAATAACCAAACTGTAAAATAGGTACTTATAGCAATCGATACTTTTATACCTTTACCGTTTAATAATTCACTTAAAGTGTTAATTATGATCATATCTTCATCTCCCAAATCCGACTTGAAAAATTTCATTAGGTAAGTGGATACCACTTAATTCCAAACGTTCCATAAATTTAGGACGAATACCCGTTGGTTTTAATTCACCTACAATATGTTTCCGCTCATCTATTCCTTCTTGCTTGTATAAGAATATATCTTGTAGAGTAATGATATCGCCTTCCATTCCTGCAACTTCAGTCACATAAGTTATTTTACGACTTCCGTCTTTAAGCCGGCTTTGCTGTACAATTAAATCAACTGCTGAAGCGATCTGCTGTCTAATGGCACGCAACGGCAAATCCATTCCTGCCATTAAAACCATTGTTTCCAGCCGAGATAAAATATCACGCGGGCTATTAGCATGCCCCGTTGTCAAAGAGCCATCATGACCTGTATTCATCGCCTGAAGCATATCTAACGCTTCCCCACCGCGTACCTCTCCTACAACAACTCGGTCAGGCCGCATCCGCAGTGAATTTTTGACAAGATCACGCATCGTAATAGATCCTTTTCCTTCCACATTCGGCGGACGTGTTTCTAACGTCACCACATGATCCTGACGCAACTGTAATTCAGCAGCATCTTCAATGGTAACAATTCTTTCATCATCAGGAATAAAAGAAGAAAGAACATTTAATGTCGTTGTTTTCCCTGAACCTGTTCCGCCAGATACAACAACATTTAAACGGGCCCTGACACAGGCTCTCAAAAATTCCGCCATTTCTTTCGTTAAAGTCCCAAAGCGAATTAAATCTTCAACAGTAAAAGGGTCTTTCGCAAACTTTCGAATGGTTAGTGACGGTCCTTTAAGCGCTAATGGAGGAATAATTGCATTAACACGAGAACCATCAGGCAAGCGGGCATCAACCATGGGCATGCTCTCATCAATACGTCTCCCAATGGGTGCTACAATTCGTTCTATAATATGTAAAATATGATCTTCATCACGAAACGTAACATTTGATAATACTAGCTTTCCGTTTTTTTCCATGTAAACTTGCTTTGGTTGATTCACCATCACTTCAGATACTTCAGAATCTTCTAACAAAGTATCCAACGGCCCATACCCCAATACCTCAGACAACAGTTCCTTGATAAGCCGCTGTCTTTCTGTCATTGAAAGATTTCCTGCAGTTTCTTCAACCAAACGCGTTGCTATATCCTTAACTTCTTCTTGTGATACGTTCTTTCCCTCTTTTTCTCTATTTTGTGACATATCCTCATCGATTTCCGCTAGAAGTTTTTCATGCAATGAAAACTTTAGTTGTTCATTAACTGGTTTATGAGATGATGAAAATCTTTCATTATTTGAAGAATTATGTTGTATTTCCTGTGTCTTTTCCAAGCGCCTTAATAAAGACATCTTCTACCACCTTCCTCTTTTCATGCACCTATCCAAACATTTTTTTTAATAATTTCTTTTTACTTTTTCGCTTTTGGGTTGAAGATTCAAGTAACATATGTGCTAGACTTCTTATTCCTTCAGATACCTTGCTTTTAGGGTAACTTAATAAAACCGGTATTCCGTAATTAACAGCTGAAACCGCACTTTTTTCATCACTTGATATGTAAGCATAAATTTTTATCCCTAAAGTTCTTTCTACATCCTGATAGCTTAAACCTAACTTTTCAGTTGCCTTATTCAAAATTAACTTTAATTTTTCATTAGAATAATTTAATTCTTTCATAACATCCAAACACAAACGAATATTTTTCAATGTTGAGAGATCAATTGTAGATACAACTAATATTTCATCACTCATATCCAGTGCGTTGAGCGTATGATCATCGTAAGAGGGAGCGGTATCAACAAATACATAATCATAATTCATTCGTAAAATTTCTAAAATGTTTTTTATATCTTCAGGTTTAATCAATTCGCTATACGCAGGCTTTAAAGGTGCCGGCAAAACTTTTACTTTTGAAGAATGTTGGATTAAATAATTTTCAACTAATCCTTCATCCAGTTCTCCCTGTTCTTGCACAAGTTGAGCAACCGTCCGTTGTGGATTCAAATTAAGCATAATCGATACATCACCAAATTGCAGATCAAGATCTAAAAGTGCAACACGCTTATGATATTTTTGTGCATATTGTACCGCCAAATTAATCGCCAACGTTGTTTTGCCTACCCCGCCTTTGGTACTAAATACAGTGATAATTTTTCCCTTATCTACTTCTCTTTCCTGAGCTGGACTGACCTGCGTCATCCTTTGCTGCTCCATCTGAAAAATTGAGTGAATCGTACTTTTCAACTCTTCACCACTAAAGGGTTTTGTCAAATATCCTCGCGCTCCAATAGCAAACGCCTTTTGCAAATATTCTTTGCCATCTTCAATGGACATCATGATTACAGTAGTTGTAGGATAACGCTGCAAAATAACTTCGGTCGCCTCAACACCGGTCATATCCGGCATATTGATATCCATTAAAACAATATCAGGTTTTAAATCCTCAGTCTTTTGAATCGCTTCTTCTCCAGTGCCAGCCTGCCCCACTATAGAGATATCTTTCTGAAACATAAGTAATGTGCGAATATTTTCGCGCATTTCAGTATTATCATCCACAATAACCAGGCGGATTTTATTTTCCATTTTCATCACCGTCCTTATTGTTAATGTGATAATGTTTTATAAGGGGTTTCGTTAGGTAACTCAACAAAACGCTGATCTTTCGCTTCACGTAGAGATAAGCGAACAGAACCTTTTTCATCAGCTAACACCAATACTTGTGCCTGATCCGGCCACACGGAAAAAGTCAGTGTCGCAACTTGGGAAGCATTTTCTCCTGCTGCAGTCTTTATATCGTTATCTAAAACAAGAATATTTTGCAATACTGTTGAAGTAATATCTGCCTCGGCCGCCGCCACACCTTTGTTATAAGTTGTAATAATATCTACCCGATCGCCTGGAACAATGGCTCTATTCACACTTTGAACTTCATTCACTGCAATGGTGACCGCTCGATGATTGGGCTCCAAACCATAGCTGAGAGGCAGATGCTTAATATCTCCTGTAACTTGAGACAGCAAAATTTGTTGTCCTTTTATGAAGTTAACCTTTGCATATTTCCCAACTACATCTTCTTTTTTACTTAAAGATTCATCAATTTTTAGCTCTTCAGGTACTTTAATGATCTCTATCATTTCAGGTTTGACTTGCGTTTTTGAAGCAATATCTTCTTTAGCCACAACAATCGGTACGAGTATTTCCTTATCTTTTCCCTGCTCCATCACATTCAACTGCCAGTAAATTAACCCAGCAGTTACAAGTCCAAATATGATTGAAACAAAAAGCAATTTCTTAGTTTTTCCATCCATAAATTCTGCCTCCTAATGTATTAATTTTATTGCTCTAAGCCCGTAATCTGTTTGATTAATATCTATATCTCCTTGAGTTATGGTTTGAACAAAACGGCCCTGAACATAGCAATCATTCCCTGTTCCACCCACACTTTCAATAAAAAAGGCAGCAAATCCTACAATTTGAACATCACTTCGACCATTATCGAAATAGTCTATGACTGGAATGAGCATATACCTGGGACAACCGCGCACAAAATGATCATATGTACAGTAAGGACAATGGGAACATTCATTAATTCTATATTGAACCCCTCGTATAGTAGGGTTAGACATATTCCCCGTCTCAGTTGGTATCCAACTTCCAACTGTTAGTTTTTCATTATAGCCATATTTAAGTCTTTCTTCATAATTACTAGAACCTGTCCCTCCTAAAGCAATCGCACCATAATTCCCATTACTACCATCTCCCCCGCCTTCTTTTAACGTGTAAAGCTGCCCATAAACAAATTCTTGCCTTTCA
The DNA here is from genome assembly GCA_030625885.1 of Clostridia bacterium. Lineage (GTDB taxonomy): Bacteria > Bacillota > DAOUPZ01 > DAOUPZ01 > DAOUPZ01 > DAOUPZ01. The sequence continues at coordinate 40,287 of DAOUPZ010000025.1, forward strand.
ATGCCAAATGGAACAGCACCTGTAACGGAGGTAACAGATGCAACCAAAGCCGTCGCCTCTGCTGAAACATCCTTTTTCTGATGTCCCAATAATTTCGCAAAAAACAAAGCTGCTTCTCTTTGAACTTTTACGGTAATCTTATTGTTGTTCTCAACAGTAACGGTTAAATTTGCTACATCCACACCATTTTCTTGCGCATAAAGATTAGCTGTATTAACAGCATTTGTTGCATCATTTGGTAAATCCTGAATACCGGCTAAAGCAGCTGCATCTACAGCATTGATAAGTTGATGCCGATTTATATACATAATTCCCACATCCGTCACCAACGCTGTAAATCCCAGTAAAGCCGTAATCGCTATCGTTACCAGTATTGTTGCAGTCCCTTCTTGACGCTTCATGATATGTAATAACTTCGATTTCATCATTACCTCCTTATTCCACCCTCATGGAGGTTATTGCCCTAAGCGGTAATGGATTAGGAATTACCTCACTAATTAATGGTGCAATCAATTTCACCTGGTAATCTACACTTACAGCAACCTTTTCTCCTCTTGTACGCGTTGCCGGTGTAATAGAACAGGATAGTTGATCTTGCTTTAAGCTTATCCCTATATCCTCAACACGTTGAATAATAGCTGCATCACTGCTACCTACAACAGCAATTCTTGCCCCTTCACGAGATGCATTGGTAATAACGAGATATGCATTAAACACCCGCCCAAATTCAATAATTCCTAACAGAATCAAACATAAAAGCGGCATCAAGAGTGCGAATTCTACCATACTCTGACCCTTTTCTTTCTTTAGCATTTTTCTAATGACTTTTATCATCATTTATCATCTCCATAACGCAATGATTGTTCCAATCGCCAGTGCAATTCCATAAGGAAATTTAATATTTGTAACATTTATGCTCATTTTTATTTTCACTTTACTCATCTTAAAGCATAAAAGCATCCATAAATGATTTAAAACAGGAACGAGTCTTTTATTTCGAATTAATATTATGATCGCAAAAGTGCCTCCTACAATAGCACCATAAAGTAATGACCATAACACATCATTTGGACCAACTACAGCGCCAATCGCTCCTAATAACTTTACATCTCCTGCTCCCATACCCCCGGTAATGAAAGGAATCAACAGAAGTACAATTCCCAATGCTAGTCCTTTAAAGGAAAATAATATTCCACTCCATCCTCCTCCTACGACATGTAAAAATAGAGCAAGAATAATGACAGAAAATGTTAGTTTGTTGGGAATTCTACGGTAGCGATAATCAAAATATACTGCAAACCCTAATAATGGCCACAAAAGCACATCCAGCATAAATATCACCTCTTTATTTAAAAAGCCCTGCCTGTCATCAGGAGGGCTTTTTATTCAAAAACAATTAATTAAAATACGAAACTATTCTTTATCTGTTTTAGCTACTTGGTTTAATTGTATTTCCTATATCAGTAAAGCAACCTGCTATTTTATCTTTCAATCCAGTAAGACCTCCTATAAGTAATACTGCGATTAATGCAATAATTAGAGCATATTCCACCATGCCTTGCCCTTCTTCTTCCCGTACTAATCTTTTTACCAAATTCATACTCTCTCCTCCTTTGATTTTTTTAATGTCATTACATCTTCACCGATACATTAAAAAATTCCGTCTCAGATTACCGAGACGGAATTTAAATTCCAAAATTATATTGATCAAGGAAACGTAAAATTCACATTGCCTAATAGCAATATAAAAATTACATTTCAAAAACAATATAAACAACTTCGGTAACCCAGCTGCCATAGCTTAATAACCTTAGGCCTGTAGCTTTGCGTCCCTGCTTTTCAACAGGTTTGCCTTTATCGGTGATTTATTCAATTAAAAATATGACTGACGTTAATATTAATTATTGATAGGTTTTACAAAGTATATCATTTATACCATCATTATAACCTTTATATTAAAATCCGTATATAAGACTTCATGTCTATCTTTCTTATATTCTAGTCCTATATTTATAAAGTCTTTATATTAATTAATAAGGCCTATAACAATTTCATTACTGTTGTATTTTCTGTCCTTATATCCGCTTTATATATGAATAAACCAATTAGACGCCTTCTGGCAGAAAAAGCTGAAGGCCTATTTTAAATAATACATTATCATTCGTTAAATCCACTAATCTTTTTTTCATATGAAGTACATCATCTATTTTGACAAATACTTTTACTTCTACTTTATCCGAATAATTCATTCCCTTAATAACTTGGCCGCCATTTTCCAATTCTCGTTGCACGCTCCCCCATATTGGGTAATCCACCGTTATGGTTATCTCTTGATATTTTTCCATGTTAACCATTTCACTGGCTTCAATTCCTGCTTTTGCCGTTTGTCCATATGCACGAATTAAACCACCAGCACCTAATTTGATACCACCAAAATATCTGGTCACCACAATCACTATATTTTTTATTTTCTCCTTCTTAACCACTTCTAAAATAGGTTTTCCTGCTGTACCAGACGGCTCCCCATCATCACTAAGCCGCTGCATTTCTCTTTCGATCCCTATTGAATAGGCATAAACATTATGAGTCGCATTTTTGTGTTCCTGCCTTACCATCTCTATAAATGCTAGGGCAGCTTCTTCAGTAGCCACAGACTTTACAGATGCAATAAAGCGAGATTTTTTGATATTAATTTCCGTAATTGATTCTTGGTTTATGGTACGATATGAATTCATAAGTTCACCTCTTTTTTTATTCCTCAATTTAATTTCTGTAAAAACAAATCTGTTTCCTTCTGTTATTATATGAAAAATGGATAATGTGTCTTTGAAGGCAAGTGGCACGCTCCCTGCGGTAACTGTGGCAAGTGGGAAAAGATTAAAACATCTTTCTATATCGCACAAATTTCTTTAGCTTAGAAGGTGGCAAAAGGCTATCATGCCTAAGCACAAACTTCACACTAAAAGTTTATACTTTATGATACAATAAAAAAGTGAAAACCTAAACGGCTTTCACTTTTTTATCAGAAATAGATTTTATAATCCCCAATTTTTTCCCAATAGATTCAAGAGAGTCTAAAACATAGTCCAATTGACACTTTGTATGAGCCGACATCAAGCTCATTCGAACACGCGCTAAACGTTTAGGTACTGCAGGATATAGTACTGGATTAACATATACCCCCCGCTCATGCAGCATACGACACATTTCTTTTACTTTCAAATCATCACCAATAATGATAGGAAAAATCGCCGTTTCTGAGCGGCCCAAATTAAACCCCAAATCTAAAAGCTGCTTGCGAAAATAATGAATATTGTCCCAAAGCTTTTGCCGCAACTCCGGTTCTGTTTCAATGATATCAATTCCTGCAATTAAAGATCCCGCTACCTGAGGTGTGGGTGCTGTAGAAAACATGTATGCCCTAGAATAATAATGAAGCAGCTCCACCAATTCATCACTGGCAGCGATAAATCCACCTACACAACCCAGACCTTTGCTAAAAGTCCCAGCAACAATATCTACTTTTCCTTCCAAATTAAAATATTCCGGGGTACCACGTCCATTCTTGCCAATGACACCTGTTGCATGGGCTTCGTCTACCATCACATAAGCGCCATATTGTTTTGCCAAAGCCACAATTTGATCCAAAGGTGCAATATCACCATCCATAGAATAAACACCATCCACTGCAATTAATTTAGTACGATATTGATGTTGCACTTTCTTAAGTACTTTTTCCAACGAATCTATGTTATTATGACGAAAATATTCCACGTTCGCTCTCTGACAACCATCAATAATACTGGCATGATCCAATAAATCTAAAATAGCCACATCTTTTTCATCCAACATTGCAAGTAACGTACCCACATTGGAACCAAATCCCGAGGTATATAAAATAGCATTTTGACATCCTTTAAAACGGGCAATTTTTTTCTCTAACTCAATATGAATATCTAGAGTCCCACCCAAAAGGGGGACACTCCCAGCACCCGTCCCGTACTTTTCAAGTGCCTGTTTACCTGCCTCAATTGTCCTGGGATGCTTAGTTAAATTTAAGTAATCATTAGATGCCAGGTAAATCATCTCTTCTACATTTCCCGAATAGGGATCCATTACCTCCATGATAGGTCTGGAACCTGACATAGATACTCGCCGATATTGCAAATGATGATTCGCTTTAATATCTTCCATATATTCGTTAAATACAACTGCTCTTTCCATAATATCTAAATCCGGTAAATCCATAAAATCTGCCAATGTCTTTTGGGTTGAATCCATATAGATCTCCCTCCTAAAAATATTAATCATATAAAAGGTATTATTTCCATTCAAGAGGGATATATACTATAATTTTCCTATCTTTTACTAATAAGCTCCTTTTATTATATATTGAGAGAATTACTTGATTTCATTATTGTCATTCACCTGCACAACTTTAGGCTCAAAGTTGGCTGCTTCACTTTCACTCATTAGCGCATAAGAAATAATGATAACAATATCTCCCCGCTCAACTAACCTTGCAGCTGCACCATTTAAACAAATTGCCCCGCTCCCGCTTTCTCCTGGAATAACATAAGTCTCAAACCGTTCTCCATTATTAATATTTACAATCTGTACTTTTTCATGAGGGTAAAGATGTGCTGCTTTCATTAAGCTTTCATCAATAGTAATACTCCCCACATAATGTAAATTCGCATCTGTCACTGTTGCCCGATGTATCTTTGATTTCATGATTGTAATTTGCATTTTTATACCTCCACAAAAATATTATCAATTAACCGTGTTTTCCCAAACCAAACCGCTAATGCAATCAATATTCTCCCACATACTTGTTCTACTTCTTTTAAGTTTTCGCTATCAACCATTTCAATATAATCAATTTCAGCTAAGGGCTGTGATGCAATCTTCTGGTGTATATCACTTAAAATTATTTGTTTGTCTCTTTCTCCATTAAGAATCAATTCTTTTGCACAAAATAACGACTGAGATAGAGATAATGCTTGATGACGCTCTTCAGAGCTTAAATAGACATTTCGAGAACTCATGGCCAAGCCATCTGATTCTCTTATAATTGGACAGGCACAAATTTCTATATTCATATTCAAATCACGAACCATCCTTTGAATGACGATCGCTTGTTGCGCATCTTTCTGACCAAAATAAGCTCGATTGGGTTCAACGAGATGAAATAACTTAGTCACAACAGTAGCAATCCCTCGAAAAAAACCAGGACGAGAACCACCACACAAGTTTTCGGTCAACCTTTCTACCTCTACAAAGGTGGCATATCCTTTAGGATACATTTCCGAAGTCGCAGGCGCAAAAATCATATGAGCACCCGCTTTTTCAGCTAAACTAATATCTCTTTCTAAATCACGCGGATATTCTGCATAGTCCTCCTTAGGACCAAATTGAGTGGGATTAACGAAAATACTAACCACCACAAAATCATTTTCACTCGCAGCATATTTAATAAGAGATAAATGCCCTTCATGAAGGTAACCCATGGTAGGCACAAAGCCAATCTCTTTTCTCGTCTTTTTACAATCTCTTATGTGTTTCTTAAGTTCTTCAATGGTTTTAACAACTTTCACTTGTCCCACCCTCTCTCAACTGTTGCAAAACATCTTCATTCATTTTAAATCCATGTATCTCTTGAGGGAATGCACCGTTTTTTACTTCTTCAATATATTCATTAACAGCTCCTATTATTTTACTTCCTAAATGACAATACTGTTTAACAAATTTAGGCGTAAAATCACCATACAAGCCAACCATATCATGAGTAACTAATATCTGCCCATCACAGTCTACCCCTGCACCAATTCCAATTGTAGGTATCGTTAATTTTTCTGAAATAAGTTTTACTAAAGGGGCAGGAACACATTCTAATACCACTGAGAACACGCCCGCTTCCTCCAATGCAAGTGCATCATCAATGATTTTTTGTGCCTGGTTTACTGTTTTTCCCTGCACTTTAAATCCTCCAAATACATTAATAGATTGTGGAGTAAGCCCTAAATGCCCCATAACCGGAATTCCAGCTTCTATAATTGCTTTAATATGCGGCACTACGTTATTGCCACCTTCCAATTTTACAGCTTGTGCCCCCGCTTCCTGAACCAAACGACCCGCATTACGAATGCTTTCAGTGATACTTAAATGATACGATAAAAAAGGCATATCTCCTACTACCATGGCACGATTAGCACCACGAGATACTGCTTTCGTATGATGAACCATATCATCCATTGTTACCTTAGTTGTATCTTCATAACCTAATACAACCATTCCTAAAGAGTCCCCGACTAATAAAGCATCTACTCCAGATTCATCTAAAATTTTAGCCGTTGGATAATCGTAAGCAGTAAGCATGGTTATCTTTTTTTGATCCTTTTTTCTCTTTTGAAAAGTTGAAACAGTTACCCTTTCCTTGTTCATATTTTTTCCTCCTTGTTTTTACTTCTGGCAAAATGTTATACTTTTTTATAATAAAAAAACCTCTCGAACAATGATCCGAAAGGCATAGAAATCCCCTAATAACTAAAAATAGGTATTGATTCTCCATTCCGTCCATGTCCCGTAAGCTCACAGCAGATTAGTAGAAATTGATATGAAATTAGTATATCCATTATTACAAACAAACATCAGTGCTGCTCCGTAGATGCAACCCGATAAGTCATTTTATCATAAAATTTATTCCTTTTGCAATAAGTTTAATATTTCCTCACCTTTTTCTTTATTGATTGTTCCTTTCCGCAATGCTAAATCCACGGTCCACTGACCCAATTCTTCATACATTGGAAGTAAATTGCTAGCTAATGTACTTAACGCGTCTATATGTTTCTGCACAGTTCCTTTATCTCCTCTTGCAATAGGACCCGTTAACGCTTTAACCGTTCCCATCTTAGAAATGTTATTAATCGTTCCTGTCACTAAAGGCCATAAAAAATGCTGCGCCTGTTCAGAAGGAATGCCAATTCTTTCGTAATATTGCAATGCATAATCAACTAAAGCTACCATATAATTAGAAATAACACATGCCCCCGCATGATATAAAGGTTTTTGCTTTGCTGTCAGTTCTATATATTGATTGCCACACTGATTCATGATTTGCCGAATACCATCTAAACCATCCGGTTCCCCTTCTAAGGAAAAGACTGTTAGAGGCAATTTAGCCAAGGCATCATCAGCATCTGCAAATGCTTGAATAGGATGTAAAGAAAAAGTATGTGCACCTTGTCTTTGTGCTGATAAAAGCACCTCAGAAGTTGAAGCACCGCTCATATGCCCTACCCATTGGCCTTCTTGAAAAGAATAATGGTGACTAACAGCTTCACAAACCGTTTCAATGGCATCATCAGAAGTTGTAATAAAAAGAATATCACAATGAGATGCCAATTCCCAAGCCGTCTCGTATCTTTTTCCGCTAACTAATGATGCAGATAAAGCCGCTGTATCTTGCTTCAAATCATAATAGCCGATCACGTTAAAACCCTGCTGGGATAAATATTGCCCAAATGCAGTCCCCACTTTTCCAGCACCCACAAAACCAATATCCATTTTTATCCTCCTATCTCATTTTTTATATCAAGTATTATCAGTCAATTCTTAACCGTCCGAACAATAATCTTAATAAGAATGAGAATAAATGGAGCAAAAATAACGCCTATTCCCCCAAATAACAGAAGCCCTGCAGCCATCGTAATAAATAATAATAAAGGATGTAGGCCTAATTTTTTGCCTACTATAATAGGTTCCAAAATATATCGAACCACACTCATGATAACAAATAGAATAATCAACCCCACTCCCTGCTTCATTCCACCTGTAACCAGGAGATAAATGGCCCATGGAATTAGGATAGCAGCAGGTCCTAACACGGGTAGCAAATCACAAAATGAGGTGATCATGCTCATGACAACTGGATGGGGTAATTTCAAAAACCAAAGTCCTAGTAATACTTGCAAAAAAGTAACAAAAATTAAAATTCCCTGTGCGCCTATATACTTTTTTACATCACGAATAAATTCTTTTTCTATTAATATGAGTTTCTCAAAAAAATTCGACATATGTTTTTCTCCTTTCAAATATAAAAAAACACCTACTTTATAGTAGATGTTTTATTTAACTATTATACCCTTACTTATTGATTATTTCTACATTATTCACTCTAATGTCTAAAAATAAAAAAAAATCCGGCAATGACCTACTCTCCCACGGAAAACCGCAGTACCATCAGCGCTGGAGGACTTTACTGTTGTGTTCGAGATGGAAACTAGTGTTACCCCTCCGCCATTATCACCGGAAAAATTAAACTTATTTAATTTTTAATTCATAATGCACAATTCATAATTATTAATTA
>DAOUPZ010000022.1 GCA_030625885.1 Clostridia bacterium
TCAGACCGGAGTTTTGCCGCCGACTTCCTTCAGATTCCACCTCACGATGGACACCCTTGTCTTAAGCTAACGGTTGGCACTATCAACCCCCGTATCGGACTTTCACCGACTAGTTTACGCCCATGCTGGGCACACTTAAAAAGCAAGTCAAGAACCGTCCCGACTTGCTTGAAGTTGCCGCTTGACTTCCAAATGAGCTAAGGGTCCTGTAATAAGAAATGATATAGCCAGCGCTGCAAAAACCCCTTTAATTCCCAAGAATTTTGCGCCTAATATACTTAATGGAATATAAATAATAAATGTTTGAATAATAATTAACGCTGAAGAATGATACGGCTTATTAAAAACATTCAAAATCGTACAACCTATCTTCAATATCCCTTGAAAAGCATAGGATAACGGTACAATTCTTAAATACATAGCAATAGTCGCTACGACTTGAGCATCCTTATTGAATACCGAAGCGATTGGCTTAGCAAACAATCCCAGGAAAAAAGCGATAAAAACCCCTGCCAGTAATGAAAACCGCTCACCTGTTTTAAAGCCTTCGCTAACCCGCTCCAGCTTCTGGGCACCTAAATTCTGCCCAATAAACGGTCCCATAATAACCGCTAAGGCACTGATAAAAACTAAGGCAAAATACTCAATTTTAGAGGCAACCCCAAAACCTGCCACAGCATGAGAACCATAAGAAGCTAATATTCTGGTAACCACTCCCGCTCCCACCGGCAAAGCCATTTGAATTAAAGAATTAGGAATACCTATATATATTATCTTTTTCCAGGATTCAATCATTGCACCAATTTTTCTCTTCTCAAAGATTAGCAATTTTTCTCTTGCAATTAGTACATATATTGCTACTATGAGGGTTATTGCTCTTGAAATAACCGTAGCAATAGCCGCCCCTTTAATACCTAAACTAGGAAAAGGCCCGATCCCAAAAATCAATAAGGGATCTAAAATGATATTTGTACATGCCGCTACTGCCATAATAATTCCCGGAGTTTTAGTATCCCCTAAGGCACGAATGATGTTATTCCCTATCTGGGGAATAACAACCATAATCATCCCTGAATACCAAACAAGCATATATTCTTTGACATCATTTAATATCTTACCTTTAGCTCCCAATAAGGAAAAAAGCGGTTCAATAGTCAATAATCCAAAAACAATCAAAATAGCGTTAATTAATAAACTTAGAACTAAACTATCTGTAGTTAATCTAGCCACCTTATGTCTATTCCCTTCCCCTACTACTTTGGAAATAATAACCGAGGTGCCCAGAGCAATTCCGGCTGCTATACTATGAACAACCATCACGACTGGAAAAGTAAAAGAAATAGCCGCCAATTGTTGTTCTCCCAATTGCCCTACATAATAAGTGTCCGCCAAATTAAAAATGATCATCCCCATCATCCCTAATATCATCGGCAAGGCTAACTTTAATAACTGCTGAGGAATATTGCCCTCAATCAATCTAGCATGATTAACATTTCCCATCATATCATCCCCTAAATATAGTTTCTTTTTGCAACTATATTTAGTATAGCGGAAATAGTTTCTTTTTGCAACTATATTAGTTTCCTAGTGAAACTACTTTACATTATTTTTCAATATGATTATAATTTATATATTATCAAGAAAAATGAAAGCCGGTGATTGAATGAAAAAGCATGAGCACTCTGATCTTGACATTCCCCTTATCTTTTTTATTGCTAAGAATATAAATCATTATCTTAATCAAAAATTAGAAAAATATCACTTAGAAAGGACTCAGCTTCACATCTTTCATTATCTATTGAATAACGAAGGGGTTAGTCAAAATGAATTAGGTGAAGCCCTGATGCTGGACAAAATTACGATAACCAAAAAATTACAGGGCTTGGTAGAGCAAGAATATGTTAAGAAAAGAACGGGAGCAGGCGATCAGCGAAAAAAGGAATTATACATTACAGAAAAAGGCTGTCAGATCCACAATGAGCTATATGAGATCGTAAAAAGGACATCTGATATCCTGCTTCAGGGATTCTCACCAGAGGAACAAAAAACAATAAGGGAATTATTAGGACGAATGGCGCAAAATATTGGCCAGACGGACTTTTAAAAAAGCTGACTCCTATTCAATACAGAAACCAGCTTTTAGTAGCTTAACTCTTTTTTTAATGTCCTTGACACAGGGTCCATTTTACGGTTCTCGGCTTGCTTCAAAAAACTTTTTGACATATTTTCCTGATATAATAATTTGTCACGGCGAGAACTTCCCGTAAAGTATACTTCCTTCTCAAATCATCATTCCGATAAAGCACGCTGTTTTTAGCGGGCGCCCCATATACCATCATCCCCGCATCTTGGGCAAGCATCATGGCCCTTTTTAAATGAAACGTATCCGTCACGATAATCGCTGTCTGCCATCCCTGCTGATCCATAATTTCCTTACTGTATTGAATGTTTTCTCGGGTACGGGTTGCTTGATCTTCCAGGTATAAGGCAGAAGGATCTACTCCCATCCTCAGCATGACTTCTTGCATCGCTTCAGCTTCTGACGGAGGATGCGCGCCTATCCCGCCGGTTAAAATCAGATGCTCCGCAAAACCCTGGTTATAAACTGCCACCGCATGATTAATCCGGGCTGAAAGCGCCGGGCTGGGACCGTTTGGCCAAACAGCAGCACCCAGCACAATCATCACATCCGCCTTTTGTGGCTTTGCCTGCTCCGCAAAAGAGGTAATACGCCAGTACTGAAAGCTGCACCAAGTGGCTACCAGCAAAAATAATATGAGTAACATTTTGTATATTTTCTTGAAAACACGCTTATTTCCCATCTGCTTCCCATTCTGGCATTATGACTTTTTCACACCGTTTCCTGTGATACAAATTGTTGAACAAATTCAACAGGGTGTTGAGTCCGCTCTGCAGTTTCCTCAACGGAGAGTCCCTGACTTAAAAAGCGCTTGACCACACTTCCCATACTCTCCCCCACCTCAATAAGATTCCGATCCGGATCGTAAAACCTGACGACTCTTTGACCCCAGGAATGTTCTAGCAAATCATGAACATACACGATCCCCTCAATACCCTTCGATTTTTCTATGAAGCTATCCAAATCCTCTTCTTCAAAATATAATTCAAAGTTATTTGAATTTTGTTTGATGTTATCCTTATTAATATTGATCATCCTGGCAAAGTGATGTTTTTTCTGAATCGAAAAACCACCCTCAAACACTATATTCTCACCAAAATCAAATTTTACTCTTTGATTTAACACTTTTTCGTAAAACTGTCTTGAAACATGAACATCCTCAACCACAATCAGCGGACATACAAATTTCAACCCGTCACCTCCCATTAGCTGACGGTTTCTTTCCTTAAAAAGCAAGTCAAAAACCGTCCCGATTTGCTTAAATGACACTCGTTACCCAATCTGTCTTTAGTTTCATCAATAAAAGAAAATTTATAATGTGACCTTGTGTAAAACTAGCATTTCTATGTATGAGCATATTTCCCCTCTATAATAAGAAGAATATTTTTCCTGTAATCATACCCCTATGTTTTCCTTTTACTCATATACTCCGCTATCAGCTTGTCCAATAACCGACTTAATCTTACAAATTCATAATCACACAGATTATGGTCTTTATTGCTAAATAACAGATTGTTTAACTTAGCTCTATAATCCTCAATTTTATTTAGTAAAGCATCTTCTTTCATCTTCCTATCCTCCAAAAGTATTACAGCTTCTCTCTTAAACTTTTTATTAAATATCTCCCATTAAAGCTAACTTCCTTTTATATAAAAAATCAGAATGTTTGAACTTCCGCTAGTATTATATCCAAGTGTGTTGAACTTGTCAACTCTACTAACTCTTAGTGTTTGATTGTCTTGAACATATATTCAAATGATTTGGACATAGTAATATAATGAATGAGTCAAAAGGAGGGATATGATGTCTCTAATTGGAAGTAGAATTCGTGAAGCAAGAAAATTAAAAAAATTGAACCAGACAACTTTAGGTGAAAATGTAGGCGTTGGAAAAACTACAATTTCTAACTATGAAACAGGATATAGTTTGCCAGATATAGAAACACTGGCAAAAATCGCCTCTACTCTTAATGTTTCAACGGATTACCTGCTTGGGATAAATAATAATCAAGAAGTATTTTCTACCAATAAGCATTATGAAATTGAGGAAATTATAGGTAAAACAGAAAAAACCCTCCTAAATGAGGAAGGTCTAACGTTTAATGGGAAACCTGTTTCTAAAGAAACGAAGCGGAGAATTATTGATGCCATGAGGATTGGAATGGAAATGGCTAAAAGAGAGGAAAATGAATAGAGAGCAAGCCGAGAACCGTCCCGACTTTCTTTTAATCATGCAAAAATATGGTATAATAAACCATAATACTAAGAAAAGGATTGAAATAAATGGTAAATGAATATGGCATTGATAAAAAATCTTTTTATAAAATCATAAATGTTTTTACGCCTTATGCAGCCATGATTGAAAAAGTCATTCTTTTCGGTTCCCGGGCCAGAGGCGATTATAAAGAAGCTTCCGACATCGACCTGGCCATAAAGTTTCGTAGGAACCCACATAAACTCACTGAAATCATGGAAATGATAGAAACAGAAGCAATCATATATACGGTTGACTTCATTGATTACAATAAAATAACCAATGAAAAATTAAAACAATACATTGACCAGGAAGGAAAAGTAATTTTTTTGACCAATTTGAAAGGAGAAATTTTAGTGACGACCAACAAACTAAAGGATAAAGCCGCAGACTTAAAAAAAGCTTTCAATAAATTAAAAAGCAGCGCCTTACGAGATCCTGCAGAGGATGATATCGTTATAGACGCAACAATCCAACGCTTTGAGTTTACTTATGAATTATCCTGGAAGTTAATGAAAGCCTACTTAGAGTATAATGGTCATTTAGAAGCAACCAGTCCTAGAAAAGCCATCCGGGAATCTTTTAAAGAAGGTTTAATTCAGGATGGCAACACCTGGCTGGAAATGCTTCAAGACCGAAATAGAACCTCACATACTTATGATGAAGCCTGTGCGCTGGAAATTTTTGAAAATATCAAAAATAGCTATCTTGATATATTCCAAGCGTTTATTACAACCATAGAGAAGGAACTTTAAGAACAAGCCGGGACGGTTCTCGGCTTGCTTTTTATGATAAATCCCCGTGCCCCTTCGCAAAAAAGAGAACTCAATGCGAGTTCTCTTTTTTAACCCTCTATAATTAATGACTTTTCTATGACAAAAGCACCCGGTCAGCAAAAGCAGTCCCGCTGGCAGCGGTAAATTGCTCGATCAGCTGCGAAACGGTCAACCGGGCTTTTTCCTCCTGACCAATATCCAGAATAATTCGGCCTCGATGCATCATGATTAAACGATTGCCGAATTGGATGGCTTGTTCCATATTATGCGTAATCATCAATGCCGTCAGTTTTTTGACAGCCACGATCTTATGGGTCATATCCATGACCTGTTTGGCCGCTTTGGGGTCTAATGCAGCGGTATGCTCATCCAGCAGCAACAATTTCGGTTCCGCAATCGTTGCCATGACCAGTGCCAATGCCTGCCGCTGCCCGCCCGATAAGGTACGCACCGGAACCTGCAGACGTTTCTCCAGACCTAACCCCGTATCAGCCAGTGCTTCTTGAAACATTTGTTTCCTTTCAGCGTTAATGCCTTGATGCAGGCCGCGCCGCTTACCGCGCATATAGGCCATCGCCAAATTTTCTTCGATGGTCATCTCCGATGCCGTACTGGCCATAGGATCCTGGTCAATTCTGCCGATATATTTGGCCCGTTTGTATTCGGGGTCACCGGTAACATTCTGACCGGCTACTTCTATCGTACCCTCATCAACGGTTTCAATACCGGAAATGACTTTCAAGAACGTTGATTTGCCGGCGCCGTTGCTGCCGATGATCGTCACAAAATCTCCGGGGTTAATCTCAATATTCATATCGTTTAATGCCAGTACCTCATTGGCGGTATTGGGAAAAAATATTTTATAAACATGCTTAAGCTTAATCATTTTTATCCCCCCCGCAGCCGGATAAACGAATTTTCTCTGACACTTTCGTTTTCTTTGATTTTATTTTGAGGTTCGGCAGCACGAGAGCTGCCAGCACCAGCAGGGCCGTCACCATTTTAAAATCTTCTGCGGGCAGATTTAACCGTATTCCTATTGCAAGCAGTGTACGGTAAATGACAGACCCCAGAATAACGCCGGTAAGCAATCTGCTTAATCCCTTATGGCCAAAGAACATCTCACCCACCATAACCGAAGCAATGGCTGCCACTAAAACACCGATTCCCATCCCCACATCCGCAAACCCCTGGCTTTGACAGGCCAGTGCACCGGAAAAAGCAACTAGAAAGTTGGAAATCATCAATGTGAGCAATTTGGTATGATCCGTATTAACGCCTAACGAACGAATCATCCCTTCATTATTTCCGGTCGATCGAATGGTGAGGCCCAGATCCGTTCCTAAAAACCAGCCCATTCCTGCCCTGACTGCTGTAACCATCACCAATAAAATGAGAATGGTTCCAACCTGGTATTGCAAAAAAGAAAAATTTTCACTAGATAAACCGACCATCATAAACACCCAGTCAAAAAAATTAGTATGCGCCAAAAGCGGAATATTGGGCCGTCCCATTGTACGCAGCATCACTGTATAAATACCGCTGGTCGTCAATATACCGGCAAGTATATTATTGACATTCAGTTTGGTATGCATCAAACCGGTTGATGCGCCGGCCAGAGCGCCGGCCAAGCCGCCCAATATAACAGCCATGATGGGGTCAACGCCTTCCACAACAGCTTTTGCCGTAACAGCAGCCCCCAGAGGAAACGTACCTTCAACCGTCAAATCCGGAAAACCCAGTATCCTGAAAGTCAGCAGAACGCCTAACGCCATAAATCCGTATATTAACCCTTGCTGCATACCCGTCGTCATAATACTTTCCAAATCACTCACTTCTTTCATGCTTCGTCATACTTAAGGCACATTCAAAAAATAACAAGTCAGTATGCTCGTCTATTTTGTATCATACTACATCAACAGGTTCTGTTTCTTTGTCTGATACAAAATATCCGTCGTATCTTTGGCTTATTATTTTCTTTCATATGCCTAATATGGTTATTATTTAATCACTTCATCCGCACGTTTCAGAATTTCTTGAGGAATCGTGATGTTGTATTCATTAGCTGCACTTTGATTAATTAATAATGTCCGCTTGCGAATTTTTTCAGACACGATCTCCCCGGCTTTTTCCCCTCTGAGAATTCTAGCCGCTAAAACCGCACCCTGACGCCCGCAGTCATACTCATCATTACCCAAAGTTGCCAGCGCCCCTTTTTTGACGGATTCCGTATCTCCTGTATAAAGCGGCATATCCTGATCCTGACAAATCCCGATTAAAGTTTCCACTGCAGACATTACTGTGTTGTCCTGAGGCATAAACACAGCATCCACCCGACCTGCCAGGGATTGCGCCGCGGCCTGTACTTCATTGGTGCCGGCTACCGTTGCTTCTACGATTTCAACATCATCTTTCAGATATTCCCGGATTCTTTTGACACTACTGACAGAATTGGCTTCTCCCGCATTATAAATAACACCGAGCTTTTTAACGGATGGCTGAATTTCTTTAATCAAGTCCATTTGCTCTTCTACCGGATCTGCACTGTATACACCCGTAATGTTCGTCCCTGTCGCCCGGTTCACATCGCTAATCAACCCTGACCCCACGGCATCCGATACGGCGATATAGACAACCGGCGTACCTGCCTGTTTTGTAGCCATGGCTGCTGCCTGCGAACTGGGTGTTGTAATCGAGAGAATGACATCTACCTTATCCGCAACAAATTTATCGGCAATGTTTTTTGCTAAATTGGGGTCCCCCTGAGAATTTTTGATATCGAATACCACATTTTCCCCTTCTATGAACCCTTCTTCTTTCATTTGATCTAGGAACCCTTGTTGATCAAGGTTAAGGGCAGGATGATCAACAAATTGTGATACACCCACTTTAAACACCTTATTCTCTCCCTGCGTTTGTGATGTCTTACTGCTGCACCCGCTCATCAATACTAAACCACTTAATAAAACAACCGTCATGATTAAACTAAACTTTTTCATATTTTTCCCTCCTATATTTTTGAGTAGTTGGTGAATTTAACGTCTGACCTCCTTTAAAATATTTGAGGAGAAAATAAAAAACCGGTACCCAAAAAAGGTACCGGATATACACTAATATCCTGGCTCATCTCCTCTGCGCTCATCTAAACTCATCTAAACTCATCTCAACTGATTTTATTATATCATTAGAAAAATTAGGTGTCAACTTGAAAGCAAGTCGGGACGGCTCTTGACTTGCTTCTTCTAATTACCTTTTAATATGAGGTAAAATGACTTTTATTACATCTTCAATAACGGAAATTTCTTTTTGGGAACATCTATTAATAAGAGAGAAAATCTCTTTTGTATCCCCCTTATGGCAATACTCTGCCCCATTTATTAAATAATCCGTTGAAATATGAAAACATTCAGCCATTCTATAAAGCGTACTCAAACTCATCTGCCGTTCTCCGCGCTCCAACTGTCCAATATACAAAGGAGAAAATCCAATAATTTGGGCCAGCTTCTGTTGAGTCAACCCATGCTTTTCCCTCTGCTTCATGACTCGTTCTCCTATTGCCTTATGATCTACACTCAGGTGTCCTTGAACATCCATTTTTTCAATCCTCCTCTTGTATAATCTAGAAGAATTTTTCCCTGTCATATAACCACTAGGTCTTCTTTTGAGCATAGACACCTGCTAATAAATAAAATAATTCCATTGAAATTCCTCCTTTCGCATATATTGAATTGGTTTTAATCGTTATTTATATGAATAATAATAAAGTACTTCCAAATATTACATTCGTCTCGATAATGCCCTATTATTTGAAATATTTCAAATAATTTCCCCTCTTTATATATATACCCCAAAAAAGGGCTGATGCACAATAAACTAAAAAGCAAGCCGGGACGGTTCTCGGCTTGCTTACAATATATTCTTATTCGCTTTGGGAACAAACAGCGGCGGCATTTCCGCCTTCAGTCTCCAAATGAAACTCATGGGTCTGTTCCCCGAATGACTCACATATTCACAAGTGCCTAAAAATACAAATGGGGCTGTATAACCATCTTCCACCCTGTACGCTCTGACAAACAAGGCCATTTGATGGCCTGTTTGCTTATGGTTAATATATCTTTGCGCCGTAGCACTTCCTTCTGAAACCCTGCTCTGGGTTTGCCAGTGAAACAGTTTCTCGTTGATCGCATAATCTTCAAACATCGTGGATGGTGAAAAGTCTTTTTCAGATTTATTCAAGGTGATAAAGAAAATGTCCAGCTTCTTATCTTTAAAATACTTAACGCCCTCTCTAAAAGCAGGACAACTTTCCTCATTATAATATCCTAACGCTGCTAACACCTGTGATGTTGAATAACGACCATGCACCCCTAACGGGCAAGCAAAACTAAAATCATTCTCAATTTCCATAAAATCTATATTTTCATAATTATGCTGCAACACATCTAAAATCTCTTGCCGCATTTCATCCTGTTCCAAAATTTTATTGACCCCTTCTTCAATATTCAAAAAACCTTCTGAATCCGGTTTCCCATGATAGAATGAATAGAAAAACATCCCCAGCATCAACTTTTCCACTTCGCTATTAGCAGGGGCCCCGTGTATGTAATCCAACAAAAAATTAATCCATTTCCGGGAGTTAATGTGAAATAAACCAGGCAATCTTTTGGTAATCGCTTTCTCATTGAGGCAACTAAAGTCCTCTTTTAACCCTGCTTCGACCATCATGCGTCTAAATGTGCGATCTCCATTCTTGCCATAAAAATCATATAATGATAAACGATCATGCTGCAAAAAGTTATGCAGCGTTAATTCCAGTCCCGTATCCTCTTGAAAATACTTCATCTTGCTTACCAGATTCTTTCTGGAATGAGCACTTTCTTTTATATTCCGCAATATATAGTCTTTAGCCTGTCTTTCTAATTGAATAAAACAGCCTTTAGGAAGATTAAAAAAACCTTGTTCTACATAATGCTTTACCGAATGTTTTGTCTTTCCAATCAATGCGCGGAACTTTTCCTCAAAGTTATAGTTTCGATGCGCTTGTCCCACGAAATCCAATACGGTAAGGCATTCCTTCCCGTCCGATAATCTTAAACCTCTCCCCAGTTGCTGCGTAAATACCGTTAAACTTTCCGTCGGTCTTAAAAATAACACCGTATTGACTTCTGGTATATCGATCCCTTCATTATATAAGTCCACCACAAAGATAAACTTAATGTCCCCATTGACCAGCCTGCTCTTAGCCGCTTCTCTTATCTTGCGCTCTACTCCGGCATATAGCGCTATAGACGGTATCTGGGCATTCGTAAAAAAGTCCGCCATATATTTGGCGTGTTCAATACTCACACAAAATCCCAATCCCTTAACCGCTTCAATATCGGCAACATATTTATGGATACTGCGAACAACTTGCAGACTTCTTATTTTATTAGAAGTATAGACATTCTCAAGTTCCCGAATAGCATAGCCTTTTCTACTCCATTTCAGCTTGGATAAATCGACCGTATCCGTCACGCAAAAATATTGGAACGGACACAATAATTTGCGATCGATAGCTTCTGTCAAACGCATCTCACTGGCAATGGTATGATCGAAATACTCCAGTACATTTTTCCCGTCCATTCGTTCCGGTGTCGCCGTCAAACCCAGTAACACTTTCGGCTGGTAATAATCCAGTAATTTTTGATATGAGTCTGCCGCCGCATGGTGAAATTCATCGACAATCATAAAATCATAAAAATCACGGGACGTTTTTTCATACAGCCTGGTGCTGTTAAAACTTTGAATGCTGATAAATAAGTCATCCAAAGCATCAGGAATATTGCCGCCTACTAATAAATCACCAAAATTAAAATCCCTCAGTATGGCTCTAAAGGTATGGATGCTTTGTTTAAGAATTTCTTCACGATGGGCAACAAAAAGAAGCCTCGCCGAATCTTTATGACTCCCTTTAAACCTTTTATAATCGAATGCGGATATTACCGTTTTCCCCACACCGGTAGCCGCTACCAAAAGATTTTTCATCCTCCCAAAAACTGCTCTTTCTACTTGAAGCTTCTCCAGAATCT
Organism: Clostridia bacterium; assembly: GCA_030625885.1. GTDB lineage: Bacteria > Bacillota > DAOUPZ01 > DAOUPZ01 > DAOUPZ01 > DAOUPZ01. Next base: position 11,238 of record DAOUPZ010000022.1, read on the forward strand.
CTTTTTGGTAATGATAGGGCTGAATATCAAAAGCAAAATGTATATTAGAGTCATCCACTTTGTTTTTCTTGCTTAATGCAATCTTCAACCGCTGCTTGTCCTGCTCATTTTCGCCGTTAAAATGCGCAAACTCCCCATCATGCCAATAGCTTTCAAACGTCGCCTCAAATTTTCGCATAATATCGAATGAATCTTTTTCCGTTACTTTGATGTTCCATTCCAACCCCGATGTCAGGGCCGGATTAGATAAATTGGAGGACCCGATATACGCCGTATTAAATCCCGTATCCCGCTTAAACATGTACGCCTTGGCGTGTAATCGCGTCCGGTCTACGTCATAGGATATTTTAACTGAAGTATGCTTTAATTGGCTTAATTCATAGACAGCCTTATAGTCCGTCGCTTCCATGTATGAGGTCGTAATCACGCGCAGCTTGCCATTTCTATTTTCCGTAAAATCTTTCAGCTCCTCGAAAATGCATCTTAACCCGCTCCACTTTATAAAAGACACGAGCAAATCAATCCCGTCAGAAGACATGATTTCTTTTTTTAGCTCCCCTAACATATTCGGCTCGTAATGAGACCCGGTAAATAACGAACTCTGCGAAATGGGCGTGACGGGTCTGACCGCTTTCTGCGGCTTAATACTTCTGATATCATTCATCCGCGCATAGATAGATGTTAAAATCTCCCCTTCTTCGGCAATCTTTAAACGCTTAAATTCTTTTTCATCTAGCTTTTCACTTAATGTGACAATGATATCATTGCAAGTCCTAATTTGAGAAAGCAGCGCCTCTGTCTGATCCCGCTCATGATCCCGCACATATTTCAGCGCCCGTCTGGTAACCCCCGAAATATACACCGCTAAAATTTTTCTGGCTTCCTCGACATCCATTTTTTCTTTTTCTATGTCAAAGTCCTCTATATCCAGACTAACCAGCTCGTCTTTTAATTTTTTAGTAATGATTTCTTCGTATATACCTTCTTTAAGCATATTGCCACCTCGGTTTTTATATCATGGGGACGGTATTTGACCTTTTTCAGTTGATTTTATGATACCGCCTACCACGTCTATTTTATCACTGCATGGATAAAAATGGAATGTATTGATAAAAAAACGCCGGATTTAAAAAGCAAGTCAAGAACCGTCCCGACTTGCTTAGTCTCTTATAATCCTGTTTTTCCCTCTTTTTTTCGCTTCATACATTAATCCATCTGCTTTTGATACGAGCTGCTGCGTATCTTCATTTTGTAATTGAACTAACCCACCGCTGACTGTCACCTTACAACCTCTAAAATCATGCTGTTCGATGATTTGTCTTATTCTATCAATAATATGATACCCACGATCCACATCTGTATCAGGTAATATCATTAGTATTTCTTCTCCCCCATAACGCCCTATTAAATTCTTTTTTTCTAAGTTTTCTCTTAATAATTTGCTTATTTCACAGAGTACAAAATCTCCCTGTTGATGTCCAAAGGTGTCATTAACATTTTTAAAATCATCAACATCAATCATTGCAATACAAAGATTTTGAGATGTTTCTCCAGCCTTTGTTATTTCTCCCGTTAAGATATCGAAAATCGTTTTATGATTGTATAACCCCGTCATACCATCTGTCATTGTCAGTTGTTTTAATCGTTGGCTATACTCTTTCAATACCTGGTGCTCTTGTTCATATTTTTTTGCATACACAACAAATAAGCTCAAGTTTGCAATCGAAGCAACTGTTATACTGATTATAATATCTATATACCTTACAGTTTCTGAATTATAGTATAGTATCTTAGTTGGAAAATAGTATTCAAAAACGAACAAAGCTGCATTAATCAGCAAATGTGCTGTCAGAAAAACTATTCTTTTCCTTCCTTTGGTGACCGCAGAAATCATGATGCCATACAAAATTGTATAATACTGGGCACCACCCCGGCTTCCCGCATTAAGAATCCAACAAAACGGAGAAAAAATAAATACCAAAAATGATACAATTAAAAAAACGGGTACATCAAATATTTTTTTAACTCGTGAAAGGTATAAAGAAAACACTAATAATAAAAGAAAAAGCAAATGCAATAGAATAGACTCAAAGCTTTTTGAAGGCAAAGCACTCTGAAGCAAAGAACTTATGGCTAAAATTAAGCCGCAACTCGTAAATATATTAAATATCTTTTGTTCTAATTCAAAAGTATCATCACCCATTAAAATCTCAACGATTTTATGCATATCTTTTCTCCTAAACAGTTCTTGTCTCCCACCATTCCTGCAACTTACCCCAATACCAGAAGCACCTTATCTTTCTCACATTTTCCCTCACGATTCACCCATACACTTTTTGTTAATTCTATAACCATTCTGGATTTAACAGCAAAGCTTTCCACTAAAAATACCCGATCATCATCGTTCTTGGATATTTTAATTCGCTTTTCATCCATACTAATCCTGCTGTTTATAAATTCAAATTCGTTTATGATACCATCACAGTTTCCGGTATGCTTTTTCTTGATAAAAGAGGGAATCCCTATTTATATGTTGAAAAATTGTAAAATAGTTAATAAAGGAGGCTCAATCATGAATAATGAATATTTTTATAAAATGCTTTTAGATCATATTGATGATGGGATTTATTTTGTAGACAGCCAGAGGAAGATTTCTTTTTGGAATAAAGGGGCAAAAAGAATCACTGGTTTTTCTGCATCAGAAGTATTAGAAAGTTTTTGTTTTAACAACATTTTAAATCATATTAATGAGGACGGGGTTGAGCTCTGCAAAAATGGCTGTCCACTTCATAAAACCCTCGCTGATGGCAAGACACGGGATGCAGCTGTTTATCTGCATCATAAACAGGGACACCGTGTACCCGTTACCATTCATGTCGTCCCGATCAAAGAAGGGGAAAAAATAATCGGTGCCGTTGAGATTTTTAACGATAATTTAAAAAAACATGAAATTATAAAAAATATGGAACGATTAAAACATTTAGCCATGTACGATCAGTTAACCGCTCTTCCAAACAGACGGTATATTGACACTTTTCTAGCGTCTAAAATGAATGAATATTTATCTTTAGGTATTCCCTTTGGCGTCGCGATGATAGATATCGATAAATTCAAAAACTTTAATGATACATACGGACATGACGCAGGGGACGAAGTACTAAAGATGATTTCGAATGTATTTAAAGAACTCGTAAGAAGTTCAGATCTGATCGGGCGATGGGGCGGAGAAGAATTCATAGGTGTTTTTGTAGGAATTGATGATAATAATCTATATGATATTGTGGAGAAAATAAGAATGCTCGTCGAAATGTCTTCGCTGCGCAATTATAATGAAACGCTGAAAGTTACGATATCTATTGGCGCCACCCTTGCTCAAAAAGAAGATACCATTGAACAACTTGTTAAACGTGCTGATGAACTTCTTTATAAGAGTAAATCATCTGGAAGAAATTGTATCACGATGGGATAACAAAAAAACAAGCCGGGAACCGTCATGGCTTGCTTTTGTTCCAATTGATTATTCTTCTTCAATCCATTCAATTTCAAATGCGGTACTAAAAATATAATCTCCATAACCCCAACCAATATCGGAAGAGTTATGTACCAAACTGTTAATCCTTGTTTTAAATTTCTGATAAGCCATATCATCCGGCTGTGAATTTAATTGATAAACAAACTTTGCAAATACGCTGCAAAGGCTGTCATAAAATTGTTCATCAATATCCCCATATTCATTGGTAAACTCAGTCCCACATTCAACATAATATAACATTAAATCCAACGTTGTTATTACATCTCCGACTTTTTTAAAATCTGATATTAATTTTTTGGCATTTTTAATAGAAAATGTAGCTCTAAGACTATGGGGAAAAAATACATCATGCATTTTTTGCTTATAATCATCCAATAACTCAACTAAATAATCCTCACCGCCAAACTCAGCGTTGATCATTTATTTTACTTTTTGGTTGCTTTTGTACAACCTACAAACGACCTCAATGAGTTCATTTTGTTGAAGTTGCCTTAATTCTCTTTTTAATTCCGTAATCTTCATTTGTTTTGGCATGTTGATAAATCCTTTCTGCTAAATTGAGACAGCAACGCCTCTGTCTGATCCCGCTCATGATCTTCCACACAAAAGCAAGTCAAGAACCGTCCCGGCTTGCTTCACATAAGGAAGACCAACGTTTAATGGAAAGATTGCTTCAAATTAAATGAAGCGAAGAATTGTTGATGCCATGAGGATCGGAATGGAAATGGCTAAAAGAGAGGAAAATGAATAGAGGTACACATGTTTTTCCTTTTATTCATAAACTATATAAACAACTCACAACCATCCCTTTTAAAATCTTCAATTCTCTCTTCCAGTATCTCTTCTGTTGTTTCAAAATAATCTGCCAAGCACTTTATACAAAAATATTTATCAATATCTCTGGATAACAACTTCTTACTAACAGCAATTTCATCTTTATTCAATAGTGCTTTGCAGATTCTACATTTATGTTTTTTCATGCGCCCTCCACCACTTTATAATAAGGAACTCCTTTTCCTCGATATTCAATGTCAATAATTGCGAGTTGATTTTTTATTATACTACGCATGCCAATAGCAGGATTTAAACAGTACTTTTTAAAATCAATAATATTTACATCTTCTACGCAACGAACATGTGGAAATAACATTTTTAAGTATGCTGTGCATATTCTTTTTACAGCTTCAGTATCCCTGGTATCAGATCCAAATGGGACAATTACAAGTTCATCTACAATGCCTCTATAACTTACATCTTCTCTCAAAATATGCATGATCTCCGAAAAGTACTCCGAGTTTAACGCCCAACCATCCATTTTTAAATCTTCATGCATTCGAGGTATATCCCAACCTTTTATAAACCCATGAAATCGATCAATCAAGGCACTTTCATGAAATACTTCAGGCAACTCCCCAAACATATCAATATTAATATCCATACTTTCATGTTTAATATTACCAAGCAGAATGACTCCCGCATCACCACTACCTTCTTTATTACCAACAGTAAATTTACCGCTCTCTAAATAGCCTTTTAGTGCAGCTCTCATTTCAGAAGTATTTGAAAATGTGATAGTTTGTATTTCATCTAGTGCCACAAAATCATTAGTACAAACTAAACCATCTGACCTTTTTTGCATATCAAAGAACATTTTAGCTCTTGACATTATTCCACCACTAGATAACCAACCATTTTTACTTATCTGACCAAACATGTAAGACTTTGCTGTGCCTTTAGGAGCAAGCTCTATCAGATTAATTCTCTTCTCAATAAATGGTAATAATCGAGTTAATACTGTCAATTTTTCGTTTTCACTTTCATATCCAGCAGCATTATAATCAATGGCTCCCAGCACAACATTGATCCATTCATCTATGGTGAAATAACTTCTTGCATCTTTAAAGTAATCGATATCAATCTGATAAGGGCAAAACGATTGAAATCCTAAAAGCTTTATTTTACCTGGTTCAGCATTAGAAACAAATGGCCTATAGCCAAGCTCTACAACACCCCATATATCTTTTGATGAAAGTAAGTGCTCTTTACATCTATCCCACACACGTGGCTCAATAATCGTCTCTTTATTTTTCAAGTTATAATCTGGTAACGAAAATGTGATTTCAGATTTACTAATATTTATATCAACATTTATTTTGGCCAGGATTTTAACTCTTTCATTTTCCATTACAATTCGGTCTTTTATACTAACCCATTCTTCCTTTTGTGGTAGCACTCTTTTTATATACTCACTTACTTCATCAACGTCAATATTTCCGTTGTCGTCAGCAAAACGTTTTAAAATCCAATCACGCAAAAACGAAGGTAAGTTAACTGTCTTAAAAAAATTGTTTTTGCGAAGATTCTTATATACGATCATATCTTCAAAATATTCATAAATTTTATTTTTTATTTCACTCATCTTAAAATTCTCCTATATGTCCAAAATATTTTCTTTTATGCTTCTAACTAATGTAAAATCCACCTTACCAACTTTATTACCATCAGAATATATCTCGCCAATATATTTTCCAGCCTTTTTTATATCAAGTATACATGTCCAATGATAACCATCAAATGTACATTCATAGTAATCATCATAGATCCTTAATTGAACATCCTTATAAGGCTTTGAAATAAAAAACTTAATGATACATTTTTGTCTTAACTTGAATTGTATCTCTTTACCACCTACAATGCCTATGTTTACTTGCTCACCTAATCTTCTAAATTCAATTACTGGAATAGCTACCTCTTCAAGAGTTGCACCTCCATGAGTTTCTACTGAAGGTGCACCTTTCCCCCCAAATCTATCATAATTTGCTAATACACAATATCGCCCTTCATCATCTTTTGTCCAATATGGTATGTTCAACTCTTCTATTCCTTCATAGTATTCACAGCATCTCCCCAACTCACTTACTTTGCTATCAACTGGATAGGTATGTTTCTTCTTATTTATAACGGCTAATCTGCTCGCCCCATGATCCGTCACAACAACAACTTTTTCACTACTATCCAATCTATCTAAAACTATATTAATGATTTCCTTTATATACTCTATTTCTTTTGTAATATGTATAGGAAGTTTAGTTTTTTCAAAATTATACTTGTTTTTCCCTTTGTGTTTCAACGTATCAATCAATCTATAATCAGGTTCTCTTTCAATTCCTTCTAAGAAATATTTATTCATAGCAGTAGTTGAGGGAATATTAGCTCTAACAATTGACATATCAAAAACCAAATTATTTTTCTCACTCAAAGAACTAATTATACTCATAAATTCCAATCCTAAAGCATCTACAAACAGAACCGACGCATTATTTTTATCAAGGTGCTCAAAAACTTGATTTCTTGTCTGTAACGCATTATATGGCCTTTCAATTGCAATATTATTTACTAAAGACAAAAATTCATTTGTTATTTTATTGCCAACTTTGTTCAGCTTATATTGATAAAAATAATTATTAAACATTAAATCTTTATAATTATATTTATCTAAATAATTATATAACATAGGGTAAATATTTCTAATCAAAGACAGTTCATGGTTGGATAGTACGTTTTGCAAAGAACACCACTTAATAATTGCTTCTCTTTCAACCTCAAATACATCAGTCAAATAATATATAATATTATTACCCTTTGCTTCTGCTTTCTTAACATATACTCTCATTATAGATTCGTTCAAAATTGAACTCAGTCGTATTCGCCTTTGAGCATAATATAAATCATTAATTGTGTCAAAATCTAAAATAACATCAGCGTATTGGCTTCCAAATGCTTCATAATTATCGCATTTTTGCATAACACTTTTAATATATGAATCTGGAAGATTACTAGTTTTAAGTGTTAGCCATAATAACCATCTCTCAAAATCGGTATATGCTTTCCAATCTGCAAGACATCTCTCAAGTCGAGAAACTTCTCCAAATTTATTAATAACATATTTATTAAAGGGTTGCCCTTTAATTGCTTTACTTACCCCTCTCCATTGCTCATCCGACCCATAATTTGCATTAATTTCAGCAGGCAATAATCCTGTAGCAACCAAATAACCATGAGGAGAATCAATTATTATTGATTTGGGATAATTATTACTAATGTAATTTGCCAATTCAGTCTTTACTATTAAATTCTTATTCTCTTTAATTTCCATATGGTACAAAAGAGATTTATAACCATTACATATATTACAGTTGCTTATATCTATGATTGCATTATCTAAAAACACACATTCAACGTTCTCTTCATATTCATCATTGAGGAATAATATGTTGTTTTTTAATCTTCTATCACATTTAACAAATTCATTAAGACTATTACCTCCATTGAAAAACAAAAAGATGACTTTAGATGTTTTGTTTAGATTGTACAAAATAGTATTTATTATTGACCTCATAGTTTCATCGCCACTAAATATCAAATGTTCATATAGTCCGAAAACAGCTAAACTTGTATTGCTATTTCTAATTTCTTCTAACATTTCAATCCAGTCAGGAAATTCATCCGTATGCTTGCAAAAACTGCTTGTATTTAATATTTTTATCCTGTTCTCAAGATAGACTTTTAATTGCTTATAATTTTGTATGCTATGTACATTTACAATTAAAGCACCAATGCCAGAATTAAGATGATTGAAAGACTTTAGATAGTTTTCAATTCTTTTTTTGACTTCGTCAATATTAATACATCGCATTAATAATGCCTCCTATTTATCTTCAAGAATTGCTATTCCAACATCCAAATCTTTTCGCACAAGCTCCTTTAGGTATTCCTTTGCAGAAGCCGGTTCCATACTATCAATTTTGTCCACTACCTTGCTAATTTCTCTTATCTCATACACACCTTCTGCAAGATTTCTAACAATTTTATCAATTTCCCTATTACCATACCAATCATAAACATTACTACCTAATCGACTACGCAACTGAAATTTGGTTTCTTCTACCGATAGTAATACTGCATATTTCTTTAAAATATTATTTTTAAATGCCTTATTAATAACTGATATATCGTTAATGTTTTTGAATACTTCGGAAGTTTTCATAAAATTAATAGCCTGATCGATTTCATAATCATTTAAAATTCGATTATTATTAACTGCATCACATACCATTTTAGCTTTATCGATATTACTATCAAACATATAAAGTATAGGAATATCATATTTAAATGACCAATCGTTAGGATTTATTGTATTCGTTTTTTCTTTCCAAATCTCTAATAATTCCGTTTTTTTCAAAGTTTTCTTATGCTTGGCAATCTTCTCTAAGAGCTGAGATTTATATTCATCTTTTCTCAGCGAAAATGATGACGGCATTGATTGAAATACATCATGTATGTCATCATTATTTAATCCAAATAATTCATTTGAAAACATTTTACTAAATAATTCTCTTTGAGTTTCAAACATCATTGTAACTATTTCGCCATTTTCAGAAAGGCTCTCTGCAAATGATTTTATCTGCGCCATCGAAAGGTTGGAATTTTGATGAATCTCTTTAAATAACTTCAACAAATCACTAATACTTTTATATTCATCTTTAAAAACATAGTAAGGCAACCTTACGAGTGAAAGCTTAGTCCTCCATGCATTAATTGACTCCTGATACGAAGAAACTGGCTGGGTAAACTTATTACTTTCATGAATAAATCTATATTCTTGTACCACCTCATCAAGCTTTTTGTCCAAATGATCTTTGTGGAATAGCCATGATATCTCCTCTGTTATACCTGAAAGACATTTTAATAACATATAAGCATATTGACCATTATTGTAGATGTTTTTAGCAAGTGCAATTAATTCTGGTTTTGTATTCTGTATATAAAGCAACATACCTTTACGAAGATTTTCAGAAGACATAATTTCCCTAATACCATCAATCAATCCATTATGCTTCGAACACAAGAAACCAATCCTTTCAGCGATTTCTTTTTCTTCTTTTTCACTATTGGTGTTATTTGCTAATCCGCAATATGCAGCAACAATTTCAGCTATTTGGTCTCCAAGTGATAAACCTTCATCTTTTACATATAAACCTAATGTCCACAATGGATAGCTATACTTCCTAATAGCGTTAATAATCTCATTCTTTGTATTTGATGTAGATGTACAACGGTCAATACTTATATCAAAAATAGAAGCTGATGCTTCTAAAAATTTCCTTTCATAATCAGTCATGACAAGGATATATTGAGATTGTATTGAACCCCGTACATCCTTTATAACCATATCAATCATATCTGCTAGTTTTTCAGAACTCATGAATTCTGTAATAGAACCATTTGACCATGTATATTTATCTTGGCTGTATTCTTTCAACAAATAACCTAATATAATTGCAGACAGATTGCACTTCATAAATCCATATGGCTTGTCCTCAACAAACTGCCAAATATCATTAATAGATACCCTATCATTTCTGTCAAACTCGCTTTTAATGAATTTATCTAATTCTATTTTAATCTTTGATATATTATGACCAGGCAGTGTTTCCCAATATTTGTCTACTCCCCAAATATCATATAGTTTAATATCTATGCAAGCAGAGCGATAAATACTCTTCAATTCAGATTTATTTCTACTTTTAGGACGTTTGCATGAAATGCCTTGCAAAGCCCCAGCCCTTCTACTTGTATCAGCAAACATATTACTGAAAGTAGAAATATTATCAATATTATTAGGAAACATCTTATCGTTATATCGCTGTAATTCACTTTTTAGTTCAACTAACCCATTAGATATTCGTTGCTTATTACCTTCAATATATACAAATAGATCACCATACTTAAGCGCATCCGTCCATTGAGATGCTTTTTTTTCTGCTTCTCTACTTAAGTTTTCTACTGCACCATTGTCCTTTCCTAACCAATGTTTTGCCCTTGCCATTAATTTTATAATTTCATCATATCGATCATTTGTCAACGGACACAACGAAGTATCGACAAACACTACTTTCTGTTTAATCTCCTGCGCTACTTCATTTATTTTTTCACTAATAACCCCTGCTTCCATATCATTATGAGCAAATGTTATTACAAGGGGAATCTTATTAATATAACTGTTTGTATCAATCATATTAATCATCTTCCTAAACCCATTATTATCAATAGTCGCATAATGGACTTCATACCTTAATCCTAATGCATCTTCAAGACATATTTCGTCTTCAACATCGTACTTATCAATAATATCCCGCAGTTTTACCGTTTCTCTCAACTTATTTTCAATCTCAATTAAGCTTTCCATATCTCCGATAGTTTTAACTATAACAAATTCTTCTCCATTTCTAAATGGTCTCTTATAAAGGACTTTTTTATCCACAAGCTGTTCAAGCTTCTGTGATACTCTACCAGTACCCAGATTTGTACCTTCATATGCTAATTCCAGGTTCTTTTTAGTTGACCTGAACTGCTCCACACTTCCCGCCGTTTTTTCAGAAATTCCCTGCAGTAAAAGTGCTGTTTTTAAGACTTTCTGCTCTTCTATATCTAGATTCTCATAATATTGTTTATATGCATTAAGTAAGTTTCTTAAATTTTCTTCCAGTTCCCCTCTGCCATCACTATAGAAATAATCCCACAACATATCGCAAGTAAGCAAGCGCCACTCATCATAAGGACCATTATTATTAATATACCAGGTAAAGCTCTTAGCTGAATATTCTGTAGCTTCGCCTTTAATAAATTCAAACATACTTCTCTGATTTGATTGAAAACGCTCTGCTAAATGCTTCAGTATGTAGGCTGTATATGGATGTATTGGAAGAACACGTTTCAAGTCATCTACCGTAACATTTGTAGTTGATTCTGCTACTACTACCGCTGAGCTCTTCACATATCCACTCAAATCATCGCGGATTTTATTCCATTCTCCCTCAATGATACTATCCTTTTTAATAGTAAGTGCTGAACCAATCAGTTTAAAAGCAGTATTTTCCGGCATTTCTATCTGCACTACTGGTTTAACAAAACGATCCAATACTTTTCTATCATTACTTTTCTCATGAAATAATTCAGATGTTGCATGAGTTACTATAACAAAATAAAATGGTTTTCTTTCACTTATCTCTGCAATATCCTGAAAACCCGTTAGATTATTTTTGTTATTTAAAAAGAATTCAGTAAATTCATCCCAAATAAAAAACAAACGTATATCATTTTTGTCAACCACATTTTCAATCCATTTTTTAAACTCTTCAATACTTAGTGAAAATACCGTTATACCTTCGTTATCTGAAAGCATGAATAATTTGTTTATAATCAAATCTGCTTCATCAATTGAAAGATTTTTCAATGCATTTACAACTGATTCCACGCTATTATAAGGGCTAAAATCATGCTTATATTTTCCTGTTATAAGGCTGCTAATATACGCCGCAAAATCACTATCTTCCAGTTTTCTAATAATAGCCTCTTTAAGCGTACTTTCTCCCATATGCAAAACATTCTCTCGAACAAGCGCTTTTTTTATGCTTTCCTGCATATACATTATAAGCTTATTATCGCTATTTATGCCTGAAGAACCATATCTATGAACAACTACAGTTTTTTTATGGTTTTTCTGACCTTCAAGCCTACCATGCCAGTCCATGTCTAAGCAATATCTTTCAAAATATTTTTTAGTTTCTTGTGTATCTGTTTCCAAAAGGCTCTTTAATGTCAAGACTGCATGGGATTTACCTGTTCCATATGCACCTGTTACCCAAAGCGACTCACAGTATTTAGGTTTACGCTCCATGACCTTAATGGTATCTTGAAGCAATTGGAAGAAAGTGTCATGTGGATAAAAATCTTTCCACGATACTTTTCCTTCATCAATAAGCTCCTTATTAACCGCTGGAGAATAGTTGGGATCAACATCAAAATACGTTTCATAAGTTTTGTTCATAACCGGCTCCCCTCTAAAACAAATCTACAACATCAGCAGATGTTTTTTCTTCATTCAGTACAATACTCTCTAAATCGTGAGTAAAGGTTGACTTTATAAATTCAGGATAATTGATAGATAAACCATTGATAATTTTTTCTATCTCATCTCGATTAAGTCCAAATAGCTGTGCCGGAGTAAGACCCTCTCGTTCTACATTCATATCCATTAATGTGGATAATGTAAATCGATAGTAACCATTACACGCTTCAGCAAATTTATAAATGCTGTATAATACAACTCTTGAATCGATATTCTTTATCGGCACCCTAGTAGTGGATACTAATGATCTACTCTTTTTATTCCCTCTTGTTTTTTCATCAAACTCGCACAAACCAATTTTTAACTTTTCACCCAATGGCTTCGTAAAATAAAATATATTTTTAAATGCATCAACAATATTTCTTTTTTGTAGCTGCGTAACATCCTCACCAAGCATATCTTTAATTTCCTCAGGTATATATCTTTTGTTGAACTCTATATTTCTCACATACCATGCAAATTGCGGTGTATAGGACAAATTATTAAAAATAATAAGCCATGAATTATTATCATCAACACCTATTCTTTTAATTTCTTTTGCTAAATAACTGAATGAATTCTTATCCATTAATTCTGCATCTCTCAAGAAGCGTTTAAATGCCTGTATCATTTTTATCCCTAAATCTAATGGATTATCTTGCCAAAATGAATCTTCTGTTTGTAAATATACCGCCAACCATTTTTTGTGAAATCCAAATGTTAAATATCTATCAATCCCCTTCATATTCCTGTTTTCTCCCTTCGGTTCTCTTTTAGAATAATACGCTAAGCAACCATATTCAATTTCATGACATCTACCGCATTTTTTACATTCATCTTTTATAGTTACTCCTTCTCTGTTCAATTCAATATAACCATAAGGACAATTCATTTCACACACTTTACATCCTATACAATATATAGCTTTTCTTAAAGCACTACGAAATAACGAAAGTGTTTTTATATCAGCTTTTGTATTTTCAAGATTATAAATCTTAACACATGTATTATTCATAAACACTTTGTAGTATTTACCGTTTCTTTCCAATGCATAACTATCAGTACTTGTAATAATAAATTCTCCTACTGTTTTAAGCCATTCAGTTAACTTTCTTCTATCTACATCTACTAAAAAAGTTATAACATTTCCATCTTTTTTCTCCATTATTGGATTGCAACTTATATTTAATTCTTTCCCACTCTTTCTTTTTTGCCAACCACCATTATCAATAAACTCATTCATTTTTTCTTCAGTAGTAAAATTTTTGCTAGATGTGTTTTTTATACAGTCTATATATGGCTCCATTTGGCTACTATAACTCATTTTTTTCATATATTCATGTCTTCCTGATGACATTGGACAAACCAAACAACCAACTCTGCTATTTCCCTTTTTATAAGCTCCATTTAGAAGTAGTCCCTTCATAAAAATATACATATATACCTCAGCTGAACTCCATTCTAATATTGGATGAAAACTAAATTGCCCAATGTGTTTTTTACTATTAGTTATTTGCTCATATCCAGATCTAGCCAAGCTTTCTTCCCTTCGTATACCCGTAAACGCCATACCTGTAAAATCTGGCTTTCCAGTTTTATTTCTAAGATATGCAATTTGAGGTAATGTTTTATGTACACTACAACACCAACGAATTGTACGTGCAGGAGGACCAAATGCATTCCATGTATCAATTGGGTTGTATTTTGACTCTGCAGTATGAAATTCTAATCCAGGATACTTATTTACTATTTTACCCATTAGATTGTACGTATCCCTTAACTCCATTCTCGTATCACCAAATACAACATTAAATTCATTTGACGGTAATGCTCTGGCAACCAAGTCTAGTGTTACAACCGAGTCTTTCCCTCCGCTAAAAGCCACATAAAATACATCAATACTCATTTTTTTATGCTTTGTATATTGCTCATAAATATTCTTTAATGTATCATTAACAATTGATTCCATAACTATTTTGTTTTGGATTTTATTTACCATTGCTTGAATATCAACTGGTTTAATGATTAGATCTTCTTCAAGTACTTCCAACTTAGGTTTTGTAAATAAGCTCCCACCAATTGTTTTAGCCACACATATTCCATGATAATAATATCTATTTGCTTCCGCCCACATCAATGGTGCTGAATCATCTTTAGGATATTGCCAATATTTATCAAATCCCAAAATATCTAATTCTTTATAATAAACAGGTCGAATATCATTTCCGATTGCATCAGTCGCATTAGTAGTGATAATATATCCACCTGTTTCGTTGTCCCATATATGTTTATACATCTTCTAGTCCTTTTACCTTTCTATAAATAGTAGATAACTGAGAGTATCTTGCACTGCTTAATAATTTTTCTTCCAACCAAAACTTTAACATTTCACTCTCGGATGAAAATGGATAGATACTGTTGCTATCTATTGCAGCCGTTAACAATAAACTCTCTCTGTCTTCAATCCCAAATCCCTTTTTAACAAAAACCCCCCTGGCTTTTTTAATGCCATGATAGTAATTAATAACTCCTAGTGTTTTGCAAAATAAACGCACTACACTTTCTAACAAAAACTCATTCCACCTATATTTTATTGTAGGCAAAAATATAAAGCTATCTATTTTTTGAACAGGTAAATATTTTTTATCCATGTATCCAAACAATGAATTCTCTATTTCTTCAATATCCTCTAGTGTAATATTAAAACTAGATACAGATACGAATTTTTCTTTATTCACTCTTACATATCTTTCACCAATATGATTTAAAAATATATAATACAATTCAGGCAAACCATTACTCTCAACAAACTCTTGCAGCTCAGAAAAAGTAAAGGTATCTTTATCTTCTAAATATCCCAACACAGCTTCCACCCCAGAAAGCGTTTGATTGGGCCTACCAACAAAATTATATTTAAACTGTAGCTCACCATTGTTTATATACTTCAAATACTTTAAAATTTGCTTATCATTAGCAAAATCATTATCTACTATCAATGTTGGAAATTTCTTCTTTAAAACGGGGATTAAATTCTTTATAGTAGTAAAGCCTTTCTGAGTCTCTTTTAGTAGTGTATTGATAAGCTCTGATATGCAAGATTCATCTAATAATACATTATCAGCATGAAGAAACATATCATACGATAAACCTATGACAGCTAAATTTTTATTCAATACTTTTTCAATCTCCCTTGGTGCAATACCTGCAAATTTTTGTATTAATTCTGTTTTCTCAACTGCAAATTGTTTGTTCTTTAAATAATCTACAATCAAACTTTCAGTATTCAGCTCCATTTTTCCCACTTGGGTAATTATTCCATTTAAAATCATAACACCATTGCCCATATAGAACTTAATAACATTATTAAGCATAGCAGTAGAATAAATATTTGTATATAACAGCTTCGATTTAAATTCCTCATACAATACTTCGGAAGAAAGAAAGCCATTCTGTACTGATACTATCCTAATAACAAAATCAATTATATTTTCTAATAACACTCTTTCAATTTTTAAATTTCCAGGAGACATCCTTAAATCATCATCAATTAAAACAGTACATAATTTTATAGCTGTCCTTATTGACTCATCATTATATAAACTGACATGAACTTCTTCTGATTTAAGTCTTTCTTTAAATTTATTAATATCAATAAAACTATCAAGATGAATCCCGTGAGAAAAGTATCGGTCAAGTATATTTTGGCAAATACTTTGTTCATTATTGAATTTTTTGCGCTCAATATATTCTTTAGCTCTATTTAGCAAAGGCTCGTATGATTCGCTAGTTTTGAAAACAAACTCCTGCTGCTCATCCTTTGTATTAATTTCAGTAGATTCATCGATATTTACTGGTATGTTACTATTCTTCTCCTCTAACACAGATTTAGTAATAACTGTCTTTGTTTTCACAATAGGCTGAGCATATGGTAATATGATCATGCTTTGTAAACGTTTTTCTATTTTAGCAGCATATTCCGATATTTTACAAAATTTGCATATATTGTTTTTAAATATGAACTCATCTAAATTCATCTCTTTTAAATGTTCCGCTGTAAATATACCATTTTCCATAAGTGCAATATTAAATGGTATAAACTCTGGTTCCGGTAAAAGATGAATTATACTTTTCGTAGACATATGGTTAGCCAAAAGGGGATTAATAGCTTCAGAATATTTACCAGAAGCTCTATCTGTTAAATAATCCTTGTATTGAGATAATGCAGCACTATACATATAATGTCCTCGTTTATTAATCGTTTTAAACTCATCATTTTTTTTGAGCAATGTTTCAATGATGATAAACAATTCAATATTGTGAATTTCTTCAAATGATCTAGGAAAGACATTCATTTTTAGAAGAAGTTTTTCAATAGTCTTTAAAGCCCTAGTGTAGTTTTTCACTGTTTTTTCTGATTTGTTTTTCTTATTACTCATATATAATTTAAATCCATTTACACTCAAACAACTACACTCCCAACCTTAACCATAATATGATTATCATTTTGTTAATAAAATCCTTTTATCATTACATTTGTTTTCATTATTTTCACACCATAATCATATTCATCTTAATTAAAGCTTCTTGACAGGTTAACAAAAATTCAAATGACCCTAAATAGGATAATACATAAAAGAATCTATGTTTTCCTTTATATAGACGTATTTTACATCCGCTTGCCATAGCTGGATAAAGCTGATTTTCTTTTTTTACCAATCTTACATAGATGTTTCGTTTTTGCTTTTAATTTAAAGCATAGGACACCCAGTTCTTTGTATAAGCAATATACTTTTTTCTTATTAATGATCAGTCGGTATTTTGTCTTTAGAATATGTATTCTCTTTTATATAGACTAACGTCCTGTTAAATATATAATATCATTTGATATAGACTTATCCAAGAGTATATAGGAACAAAAGACAGTTAACTCTTGGCATGAAATAAATTCAATTTCAATTAGTAATTATCAAGTAATTATCTTATGCAACAGTTGATATTTTAAAAAACTTGTAGTAGTTGATTACTATCTTCATGATAATAACTTGGCTTAATAAACTTGTGTAAAATTTTCTTAAAACATCATAAATTTCTACATATTTACTTAATTTCCTTCAAAAACCATACATATTTTACTTGAACGAATCATCTTTAACAGCAAGACACAATAAATTGAACAACTCTATAAAATCTCTAAGTGGAAATAACAGTACTTATGCTATCCAAAATTTCTCCTATGGTTAAATTCAAATAATCCTATCATTGCTTCAAAAGGTTTTAAACCAAATATCTTCACCATCCACAACAAAAAAATGCGCTGAATAAGAATATTCTCATTCAACGCATCAAAATATATCGCAAGAACCGTCCCCTTGATATGTCCTACCCATCATACGGCACCAATTCCTTCTTAAGATGCCGAATCCCGCCGCGCGGATTTTCCACATCCCCTTTATAGCGCGGGATTAAGTGGATATGCAAATGCATGATCGTTTGGCCCGCATCATAGCCCACGTTAATTCCTACATTGTACCCATCCGGGCTGTACTTCTGGTCCACGATCTGCTTGACCTCATGCAGCAAGCGGTATAAAGCCGCGATCTCTTCTTCGGTCGCCTCGAAAAAATCTGCAAAATGTCGTTTGGGGATAATCAGGGCATGTCCCTCATTAACCGGAAAGTTATCAAAAATGGCAAAAGCCAAGTTATTTTCGGCGATGTACGCCTGTTTATCATAATTACAAAATAGACAATCCATATTCATCCTGCCTCCCTGAAGTCAACCATCTCTACTGATGCTTGAACTTCGTCAACCGTTGGCCAATATTTAATGGATAAACTAATACCAGTTTATCCTGTTAAATATAAAAAATGACACATCTTAATCAAATATATTAAATCATTCTGCAACATATTTGGTTATAAACTCTGTAGGCGTTATTATCTCCGGCTTCTCTACGTCTACTTCTGCAAAATCTTTATCTCCTGTCACCAGTATATCTACATCTTCAATAATAGCAGTATACAAAACAGGGTAATCCATCTCATCTCTTATCTCAAACAATTTTGTATTCATCGTATCGGGTGTATAAACAAATTCATAGGGCAAAGCAGTCAAAAAATCATCCAAAGCCAATAATTTTCCTTTAAATTTTCTTGAAACAACTTGTTTTAATTCCTCTATGACATATGAAGATAATACAATTTTATGTTCGTCTGAAATTGCAGCTATTATTTCATTCATTTTCTTACTTTTGAATACAATAGCAGAAATTAATACGTTGGTATCAAGCATAATCCTCATTATTTATCACCTTGCTTTTCTGCATGTATTTCGCGTCTAACTTCTTTAACTAGATTTACAACGTCTTGTTCTGTCTCAAGACCTAATCTTTCAGCTTCCCCCTCAAATTCATCTTGAATTTTTTGAAGAGCAACCATAGCAGAATTTGCAATTATCATATTCCCGTCTTTTTCAATAAAAACAACCTTATCTCCCTCTTTAAGATTAAGTTTTTTTCTGATATTGATAGGTATTGTGACCTGCCCCTTTGACATTACCTTTGCAAGTTCCATTATCTCACCTCCTATTTTCCTTACTTTCCCTACTTTTAGTGTATGCTATTTTAAAAAAAATATCAACTCAAATCAGAATTCAAAATATGACCGACACATGCATCCCTGCTGTCTTTTACATTTTAAAAGCCAGCAGGGATGCTGACTTAATTTGTGTACATTATTCCTTTATTTCCCTCATATTATCTTCCATTATTTTGAAAATCTCTTTATTGCATAACATCATTTCACCTTCTTTTTAGTTTATGATTCTAAAAAGTTGTTCTATATTTATTTTAACCATCTTCTTAATAAAAATCTATAAAAAACATTTAATACTTTTTACGCATTTTTATTCCTCTTCACCTCAACCCCATCCCATTTCCCTCCATTACCCTACCACTTCACCCAAAAACCCGTCCACTTGCCCCCAAGTCTGCATTTCTCATCCCTGCCGCAAACCTGTAAACTAAGCTTGTAAGATCAATTCAACACAAAAGGGGGTGAATTTGATGGCAATTACCGCAACTGCCGTACCGGGCAAAATGCAATTGGTACTGGAAAAAACCAATGACGAAGGCAAGCTGGTACAACGCTCTAAAACCTTCTCCGGTATCGAAAACGCCGCATCCGACGAAGATGTCCATGCAGTCGCCAGCGCCCTAGGCGCTATGCAAAAAAACACAGTCAATAGCATTATGCGTGTGGACATTAAGGCGCTGGAAGAAACTGTTTAAGCAAAATAGCCTGAAGCTATTTTGCGGCAGGTAGCAAACAACAGGTAGCAGGTAGGTCTTAATTTGATGTATTCTACATTGTCCCGTCCATGCAACAACGGGGACACACCTCTCGTACCTCACGGAATGTCCCCATTCTTGCATTAGGGTTTTATGTTTTCCTACCTGCTACCTGCTACAAGTAACCGAAGGGAACGTCCTACCTGCTAATCCTCAACGAAAGGAGGTGTAATTAATGGGTGATAAACGTTTGGAAATGATTTTCGCAACAGCCGGAGGCAGCCGCTCAACTATTTCTTTGGATGAACCGCTTGATGATCTGGATCAAGCAACGGTACAGGCCGCCATGCAAACCATTATTGACAAAAACATTTTCGCTACTAAAACCGGTGCGCTTACCGGCATCAATGCAGCAAGAATCGTAACACGAGAAGTTACGGAATTGATCTAAAGAAAGCAGCCTCCGGGCTGCTTTCTTTAGTTGACAGTTGAGAGTTAAAAGATTAAGTAAATTAGCATCTGTTAGAAAGTAAATCGCTCATCGCTTATTGAGCGCTAATTAGTAAGGCTTAGCAGGTAGCGAACAGCAGGTAGCAGGTACATTAAATAATTGAAAATTGACAATGCACGATTGACAATTAAGGTTAAACACTTAGAGGGACGATCGTTCCTCGTTTTTCGTTCCTCGTGCTTCCACAAATGATAAAAATATTCCATATATAGCATAAAGTTACACAATCCGGGAATTCCGCGCTATAATATAAACGTTGTTGTTACTATTTGGAAAAGGAGGCGATAACATGGAATATCATCCACCTTATAACACGTTAAAAGCATCTCGTGTACAACGGGGCCTGAACCAGGACAATATTGCAAAAGCAATTGGCATAGCTCCCAGTACCTATTGCCGCAAAGAAAATGGTGATAGCGATTTTACCGTAACCGAGACAAAAAAAGTCGCTGCCATTTTAAACGAAAACCCATTAAACCTATTTTATTGTGACCAACAACACATCTGACGCAATCATGCGGCAGGTAATATCAAATAATTATAATTATTTGATTTGTAACATGGGGACATATCACTCGTATCTCGGTGAATGTCCCCAATTCTACCTTCGTTTTTCCTGTAAGCCCACAATGCAAATTCTTTATTACATTATAATTATCATAAAGTAATAAATAAAAAGGATGTGTCATGTATGAGTCGGTATGTCAAATTTTTTCCCAAACTGTGGAACAACCGTTCCATCCGTTCTCTCCCGGAGGATGGACGAAATCTTTACCTGTACCTCTGCACCTGCCCGCATGGCAACATGGCGGGACTATATCATCTGCCCCTCGGCTATGGTGCTCTGGATCTGCAGTGGACGGTAGAGCGCGTGGAAAAAGCACTCCAGACCTGTGAAGAAGCACATTTGGTGAAATATGACCCGCTGGAAAATCTTCTTCTAGTGCTGCATTACCTCCAGTACAACGCCCTGGAAAACGTCAATCAGGCTAAAGGTGCCGCCAAATGTTTGGAAGAGCTGCCCCCTACACCCTTGCTCGCTGATTTTAAGGCATGTGTCAAGCAATATGCACCATCTTTTTTATACCCTTTCGAAACCCTTTGGAAAGGGTTTACGGAACCAGAAACAGTAACAGAAACAATAACAAAAAAAGAAGAAATAACAATAAAAGAAACAGAAAAAGAAAAAATAAATCTTCCTGTACCACCTGATAATGACAGTGAACAGAAAGACAATGATTTTGACCAATTCTGGGCTTATTATCCGCGTCCGATTGGGCGTAAAAAAACCGCTGCTGCCTGGCAGAAACGGTTACAGGAAAACGTGAGTCCCCAGGATCTGATTAATGCGGCAAAGCATTACGCCCTTTACTGCCGGAAAATGCAAACACAACCCTGTTTCATCAAACACCCGGCCAATTTTCTCGGATCGGACAGGGGATTTGAGGATTATATCAACGGACCGCCGGAAAATATCTGCAGCGGACCCCCAGGCTGGCATCATCTTCAGGAAATGTATGCACGCTATCGAGAGGAGGAATTGAGAGATGAAACGATCGGAAATGGTTAAACTTTTTTCAGTTCTCGCCGTTGCCTATCCCAGTTTTGACCGCTGCAGCACCGCTGAACCCACGCTTTCGCTGTGGTACGAGATGCTGGAGGATATTGAATTTGATGCAGCGGTCATTGCGGCTAAAAGCTGGATTGCCCGCCAGCCTTTTCCGCCTAGCATTGCCGATTTGCGGCGGGAAAGCACACAAATGCTGCATTCCGGGCAAAACATGCCCGATGCTGCTGCAGCCTGGGGTGAAGTCATGCAGGCCATCAAACGCTATGGACTGTACCAGTCGGAACGGGCATTCCAAAGCATGTCGCCTCTCACAGTAAAGGTGGTGCGGTGTATGGGCTGGCGCAGCATGAATGTAGCAGACGAAAATTCGCTGGGCGTATTACGCGGCCAGTTTATGAAACTTTACCAGCAGGCTGCAACAAGAGAGCATGAACAATCCCTGTTGCCGGAAAGTTTAAAAGCATCCATGAAGTTAATCACAGGAAAGGAGCGCTGATGATGAGCTTTGACCTGGCCAAACATAAACGTCAAATTCAAGCATTCTATCCCGCCTATCTTCAAAGCACGGGCAATGTGACACAGGTGGATACGATCAGCGGAGAAAGTTATGTGGTGCAAACCAGTCTACGAACCTTTTTAAACCGATTTTGCAGCTGCTTTGCTGTGGATCGGTCTGCACTGCAGCAGCGGTACGGACAGCTCACCGGTCAAAAGAACATCATACCGCTTCCCCTGGGGCTGAGTTACATCTTTATTCCCTTGCAAATTCGCCAGCCGCTCCTGCCGGGGGACGGTGCTACGGGTTATGTCCAGCTTCACCGAATTAAGGACATTACGGATGAGGGCGAAAATGGCTGTAAAAGCACGATCCATCTGGCGGATGGCCGGCAGCTATCCTGCTTCAACACCGCTGAAACCGTCCGTAAACATGTGCAGGCCGCACGTTATATCTACGAAATCTACCTGCAGGATTTCTGCGGCAGTTTGCAGTACAGAGAGATGCTATCCGTTTTGGGCCTCTTGCGGCGGATGATAAAATAATGAAAAAACAACGGGGACACGCCACTCCCCTTCACCATTTACAAACAAAAAAGTGCGTTGAATGACCGCTTCCCATTCAACGCACCAAATACATATCACGCTAACCGTCCCCGTGATATATGAGTTATATTTCTCGTCTAAAAACACATACATTTCCCTCTTGTGAATAACATTTAGCACAAGATACGCATTTCGATTTCGTATTGTCACCCTTTTCCCATCTATTGATCAGATTGGGTTCTCTTAAAAAAGGTCTCGACATCGAGAAAAAGTTAATTTTTGTTGAATTTAATATGCTATCCATAACATCCAAACTTCTATTAATACCTACTAATACTACAGGAATATGAGTCATTTCCGCAATTTCTGATGCATAATCTTTATAGATACATTCCTCTTTACAATTAGTGGTCCAAATTCTTCCTCCGCCACTTATTTCTAGTGCATCTATCCCTTTGTCTGCCAAAGATTTACATACGTATTTGCATTCTTCAAATGTACCTTCTCCATCAACAAAATCAGAAGAATTTATTTTTAGCATGACCGGATAATCATTTCCTACTTCTGCTCTTACCCGATCATAAACTTCAAGTGTTAATCTTCCCCTATTTTCTACACTTCCCCCATACTCATCATTTCTTCTATTATAATATGGACTTAGAGTTTGAGATAAAAAATATCCATGTGCCGCATGAATTTGTACGCCATCAAAACCAGCTTTTTTAGCCCTTAATGCCGCATCAGCAAAAGCTTTTTTTAACACTGCTATTTCTTCTTTTGACATTTCTTTAGGCATAACCCCAGTCATTTTATGTTTAACGGCTGACATCCCCCAAATTACTCTTTCCCCTACATTATATTTAGCTTGAGAACCACCGTAAACGATTTGAAGTATCATTTTGGCACCATATTCATGAACTTTTTCTGTAAGCGCTTTATATTCATCTATAAATGAATCATTATATATACCGATCATTCCGGCATTTGGTTTTTCTTCTTCTAATACATAACAAAAACTACTTATTATAAGTCCTACGCCGCCTTTTGCTAAATCTTCATAAACTTTGAAAAGCTTATGGGTAATATGCCCATTTTCATCAGCCATGTTTTCCCATGTAGCTGAACGGATAAATCTGTTCTTCACTTCCATGTTTCCTATTTTCGCTTTTTCAAATAAATTTTTCACCAGATCATCTCCCTTGTCATATTTGTTCTGCAAAATATTTTATTAAACAGCCATTATTCCCACCAGTATTTACACAAAATTTGCAATCCATATCTCTCTGAAATAAATCAATTGCTTACATTACTAATTCTTTTAATCTGGCGCCTTTCCTTCATTGGTTACAGGAATCTCCCGAAAACAACTTTTCCAGTTCACCAAGAGAAAATTTTCCTTTTTTCAATGTTTTGCTAAAAATAATTATAACATGATTATGTGTCATGTGCCTGTAAAACAAAAATGCGTTGAATAAGCATGAACCATGCTCATTCAACGCAGCAAAAATATAATTACACCAACCGTCCCCGTGATATTCCATACAACGCCAGATAAACAAGGAGTAAAAACCCGCCGAACAGTGCGGAAAAAGCCAGCGATTGCAGATGTATATTCCCCAGAACACTCCGCAGCAAAGACAATGGATTAAAGAGAATATCCCAGCTGTTCCACCTTATAAACCGCCCCAAATAGATACCAAAGCCGCTTAAAAACGAAACGCCGGTCACCAACCCCCAGCTCCATAATCGGTTATACTGCATTGCTATGAGCTGCTGCATCGTATAAAGAGAAACAAACCCCAGCAAAAAACCTAACCAGGAAAACAAGGCAATCATGATAAAATCATACCAGATTATGAAATTTTCATTCATCACAGCGCCCTGATAAAGTTCAACCGCAAAATACGGTTTTACGCTCAAATGGATAAAATCCGTGATAATATACGGGGCATTGGGATAGAAAAACAGCCAAATCCCCCCCAGCAGCCAGAGGCTGACTTTACGAGAGCCGCCCTGCCGGTGGCACATACGCTGGGCAGTAACTGCGATACCATAAGGCACCCAAGCCAAAAACAAATTCCAGATTAAAAAAGCATAACGGATATGACCGCTGTAAAGCACCCGGATGGCTACCATCATACCGCCAAACAGCGAAATGAGAAAGAATATGGCGGTCAGGAGCACATCGGGTTTGTGAATGAGCATTTTTTTATTCAGCACCTTTTAACCTCCTATCAACATTTCTTCAATATATATAACCCTGCAAACGCCATTTTTATTACATTATTCCTTACGCATATTAGTATTATACTGCCTGCTCTCCGATCTAACTAACGTTTTGACTCATTTTTAGTTCTTTTCACCTTAAAGTCACCCAGCTTCCTTCCATTGCCATACCACTTCACCCTAAACCCCGCCCACTTGCCCTAAGGTCTGCATTTCTCATACCCGCAGCAAACCTGTAAACTAAGCTTGTAAGATCAATTCAACACAAAAGGGGGGTGAACTCGTACCTCTTATTAATTCATAATTCACAATTCATAATTAAATGACTAAAGATCTTTTATCTTTTCCTACCTGCTACCTGCTACAAGTGACCGAAGGGAACGTCCTACCTGCTATCCCTTCTACGAAAGGAGATGTATGTTGTGCTTAACAATTTCCAACTCAGTGAAAACTTCAACTTGCGTGAATTTGAATGCCATTGCTGCGGGATGGTGAAAGTAGAACCCCTGCTGGTCGAGAGGCTGCAGAAGCTGCGGGATGCCATCGGCCGACCGCTCCATATCACCAGCGGTTTTCGCTGTCCAGCCCATAATGATGCGGTAGGCGGTGCATCACTCAGCCAACACCTTTACGGTAAAGCAGCGGATATTTCCATATCCAACCTTCCGCTCACACCCGTGCAGCTGGCTCAAATTGCGGAAGCTGTCGGTTTTGACGGAATCGGCATTTACCCCAACTTTGTCCATATCGATATTAGAGGACGGAAAGCGAGGTGGTCAAAATAGAAGACATGCTCAGTCAAATTGCTAACTTTGGTTTTCCCATTGTCGTGTGCGTTTACCTTTTGGTACGCATTGAAGGCAAACTGGATCAACTCACAGGCAGCATTCACGAACTGGCCAATGTGATTACAAGGTTAGAAAACTAAAACAACGGGGACACGTCACTGATATCTTGTGAAATGTCCCCGTTGTTTTAGTTATTTCTCTCCCTCACTTCACCATCCACAAAAAATGCGTTGAATAAGAATACGCTCATTCAACGCACGTTATTTATATCACTAAGCTGTTAATTATCTCCTTTATTCACTTCAATCTCCAAACCTTCCACATACTTCCGGTTCATGAGTTTTCGCTTCTTCCGATTCTCTTTGCTTTCAAACAGGATATCGAAATCGTAATCTTCCGGGTACAATTCTTCTGCTGGGATATGCAGCGATAACCGCTTTTTGTTGATCTTAAACTTCTTCTTCATCACCATGACGCCGACTTCCCCTTTGCCATTTTCAACTTCATACACAATCCCGTTGCGTTCCATGGTGCTGATATAGACACTGTCCCCGATTTTAAATGAGGGTTTATGATCCTGACTGGCCGATTTTTGCTGCGCCTTTTGTTTGCTTTGCAATGTCCGTACCTGTGCCTCATGTACTGCAACTTCCGGTTGATCGTCTGGAGATGGACTCGCTTGCTGGATTTCCAATTCATCATACGATTTCTTCTCCCCATACGTCATTTCATGCGCCCTTTCAATCACATCCCGCCGCATACCCAATTTCAGGGCAATAAACAATGCGTTGCTCTGCCCAGCACGGCCGATGATGAGCTGATACAACGGCTTGAGCGTTTCCAAATCAAACGCCATACAGCCATTCTCAAAGCCTGCCTGCGCTGAGGCAAAATCTTTTATCTCACTGTAGTGGGTACTGGCAAGCAGTGTTGCCCCTTTACGGTAGAGTTCTTCCAAAACCGCCAGTGCAATCCCTTTTCCTTCCGCTGGATCGGTCCCGGCACCCAATTCATCCAGAATAACCAGCGTGTAAGGATCGGCACACTCAATGATTCGGATAATATTTTTGATGTGGGCTGAAAAGGTGCTCAACGACTGCTCAATGCTCTGCCCATCACCGATATCCACTAAAATATCGGCGAATATGGCAAACCCGCTGCCGGATGCAACCGGAACGTGTAAGCCGGATTGCACCATCATCGTCAGCAGTCCTACCGTCTTTAAGGCCACCGTTTTCCCTCCCGTATTCGGCCCTGTGATCACCAAGCTTCTGTAATCCCTGCCGATCACAAAGTCCAGGGGCACAGCAACCGACCCCAAAAGCGGATGCCTGCCCTGTTTGATGTTAATCACGTTCTCTTCGTTTATCTTGACGCTGCACCCACCGATCATCCTGCTGTATTTTGCTTTCGCAAATAGGAAATCGTACTGCACCGTCACCTCCACGTTAATCTTAATTTCGCGTTCATGATCTTCAACCAACACCGTCAGGGTGGATAATATTTTGTATACCTCTTTTTCTTCCTCAATCCTTAATAAATTGAGTTCATCATGAATCTTTTTGACTTCCACCGGTTCAATAAATACGGTCGAGCCGCTGCCAGATGCGTCCAGAATATTACCGGTAAACTGCTTTTTATATTCGCTTTTAATGGGCAATACATACCTGCCGCCGCGCACGCTGATGACACTATCCTGCAAACAGCGGCGATAGCGCTCACTTTTTAAAATACTTTGGAGCTTATCTTTAATCCTGGTTTCCAATATGCGGATTCTTTTACGGGTTTTAGCCAGGGCGGGTGTGGCCTGATCATGAATGACCCCATTGTATATACAAGCCTCTATCTCATCCGCTGCTAAGCAAAGTTCATCAATGGACAGCGCATAGCTGCTGACCATTGGGGCAGCAATTCCTTTATCTGCCATAAACCGTTTCAGTTTTTGCCCTTCCCGTAAAAACCCGGCCAAACTCATCAGTTCTCGGGGCTGCAAAACAATGTCCTTGCCCAGTTTATCCAGCAGTTCTTCGATTCCTTTTAAACTGTGGATCGGCACACTGGAATTGATATCGAGAATACGGACTGCCTCGGTCGTTTCTAAAAGCCAGTGTTCGATTTGTTTACGATCCACTACAGGCATCAACCGGCTGATTTGCCCTTTTCCCTGCTCAGAAAGTGCATACTGGCTGAGCATTTCTTTGATCTTATCATATTCTAATAATTTGACAGCATTTTCATTCATCGTACATCCTCCTTAGTTTATGAGGAACGATCGTTCTCTTCGTTCACTGAAAGAGGAAAGACCGCTCCCTTTGGTCGCTGAAAGAAAAAGAAACTAAAAAAAGCGGATTGTGAACACAAATTCACAACCCGCCTGTTAAGCACAAAAAAATATAGAATGATCCCCTTAAAAACCCAAACGGCAAAAAGGGTATAAAAAAACCGTGCAAAGCACGGCCTGACATTCAAACGATTCAAAGGCTGCGATCCGTGTTCTTATCCATTAGAGTCCAAATAGCATAACAAAACAAACCTGTGAAAACACAAGTTCAAAAAACATTTAGGCTCCTTATGCAGTTCCTTAGATTTGAACACTCGCAGACATCAACATTCCCCTTTAACCTTCTTTTGCTATTAGTATAACGCACCTCATTTAAGAAATCAAGTGTAAGCAAGTCGAGAACCATCCCTCACTTGCTTTATTCAGAAGACAATCGCAACGCAGCGGTAATCTTCAAAAAGGAAATCAGTATGTCTTTTTCTGCATCATCCACATTCGGGAAGTTCTGCAGAAACACACCGTAATTGCCACTCAATCCTATTTGCTCCGATTCGCAAAATGATTCCTGACCTGCTCCTGTGATATACGACAAGCGCTTACCAAACTGCTGGAAAAACCATATTTTCGTGCCGGGATAATAGGCGACAACAGATTGCGCGGCCATGTTCAACGCTTCAACACCGTCTTTAGCACACAAAACAACTTGCAGGCTGTTTTCAAGCCATGCGTTGAACGCCTGTTGCTTACATGTATACATCTCGCTGCCCGTCCTCAATGAGTTGCAGTTTTTGTTCCAACAATAATCCCTTATCTGGATATTTGGCCTTATAACCGTTCAGCTCCTTCGAAAGCACTTTTTCCCCAGCTTCCCTTGTCGCATCAGATGCATAATCCAGCAGATATTCCTTAAACGTCAGCATGGCATTGGGCATACAGAATCGGTGCACATGCCCCGGTTTTGCCAAGGACATAAAATGATCGCCAGTCCGACCTGCCCTGTATCCTGCCGTACAAAAAGACGTGACATAGCCAAAATCACATACCTTGCGAATCACTTCATCCAATGAGCGCATATCACCCAATTGAAACTGTTCTTTCTCGGGAATGTAACCCTTTTCCGCTTCTTTATAACCGCCGATTCCAATTCTAGACCCGGCATCAATCTGGGAAATACCGATGGGAATGATTTCATCCCGTATCTCCGGCCTTTCCCGGGCGGTCAGAATCATACCCGTGTAAGGAACAGACAAACGGATAATGGCAATCAGCTTTTTAAAATCCGCATCGGAAACAAAATGATCGGAATTATGGGTAAACGGTGTATTCAAAGCCGGCTCCAAACGCGGGAATGAAATCGTATGCGGTCCAATACCGCCAAATGTCTCTTCAAAGTGGATGGTGTGATATAAAAGGCCCATCACTTCAAAACGCCAGTCATACAAGCCAAAAAGAACGCCGATGCCCACATCATCAATACCCGCTTGAAGTGCCCGATCCAATCCGTAGAGGCGGTATTGGTAATCACTTTTCAGATCTCCTTTAGGATGAAGGTTAGCATAGGTCTCATGATGATACGTTTCCTGAAATATTTGATAGGTACCAATCCCCACGTCATGCAGCTTTTTATAATCTTCAACTTCCATGGGCGCATAATTGATATTGGCTCTTCTTATTTCGCCCCGGCCGGTTTTGGTTTCATAGACTGTACGCAATACATCAGAGATATAGTCGGCATTGTAATCGGGATGTTCACCAAACACGAGAATGGTCCGTTTATGACCTGCCCGTTCCATGGCCTCCACTTCACCGATTAATTCTTCTTTTGTTAACGTTTGACGTACAATTTCCTTATTGTCTCTTCTAAAACCACAGTATTTACAATTGTTAACACATTTGTTTCCGGCATAAAGCGGCGCAAAAAATACGATACGGTTTCCGTAAACATCTTGCTTGATCTTTGCGGCAGCCTCATACATCTCTTCCAGCAAATCCGGATCGCTTACATTCAACAGCTTTGCCGTTTCCTCGGGCTCCAAGCGATTCTTTGCCTTGGACTTTGCGATAATTTCCCGTATTTCCCGAGGGTCTGGATTGTGCCCTTTTTCAATCAAATCCCATATTTTTGCATCATCAATAAAATCCTTTTTAATCCGCTCACTCATCAAAAAAACCTCCTTTGAAAGTATGAATTATTGTCATTAGATCCATACTTCAAGGAGGTAAATCATCAACGTATAATGTCATTTTCGTCCACCCCCTCAACCTCAGTCAAAACCTCGGTCTTAGTTAAGTCATAACCTCAAAGTCAGCCTTCGCCTTCTCCTCGGTTTAATATGGTATTAATATAGTATTCAATGACAATTGTAATATTCCTTCAAACATTTTATTGAAATATAAACTTTGACAGCCTATTTTACGATCCGATTCCTGCCCTGGTGCTTTGCCTTATATAAGTTATTATCAGCCGTAATAATCATCTGATCAATGGTCGTCCCTTTATATTCTGAAACACCCCCGCTGATGGTAATCCGAATATCCTCAAAATGATACGTTTCTACTTTCTTTCTAATCCGTTCACAAACTTCATAAGCTTGTTGTAAATCCGTATTTGTAAATATGACCAGAAACTCTTCGCCGCCATATCTTCCGGCGATATCTATACTTCTTATCTCACCGAGAATCACATGAGCTAATTCTTTTAAAATATAATCTCCTTTTTTATGTCCGTAAGTATCATTGACCCTTTTGAAAAAATCGATATCGAACATACCTATACTGACCTGCGCTTGATGCTGTCTTTCAACCTTTTTAATTTCATTATCTAAGAAATCATGAATGGTAATATGATTATATAATCCAGTTAAACCATCTTTCATAGATAAATCTTTTAAATGCTGGTTCTTATTTTTTAAGTCATTTTCAAGTACTTTTAAATAAGTAATATCGTTAAAACTCATGATGGTGTTTTTGTGCCGGTTTTCTCCATCTTTTACACAGGAAATATTCATTAAAATGGTTTTGGTATTTTTTTCGTTTGTATTAATATCTAATTCAATACTTTTTAATGATCCATTGCCTTGACAGGCCACTAATACATCACAGATTTTTTTATAATTATGAGAAAAAATATCATAAATATTTTTTCCTATTACCGCTTCCTTGTTTAGTCCATGGATATCCTGTGCGGATTGATTATATTCAATGACGTTTTCTTCATGATCCAGAATGATTAACCCTGATGGAATCGCCTCAAAAAGTGTTTCAGTAAAATGATATGTTTCTTTCATTTCATTGTTATGAATTAAATTTTCAAAATCGTTCTGAATGGTTTGTCTACATGTTTCAAGGATTTTAATATGTTTATCATTATATTTTCTTGCTTTAGAATCTAATACACAAATGGTTCCAAACACTTCATGATCCGGCCAGTAAATGGGCATCCCCAGGTAAGAAATCATATCCAACTTAATATCCGGGTTGTGATCCCAAACTGGGGAATCAAGTGCATTTTCAACTAATAAAGTTTGGTTTTTGCCAACTACGGTTTCACAATATAATCCCAATCCCAACTTTTCTCCTGCCCCCGTCTGATAGGGGTTCCCCTCTGTCTCACTGGCTAAGAATACTTTAATTTCATCTTTTCCAAGTTCCATAATCAAGGCAGAAGGTACACTTAAAACATCTGCTAATACATCTAAAATGTTTTGCCATTTTTTTATCAACTGTTCAGTCAACCTGGGCTTAAAATCTGATGTCACATTAATAGTTACCGTTCTATTTTCTTCGGCAATTTTTACATTTGCAACGCTCGCTCCCATAGAATCAGCTCCTTTACCTATGTTCTTCGGCAAAAAATATTATTATCTTAATAAGTTAAGTAAATATATTTTACTACCTCTAAGTATTATGCCCATACCTTATTTATACCCCATTACAACCATCCTTAAGTACAATTCTCATACTTTATTATATCCCATTGGAACCACCCCCGTGATATACTTTGAAAACAAGCAGGAACTTATAGATAATACTCGAAATAATAAATACTTTACAAAAATTTTGTTGAACTAGGAGGCAATATAATGAAAAAATATCAAGGACGATCTTTTGCCCTGAAAACAATCTTACTCGGTACCATTTTTATTTGTCTTTCCTTTTTGGCTTTACCAACATGGGCAGCACCTGTTGAGGCACAAGAAGAGCCACTGTTACCGGAATGGACTTTCATGCTCTATTTGGATGCCGATAACAATTTGAATGGCGCGGCATGGAATGATCTGGACGAGTTAGAAATGGCCGGAGACAATGAACAGTTGAATGTCGTTGTACTGGTAGATAATTACCGGAGCAATAATAGTGCGTACTTCATTCTAGACGGACACGAGATGAAAGAAGTGCTTCCGTTAGGGGAAGTGAATATGGGTGACCCGGCGACGTTGCATAATTTTGTAACCTGGGCTAAGGAAAATTATCCGGCACAGCATTACGCCCTAGATCTGTGGGATCATGGCGGCGGTTTTTTAAATTGGGGCGAAGAGGTTGAAGGCACCTACGAATCTCAGGATATCTGTTGGGATGATACGGATGGTGAAGCTGCCTTAAACATGGGAGAAATCCACACGGCTTTAGCGGGACAGTATTTTGACCTGCTGACCTTTGACGCGTGCTTAATGAATCAACTGGAAGTCGCTTATGAGTTCCGGGAGCTTGGCAATGTTTTGCTGGCTGCTCAGGAAACAGTTCCAGGTGAAGGTTTCCCTTACAGGGCTATTTTGAATCTCCTCAATGAAAATCCCTCCCTTTCCGCTGAAGATTGGGCAGCCGGTATCATCGATGCCTATATGGATTACTATGGTGATTTAGAAATAGAGAATATAACACTTTCCGCTGTAAAACTGGAAAAAATACCGGACATCATGACGCCTTTGAATCAGCTGGCACAACTTTTAAGTGATGCTTTGCCGGACTATTATCACGAAATTGGACAGGCAGATCTGGATGTACAGCGATTTGCAGAAGATTCTTATATGGATTTGTATGATTTCACCCTTCAATTGGATGAATATTTAAGCAATGTGGATATTCCGGGGATTGAAGCAGCCAACCAGGCATTAAGAAATGCGATTGACCAGGCCGTGATTGTCAATGACTATCTGGGTGCCCGGGTAGAAAATGCCCATGGACTATCCATCTGGAATCTGTACCCCACTTATGATAAAGAGGATTATCAATTTGGAAAGCGGCAGTATGACCGGTTGGCATTTGCGCCGAACAGCCAGTGGGATGAATACTTGGATACCTTTATGCAACAAGAAGATGAGATCATTTCCGTTCCGGATGCTGCATTGGCTCAAGCAATTCGGGAAGCCTCGAGTTTAGAAAATGATGCAGGGATCACGCGTTCTCATTTATTTGATATCGATCTTTTTCAATGTAATGGAAAAGCTATTGCGGATTTGCAAGGGTTAGAGGAAGCCATTTCATTAAATGAGCTGAACCTTTGTGACAATCAGATTCAGGATTTGACACCCCTTGCCAATTTACCGCTATGGAGTTTATACTTATCCGATAATCAGATTGAAGATATCTCACCTCTGGCTGATTTAAAATATTTAAGTTGTTTGTATCTGCGTAATAATCATATTACCGATCTTTCAGCACTAAAGGATATGAAAGTACCTTATCTGCAAATCGTGGATCTGAGAGGCAATCCGCTGGATCTTTCACCGGGATCTCCCACTGTTGAAATTATCCAATTTTTAGAATCACAAGATATTGAAGTTCGGTATGATGGCGTTCTACCGCCATCTGGTAATTTTAGCAAGTGGGATACAGAGATGCAAGTTGCAAGGGATCATGCGTTTCATATTGGATTTAACGAACCCGTAGATACAGCTACCATTAATACTGAAACTATCTTTGTTATGGATGACACCCATAACCCCATCCAGCAAACTGTTTGTCTTGATCCAAAGCATGCTGATACCGTAATGATAGCATCACCTGAAGGCGGGTATGTACCGGGACAATATACACTTTATATTAAAGGGATGATGAGTGAGAAGGGTAAGGCGCTGACCAAAGGGATTTATATGGCGTTCGAGGTCAACTAACAGTTAACAGTTAAAATATCAAGTGATTAAATAATTAAAAAATAAGATGAGGCTTTTGTTAACAAAAGCCTCATCTTATTTTTTAATCGTTCCTCGTTCAGCAGCCATAGGCTGCGATCGTTCCTCTTTTAGCCTTCTTCACTCACTACAATGGTATTTCTCCCATTGCTTTTCGCTTGATAAAGCGCTTGATCGGCAAGTTCCAGCAACATTTGCGGGCTCATATTTTTCTGCGGCCGTATTGTTGCAATCCCCATACTAACGGTTACATACTCCGCAACGGGGGAACCTTCATGATAAATACCGAGGTGTTTAATATGATCTTGTAATGATTCAGCGGCTTCTAAAGCCTCTGCTTTCTCTGTTTCCGGTAAAACCATGATAAATTCTTTGCCGCCATAACGGGCCACAAATTTCATCGTATTTCTGACGGACTCCGCAAAGATTTTTGCAATCCTTACTAGACAATGATCGCCGACTAGATGACCATATTGATCATTATAGTTCTTGAACAAATCAACATCCATCATAATAGCAGAAATGGGTGCTCGTTTACTCCCGCAAAGCTGCCATTTCAAATGATATAATTTATCAAAACCACGGCGGTTATAGATGTCCGTTAATCCGTCTATAAACGAAAGCTGCTCTAATTTGCGATTTGATTCTTCTAATTCCTGCTTCACTTCTTCCAATTCTTTCACTTTTTCTTCTAAAATAAACGCCTGCTGTTTTAGAAGTGCTTTCTGCCTGTAGATATCAAGAAAAATCCTTACTTTACTGACTAATACAATGGTTTGTTTAATGGGCTTAAAGATATAGTCAATGGCACCCGTTTCATAACCTTTAAACACATATTCCCTTTCATTATTGATTGCCGTGATAAAAATGATAGGAATATCTCGCGTTTTTTCGCTTCCTTTCATCAGCTCTACCACTTCAAAACCGTTGATTTCCGGCATTTGAACATCCATGAGAACCAGGGCAAAATCATGCTCCAGCATTAAACCCAATGCCTCGTTCCCCGATAAAGCATGATAAATGTTGAGCTCCAACACCTCTAAAACATGTTTAAAGGCAATGATATTTTCCATTTTGTCATCTACAATCAGTATGTTAAATCGCTCATTTTCTTCCATATTAACGCACTCCCTCGATTAACTGCTTTAAAAACGATCCTATTTCCTCCAAAGGTAACCGATAATCAACATCCACTGCCTGAAGTGCTGTTGTGGGCATTTCGGTAAATTCCGCAGTTTGCGGGTCCTGAACAATCGTCAACCCGCCATATGCCTTTATTTTTTTTAAACCTTGGCTCCCATCATGATTGGCACCCGTTAAAATCACCCCGATCAGCTGATGGGTATAGACTTCACTGGCCGTTTCAAATAAAGTATCAATAGAAGGCCGGGCATAATTGTAAGGCTCATCGATTGTCAGGGAAAATGTTTCATCATCCTCTATCAAAAGATGATAATTGGGCGGCGCAAAGTATACGTTCCCGCAAACGATTTTTTCTTTCTCATCTGCCTCTTTGACGTTTATGGCACAATTGTCGTTCAAATACTGTACCATATAATGTTCAGACCGGGGCGAGACATGTTGTACCACAATGACTGCAACGTTAAAATCGACCGGCAATACCGACAAAAGCATACGTAATGCCGTCATGCCCCCTGCAGAAGCACCGATTACAATCACCTTATAGCCCATAGAATCCCCTCCGTGAGAAAAACGGCTTTGCCGCCTTTCAGCAGGTAGCAAACAGCAGGTAGCAGGTAGGGAAAAATTAAAACCATGCCTCAGCTCAACCGTTTCTAATAATATTTCTTTCTAAATACTTTTTCCTTGTCTCCCACCGTTTCAAAATCTGCACCACATTCGCAGAAAGTCAGGTTCTCTTTAGAGCCTAGGGCCAAAATCCCTCCCGGGCAAAGACTATCCGAAAATAATTTGATGACCTGATCCTGCAGGGGGTTGGTAAAATAAATGAGCACATTACGGCAAACAATCATGTTGATTTCGCCAAATACACTATCCGTGACCAGATTGTGATTGGCAAAAACGATCTTTTCTTTAAGGGATGCATCCATAATGACCGATTCATATTTTGCCGTATAATAATCCGCTAAGGAATAGTGCCCCCCGCTTTCCTGGTAATTGCTCATGTAGTCCCTAATATATTTGAGGGGGTAAATGCCGTCTATTGCTTTTTGTAGTACCCTGTCATTAAAATCAGTGGCAAAAATCTGACATCTTTCATAGAGTCCTTCTTCTTTGAGCATAATGGCCATGGAATAAACTTCCTCACCCGTTGAGCAGCCGGCATGCCAAATTTTTATGAAAGGATACGTCTTGAGGACAGGAATAATTTCCTGGCGAATAAATTTGTAAAAGTATGGGTCACGAAACATTTCTGTGACATTAATCGATAAATCACTTAGTAATACTTGAAAAAATGATTGCTCATAAATCATTCGATGCTGCATTTCCGCAAGACTTTTGAACCCTTCCTGCTTATAGCGATTCATAATCCGGCGTTTGATATGCGCTTGAGAATAGTCTCTAAAATCATAGCCGTATTTCAAGAAAATAGCTTCAAGCAAAAGCTGGATCTCAATGTTTTCATTTTCTATGCAGGATAATAACCCAGGGTTCATTGATATAACCACACCCTTAACTGAGAGAGTAATTTGTTCACATCAATCGGTTTCGGCAGATAATCACTGGCTCCCGCTTCCATACACTTCATTTTATCATCTTTCATCGCCTTGGCGGTTAAAGCAATAATTGGCAGTTTGCGCCACTTTTCCTGTTTGCGAATCTGCCGCATGGTTTCATAACCATCCATCTCCGGCATCATAATATCCATAATCACTAAACCCACATCATGATGATTGGCAAGCTGCTCTAATCCTTGCTTCCCATTCCGGCCGGCAATAACGTTCATCCCTTTTTCCTCCAAAATGCTGGATAAGGAAAAAACGTTGCGCATATCGTCATCTACAATCAAAATCTTCTTATCTTTGAGAATGGCTTCCTCATCGCACCTCACTCTAATCTGCTGCGCCGGCGTGTTATTCATACTGATATGATGTAAAAACAGTGTGGTTTCCGCCTTCAGCCTTTCATGAGAACGTTCTCCTTTGATAATAATGCTATTGACTTGCTGTTTCAATTCAGCCTCTTCCTCCACTGAAAGTGCTTTACCCGTGTAAACAATAATGGGAAGATCAGCAATGCTTTGATCCTTTTTAATCTTATCCAGCAATTCAAATCCCGAAATATCCTGCAGCCCCAAATCAAGAATCAGACCATCAAAAGATTGGCTTTTTAATAATTGATAGCCTTCTTCTGCTGTTGCTGCTGCAGTCGTTTCTACTCCGTCATGATTCAACCATGATATCATACTTTTTCTCTGGATATCATCATCTTCAATAATCAATAGTTTTTTAACTTTTTGAGTCATACGATCTTCAAGGTTTTCCAAAGCCTCACTTAACTTTTCCATATTGACCGGTTTGGTCAAATAGCCAACGGCCCCCATTTTCTGCGCCTGATCCGTCTTCTCAAATGCAGAGATAAAATGCACTGGTATATCACGGGTTACCGCGTTGTCTTTTAACCGTTTCATGACTTCCCACCCGTCGATCCCTGGCAAGCCAATGTCTAAGATAATCCCGTTGGGATGATATTCTTCTGCTAATGTCAATCCTTTCTCCCCATTTTCTGCATGTATGGCCTTAAACCCTTTTTCTTGTGCCAGTTCCAATACGACACGGGAAAAATGGGGGTCATCGTCAATAATCAGCAGTGTTTTATCGTCTTCTCCACTTTCATTCATCGCATCATCTATCACTTTTTCAACAACCGTTGCTGCCGTCTCGCTCATGGTATGTGTTTGCTCTGGTAATGCAGGTGTTATGTCATTTTCCTGTACCGGCAAATAAAGGGTAAATGTCGTCCCTTTGCCCGGGCAGCTTTCCATTTTTATTTCACCTTGAAGCATTTTAGCCAACTCCCGGCAAATGGAAAGTCCCAGGCCGGTACCGCCGTATTTTCTGCTGGTTGTCCCATCGGCTTGCTGGAAGGCTTCGAATATCACTTGATGTTTATCCTGATCAATCCCAATACCTGTATCGGTGACGCTGATGGCTACCGTTTCAGTCCCATGACGTGCGCCATGGGATTCACCGGGATGAATACGAACTGTTACGCCGCCATCATGTGTAAACTTGATGGCATTGGAAAGCAAGTTTCTCAGAATTTGCTGCAATTTCTGCGGATCAGAGCGAAGCGGCGGCAATGCATCCGCTGCTTGAATATCAAAACTTAAGTTTTTATCCTCTGCCTGCTGCCGGAACATATGTTCCAGATTAGCCGTCAGTTCGCCAAAATCAATTGTTTCCATTTGTACGGCCATTTTCCCCGATTCAATTTTAGAAAGATCGAGGATATCATTGATCAGCAGCAACAGATCTGTGCCTGACGAATGAATGGTCTTCGCAAATTCCTGCTGCTTGTCCGTCAAGTTATCTTCCTTATTGTCTTCAAGCAATTGGGATAAGATTAAAATACTATTCAGCGGCGTACGCAGTTCGTGAGACATATTGGCCAGAAATTCAGATTTGTACCGGCTGGCTACTTCCAGGTCACTGGCTTTCTGTTGAAGTGCCTGTTGTCCCTTAATAATGGCCGTATTTTTCTGCTCGATGTCATTCTTCTGTATTTCCAGGTCATGCGTCCGTTCCTCTAGTTCTTCATTCATGACCCTTAATTCTTCCTGCTGTGTCTGCAGCTGTACTTCAGATGTGCGCAATGCCTGCGTCTGCGCTTCCAGTTCCTCGTTGGTCTGACGTAATTCCTCTTGCTGTACTTGCAATTCTTCCGCTTGCGCCTGCGTTTCCGCAAGCAATTTCTCCATATTGGAACGGGCCTTAGCAGAATGAATCGTAATCCCAATCACTTCCGCGATATCAGAAAGAAATTCCAGTTGCAGATCGGTTAAGGTATTAAACATGCCCAATTCCACAACGGCTTCAACCTTTTCATGATAAACACACGGCATCACGACAATATGGCCCGGTTTTGCTTCTCCCAAACCGGATTGAATCACCATGTAATCATCAGGAACCCGGGCAATCTGGATGATCTGTTTCTCTAAAGCCGCCTGACCGACAAGCCCTTCACCGATCCGAAATTCATTGGAAAGGCTTTTTCGTCGGGTATAAGCATAACTGGCTGCCATTTTTAAGGTTGTTTCATCTTCCATCATATAAACGGCACCAATTTGTGCCTCTAAATATTCCGCAACAAATGTGATGACCTGCCCGCATATTGTGACCAGCTCTGTTTCCCCTCGAAGCGCTTCGCTGAATTGTACTTTCCCATTTTTGAGCCAATTTTGCTGTTCATGGATTAAAGCCGCATGGGATAGTTCTTCAATCATCCGATTGACCGAGCGTGCTAGAAGATCCTTGTCACTTTTTACGTTCATTTTTTGGGTTAAATCACCATCAGCAACTGCGCCTGCCACTGCGGCAGCACGTTTTAAAGTCAGAATCATATCATTAAGGGCGTGACCTACCCGATCATTGTCACCCTGTACGTCTACTTCAATATTATAATCGCCTCTAGCAATCAAATGGGTACATTCAATTTTTCGGCTTAAACTCATAATCATCCTGTCTATTTCAGTTGCGAGGATGTTCTCGGAGGTCAATACGGTCAGCGGTTTTTTAAAATCCCCATCACCTATAGCAGAAATGATTTCTTTCGATTCCTGCAAGGTACAAGCCACTTTCGCCAAATCAGCCTCGATCCCCCCGCTTTCCGTCATATGGGTTAATGTGCTTGCATTATATTTAGAATTGCCGCTGGATACCTCATGCAGCCTTTCTTCAAGCGTTTTCACCGGTTCGGTTATATATCGTACCATTGCAACCGAACTTACAAAGATAATACCTGCCAATCCCCAAAACAGAGGATGGGTCAAAAACGATTTTTCCATTAAAAATGCCAGTATAAACATGGGTAAGAGCGTTAACAATGTAACCCCTGTCAAAACCCGCCTGCTAAAATCGCTGTATCGATTATACCTGCTCATCTTTCATTCACTCCTCATTCTTTAGACATCATGTGAGAAAACCCCCTTTGGGGTCTTTCGGCTAAAAGCTAAAAGCGGAAAGCTCAAAGCTATAAAAAACATTCATTAATATACATTCTTTAAAAAATAGAAAAATCCTGTATGAAAAAATCCTTAAGCATGAAAACATGGACAATTATTAACACCTTCAAAATCCTTTACAAATAAAAAATGAGTCAACGGGAATCGATTCCCGCTGGCTCATTTTTTATTTGTCTTGGGGTATGAAACCATACAACATCCCATCTTCTGGAGAATTTTCATCAACCCCTCCAGAAACCTGATCCAGTTGTTCTTCCTTTAATTCTTGATCTTTCTCTACAACCTTTTTAATCTCTCCCGACATTTTCAAACCTCCTCTTTACCCGATATCATGCTTAAAAAGCCACAGCTCTTATCCACTTTGTCCTGCTACAACCTAAGGCCGAAGATATTTTCTCCCTGGAGGATCAATTCTTCCTCCTGCTACCGCTTCCAGTTCTCCCTCATTCA
The DNA here is from genome assembly GCA_030625885.1 of Clostridia bacterium. Classification (GTDB taxonomy): domain Bacteria; phylum Bacillota; class DAOUPZ01; order DAOUPZ01; family DAOUPZ01; genus DAOUPZ01. Next base: position 52,172 of record DAOUPZ010000022.1, read on the forward strand.
ACTCTTCCCCTGTATCCTGGCTCTGTTCCTCTGCAATTTCTAAATCTTGAGTTAATTTGTCTTCTTTCATTTTTATCAAACCTTTCTTATAATGGATGCTTATGATCTTATATGATAATTGTTCTGTTTAGATCTTCTCTAGTGAGTCTTCCTCCTGCTACCGCTTCCAGTTCTTCCTCATTTAATTCGTCCCCTGTATCTTGCGCGTTCTCCTCTGCTGTTTCTAAATCTTGAGTTAATTTCTCTTCTTTCACTTTTATCGCCTCTTTCTTATAAGTTATATGTAACGCAATAAATATATTTTAATTTCTTAATCTTTTACTTCCAACTAACCAACTTTCTCCTAATAATAAAATCAATGTAAAATATTGATTGCGAATCATATAGTTATTATTATTTTTATACCCTGCTCATGCAAGGCATAACATCACCTTATGATAAAAAATCTTCCCCTATTAACCTTCATAATATATGTCATGCAATAAAGAAATGACATTGCAAATTTGCAGGAAAAGCGAAGGAAAGATGGGGACATTCCGCGTGGTACGAGTGGTGTGTCCCCATGTTGCCAGAGCCATTCTAGATGTAAAACCTTTAATACAATTTATATATTAGCCGTTTATGAGTATTTCCCTCTTTTTTCTGCACACATCGTTCTCCCCCACATAAAATAATCATATTCAAGAAGTCATATGGAGGAGGGGTATGATGAAACGGTTAAACCCAAAGAAGCTGACGGTGACCTACCGACCGCCAGTCACTAAGACTGAACCCATTATTCCAAGGCGCTATACACTGACGCATTCCGATATAACAGCAGAATTATTTTTAACCATCGGCTCACGCTATGCGTATGATCAGGTCAATCCCATGCGGGATGAAGTACTGGCAGAGTGGCATCGTAAAAAGAACGGCTATGCGCTCTATGCTTATGTTTATGTCGATGGTGAATTCGGCTCTAAAGTTTCAGCGGTACGCAACAAGATTTTTGTCCGGGAACTGCCGCTGGCACTCGAAGCCATTCGCTATGGAGACCGGGCGTTTTTCGAGGCTCACCCCGAGCTGGATCAAGCACCCATCTGGATCTATTTTGATTCCACAATTCCCCGCTATAATCGGGTGGAATACTGGGGAACGCCTGCTGACTACAAGTAATAGAACGTCATGGCTGGGTTAATTCATCAACTGGCAAACAGATCACAAGAAAGAGGAAACGCTCATAAACGTTTCCTCTTTCTTATGATCTCCGCTATTTTTCTTAGTCTTCTACCATCATCCAGATAATTTGCGGAATACGTACATAAAAGGTTGCATCGCCATTTGACTCTAATACAACATGATCCGGTTTGACATCTACGAGTTTTCCTTGAACATTCCCGCGCGGCGTTTCAATAAGCAGTCTCTTTCCTACGACCGTTTTTAAGGTTTTTACCACATAAGGATCCACTAAAGATACCATTTCCACAGTACGAGAGTTTCCGTTTTCTTCCATATGCCTCATATCTTCAACTCCTTTAATTTTTTCACTCTCATACTATGTATCCTGATATCCTAAAGTGCAAAAAAAATTTTAATGTATAAAATTAATCATGCTCCCTGCTTGCGTCAAATGAGCCAAAAAGAACCATTGTGAATCACACGGTCTTTGAATAAATCATTTCTACTAAACGAATACTAGCTTTGAATTAAAAAAAGGAGGTGTAATCATGGCAAATTCCAGCATTGGATGTAATGTAACCGAATGTAAACATCATGCAAAATCAATTAATCAATGTACCCTGACTCATATTGAAGTAACTAAACACAAAAATCCTGCGACCTGTTCAGAATGCACCGACTGCGGCAGCTTTGAAAAACAATAAGATGCCAAAAATATTAAAAGCCTATACCTTTTAATTCCGGTATAGGCTTTTTTACTTCCAACTTTCCTCTAACCATTAAGTTAATTATTGTAATATAAGCTGTGTGAAGAATAATCAGAATCGCTGGTAACATCAATGCTAAGCTTTCTAAATGTCTGTTCATCATTGGTGTTTAAGATGGTTGTAGAATGAGCCTGACAGCCCTTAAGCATGGATAGCTTGTCCATCGCCACTTGAGCCATCGGATTTGTTGCGGCACTGATACTCAGTGCAATTAAAATTTCCTCACAATTCAAAGCCGTAATCTTGCTGCCAAATGTTTTCGATTTAAGATTAATGATGGGCTCGAGGATGACGGGAGATATTAAATGAATCTCATCCGAGATATGGGCCAGATATTTAATGGCATTTAAAATCACAGCCGCTGCTGCATCCATGGTGTTTGAGCTTTTACCTGTCAAAATGGTTCCATCATCCAGCTCAAGCGCTACGGCAGAACAAGTCTCATTTTTACTCGATTCCACCTTCAACCTAGCGCCTTTTTCTCGTGCCGGTATCACGACCTTACGATCCTCCGCTTTAAGGTTAAGCTCTTCCATAATCAACTTTGCTCTATGGAAAGTCTCTAAATCAACATAGCCTTTTTTATACTCACAGCCTGTTTTGAAATATCTTCTAATGATCTCTTGTCTAGAAGCCTCTTTAACCACTTCATCATCAATAATACCAAATCCAACACGATTAACACCCATATCTGTCGGTGACTTATAAACAGATTCTTCCCCTGTTATTTTTTCAATAATCCGTCTCAGCACAGGGAATGTTTCAATATCACGGTTATAGTTCACAACAATCTCATTGTAGGCATCAAAGTGGAAAGAATCAATCATATTAACATCCTTTAAATCAACGGTTGCTGCCTCATAAGCAATATTCAGAGGATGCTTAAGGGGGACGTTCCATACAGGGAACGTTTCAAACTTAGAATACCCAACGACTCTGCCAAGCATATGCTCATGGTATAGCTGGCTTAAGCAAGTCGCGAGTTTGCCGCTGCCGGGACCGGGCGCCGTTACCACTACGATCGGCTTTGTGGTTTCAATGTAAGGATTTTTTCCATAACCCTCGTCACTAACAATGGTATCAACATCGGTAGGGTATCCCTTTGTCGCACTATGGGTGTAGACCTTAATCCCTCTCCGCTCCAATTTGTTCATAAATACGGTTGCTGCAGGCTGATTGTCATATCGGGTAATGACAACACTATTGACGTCTAATTCATTGGAACGAAGATCATCAATCAACCTTAAAACGTCCATGTCGTAAGTGATTCCAAAATCGCCGCGAATTTTGTTTCTTTCAATATCTCCCGCATAAACACAAATGATAACCTCTACCTTCTCCTTCAGCTTACGAAGTAGTTTAATCTTCGCATTTTCATCGAACCCCGGGAGTACTCTTTGCGCATGTAAGTCAAAAAAAAGTTTGCCGCCAAACTCCAAATAAAGTTTATCGTAATCATTAACCCTTTGGAGTATAAATTTTGATTGTTCTTCCAAGTATTTCTTTGCATCAAATCCTATTTTCATAATTAACCTCACCATTCCTAATTATTTCTTTGACTATTTTACCACCAAATCCATTGAATTGTAATGGTCACTGTTGATTTTTTTAATATTTTTTACAGATTCATATAAAAAAACACGCAATAGTATCCGATATAAAATATATGCCTTAATTACTATTTTTTGTATTATAAATTATATTTTAATACTATTAAAAAAAATTACATAAGTTAAGAAATATCAAGTCAAGATAAAAGGGTTTAATGCTCTAAATATAGAACATTTCAAATAATCTGACATTTAATAAATAAGAAGTTAAAACAATTAATCTACATACCGGAAAGGAGCATTTGATTGAATTATTTATGTACTAAATGCCATCTTCGAAACATGATTGAACAAAAAAGACACATTTTAAATCAATATATGTTCATAGAAAATGTCCATCTATTTGATGAAAAAGTAGTCACTCAAAGCCAAATTCTAGATGAACTTATTTTAGAGTGTACCAAATGTAAAGAAAGAACCGCAATGATTCGTTCAATAAAGTTAGATTGTATTTGGGGCACACATCCATCAATGTACTATTATGGTTTAGAACATCTTATTGCGAATCTATATCCATATATCAAAAAAGGGATAGATAAACGTGAACTGATTCATATTTCCATGGAACATCACACCTATATTAAGTTGTTAGAGACTTTAAAAGCTAATAACCTTCCCACTGAACAAATTGAGTTTATTTCTGTAAAGAAATTAATATTAAGTTATAAAAATGGCGGTGTTAATCAATTAAAAGAAACGCTTGAGAATTTTATAAACAATGCACTTAAAAGAGGATTTACGGGAATAAGATGGATCGGTCAGCCTACCTTTGCAGTCCAGGAAACATCAAAGGAAGATTTTTTAAATTGGGAAAAAGGGCTTACCGAAGCGTTAAAAAATACCAAATCCTCTCTATTATGCATCTACGACGCATATGATTATACGCATAAACAAAAATTTATTGATGACCAAATGCTCAAAGAATCATTTGATACCCATTCTCACATTCTAAAAAAATCTATTTTAGAGAATATATGAAGCCTATTCAGGCTTCTTTCTTTTTATAAGAGGGTGTTTATGAAAAATCCTGGGTAACCCATTCCCGGGATTTTTTTGGAACACAGCCACACATCATTTTACAACTTTGCCATGACCTCTTTTGCCCATATTCTTGCCTGACCCGCATGATTTTCTTTATCTTTCTTAAGTGGATCTCTAAAACCCATCTCCCCCATGATTTCATTACCTGTCAGCCTTTCTTTCATCTTTTCAAATATTTTTCCCTTTCCACCTCTATGACAACAAAACAAAGCAATTTTCTTATCTCTAAAATTGGTGTTGGAAAACAACGTATTAAGCGCTGGAGCATAACTCCCGGCCCAAACAGGGGTTCCGATAAATAGCACATCATAATCATTGAGCTGCTCATCAAAGGAAGATAATTCTGGTTCTTCTTTAGTCATGACTTGTCTTCCACCCCAAAAATACTTGGTAAGACCATGGCGTTTAATCTCACCTTTAGGCTTCAATTCTAAGGTTTCAGCCCCAATGGTTTCTGCAATTAATTGAGCAATAAATTTGGTATTACCTTCCAATGAATAGTAGATAACCAGTTTCTTCATACGCATTACCTCTTTTCTTCATGAGTCTGTATCATTCTATTAATGCAATCCTGGCAGATACCTTTGCCCTGATAATGTACTATATGATGCTCGCTGCCACAAAAAACACACGTCTCTAAACTTTTCTCAAAAATAATGTTATTTCCCTCAACGTATACCTCCATATAATCAGCTTTGTTTATATCCATTGTCTTCCTCAGTTCAGCAGGTAGCACGATTCTTCCCATTGAATCAATTTTTCTTATGATCCCTGTCTCCTTCATAACATCCCCTCCTGGTTATATTTTACAACTTTCTCGTAATATTTGTAAATATCTAGAATAAATATGTTGCAGTGTTACTGTAAAGAGTAAAATCCCAGGACCTAACGATCCTAGGATTCTTCAAACAATATACTAGCTTATTTTAGATACAACATAGAGAATAATTCCCCATAATGGAATGCTGAATAAAATACCGTTTATAATTCCACGTGCTGCACCAAAATCTTCTTCCATATTTCATCACCTCTTATCATTAGCATGCCTTCCATCATTGTTTTCTATGTACTCATAATGCCGCGCAATGCATGTTTTGCCACATAAATCAAAGAGGCGTATGGGGTTTTGTATAAATGTAAATCCTTTATTACAAACGATACAGCTCTAACTCAAACAATTTTTAATATTTGTCGGAATATAACGTAAAAACTACAAAAGCGTGTTTAAATAGTCAATATTGGAAAATAATAAATACTTTAATGAAATATGCTGCTTTAGTATATTGTATACATAGTATATAATTTTATATGTTTAGGAATATCATACGAGTTAAATGACTTATTCTCTGTATTATTATTGAAACATGGTAAATTAATTTGAACACAACCTATCTGTTGTTAAAAAGGACAGATATCCCTATAAGATAAAGATTTATCAATTGAAATAATTTCATAAATAGGAAAACTTATCGAAAGGTAAGGGCGCAAAACTACGAACCTAAAGCAATACGCTATGGTAGTCAGGTTGCAAGTTACTGAAACAAATCTGCTTGTTAACCTTGTAGATTTATTTTTTTGCATATTATCCTAAATATTGAACAAAAGAGACAAAAAAAGAAGGGGTAGTCACATTCACAACAATTAGATGCGAGGTGTTTAAAATAAAAGATCAGAAGCTGTTGACTTTAAAACATATGGAAAAAGGATTGATATTCTCAGCTTTTTCCATAATCATCCTATTTATCTGCTTGCAATCTAGTCCACAAATCCTATTTATTTATTCTAATATTGCTCAAATGATCGGACCTTTGATATGTGGAGTAATTTATTATTATACAAGTAAATACGTTCAAAAACCCCTGCAAAAATCTTTTAAGTTAATGGCATTAGCCGCGGTTTTTTGGACTTTAAGTCAGATGATTTGGATGTATAACGAAGTATTTTTAAATAAAATAGAACCTTTTGGGGATTTAGGACATGTAGGATACTTACTGAGTTACTGGTTAATGAGTATTAGTATTTTTAGGTGCATTTCCCTTAAGAGAATAAAAAAGCAACATTACAAAATCGTATTTGATGTTGCTATTCTCATTATAACGATCGTTTCGATTTTATGGTATTTTCATGGGAGTTTCCTAATCTCATACTCAAAAACAACCAATTTCATGTTTTTGGTTGTTATGATTGAACCCGTATTAATTCTGGATATTATAACTTGCATCCTTCTTTTAGTCTATAATTACATCGAAAACGATGAAAATAAAATAAACCTAGATACCTTTATTTATATTATATTGGGATTAATGTGTATATCGATTGCATCACTTAAATTTGTTTTCAGTATAACAAAGACTAGTTATCAAACAGGGGTTATTCTTGATATGCTTTGGCCAATCGGTTTTATAATTTTAAGTATGGCAGCTCTTGCTGCTTTAAGCAATCCCTCTCCACGGGATAAACCACGACAAATAAATTTCAATACGCAAGCCTTATTAAATATTATTCCTTATGTAATCATGTTGTCTGTGCCAAGCTTAATCATTATAAATGTTTTTTGGCCGCGAGATTCTGCTTCTATGCTGGGAATCGGTATTTGTAGTATTATTCTCTTAGTTTTGGTGGCAATTCGGCAATTTTTAATGCTTAATGAACGAGACCAAATGATTAATCAGTTGGAGAATCATTCACAGGAACTTGTCATTTCTCTTGCCAAAGCTTTGGAAGCAAAATCACCTTATACAGAGGGTCATTCCGAGCGGGTTGCAAATTTATCACGAAAAATAGCCATCCGTTTAAACCTTGAACAAGAACAAATTGAAAATCTTTATCAGGCTGCGCTGTTACACGATATTGGAAAGATCGGCATTAATGACGACATATTGAATAAAGAGGGGCCTTTAACACTAGAGGAATATAATCATATAAAACAACATCCCTTATTAGGTGTGGATATCCTTAAACCCATCAGTCAATTTAAACATATTATTCCGATCATTTGTGCCCATCATGAACGCAATGACGGCAGCGGCTATCCATTTGGATTAAAAGAGAAGGAAATTCCCCTAGAAGCCAAGATTATTAGTGTTGCGGATACATTTGATGCGATCACTTCCAACCGCCCTTATCGTGATGCGCAATCTAACGAATATGCGCTACAAGAGATTATGCGAAATACACCGGATAAATTGGACAGTATTATCGTTAAAATTCTAGAGTATATCTTGAAAAAAGAGACAATTAACAGCGCAAATAAAATCTTGGTAGATCATATTCACGAAAGTGTTGGCATTAATGAAAGTCAAGAAGTATTTATTTCTTTAATGCAACGCTAATATATGATTGATCCTTTTTTTCAAAACTTACTTACGCTGAACCTGATAATTAGGTTTAGCCTTTAGCTGCTCTTGCTCTTGTTTTTTCAAGGCTTCTGCTTCCCGTTTAACTTGTTGATAAGGCACACCTATTTTCCTTTTTCTAGTCATTAAAAATTGTACTGGAATGATTGTAAACACGAGCGCTATATAAATCATGTTAACGTACTCCCACATGACCATATCCTGAATCATATTATCTGGTATTAAAGCGATAAGGAAAACCCAGGGGATGATTGGGGCAAACCATAATTTATATTCCCTTAATTCAAAGAATTCACTTATTCCCACCTGAAGCGTAAAAAAAACAATAATAAACGTCGTAAAAATGGTAGCTATCCATAAAGCAACAAAAAATATCTCTGGACGCTCTATTACTTTTGTCAATCCCGGATCAATACTTCTGACAAGTGCAACCAAAGGATACATCAAATGAAGCGTCTCTCCAAAACCAAAATAACCCAAACAAGCTATAATGCTGCCTGCGTAAACTAAAGCGATGATCCCCGCCCCCATGATCGTATATTTTAATAGATCGCCTCGATCTTTTTTACGTACATAGGGCACTAATATGATCAGAAAAACACTCCATCCATAACTGGGTGCACTAATTTCTACCATTCCCTTTAAAAAATAATGCCAGCTGCTTTGTGGTAGGGTTACCGGTAAAATATTTGAAAGATCCCCTTGTTTTGTTCCTAATAATACGACTATAAACCAAATCATAAACGAAATTGGAAATGTAAGAAAACAAAAACGGGCTAAAGATTCGCATCCCCCTCGCAAAACGGGTATAGTGGCAAAAATAAACACTAACATTAATAAAAAAGGGGGTGTTCTTTTCACTAAATAGATATTGGAAAGTTCAACGAGCATATCAAGCTCGTATGTAAGAAAAAATATTAGAAAACCCAACAACAATATTGACAGCAGCACACTAATCGGTCTCCCTAACGTCTTTTTCATATATTGTATATAGGTCTCATCGAGAAACCGTAGTCTTATAAGCGTTGTCATAACCCAAATACCCAGAAATAGAATGACACTTAGCAGGACTAACCACCACCCGTTTTTTCCCATATAATGAGTCGCGACACGGGGTAATGACAAAAATTCTGCTCCAATCGTAACAGAAACCATCAGGAACATATAGCCAAACTTGGAGATGGAATGATTATCATTAACTTTCATAAGCGCTCCCTCTGCTTTTGACTTACTTTATATCTTTTACCAATCTTTCATATCTTATACTGTGAGTCCAAGAGGACGAAAAACTTCATAAGAAAAGAGCCAGAAGGAACCATCCCCTCTGACTCATTTTTTAGCCATTGTCGTATATTTATTGATGCCATACTTAGGCATTTTACCGTCATACCCCTGTATATCATAATCCTTAGCTTTTTCTGCCACATGTTTATACAGCGTAAGCTCTCCATCTAATATAACGACTTTATGCTGAAGGATCTCTTTCAGCTCCTCAGCTTTATTTTTAATCGACTTCTTTTCAAACTTTACTAACGTTCTGTCCAACCCTTGACGTTTCAAGTATTCTTCAACAACTGTTCGACATGAATCCATATCATACAACGCACATATGATATTGCTGTCTTGATCAAAGACCAATAAATATTCTTTTATACCTAAAATTTCCTTAAACCCTTTTGCTATTAGATCATGATTAATTAAAAGCATATCAATTGCACCCATATCAACCACTCCTTTTCACTTTCTTAAATCTTCTTAGATTCTAATCTATTCGTCAGTAATTGTATTATAATGAAAACCATAATAATAAGACTCAATGGGAAAAAATAATTAATGGTCCCAATCATTGCATGCCTCAATAAATGCTTTGTAATAACTATTATCCAAACCATTATTACAAACGACATACAAAATAGAAAGCTGATCCGCTTAGAATGCTTGCCAGACCATTCAAATGAATGATACGTTATAAATCGATATATGCCATAACTCATTAGCAGCGCAATCACTGTCGCTACCACAAATCCCCAGGTTATTGGCAAATCAAAGGTTAATAACGTTTTTCCTGCACCATTTAACGTGACATAGTGACTTATGATCTCTAAAACAAACATACATCCGATCCCCATATTCGTAACAAATAAAACTTCTAATGCTTTCTCATAAAGAGATTTCCTATCGCCTATTACCATTAATTGATCGCAAAACCCTTTATAATCTTCCCCAATAACATCACTGAATTTTTCACCCCTTAATTGAGCTTCCAATGCCATGCCAATCAAATCTTTCCTGATCATTTCAATATCATACTCGCATAAATCCGAGGAATGTAAATAAACGACCATATCGGTCAGGATACTACCGTTATCTTTGAATAATGATTTTTCTTGCTCGCTATTTTCTTTCCTGATTGTTTTTATATCTTCCCTCATGCTTCTTCCTCCAAGGACAAAACTTTATTTACTGATTTTGAAATACTGTTCCAATGCTCCTCAAATAAATGCAGCGTGTTCAACCCGCTTTCCGTTATCGTGAAATATTTCCTACTAGGGCCTAATGGAGATTTTTTATAAGTTGAAGTAATTAATTTCTTTTTTTCTAGTCTTATTAATAAGGGGTAAATCGTACCTTCGCTCAGATCCTCAAATCCAAAATGAGACAATTTGCTCATAATTTCATACCCATACGTTTCCTTTAATAGAATGATCTTTAAAATGCACCCTTCCAACGTGCCTCGTTTTAACTGTGATTTATCGTACACTTTACCACCTACCTTGTGCTACATAGTACTTCTACATTGTACCACATAGTACCTCGCGTTGCAATGATGAAAAAGAAAAAGAGCCGGGTCATCGGCTCTCACATAATAGCTCATCGTAATTCGCTTTTTATTTCATAAACTTAATCGTAATATCCGGCATATACTTACGTATTGTAGACATCGGATCATTAATGATGCTGTCCTCTTCTGCCACCATTCTTTCCAGCACACTTTTTTCAACAATACCATAGGGTTTAATGACCCCAAAAGGATGATGAATTTCCGGCGCTAATACACCGCTTTGAATCTCTTTAATATTCATGCCGTTAAAAACAATGGTATATTCTCCGATGACTTTACCGTTTTCAGTAATTTGAATCCCGCTTTTATTGTCACGCTTTGCAAAAAACGTATTGATTGCAGAAAAAATATGCGGATGCTTTTCTGATATGACATCATAGGATTTCTTTTTGATCGATATCATCTTTTCAACTAATTGATCTAAATCGTTAATGACAATAACCCCCCTTATTATAATTTGAGTTTATTATCCCCGTTTTTAAAAATCGTTATGCCTGTATTTATTAGTTACCACTGCTTCCTTTATTTAAACCAAATTAATGGTTGATTTCATGAAAAACGATAAATAATGAACCAGAAGGAATGGTTCATTTGCTTCCTTTTTCCTTGCAAAAAAATAGCAAGAGTCCGAAAACCCTTGCTATCACTGTATTCTTCTGGAGCCAACGACAGGAATTGAACCCGCAACCTGCTGATTACGATAAAAACTTACACGAACAATGCGTTATTTGACCGACTCCAAATATATTCTAATATTCCATTAAACCACAATCTCTTATACTATGAGATTGATATTCTTCAATTAATGTCTATATACCTTGATATTCATTTGATATGTTTTGCTTAGCTGGCAGGAATTTCACCAAAATCAGTATTCAAACATCCCTCTAGTTCTTCTTGAGATACACTCAGTTCAATAAACTCACTAGCGGAATCATCTAAAGGCATGTAATAAAACACTACATTTTCGCCTTTGAAGTATACGCTTATACCTTCTGCTTCTAATCCTGCCAATCCACTTTCTTTAGCTTTGCTATCTAATATGTTCATTACTTTTTCTTTTGATTCCTGATCATTTTTAATGTAATTATCATAGGTAATCTCGTTTGTAGATTTTATATCCAGATTTACACTATGCTGAATATTTATTTTACCATAATCTATCATTTCTCCTGTGCCTTTAAATAGGATACTTAATATATCGTTGTCCATTTTGGTAATCTCATAATCAATTTTTACATTTGTATAAAGATCTTTGTAACCATATAAATCAGTTATTTTTTTAAGACTTTGATTCATATAATCCTGTAAAAGTTCACCAGAATATCCCTTCATTTTTGGATACGACAGGGTTGAATTTTTAGCTTTTATTTCTAAATTTTCTTTAGTTATCTCATAGCTTAAATCGGCAAAGCTATAAAAAGTTTGGTACACATTGAAATTCGTTCCCCACTTCAATATGTTTCCGTCCAGCTCGTATGAAATAACATGCTCCTTTGTAGTCACATCATTTCTTACATTCGTAATTTTAACTTGATTATTGTCAAGCAGTTCATAAGTTGCAACGAATTGACCACTATCGTATAGCTTCCCATCTTGGGTTAATTCCATAAGTGCTCTACCGTTTTCTTCGTGCCATTTACCAACTAAATTATTATTTCCTTTGTTTTTATCTGCTTTAATGGTAACCGTTTTTGTTTTTTCATCCCACTGAACTTCTACCCCCAACATCTCAGATATAGCGCTTACAGGTAAATAGGTCCGATCTTTGTAAATAACCGGCGGAAGGAATTCTCCATTTTCTTGCTCTGCATCATAAATTTCATCATCTGTTTTTACAACAATGTTCGGATTAATAAATGCCTCTACTTTTTCAATAGCTGCTTGAGAGATTTGTTTTGCTTGGTTAAATAAAGTTGGCTGGAGTTTGTCGCCAGCAAATGCACTTGCAATGCTTAGTAAAAAAACTAAAGTTAAAACAACAACAAAGATTCTTTTTTTCATACGATTACCTCCTCTTTTTTATATAGCCTGTCCCTTGGTTACAAATATTTTTCAACAAGCTAACATCATTTAGAACGATATGAACCTAAATTTGTTGCCTGTTTATCTCCTCCTTTGAAAATAACATGTTATACTTGTTTAATTATTTGTTTTTATTATAACGACTAAGACATGAAAAATGGTTACAAAAAATTTACAATGCGCTTTGTAAAAAATACCAAAGCGGTATATCCCGCTTTTATTTATCTTTTTTGCTTTTCTTGGCATAAAAAACACCCCTAATCAAAATTGCTTCAGATTAGAGGTGTTGGCAATAACAAGTCCCTTTGATATTGCTATAAAAATTTAGCTGTATCAAAGTTTTATGTTAATACTGTTGTATAATAATCTTGTCGTTATTGTGCAGTAAAACAAAATGGAGTTTATTCATACAGAGGTGGTTTTTATCTAGCTGGCAAAGTGTATAACTCTAGATAAAAGTATGAAAATATTGCCAGCAATAAATTGCGATGGTATACTCTTATTAAATATAATACACATTCATTATAATAAATTGCGATAAGGAGATGGGATAATTGCTAGGTAAAAAGTTTAAGTTATTGTATGTTGCAGCGCTGACGTTTAGTTTATTGGTTTTA
>DAOUPZ010000032.1 GCA_030625885.1 Clostridia bacterium
GGCTGTTTTTGATACGGCTTTTCACAGCACCATGCCCCCTGCTTCTTACTTATATGCCATTCCCTATGAATTATATGAAAAATATGGTGTTCGCCGCTATGGTGCGCATGGTACATCTCACAAATATGTAGCCTATCGGACCGCGGAAATACTGGGGAAAAATGTTGAGGACTTGGACATTGTAACTTGTCATTTAGGCAACGGCGGTAGTATTGCAGCGGTCAAAGGTGGTAAGGTACTGGACACCAGTATGGGCTTTACCCCATTGGAAGGATTGATCATGGGGACACGCTCCGGTGATATTGATCCGGCAGCCGTGACTTATATCATGGAAAAAGAAAACCTTAGTGCGGGGGAAGTCAATAACCTGCTTAATAAAAAATCCGGTGTTCTAGGACTTTCCGGGATCAGCAGTGACTTTAGAGATATTGAAAAAGCCATAGAAGAAGGAAATGAAAGAGCGAAACTGGCTTTAGATGCGTTTGTGTATAGAGTAAAACGGTATATTGGAGCCTATATTGCGCAAATGGGCAATGTGGATGCGATTGTATTTACCGCAGGTATTGGCGAAAACGGTATTGATATCCGGAAAATGATCTGTGACAATATGGCGTATTTAGGTATAGAGCTGGATGAAGAAAAAAATAACGTTCGAGGCAAGGAAACCTTTATTAATAAGGAAGGTGCACGTGTCAACGTTTTAATCGTACCGACCAATGAAGAATTGATGATTGCCAAAGAAACATTGGAACTTGTTTAAACAAGTTAAGAAGAACATAGTGTATTAAACAAAAAGAATGGGTGATTGTGATCCCCATTCTTTTTGTTATGTTAATAGAAAATATGAGTTTAATACTGATAATTTATGCGTAGGTTTAGGCGTATTTAATCTTTATGGCAAACGAAACATTCTTCGCCCCAAAAGCGGTCTTTAAATGTAATCAATTGATAATTACCAGCTTCATTTGGAGCAGCTTTAACAATTTTATCAAAGCAGTCTTTGCATATTTTTTCTCCTGCGGCATGAATGAGTTCAGGGGGGATACCTAACTTTTTAAGTCTTGTTTCTCTATCTTCTACATGGATATTTTCGATATCAACGGCATCATCGCTGACAACAATTAATCCGGTTTCTCCTTTAAGATCAGGATCATGTAGAATCGTATAGGGTTTTTGTAAACCTTCGGCCAATTTTTCATATTTATCGGTGAAACAACTATTTATTTCTCCATTTATTATTAATTTTACAGCTCTTTTATCTTTCAGCGCTTCTAAAATTTCTGAATATATAACGGGTTCCACCACTTGCTTTTTCGTTAATAATTTAATGATTCGTTCCCTGAACGTACCTAAATATTGGTTTCTTTCTTCAGGTTTTAGCTGTGGGGCACCATAAAAACCGGTTACCAATGCTTTTTCGAGTTCACTTTTTTCTTCTTGCATCATTTATTGACCTCTTTCATATTTTTTGAATAGTTATGTACAATATATCATTAACGTTATTATAAATATTTATGTGCTGTGAGTCAAAGGGATGGCTATTATTATTGGAAACAAAAAAACATTATTTGACAACATATTTAAACTGTATTCGACAAAATATTTATATGTTTTTTTTTATAATGTTAATTGTAAGGTTATAACATGATAAGGGGCTGGCATCATGAATAATAGTCATAGCAATAGGTGCAAAATAACGTTTTTTGTATTTTCCATATTCTTTTTATTCAGTTTGCTACAGAATTCAGCATTTTCCCAGAATACAGAGAAGAAAAAGATATTGATTTTAAATTCTTATCATAATGGATTTAAATGGTCAGATGGGATCATGACGGGGATAAAAGATGTTCTAATAGACGAGGAAGAGAACCCTGTTGTTTATATTGAGTATATGGATACGAAGAGAATCTCAGACGAAACGTATTTGCAAAAATTGTACGAGCTCTATCAATATAAATATAGAGATTACCAATTTGACATCATTATTGCCAACGACAATCATGCATTTGATTTTTTGCAAAAGTATCATCAACAATTGTTCTCGCATACACCTGTGGTTTTCTGCGGGGTAAACAATCTTGAAGATTCAATGCTGGAGGAAGAAGATTTATTTACTGGGATTTCAGAAGAAGCAGATTTTAGGGGGACGATTGATATTGCGCTACAATTACATCCCAACACAAAACATATTTTTTCCGTTGTTGATAGGACAACCACGGGTATGGCACTTAAAAGAATGATTCAAAAAATGATTCCATATTATCGTGATACGGTTCAATTTGACTTTTTAGAAAACATGAGTATTGATGAATTAGAGAAGCACGCAGGACAGTTATCTGGTGATAGTATCATTTTTTTTCTCTCTACTTATAAAGATAATCTAGGTCACTATGTATCGTTATCAGAAGGGAATAAATTACTTTCCAACACAACGCAGATTCCGATCTACGGATCGTGGAATTTCCTTTTAGGACAGGGGATCGTAGGGGGCAAAATGATAAGTGGTTATGAGCATGGAAAAATGGCTGGCCAATTAGCTTTGCGTATATTAGACGGCGAATCCCCTGCTGATATTCCGGTTATTAAAGAAAACCAAAACAAGTATATGTTTGATTATAATCAGATGCAGCGTTTTAATATTCAGCTTACCGATTTGCCTAAAGGCAGTATTGTTATTAATAAACCGCCATCATTTTATTCCATATCCAAGCATTTGATTTGGAGTGTTGTTTTTATTGTGATTGGTGTCCTTACACTCATTGTTTTTATACTTTCCCGTAATATTTCTAAATGTAAAGAAGTAGAAAATGAACTCAGGCAAAGCGAGGAACTACTTCGTACATTTATGGATGCATCTCCCGATATTATCGCTATTATGGATGGGGAAGGGCGGTTCCTTGAAGCTAATCCAGCTTGTATAAAGCTTATGGAGATTGAGAGCGTAGATTATAGGGCCAAAACCTATAGTGATTTAGTCCAATTTAAGAGTAATCACGAGGATAACTTTTTGATGTATTTAGAAACAGACGAAAATACATGGAGAACTGGCGCTGTTAGTCATTTCGAAGAAGTTATTTTCTGCTCGAATGGAACGATTAAAGTGTATGATGTGACCAAAGTGCCCGCGTTTTATCCCGATGGGAGACGAAAGATAATGTTTATGATAGGGCGTGATATAACGGAACGGAAACAAGCTGAAGAGGTTTTACGCGAAAGCCAAGAAAGATACCATCTTTTTTTCAAACTGTTGCCGGATGCGATTTTCATTTATGATGATAATGAGATTATCTTTACAAATAAAGCAGGCGCAAAGATCACAGGATGTGATAGTTCTGAGGAGATCATTGGAAAGGATATTTTTTGTTTTTCTAATTTTCATCCTGATTCTCAAGAGGAGGTGAGAGAACGCAGAAGACAATTGCTTAATGGTGAAAAAGATATGCAGCCATTGATCGAAGAGAAGTATATTCGTCGTGATGGTGTGGTAATAGATATTGAAGTAGCAGGTGTGGCTTTTTGGCATAAAGGCAGAAGAATGGTGATGGTGGTGGTTCATGATATAGCTGAGCGTAAAAAAACAGAGGCATTGCGAATAAAGACCATAGAACAAGAGAAGCTGTTGGACAAGGCGCAGGAATATGATAAACTTCGAACGGAATTTTTTGCGAACTTGTCGCATGAATTTCGGACACCGCTTAATGTTATCTTTAGCAGCATGCAATTATTAGATCAGTATACTGCCAATCATTTAGAAATTAATAGAGAAAAGCTTAACAAATATAAAAGTGTAACCAAACAAAATTGCTTGCGGTTGTTGCGGCTGGTTAATAATTTGATCGATATGACTCGGATCGACGCCAATTTTTTCGAACTGTGCTTGAAAAATTACAATATTGTGAGTATTGTAGAAGATATCACATTATCGGTAGCTGAATATATTGAGAGCAACCATTTAAAACTATTGTTCGATACGGATGTGGAAGAAAAGATGATGGCCTGTGATCCGGATAAAATTGAACGGGTGATGCTGAACCTGTTATCCAATGCTGTGAAATTTTCAAAACCCGGCAGTACCATAAACGTAAACATGTACGATAAAGGAGAGACAATCAGAATTTGTGTAAAGGATAACGGCATTGGCATTCCGGAGGAAAAGCAGTTGTTGATATTTGATCGCTTTCGGCAGGTGGATAAATCATTTACTCGCGATCATGAAGGCAGTGGTATTGGATTGTCTCTGGTTCAATCGTTGGTAGATATGCATGGCGGTAAAATCTTTGTGGTCAGTGAATATGGAAAAGGCAGTGAGTTTGTCATTGAGCTGCCCGTGAAGAGGGTTTCGGAGGAAACCCAAACAGATCTCAATCGCAATGGAGAAATAAGGCATGATAATATGGAAAGTATACATATTGAATTTTCGGATATTTATATGTAATAGCTGCTGTTTTATAAAAATGTTTCACATTTTCATTCTTATATTAGCAACGATATACCAAACGTTAAGGTTAAATAGAAATGTAGCACTACCGGGTACTTAGGCAGGTACCCGGTAGTGCTACATTTTTTTAGGAATTATTTTTTTGATATCCGATACTATTTAAACTTAAATTCACGTGCGCCATATAAGTTTTCCATATACGTTGTACCGTTATCACGCATAATATTAACCGGTGTTACAGCTACCTGACGTGATGGATAGTATTTTAAGGAACCATCTTCCAGTGGTTGGCTAAAGCCGGCAAAATCATGAATCATATAGTAAATGCCCTGATATTTTCCTAAATAAAGCATGGCATGTCCGTTCATATAAAGGGCAGTACCGGGTTTTAGTTTGTCAAACAGGCGTTTCCTTTCTTTTAAAGTCATGTTTTCCGGGATTTCATATAAATTACCGGTGATTAGTTTGCCTTGTTCACCGGAATTACGTGGCAATTGAATGCCAAATGTCCGGAAAATATCCATCATGAATGCGGTGCAGTCTCTGCCGTTGAACATACCGCCCCAGCCGTATCTTTCACCTTGCAGTTTAAAGGATTGCTTGATGATGTTTTCTCTTGTATAGGGTAAATATCCTAAATGGACATCATCAGAGCGCGATATGAGGGATAGCTTAAACACCAAGCACCCGTTTTCATCTCTTACGGGTAATTTGATAACAAAATTACCGGCAGGGTTTTGTCCATCAATAGTATCCGTTATTTCTGTATTGCTTGCCAGTGGTATCCTGACACCCATATCCAGTTGCAATTCGGAAATGTTAGGTTCCAGAGGATTAAAGTTTGTATAAATTTTTTTGTCTGTAATGATTAGAAAATCTGAACCATTAACGTAATCAAATAATGTTTGCTTAGCTGTTAGGGCAACATCTGCTGCAGGAATCCAGGCAAGATAATTATACATTTGGGCAAAATACCACTTTTGGTCTTTACTGATACCCAGTATGACGAGGGGTTCAACCGGATAAACGGCAGTTTCCATTAAACGATCAAATTCATAATCACCTGGTGTTTTAAAAAGTGTATCATGGGTTGGGAACGTTTTCATGAGGGTTCTTCTCACTGTAATACCGTATTGAATGGGGTTATTATCTTGCAATGCATCTAAGTTTAAGTTTTCTTTCAATTGATTATAATAAGCCTCTGTTGCCAGTAGGCCATCACGATTGTATCGTTCTGATTGGGACGGGGAACTGATGTTAATAATCATATTACTCAGTTCTTCTCTGGTAAAAGTTTCGGGATAATTTTGAAGGTCGGTCATTGCTTTGCAGGTTTCAATATTTTTTTGATTATATCTTTGAATGTTATAATCATTCATGATAATAGCATTGGATTGCCGGGTATGTTTAACCCAGAATTGTGGATATAGCATTTCTTGTGAGACATTCGGTATGTTAGATTTAAATTGGTTAAAGTGTTGCTCAGAATAAGAAGCAAAGGATGGTAGAGAACTAAAAAGCAGCATAAAGATTAAGATCAAAACAAGGAACGCCTTTTTGTTGTGCATATAAAATACCTCCATTTTTTAGATTATATGAAGATATTCATTATGAACAAGTGAATATCCTTTATATTTTCATGTGTTTAATAAGTTTCCTTTGTTTTATGAAGGGATCTATAGGCAATAGATACTGTTAATATATGCTTTGCAATAAAGAACTTACATTTCAGGTTTGCAGGAAAAGCGAAGGAAAGATGGGGAAATTCCACGAGGTACGAGTGGTGTGTCCCCATGTTGCCAGAGGCATTTTAAATGTAAAAACTTCAATGCGATTTATATAGAAGTGCTTTTTGAAAATCAACAGTATGGCATTATATTTACATTTTATCTTGAAAATAATGTTTAGCAGCTTTGTAGCCTTGTTGATATAAAAAATGATACTTATGATCATTGGGGCTGATATTAAAGTCTGTAAAAGAGATATCTTTTGTATCGATTTCAATGGATCGTAATTGATCTTTGGGACTATTATTATACATATCATCTTGAATTTTCATATAGGATTTAAGTAGATTTTCTATATATTCGATAAAGTTATTTATTTCATTATATTTCTTCTTGTTTTTGAATCTTGCACCTAATGTTTGAACATTGACACCGCCTAGCATTTTATTCCTGAAATTTGTTGAATCAAAAATATGGATGGGATAATTTCTCATCACACCACCATCTGAGAAGATATAGGTCGTTGCTTTTTCAGGAATTTTATTGCTTACTTTTATAGATTCAAAAAAAAGGGGGATAGACATGGAGATTTTGACGGCTTCAGCGACTTCCATGTGAGGTGTTGTTTCATAGGAGAAAACAATTGAACGATGGGTAGAGATATCGGTACCGATGATATACAAGTCTAAAAAAGGCCGCTGGTTTTTATGGAGATCGGGATTTTTAAAGTCTTTAAACGTATAAGGTGGCTGTTTTTTAGACTGATTGAATTGAGAAGCAATTTGTTCTTTCATCCATTCATAAAAGTAGTCACTAGAATACCAGCCATAGGTATTAAGTAATCTGTATATACAATTCATATCCCCAAATAGTTTCTCGAATTCTCTTTTAAAACCATCAGGTATTCTCTTCAAATCAGGATATTCACCTTTTTGTGGTACTTTTCTAAAATCTAATGTATCTGCCATTTGCTTCATCTCATTAAAAGGCAATGAAAAACTGGTCACACATGTTGTGATGGCACCTGCTGATGCTCCGGCGACTCTTTTTATATTTTGTAATATGTTATGATGATATAAAAAATCTAATACGCCTAAATATGCGATTCCTAATACACCGCCGCCTTCGAAAACTAAATTATTTATTTTATATTTCATCCGATCACCTCTTAAAATTAATTTTTCATTAATGTAAGTGGCTTTGTTAGAGGTATATGTGAATTTATAGGAAAATAGAAGGGGGATGGATAGGAAGCAGGTGTCTAGGTATTTATTTGCGGGATTGGGAAGGAAATACATAGAATAGGTAGAATGAACTACTTGTTAAAAGGTAAAATTGCTATATCAATATAAATGTGAATGTTTGGGAAACTAGATAGTCGTGAGTTTGTTAAACTCATAAGCAAGGAGAATAAGGCAATAATATAACAAATGAAAAGTGGACAGGGATATGCGCTGGTCTTGGAAAGGAGAATTAGATGATACAGGTTGTTGCGGCAATTATTTTCAATCATAATGAAGTGTTAATCGCAAAGCGGAATAAGGAAAAGTACTTAGGCGGTTTTTGGGAGTTTCCAGGTGGGAAGATCGAAAAGGGGGAAACGCCTGAAGAGAGCTTAATAAGAGAAATTAAAGAAGAGTTAGATATTGAAATAAAAATTATAGATAAGTTTGGTGAAACCGTCTACGATTATCAGGCGTTCAAAATCAATTTAATGGCTTACAAAGCGGAAATAGATGGTGGTTGTATTGTCGCAAGAGAGCATGAGGCATGGCGATGGGTTAAGATTGAGGCACTCGGAGCTTATGAGTTTGCTCCTGCTGATGTGGTGTTTGTTCAAAAGTTAATGAGAGGCAAACAAGATAATTTTTAAGGGATTCGTTAATACGAAAATGACTCAAAAGGGAAAGGTATTTTGTATCAATGAGCCAAGGTGAATACGTTTAATTTACTGATGCATCCCTTTTTTTCGTATTTTAGCAACCAATAGCAATAGTATTGTGGTAGCTGATATAAATATAAGTCCATATTTTCCTATAAAATCACCCATGGCAGCGGTATGATCTACATGAGCGGGTATAAATGCAACTAAGTAAATGAATGGCATCATAAAATATAAAATGGGTTTAAATTCACGAAACCCGGTGATCTGTGCGGTGATATAAGCGGCAAGATAAGTAAATACAATCGATGTTGTAAAGGCAGTGGTCGCCCATATGGCTAGCAGAATAGATTCAAATCGTTCAAGGATTTGCCCTGGAAATTCAATCATTTTAATATAGGATATGGTGGGCCAGGTAATACTTTTTATTTCATCGATGCCAAAAAGTGCTGTATTTATGATCACAAAGAATGTATATAATCCGGTAATAATACAAATACCAATGACAGCATTTTTCAATGCTTCTTGCGGTTTTTTTAGGGAAGGTACTAGAAACAGAACAATTTCGAATCCTAAATAGGATAACGAAGTGAGAAAAATGGCATGGGTTACGTTTTGCCAGGGTGTATGTAATATGGGCAATAAATGGGTAAAATCAAGCTTTGGATACATAAAAAGTCCAATAAGTAAGCTCAAAATAAGCGTGATGGGGAAAAATAACATGCAAAGACGACCAATGCCTTCAATTCCGTTGCGGGTTGCTATGATTGTAACCCAAAGATATGCAAACATTAAAAATTCGAAAGGTGTGCGATTTAATAAATAAACATTACTGACATCACCAAGAATGCGTACTTCAAGTGCTGAAAACAGAAAATAATAAACAACATAGATCATACTTAATAATAAACCCAGCCATCTACCTAAGATTTTTTGCGAAAAAACAACAAATGTATCCTGTGGAAACATTAAGGCTAGTTTGTGAATGAAATAGGTGATAAAAATGGACATTAATCCGCCGCCTATTGCTGCCAACCAACCGTCAGACCCTGCTTCTTCTACGACGCCTCTTGGCATAGATAGAATACCGGCGCCTATGAGCGTAGCAGCAATTAATAATGTATATTGAAGGGGTGATATTTTGTCATTATCATTTATTTTCATTTGGATGACTCCTTATACATAATGATGTCTTATTGTTTTACAAATAAGACATCATTATGTATAAGACGATCTAAAAATATAGATTAGTCAAGATATTAGGTTATGAGCGGTTCCATTGAATCAGGAAAGGAGAAAAAGTAATGAAGGAAGTTTAAATAAATCTCGTTATTTTAAAACAAACGCCCTAAATGTAAAATGATGGAATAGTAAATACTAAGTTTAAATATCATTTTAAAATATCTTTTGCATATAAATATTATGGAAATAGCTTTAAAGCTATTTTCAAAATATTTATAGATAGGAGATGTTGATATGGCTGAAGGTTTAACACCTGAAAAAATCGGGTTAGACAGTAAAAAGGCATATAAAATAGCTGAAAGACTAAATGTATATTTAGCTGATTTGAATCTACTTTATCTTAAGCTTCATAACTTCCATTGGAATGTAGTAGGTATGGGTTTTTATGATTTACATGAAAAGACGGAGGAGCTATATGAAGCTGTCTCAGAAAAGCTTGATCGAGTAGCTGAAAGAAAATTAATGCTTGGATTTAAGCCGACAGCTTCAATGAAGGAATCTCTTAAATTAGCGACCATTAAAGAAGCACCTAGTAAAGATATAAACTCAACGACGATAGCGAGTATCCTTATTAATGATTTTTCAAATATCGTTAAGTATTTAAGAGAAATTTCTGATATGGCAGCTGAAATTAATGATGAATATACAGTAGGTATACTTGGCGATGATATTGGATTTTTTGAAAAGAATATTTGGATGTTGAGTGCTTATAATACAAGATAATATCTTTTGAAAGACAAAAGGCACAGGTAAAGTCTAAGTCATTTAAAATGCTTGTTCGTGATATTTGATATATGTCACGGACAGGCGTTTTTTATACTTCCTTTACTGAGGGGATGAAGCGATCTTAAGTATAGTAATGATTTTAATGGTTAAAAATAACAGGTGAACGTAACCGTTTTGTAACGCATTAAGAGTATACTTTATTTATAATATGAAGTAGATGGTGGTAATGGGTTTCATTAAGCAAATTATTATTATTTTGAAAGGAGATAGAAAATGAAATTAATTCTAGAAAAGATTTTTTCTATGGTATGCATTGTATCTTTGATTGCTGTATTAGGAGGATGTGCGGGGGGAGATGTTACAAATCAACCTGAACAACCAACACAACCTGAACAAGAATCTAATGAGTTAGATACTAATCAGTTATATCAATTCGAAAACAAGGATGGAATCGATTTTTCCCAGGTGAAGTATATACCATCAGAAACAGAAAAAGATCAAAAGTTAGAGGATGCCTTTGCCGAGGTTTATGACTTGAAACGAGGGGAAGATCAGATTAGATATTATTATAATCGAATCGATCTAGATGGCGATGATCAACCAGAGACATTTGTCTTTCTGGTAGGTTCTTCAGTTTGCGGGACAGGCGGCTGCAGTGGGCTGATATTTAAATCTCAAGATGATGATTATGAGCTGGTATCACGGTTTACACTGGTTAGAAACCCTGTTATTGTGAGTCAAAACAAGACAAATGACTGGAATGATCTGATCATGTATGTGTCAGGCGGGGGGATAGAAAACTTTTTTGCTCAGGTAAAATATGACGAAGGAAAATATCCCTTGAATCCCTCTGTTCAGCCTAAAGTAGAATCAGGTACCCAAGTGGAAGGGACGGCAATTATCGCCGATGATCTTACTCAAAATAAAGGCATAGCGTTTTAAAGTGTTATTTAAAATTTTAATTTATTTACAAAAGTGCCACATCTTTGATGTGGCACTTTTTCTCAAATTTATTTTTTGATATTACTTTGAACCATCTTCTTGCTTTGTCCCGATTACAATGTCTATGGCAGGCTTAACCGTATAAAACATTGAACCATCATAATCGATATTTAAGAGTTTTTCATCGATGATTTTTCCTTTTTCATCTAAAAGTGTAATGGTTACGACATGATCCTTCCATGCAAAATCATTTTGTTCAAGTGGTGACCAGTAGACGGGGGTATCATACGCCAGTTCTTTCATTTTCACCCATTTTGACATATTTCCAGTCCATGTAAACAATTTCCCTTTATCTGTTGTATAGCGCACCTTTGTTACAGAACCAGGATATTCAGCCTGAATGCGTATACCGGGTGTGCTGGACATGGTAAGTGCGTATTTTGAGGGAAAGACAAGGAGTTTAAATATAAGACGATCAACAAAATTTTCAAAGGTATTGATATCTTTCGCATATTCTCGTAGATCATTAGCAAAGTTTTTCTTGAGTTCCGATCTTAAATAGTGGTATTGAGGCTGTTCGTTTGTTCCATTTATGTTATAGGTTATAACATCCACATTATCGATTAGCGCAAATAAAATAATGGCGTTATTACACAAAGTGGTTTCAATGCGTTGGGTATCCATATTTGCGTTACTAAAATCATAATTAATCGTTATCCCATATGGAGCGGCTTTGGTTTGTAAAGAGACTGTTTTACGTAATTCAGCATAGGGCAGATTGCTGATCAGGTTTATAACTTTGCTGTTATCGCCTACATAGGGCGTTTTATATTTAAATAATGTTTTTACATCATAGATGCCAGCGCTGTTTGGAGAACTTTGTTTTGGCAAACCGTCCGTAAGAAGAATACCGCTGAGTACTACCATACATGTCAATCCCAGTATAAGGATAAATTTTCGTCTGCTTTCTAAAAATCGTTTCATTATTATGTCTCCTTTAGCAGTTTTCTAAGGTTGTTTATTTCTACCTTGAATATCTTATTTTCTTTTGTATTAGCCTGTCTACAATGGTTGAATTTTTTGCAGAACTCATTTTGATTAATAGCTTCATGACTTCTAATTCAGATTCGGAAAGTTGCGGTATTTTATTCATATCGAATCACACCTTTATATTGGATATATAAATATACTACATCTGTAATCCATAATTATCAACTATTTAATTATAAGTTTCATCGCATGTATTTATTGCATGCTATATAAGATTATTATAAAAATCTATGATACGTATTTTCAAACTGCGATTTTGGGGTATTTATTAATTGATGAATGTCTATTTATAAGAATATTCATTAACTTTTAATTGACAAAACTAAATGGGATATTAGGAGGATTGATTCATGAAATCAACGAAGAGTCTGAAAGCGAAAATGATAGGCTGGATTATACCGATTGTTTTTCTTGCTTTAATTGCTGTATTTTATTTTGATTATCATAATGCTAAAAAGCAGGTTGTTACTGATGCTCTGGAAAACACGATGAGTATTGCGGAATTAAACGGGAATAAAATTGATAACTGGTTAATAAGCAGCTTGGAGTTAACGCGTGACTTAAGAAAAACGATAATGTATGCGCGTTTCGGGGAAGAAAGAGAAATGGCGTATCTGGAGTCGATAAGGAGTGATTATCCAGATATCATCGATATATATATTGGGACAAAAGAGGGGGGAATGTTTGATTGTAATGGCTGGGTGGCTCCAGCCGATTATGATCCTAGAAGCCGTGACTGGTATAAAGAGGGTGCCCAAAGGAATGAGGTTGCTTTTGGAGCACCTTATGTTGATGCAGAGACAGGTGACGTTATTCTTACGGCTTCTGCTGCTATCAATGATGCAAATACGTTGTTCCGGGGTGTTTTTGCCAGTGATATCAAATTGGGATACCCTACTGAATTGGTTAATAAGCTTAAAGTGGGGGAAACAGGGCACGCTTATCTTGTTGATAATCATGATTCAACGATTATGGCGGCGAGAGAAAAAGAGGATATTGGGAAAAAAATTCAGGATGTCATGAATGACAATAAGGAATTTGCTGCATTGCTTGATAAAGTGATCACTGGTGAATCAGGCGAAGAAATGTATCAAGCGGATGGGAAGACAATGCTAGCCTGTTATACCTTTATTCCTACTACAAATTGGTCGCTGGTTATTGTTGTGCCCCAAAAAGAAATTTTAGGTCAGCTGGATAAATTAAAAAAGGATGGTTTGTTAACAGGCTTGATTGCTTTGCTCGTATTAGCATTGGTATTGTATGGTGTTGCAGGTTATATGACCAAGCCAATAAAAGAATTAAGTCTGGCAACGAAAAAACTTGCTAAAGGAGATCTAACAACAGCCATTGAAGTTAAGAGCCGGGATGAAGTAGGGGAACTGGCTGCTGATTTTAACGCGATGCGGGATAGATTACGTGAGCTTATAAAGAAGATTACGGAGGTATCGGAAACAGTTGTTGATTCTGCCACTCAAATGGCAAAAACTTCGGAGCAAACGGGTAACGGAGCAGAGCAGGTTTCTGTGACAATAGATGAACTGGCCAAGGGTACTGCTGAAGTTACGGAAACGATGCAGCATACGGTAGTTAATGTGGAGAATATGATGCGTTCTGTAGAGATTGTGGGGGAAGGAAGAGCTAATATTATACGCCTTATGGGTGATGCACAGGAACGCGTAGAGAAGGGAAATGAAGCAGTAGGGCATGTGGTTTCCAGAATAGATTCAATAAAGCGTACGGTGGATGATTCTGCTGCTGCTGTTAAAAAACTAGGGGAACGTTCTTATGAGATTGGGAGTATTGTCGATGTGATTACCAATATAGCCCAACAAACCAACCTTCTTGCACTTAATGCTTCAATTGAAGCAGCACGGGCGGGTGAACAGGGAAGGGGATTTGCTGTTGTGGCAGATGAAGTAGGAAAACTGGCTGAAGGGTCTGCAGTGGCAGCAGCAAAAATTGCTAACTTAATTAGAGAAATTCAAGGAGAAACCCAAAAAGCTGTAGCGACCATTCAAAATGGCACGCTGGAAGTTGAGGAAGGTACTCAAGTGGCCAAACAGAATGGAGAGCATTTCATTGAAATAAGTGTTGCAGTTGATGAAGTGGTCAAACTCATGAATGGTGCCCAGAACGCAGTTGTTGAGCTAAAAGATAATAGTGTTCAAGTCTTAGATGCAGTGGAAAACGTATCTGGTGCAATGGAAGAATCTGCTGCAGGAACACAAGAAGTATCTGCCGCTGCTCAACAGCAATCTGCTTCAGTGCAGATCATTATTTCTAGTGTGCAGGGTTTAACAGAATTAGCGGAAGATTTACAAGGAACTGTGAAGGTTTTCAAGTTATAAGTTAGGGACGTCATAGTTTATAATAGGTCAATATCAGGTTGTCGATGCTAAAAAGCTTATTAGTGATATGTAGTTTATATTATTAATAAGCTTTTTTATTTTAACACATTTATAATAAAGCCCAATCTTAACCATCAAAAAAACAAACCAAAAAGTATAGGCGCCAGTATGACGGTGACTAAACCAGCTACGCCAATAGCGAGCCCGCTCATTGCACCTTCTGTTTCGCCAATTTCCAAAGCTTTTGATGTGCCAACTGCATGAGAGGCAGTGCCGATGGCAATACCAAAGGCAATCTTGTTATTAATTTTAAATATTTTACAAATGATTGGGGCTATGATTGATCCTAATATACCAGTTATAATAATTGCTGCTACAGTTAAAGCGGGTATGCCATTTAATTGTTTAGATATTTCTATCCCAATGGGTGCTGTTATGGATTTGGGAACTAATGAAGATGTTAAAACTTTATCTAAATCAAATAGCTTACATAGAAAAATAATGGATATCATTCCAATGGATGAACCCGTAATGATCCCGGTTAAAATCGGGAAAATATTAGCCTTTAATAAGTCTATTTTTTTATATAATGGAACGGCTAATATGACAGTAGCGGGTCCTAAAAAGAATGATATAAATTGCCCTCCATTATTATAAGCTTCTAAACTAATATTAAATGATTTAAGGAATAGAATGATTAATGAAATGCTGATTAATAAAGGGTTAAAAAGGACAAATCTAGTTTTTTTAGAAAAAAAACAGCCAACTTCAAATGTTATTAAAGATATAACGATTCCCAAAAGTGGATTATTGATGATTGTACTCATTTATTTGCTCTCCTTATTAATAATTGTGTGATCAGCCCTGTAGCTATTGTTACGATGATTGTTGAAATAAAGATAATGGCGATGAAAGAAACCCAAATGTTTTTTATAATACCAAAGCAAGATATAAACCCTACGCCTGCCGGAATAAAAAAGAACGCTAGATGCTTTAATAGAAAATCAGCCGTTTCTTCAATCATCT
This sequence comes from Clostridia bacterium, assembly GCA_030625885.1. Classification (GTDB taxonomy): domain Bacteria; phylum Bacillota; class DAOUPZ01; order DAOUPZ01; family DAOUPZ01; genus DAOUPZ01. The sequence goes on from DAOUPZ010000032.1 coordinate 15,382, forward strand.
CAATCTTTATAATACCTGTATATAGGCAAAATAGTAACGTGATCATACCGATCACATTACCTGGAATGGGTAAATTGAATGATAAATTAATGATTTCTCCCATAAGGCATATCGCTAAAATGATACATATTTGTCTTAAATACTTCAAATGATCACCTCTATGATAAATTAGATATGGATATTATTTTAACACTTTCAAATATTAAAATAAAGATAAATAAGTGAGTCAGTTTTGGAATATTTCTGATGACTTAAATATGTTTTAAGTGGTTTACCATAATTATCTAAAGTACAATAAGAACTTTTTTTAAATTCTAGAAATATCTTAATATTATACTTGATGAAAGGTGTGATATAAATGGATATGAATTCGTATAGAAATGACTTAGACAAGCAAAAGGAAGAGAATCCTTATATTTCTGAGCAGTATATTTCTGAATATGATCCTAATGAACAAGATCATATGACAGCGGTACAAGACGATATTGATAAAACGTATATTCTTGATTTAAAGCGAGAGGATGTGAATGGGGATCGTATTAAAGATGAAGTGGTTTTGATTGGCAAAAAACCTTTTGGTGAAGCTAGTCCTTTTGTTGACCGAATTAGCCTTATCATTCGTGATGGCAAAATAGGTGTCAAAACCCGGATTCCTCTCAAAGATAATGCAGGGTATCATCCCACTTTGTTTTTAGGTGATTTCACGAGGGATAAAGTTAAAGACATTCTGGTCAGTATGGATACGGGAGGTTCTGGTGGATTTACGATTAATTATGCATATGCTTTCTTAAATAACCAGCCTAAAGAATTGTTCAATTATACAAAGTTTAACGATACATACAAATATGATGTTATATACAGAAACGATTATAAAGTTAAGGTTATTAGCAAGAATTTAAAGAAAAGATACCTATTAGATATCAGTTATAAGGATCGGCGTTATTTATCTGAAATATATCATAGAAATGGCAAACTAAAACGGCCTGTATGGGGTGAAGTGATTCCTTTGGGAGGGCTGTACCCTATCGATATTAACAGAGATGGAACCTATGAATTATTGGCATTTCAGCGAATAATCGGGCTGTTTAATGCGGATACATTAGGATTTGTTCAGACGACGTTGAGATGGAAAGGAAGGGGTTTTTTACCTGTGTACCAAAATGTAGCAATACCGGGTACCCAGAGAGGTTCTCGGCGAAAATAATTAATTTATGAGTCAGAAAGCGGTTCCTTTAACTTGCAAAATAGCACTTATTAATGATATACGCCAGGTATCATTAGTAAGTGCTATTTTTATACGGCAAGAATTCTAAAACCGGGTGCTTAGAGGCGGGGATAGATTATGGTAGAAAAATGAAGCGTCTTAATTACAAAAAAGTGATTCATTATGATACTATTTTGCTGAATTATGAAAAATATGTTGCAATAGATAACGTTATTTTGTATTTTAATAGTATAAATATTAGGTAAAGTTCATTTTTGGATCGACAATAAGGAGGGGATATCATGGATGATTTATCAAAAAAAATTATTTCTTTTGCAAAGTATCATGAAGAAATGTGTACCATGCACAGTGATTTTGCTTCTGATTTAAATCATTGCCGAAAATCAGTGGAGGATGCTTCCGAAGTGTCGTCTTCACCTAAAAAGCAATTAAGAGGGAAATTCACATATGGCGGGAGAAGAAGGTTGCGTGTTGTTCGTTAAGAACGATATCAGGTTATGGGGTAAATATAGAAAGGAAGATTATTGATGATCTATAATCATGTACTTTTAACGTTATATATAGCAACATCCATTTTTGTAATATTTGAAATTTTTATTCCGCAATTAAAAAGACAAGCCCTTATTAAAGAGATTGATTTTCTTATGAATAAGGAAAAGATTTCTTTTGAAGAAGCCAAAGAAAAGTTAAACACGAAAAAAATGGCAAGGATATTTAAAATTGATCAAGATATATTGGTAGTAGATGATAAAGTGATTAAACAGGGAGATCGGGTAAGCTTTCAAGCGAACCAACAGGGATTTGTAACAGGAGAGTTTTTGGGTTTAAAAGAATTATCGTCAAGGGTACGAAATTCCCACTTCTTTATTAAAATGCCGGATAATAAAATCATATCCGGTCCTGTAGAAATGATGTTTAACGAAACATTATTGGTTTATAAGAGATAATATTTTGAGTGATGGGACAAGTCCATATGTTTTAGGCAGATTTGTTTTTAAGGCAAATCTGCCTTTGTTATTTTGTAAATACCCAGTTTTTAACACAACATTATTTAGGATATGTTTTTTGTGCCAATAAAAGGAAGAATGAGAAGCCAAAGTGAATATACTATATAAAGGGAAAGAAAACAAATGCTTTATAAGGAGCTGATGTGATGTCCGATAAGAAAGATTTTAGCATTCGTAGAATGCCAAAAGATGATATGAGCTTGGCTGTGGAATGGGCCAGGCTTGAAGGCTGGAACCCGGGAATTCATGATGCGTCGTATTTTTTTCATACGGACGAAAGGGGTTTCTTTATAGGAGAGTTAAATGGAGAACCTATTGGTTGTATTTCATGTGTTGCATATGACGATACGTTTGGTTTTTTGGGATTCTATATGGTTCGTCCTCAATACAGGGGACAGGGCTATGGTATACAACTCTGGAATGAGGCACTAAAATATATGGGGAATCGCAATGTGGGTCTGGACGGTGTTGTAGATCAACAGCCAAACTACAAAAAGTCAGGATTTAAGCTGGCATACCGTAACATACGGTATGAGGGTGAAAGTTCTGGTCAAAATATAAACTGTCCCTGGATTGTCGATATTACGGCAGTTCCAATAAAACAGATTCTTTCCTATGACAGTATGTTTTTCCCAGTACCTCGCCATCCGTTTATTAAACGGTGGATTGATCAAAAAGCCGGTAAATCCCTGGCCTATGTCAAAGAAGGACAGGTGAAAGGATTTGGCACGATCAGAAAATGCTATGAGGGTTATAAAATTGGGCCGTTGTTTGCAGATAATAAGCAAATAGCTGAGAATTTATTGTCCGCTTTAACAGGAGATCTAGATAGGAAAATTTACTATTTGGATATACCGGAAGTTAATGAAGATGCTGTGAGATTGGTGGAAGAAATGAATATGAAAAAAGTATTTGAAACGGCGCGGATGTATACGGGTGAGTTTTATGATCTGCCTTTTAAAAAATTATTCGGAGTAACGACTTTTGAATTGGGATAATTAAAGTTTTGACTATCCCGAAAAGATACGATTTTCAATAAAAAAACAAATGGACAGTTTCACTGTCCATTTGTTTTTTTATTGATGCCCTCTCTCTGGAACAATACAAATGAAAATAAATTTTCCCTTGCCTTTATTTGAAAATTGATGGATTTTATCATCCGGTATATAGGCGAAAGAGCCTTCTTCAACTTCATAGTCCTTACCATCCAGATGGAGAACACCTTCTCCCTGGATAATATAGTTAATATGCGGCCATGGATGACGATGTTTGGGTGAATAACCGCCTTCATCTAGTTCAACAGTACGCATGACATACCCGTCCCATCCTTCTTTAGGGGAAATCAGTACTTTCATTAATGCATCTTTGGCTTCCGGACTTTTGATATCGTTGCCTTGTATATCTTTCATATGAGATACAATCATTAAAATCCCTCCTTTATTTAATATTTTATACTTTATGTAAATTGAATACAAGTGGTACGAAACAAAGCAAGCGAGAACTGTCCTCGCTTGCTTTGTTATTACTGTTTATCTTTCAATTGACACGATAAGATGTTTTTCCCGTTTTCATAGCGGTACTGGATGGTTTCACAGAGATTCTTGATCAGCATGAGCCCAAGATCATCATCCTGGCCATTTTCTTCTAGTAGGTTTACAGGAGAGCCAGCTGCTTCAAGTACGAATTCTAAATGACCGCTTTTTTCAGAATAAGAAAGACAAATATCAATATCGGAGAAGTCTGTTTGTAAAAGCAAGATTTCCTCGATTAGGAGCAGCACATTAGAACAAACTTTTCTTGATAACAGATGCTTTTCACAAAAAGCTTCTACTTTGGCGTTCATTGCATATAAGTCGTAATGCTTGCTGGTAATCGGGTAGTGAAGGCTGCGTATTCGATTAATAAAGGCTTTGGTATTTTCTTTTTGCGGATTTTCAAATATCTGTTGTGGTGTACCTTCTTCGTAAATAATGCCTTCGTCCATGTAAAACACACGACTGGATATATTGCGCGCAAATTCCATTTCGTGCGTTACAATTACCATCGTCATTCCCTCTTTAGCGAGGCGGCGAATAACCCCTAGCACTTCACTAACCATGGTAGGGTCGAGTGCTGATGTCGGCTCATCAAACAACAAAACATCCGGTTCCATAGCCAGACAGCGGGCAATGGCTATTCTTTGTTTCTGCCCCCCGGAGAGCTCATCCGGTAAGTTATTTGCTTTGTCAGCAAGCGATACCAGCTTGAGCAATTCTAAGGCTTTTTTATTGGCAGCATCTTTACTTTTTCCAAGCAGCTTTATGGGGCCGATCGTAAGGTTATCCAGTACGGAAAGATGGGCATACAAATTGAAAGATTGAAAAACCATACCCATTTTCTGGCGTATTTTAGTAATGTTTGTTGTCTTGTCCAGCAAGTTGACATTGTCAAAATAGATATTTCCCCCGCTGGGATTATCCAGTAAATTAAGACAGCGCAAAAATGTACTTTTCCCTGTACCAGAGGGGCCGATGATAGAAATGATCTCACCCTTTTTAATGTCTGCGTTGACATCTTTTAGAACCGTGAGTTTACCATATTTTTTACATAGATGTTCGATCTTAATCATTTATTTGCACCCCCTGTCCGCGATTTTGTTTCGGATCTGTTTTTACATAAACATAATCCAGTGCTAGTGAGAATAAAAACGAGAGCATAAAGTAAAGCACGGCCACCATAATCAGCGGGAAGAATGCATCAAAAGTACGGCTCCTGATAATATCGCTTGCTTTAGTCAAGTCTTGTACAGCGATGTAACCCACTACTGAAGTCATTTTTAATAGGGAGATAAACTCGCCTTTATAGACCGGAAGCACCTGACGAATCGCCTGGGGCATGATGATATAGAGAAAAGTTTGAACTTCGGTAAAGCCGCTGGCGATGCCGGCTTCTTTTTGCCCCTTATCGACGCTTTCTATGGCTGTTCTAAACATTTCCGAAACATAAGCGGCAAAATTCATCCCAAAGGCGATGACTGCCACAAGAACAGGACTGATATTGACCGATTTAAATACCACATAAAAGATGATCATCAGCAGTACAAGAACCGGGGTTCCCCGCAAGATGGCGATATACGTTCTTGCGATCGAATTTAGCAATTTATTTTTTGCCATTCGCATGAAGCAAATAAAAGCGCCTAGTATGGTGCCAAAAAGGACTGCAAGCAAGGAGATGATCACGGTTATTTTCAGACCATCAATTATGATCAAATACCGATCTTCCAAGATAATATTACTATAAAAGCTAGCGGATAAGCTTTGTAGAAAGGGTGCTTTGTCGACCTGCTCTACCTGCCCGGCATATTGTGCTATATTGCTTTTAAGGGCAAAGACACAGGCGCCTAATTCATAGTACGGATCGGAAAAATCAATCTGCTTCATTCTTTCTTCGGTAATCATTACGGTACTGGCGATCATATCGACTTTGTTTGTGGCAACAGCAGCAACGAGACTGCCAAAGTCCATATCTGATATTTTTAGGTCTTTTCCCAGATATGCCGCAAATCGTCCCACCAATTCAACATCAAAGCCAATCAACTTGTTGTCTTTTACTACGGTGAATGGCAGTCCTTTATCACTGACCATGCCTACTGTTAGGGTGCCATTAGTCTTGGAATTTTCAATGGTTGGCATTTCATCAGCACCATTAGTGATCCACCGCTCAACCATATCATCATAGATACCGCTATCCTTAGTTTGTTGTAAAAACGCGTTAAAACTTTCCCGCAGTTCGTCATGATCCTGCTTAAAACCGGTACCAACAGGGATTGAAAACACTCTTTCATCTAAAAAGGCCAATTCATCATCGTTTCGCAAGATGCCCGTCATGACTTCAGAGTTATAAAAAGCACCATCAACTTTTCCGGCTTTTATGGCGGTCATCAGATCGGGCGGGGTTTTATATTGTAAAATCTCAGCATTGGGAAACATTTTGCTCGCGTATGTATCGTGGACCGTTCCGAGTAAAACTCCAATCTGCTTGTCCTTTATATCGTCAATGGTTTTGAGAAGATTGCTTTCATTTTCTATCCCTATTTCTGTATCGCTCTTGACAATGGCGGCAATACCGCCCGCATAATAGCTTTCGGAGAACAATACTTTTTTGGCTCTTTCCTCTGTAATGGATAAACCGGCAGCGATCATGTCTACTTTGTCAGCAAGCAGGGCAGGGATTAGAGCACCAAATTCCATATCAACGATTTCAAGCTGCATATCCATTTCCTGGGCAATATATTTGGCTAGTTCA
>DAOUPZ010000027.1 GCA_030625885.1 Clostridia bacterium
GTTTAACTCTTTTTCTCCCAGTGCAATCAAGGCTTTTTCCATCCGCTCTCGCGAGCATTCACATCGTAGTTGAAGGCTTTGTTTTTGCAAAACATTGAGTTCATAACCTTCCAAGATCATTTGCAAAATTTCTTCCGGTGTCTTTCCTTCTGTGAGTAATTGTGTGAGCGGCGGTAAATCTTGCACTCGTTTTTCTAAAATTTCAATGACTTCTTCTTCAGCCCCAGGTAATAATTGAAGAATGTATCCCCCCGACGCTTTAACAGATAAATCTTGCTCTATCAAAACACCCGCAGCAACAACACAGGGTATTTGTTCGGATTGTGCAAAGTAATACGATAAATCCTCCGCAATTTCGCCGCTCACAAGCTCTGCTTGACCTACAAAAGGCTCCTTTAATCCCAAATCTTTGATGACTGTCAATCTACCATTCTCCCCCACCACTTTTCCGACATCCAGTTTACCGGGATACTTGGGCGGTGCATCGGCTTCCGGATGAAGCGGATACCCTTTAACATTCCCTTTACTATTAGCAACAACCATCATATGCCCTACAGGACCATCACCATTAACTTGAATGGAAATTTTATCGTTATCTCCTTTTAACCCAATTCCTATCATTCCCCCAATGGTAAAAAGACGTCCCAATGCAGCCGTTACCGTTGGGGAACATTGGTGAATTTGACGGGCTTCTTCAACAAGTTTAGTCGTCGTCGCTGCATAAGCTAAAATCATGCCCTTAGCTGCTGTCGCTCGGATTATATAATCATTCATATTGTACCTGGTTCATTTATTACACCTATTGTTACAAAACCAGGTTTTACACCACCTTTCGTTTAACCATGCTATTTTTCATATGAGGGCACACTCACTTTGAGGCATATCCCCGCTGTATCCAAATTATTAGTAATTATTATATAACTGATACAACCATTATTATATCCCAATTGAGAATAATTTCATAGGCGCAAAAACAGTCTGAGACTGTTTTTCGGCAGGTGGCTCGCTCGCTTTGCTCACTTGTGGCAGGTAGCAGGTAGATATTAAACTTAAACCCGCCGTATTACGGCGGGTTTAAGTTTATCCCAATTTATTTTTGACACTCACAGCTTATATTACCTTCAATAATCTCTTTCCAATCTCCAACCACATCATGCGTCCAGCAATCATCTGCCCCCGCTGCTTCTCGCATCACAAGCGCTAAAATATAGGAAAGCTCTTTTACCGTAGCCCCTGCTTCTAAAGCACCTTTGAAATGCTTCAATACACAAGGTTTAGATCTCGCCTTTACGGAGAGCGCAAAGCAAATAAATTGATACGTTTTTTCATCAATCGTTCTTTTATCTTCATACATCTTATCCATCTCATCAAGCTTTTCTACAAACTCGGGAAAAAATTCGGCCAACATTCTCATACTAATCCGCCTCCTAAATACTCACTCCATTAGAAAACAACATTCAGCACTCTTTCTTATAAATATTTCTTTATTTCATTAACCTTAAGCACTTTCCCTACTGCTTTTACTTCCTCATTTACTACCAAAGCAGGGGTTTTCATAACGCCATATTTCATAATTTCTTTAAGGTCTTCTACTTTTTCTATCGTAACATCTATTCCTGCTTCTTTTACTGCTTCTCTAACATTCTTCTCCAGTTTATTACAATTCGGACAGCCCATCCCTAAAATTTTAATCGCCAATATCTTTCACCTCCTTTTCTGCTCTGCATTACCACACAGGGACATTCCTCTAAGCGAGGTGTGTCCCCATTGTGAGAACAAAAGAGATTTCTAAATAATTAAATGCGCAATTGCATTGAACATATAACCTACCAAGATAATGGCAACGCCCGTAATGGCTACAAAAACGCCAATTAATTTTGGTTTGATGACTTTCCTTAAAAGTATCATTTCCGGCAAAGATAACGCTGTGACCGCCATCATAAAAGCAAGTGCCGTGCCAATCCCCACACCTTTATTAATTAAAGCTTCTGCAATAGGAATTGTACCTAATGCATTAGAGTAAAGCGGTATTCCAAGTACGACAGCTACTAATACAGCAAATGGATTATGCGGTCCAGCATATTTGGCCAAAACAGACGCTGGTGCCCATCCATGTATTAATGCTCCAATTCCAATCCCAATCAAAAGATAAATCCATATCCGGCCAACGATTTGCTTGACATTATCCCAGGCAAACTGCGCTCTCTCTTTGGGACTTAATTCTTGTATTTCAGTTTCTCCCATTTGCATTTGGTATACATATTCCTCCACCTCTTTTTCCATATGAAGGCTCCCAATTATTATACCACCAACAATCCCGACGATAACGCCGGTCGCAACATAAATGACAGCTATTTTCCAACCAAAAGAGGCAAGTAGTATGGCAAACGCTGCTTCATTTACAATAGGTGACGTAATTAAAAAAGAAAAAGTAACCCCCAGCGGTACACCGGCTTCAACAAATCCAATAAATATGGGTATCGATGAACAGGAACAAAATGGTGTTACAATTCCCAATAAAGAGCCTAGTATATTACCTTTAACGCCATGCACTTTTTCTAATATTTTTTTGGTTCTTTCCGGTGGGAAATAGCTTCTAATATACGAAATAGCAAAAATCATAATACCTAATAATATAATAATCTTTATGGTATCATAAAAGAAAAAATGTACACTGGATCCCAATCTGGTATCCATGGAAATCCCAAATATTTTTTCTACTAATAATTGCATGAGTCGATCAAGCCATATAAACATAATATTCCACTTCCTTTCTTTAGCGTCTGATATCAAAAAGTATTTTTTAGTTTCACCTCTTCTTTCTATATTAATGTATAATCATTTACTAATATGTGCCTCTTGTTTCCATTATATCAGCTTTTTCTAATGTGTCAACGGGTTTATTATATAGATGTTATAATTTTTTTATACAATATAGGGGATACATCATTCTTATCATGATGTATCCCCTATGTCACATTGATTTCCTATAGCTACAACAATGCACATTCTTTTGCTAAACATTTATTTAACTTTAAAAAGTAGCTAACCCACTCCACTCTTGAAACCGATACAACACTGTCTTCAAAAACGATTTTTCATGATATTTATCAAAATCCACAGTATAATCCCCATCTTTGTTATTCCAGATCCTCTCAAAATAACGGGATACCGCTTTAACAATTTCATGATCATTAGAAGCTGTTATTTTTAAATCGGTTTCCAAATTATAATCGCCAATATTTCTTCGTGTCAAATTGGCAGACCCACCAAAGATTTCACTTACACCCTTATGGTTTATCATGATCAGTTTCGTATGAAATTGTTCACCCTGTGTATTGTACCATTTAATTTTAATTTTACCATCCGTTTTTTTGACTAATTCAGCAGCAACCTGTCGATTAGGAATACCATTCTTTTCCCGACCAAAGGCATCTTTATTTGCATCACAAATCAATCTTACATAAACATCTCGGTCTTTCGATGCTGCCACCAATTCTTTGATAATCTTTCGATCGGCCAGATAGAACATGCCGATTTGAATGGTATCTCCTGAAACAGTTTTTTGGATGGCTTCTACGAGCTGTTTTCTTATCTTACCTTCAGTTAAAAGATTGACTTCAATATCATTAGATTCATGATCATCCTGTGCCAATACAGTCGTTTCTAAATCAGGAATAACCTGACCTGACAATTCCGCAACAGCCCGTTCTGATTCAACCAAATCGTTGATAATCTCTCCTTTAACAACAAAAGCAATATTGGAATGATAGCCACTGGCATCATGTGGATTCGCCGAACTAATTAAGGCTGCTTTCTCAGTTGCCAATATTTTTCTGTGATTGGCCTTAAAATTAAGTAATTTCATATAAGCACGTAACGTCACTTTGGGCGAATCTGGGCTAAATGGGTTAGGAATCCAACCTTGCCCCTCTGTATCAAACCAGCGATAAAATGTATTCCAAAAGCCGGAATAAACAGGATTAGAATTTCTTAATTTATTTAAATCAGTTAGAACAACATTGATACCACTCTTTTTCATCTCTTCTAAAAAGCTGGATGAATAAGCACCATAACAGGTATTTACTTCATCCGTTATAAATGTTATATGGATATCAGGAGTCGCTTTCTTTTTATCAATTAGTGCCTGAGTTAAATTTGCTGAAACTGCCGGGTATTCATACTTTCCGTCGTACTCATCATTAAATAAAAACATATCAACAATGATAAACTTTTCAGCCTGATCAATCAGCTCAGATACTCTATTGAAAATTTCCTGTTCATGAATGGTTTGTCCATCCTTTTGATAACTAAGATCATGTAAAAATTCGATATCCGATACAGTATGTGTTTTTCCTTCTAGCGACAGTCCTTCTGGCAATGGGGTTAAAAATCCATTACCAAAAATAACGGTTATCATTAATAAAATTGCTATCGTTTTTATATTTAATTCTCTCAATCTTGTTTTTACAGGTATATGATTCAATTTCTAGACCTTCTTTCTATATCATGTTATCATTTCATGATTTATTTTATTCTTCTTCTTTATTTTTTGTTAAAAATTCAAACTTTTCTTCTGTATCCTCTTTACCAAAAGAACTATACCAGCGATAATCGTCCTGATCAAGAATGCGAAAGTGTTTACTGATGATATTTTGCTGCATTCTAAAATCTCCAATTTCCTTTAAACTTTCCCACCACATTTTACCACCTAAGGTTTTATTCTTTGGCGTATCTAAATGGTTTAAGGCAATGGTTTGTACAATCTCAAGTGGATTTTCTCCCAAAGTCAATTGTAAAATCTCACTTTCCCCAAATATCGCACAGAGCGCAACGGCTGCCGTCCAACTCATTTTTTTTCGTTCTTTTTCTATTTGAACTAATGTTTTTTTTGATAAGCCTAATATTTCCGCCATTTTATCCTGAGAAAACTGATATTCAGCTCTAATTAACCGTACTTTTTCCGATAAATGATCAATCATATCTTCCTTATTCATATTCACCCCTCCATGACTGCTAAAAACCCAGTATAGTGTAATATTACACTGAATAAAGTATGTTTTCAATAAATATTTTTCATGTTCTCATCCTTTATGATAAACAAAAAAATCTACAAATATCATTTGCAGATTTTTTCAAAAACTCTAAAATATGAATTAAGTGTCATTCTATTTCAACAACTTCATTTCTAAGCAAAGATCATCCTTCCTAGAAACCATTTAAGAAAACGGCCGTGGCATCATCATGCAACCTTAATCTTTTGTAGGTTGTCATCGTTTGATCGTTGTCTTCAATCACCCTAATTTTTTCCAAAACTTTTTTGACACCTTTATTTTTGCAGACATCAATTAATTCCGTTCTATCAAACGCCTCATACTTATTACAGATAGCTGAATACCCATCGGTCATCGCTAAAATAGCCGAGATCTCTTCTTGAGGATACGCTCTATAAATCCCTTTTTTAATCGCATCTCTGTCATGTTCTAAAACATTGTACCCTTCTTCTGTATTCATCTTCATCCGATTACGCTGTAATACTTGTAGTTCTTCACTGGTATAACCACTGAAGACAATTTCATTTTCCCGATGAGGATTATTGGCAATCATTGTCATGACTTCACGATCAAGCGGTTCTATTCTTTCATCGGTCAAAACGTCAATGACCCCTTCTTTTTTTTGGATATTAATCTCAACATCACCTAATACAAAGCACTCCACTTTTCCACCATTCATTCTGCCAATAGCAATACCTGTAGAAGCTCTGTCTAATTTGGATAAAGTATCAACATTCGTAAATTTTGAAAAGTCAGCATTGAACTGATCCACACCTTCTTCCAACAAATCCACTATACTTCTGTCTAATTGTTCTAAATGCTCATTCAAATAGTGATTCCACCAATTGACCATCCAAACAACATCATTTCCTTCACTGGTATAGTTGTTTTTTTTCAGTGCTGAAGCACCATCCATCACCCAAAAGCCATGCTCTGTCATACCATAACTGTCTTCATTTTTTAATTTGTAGGTATGGGTTATTGCATCTATCATTATATTTTCTCTCCTTTAACGTGTTGGTATTCTACCAATAAACAAGCTGCCTGCAAAAGCAAAAATCACAACCAGTGCTCCATAAGCCATAGCTAATCCAATATCATACTCAAAAATGGCGTTGACCATAGCAATTGAAATAGGCTTATTACCGACGGTATATAAAAATACAGACATTGTATACTCACCGATACTCCGAATCACAATGAGCATCACCCCGCCTATCAATCCCGGTGTAACAATGGGCAGCACAACCCTTCTAAATGTCTGAAAAACATTAGCCCCTAAACTCTTAGACGCCTCAATATAAGTGTCGTTAAGATTCTGCAGCGAAATGGTCGTTGTTCGAACCATCAAAGGCAATAAACTCACAAAGTAAGCAATGGGAAGCATCATATAACTTCCTATTAGTATTTTATTACCTGTAAAAATAGACGGTCGATTGAAGGCATTAATCATATTAATCGCAATAGCACTGGATGGTATGGCCCATGGCAACATTACCAAAAACTCGATGAATATTTTCATCTTAGATTTTGTTTTTACAATCATATAGGAAGATGGTATGGCCACTAGCATACAAAATAAAGCAGTCAATGAAGCCATGAGCATACTATTAACAAAAGGCGCTAAAACTCTTGACTTAGAAAATAATTTTAGATAGTTATCAAAAGAAAATTCTTTAGGATAAATTTCAATCATCCAGGTTCCCGGTTTAACAAAAGAGAGAACAAAAATTGCGATAATCGGTAGAATAATGATCATAACCAGAACGAAAGAAAAGATAACCAACAAACTTTTAACCATCTGATGATCGATCTTGATTAGCTGAATGGCAACCCCTTTAACCGATGATACAAATTGAATTTTATTTTCATAAAATCGAAAAACACCTAAGTAAACCATAGATATAATTGTTAATAAGATCACCTGTGCGGCTGCCATATCCATAAAATTATTTGCCTTTGATAAAAGAATTTGTGTGGTCATAACTTTATAGCCCCCACCAATGATGCTGGGAGCGGAAAAAGAACCTACACCTGTCATAAATGTCATAATACTCGATGCAATTAAAGCCGGCTTAATAAAAGGAATAATAACCGTTGTAAAAATTTTGAATTTAGAAGCCCCAAGATTTCTTCCCGCCTCTAAAACAGATCGATCAATATGCTTAATCGCAATAGAAACGTTGATATAAAAATAAACATACTGGGTATAAGCATGAACAAATAAAATCCCTTTTAATCCTGAAAAATGATAGGGAATCTCTTCTAGCCCCAAAAGCGTTTGAAGTGTCTTGGTCACTAACCCACTTTCACCATATAACTGGACAAAAGCAAAAACAATGATGAGTCCGGGTAAGACAATCGGCAGAAGCAATAATTTATCGATTATCTTTCTAAAAGGCAGCTCAAAAAAATGAACTAAAAAAGCCAAAGATGTCCCAATGATCCCACAAATGAGAACCGTCAAAATTCCCAAAATAATGGTATTTTTTAAAGCCATTCGATGCGCTTCCGTCTGAATGATTTTTAAATAATTTGAAAACGTCAACCCATCCCCGTCTAACAAGCTCACACTTAATGTTTTTAAGGCAGGATACAAAATTAAACCCACTAAAATCCAAAGCAACAGAGCTGTTAAAATCATTCTCGGAAAGATTGATTTTTGATTTTTAAGATTTTCTATCAATAAAAACACCTACTTTAACTTTTTAAAACTCTGATACGCCTAGGATCAATCATCATCGTCACTGTTTCCCCAACACATAAAGGATCCTGATCTGTCAAGCTATTCAAAGTGATCACTTTAAATAGTAAATCGCTAACTTTAATATCATATTCCAATAAAAGGCCATGCGTCTTGATGGATTGAATTTCCCCGATATAATTGTTGGGATTTTCTGTTCCTTTTTTGTGGAGCTGAATATCCTGGGGGCGGATGGATACATATCGCCCTTCATCTTCCTCCGACAAAAGCAATGTAACATGAGACCCAATGGTCACTTTTTGGTTTAAAATAGTCCCTTCAAACAAATTTGTATCTCCTATAAAAGCAGCAACAAATGAATTAATGGGCCTTAAATAAATCTCATTGGGTGTACCAACTTGTATACAATTTCCCTGGTTAAACACAGCAATACGATCTGACATGGTCAAAGCTTCCGTTTGATCATGCGTAACAAAAATCGTCGTAATACCCAATTTTTTTTGTATCTCTTTTAATTCCATTCTCATTTTATCACGTAACCGTGCATCTAAATTGGAAAGGGGTTCATCTAATAAAAGAATCTCCGGCTCCATGACCAAAGAACGTGCCAATGCTACACGTTGTTGTTCTCCACCTGATAGTTCCGAAATATTTCTTTCTTCATATCCTTGTAAATTGACAAGTTCTAGATACTTTTTAACCCTTTTCTCTTCATCTTTTTTAGGTGTTTTTTCTATCTTTAACCCGTAAGCAATATTGTCATAAACATTCATATAAGGAAATAGGGCATAATTTTGAAAAACCATCCCTACTTTTCTTTTTTCAGCAGGCCATGCGGTAATATCCTTACCATTCAAAAATACAGCACCTTGCTCCGGTCTTATAAAACCGGCAATCACTCTCAAGAGTGTTGTTTTTCCACAGCCTGAAGGCCCCAAAAAAGTAAAAAATTCACCTTTATTAATGTCTAAATTAATATCTCTACAGACAGATCGCCCATTATAAAATTTTACTATATCTTTAAGCACTACCAATGCCATCGTACCCGCCTCTTTGCTCTATATTTGATAGCAAAAATGAGAAGTCAGCACTTGGGCTGCTCCTCATCTTCATCCTATATCATTGTCCTATTTTGGATCTTTATTCGTATCTTTGATTTCTGTATCCCATTTTTGCATCCATTCCGATTCTTTACCGGATAAATCAGCCCAATCCACATCCATGATTTTAAATTCCATTTCACCCATCCATTCAGGCGATGCTGCAATGGCTTCTGGATGAGTCGGTATCCGATTAAACTCATTAGCAAACATACTTTGCATTTTCGCACTTCCCGTAAAGTCAATAAAAGCTTTTGCTGCATTTGGATGCTTAGCATTTTTTATATGAGCAATACCATCGGTAATAACAGGTGAACCACTTTGAGCATCAACCACTTCAAGCGGCATATTATTGTTAATCTTATTATCAATGATTGAACTCAATGTAGCAAAACTGATACCCGCTTCTTGTCTCCCAAGCGCCTGGAACATCAAAGAACCACTTCCATAATATTGCTTGGTATTAGCATCCATTGCCTTCATAAATTTCCAACCCTCTTCCAAGTTACCGGATTTCTCATGTTTCTGTAACAAGCTGGAATAAGTGGCTCTTGCAGATGACGATAACGCATTTCTAAAAACTAACTGTTCTTTGTAAGCTTCTTTTGTAAGATCTGACCAGTCTTTTGGTGCATCTTCCGCTGAAATCAAGTCGGTATTATAAAACAGCATAACGGGTGTTTGAATCGTACCAAACCAGAAGTCTTCCGCATCTTTGAACAGCGGATCAACGCTGCTTCCCCATGATGGCTCATAAGCTTGGAATAAATCTTCCGCTTTTAATTTCATAAAAATAGAGGAAGCGCCACCAAACATGACATCCGATTGTGGATTTTCTTTCTCAGCTCGAACACGGTCGGCTAATTCACCCTTTAAATTAATAAATTCAACATCTACGCCTGTTTCTTTTTCAAATTCTGTGGCCACAAGTTCCAACATGGCTTCACTGTGAGTGGAATAGATCACCACTTTATCTTCTAACTCATTTCCCTTTTCTTGAGCATTTTGATTTTCTGCATTGTTTGTCTCAGTTGCTCCACAACCGCCTAAAACAAATATCATCGTCATAATTAATAATACACTAATCAGTCTTTTTAAATTCATTCATTTCCCCTCCATGTTTTCAATAATTTCTCGCTTATTTTAGCATATACAACTATTGAATTCTACAAATATAACAAATCGCTATCACCCTTTGATTTACTATAGAAAAAATTTATACAAACAAAAAAGCGCAGGGCAGTTTTAGAAGCAGATAAAAACCCATGCGCGCCTTTCTTTGCAATTAACCTAAATTCAGCTCAAAAACAAAATAATATGAGCAAGATTCTCCTGCTCATATTATTGATGATACGATTATAAATTTCTCAGAAAATCACTTGTTAATTGTTATAGGGTTCACCGTACCTATCATAAAGACATATTTCATATTACCAAAAAACATTTTATATATTTTCACTAATAGGTCAAGTGTCTGTCCTCTTATTTTATTGATAAAAATCAAATTTTTAGAATATCTGATAATCGTAAAATAATCGAATGCTGCATCAAATTATTCTTCAAAAGTGGTAAAGATAAAAACAAAGTCAGTAATTCAGAAAAAAAGACAGCTAACCATATACCGGTGTTTCCTATCAAAAAAGGTAACCCTATAATTCCAATTGAGAGAAATATCAAACTTCTTGCCAAAGATATAATAACGGATTCGCGCGCCTTACCTATTGCCGTAAAATATCCAGATGCAACCATGTTGATACCCATAAGCAAATAGGCTATGACATAAACTCTAGTAATTTCAACTGCTAATTGGGTTAATGCCATATTACCTTTTGTAAAAGCTTGAATAATGGGTTTGCAGCCAAACATCATGAATAAAAAAGAGACAATGCCCATGATCTCAGCACATATTAAGGCAACCTTTAAAGTTTTAAATACCCTTTTCGGTTTATTAGCTCCTAAATTATAGCTTACAATCGGTTGCATGGAATCCGAAAGTCCATACATCACCATGATCACCAGTGTATTAACATATAATGTAATACTCATAGCGGAAACCCCTATTTCTCCAACCTTATGCAAAATGACTAGATTAAAAAGCAAAGTAGTAATTGATGTTGAAACCTGTGTAAAAAACTCAGAACTACCGTTATATACGATTTTCCTGATCAATTTAAAGCTGCCTTTAGGTTTGGTAAAGTGAAGTACCGCTTTCTTGGAAAAAAAATGTGTAATCATGCCCGCTCCAGCAATTCCTGCTCCCACGCAAGAAGCCAGTGCAGCCCCTTTTAATCCGAAATGATAAACCATCACAAACAGATAATCTAATATAATGTTTATGACGGCACCAATTATAGTGAAAAACATACTATACCTCGGCCATCCGTCAACTTTAACAAAAATATCACATGGAAATGCAGCATAATAAAAAATATTTAATGATAAAAATACCACTAAATATTCTTTTACCAAAGGTGCTAAAGTAGCACTTGCACCTAATAAATGTACAATTAAATTTATAAATACCAATCCAACTATTGAAACAATTATGACAAGACCACTAATTAAGCTCATAATAAAACTAAAGCTTTCACAGGCTTGTTTAGTTTGCGCTTCACCCAGTTTTACAGAAACAACAACACTTCCCCCAATCGTTAACATCCCCACAACGCTATTTATAAAGAAAATAAACGGCATGGCAATATTGACAGCTGCTAACCCATTGGCACCAACGCCATTACCAATAAAAATACCATCTATGATGATATAAGACGTTAATACAATCATTGAAACAACAGAAGGAATCGCATAATACGTAAATAAACCTATAATATCCCCATTACCTAAATCAAGTTTTTTCATTTTCAAGCTGCTCCTTTATATCAAACGATTAGTTTTAACATGTAAAAATATAAACTCTGTAGCAACTACAGAGTCAAGGCATTTATTGAAGAAATTTATTTTTTTCTTTCTGAAATAGGAATTTGGTATTCTACAACAAAAATTTCTTCATTACCGTATAACAAAAAATCGGGTAAATCTAACTCATAAATCCTATCTACAACCGTGTAATGATGATCCTCAATCCATTTTAGTAAAATTGATAGACGGGATTTGTTTTCTTCAAAACGCCCTTTTGTTAAATAGCAAAGATATTTTCCTTCATTTATTGTTATGACATCTTTATGATCATATATTTGAGACTCATCCACAATGGATACATATATTTTTTGTTTTTCTTTATATAAAGTATCTTTTTCTATGGAATAAATAAAGCCTGCATGCTGAAAGTTTTTCTGGAAAATCGTGTTTTTAAAAAAATCTTCTGAAACTCTAATATCATCCGTGCTAAAATCAACATTCCCTACAAAAAGCGCTTTCCGCTCCGGTATATCTTTTATAATAATCTTATTCAGTCTCTCACTGATATGATCCAAAATATTGATCTTGCTTTCGATCAACTGATGCAGTAATTTTAATTCTCTAATTTGGTCCTCCAATTCTATTTTGCTCTCTTTTAGTACGGTTGTATAATCATTGACATTCTTTTCTTTCATGTTCTTCTGAATATCTTTAATAGGAATATTTAACTTTCTTAACAGGAGAATCGTATTCAAATCATAAATATCTTTGATGCCATAACAGCGGTAGCCATTATTTTTGTCATAACCGGGCGTAATCAATCCTTTACTTTCATAGTAACGCAGCGTTTCCTTATTGATGTTAAATAACTCTGCCATTTCATTTCTATGCAATTTAACTTTCATATCATGGTCCCCTCCAGGATCAGGTTTTAAGCAAGTGGGGACGGTTCTTGACTTGCCTAAGAACCGTCCCCACTTGCTTGTATTCTGCGTCTATTTACCAAACACTTCTTTTAAATTGATGATCAAATCATCAAAAATACCAACCTTAATTTCGCCATCTTCTGCGTAGAAATCCACCCTGCTAAATTGTTTGTTAACCAGCGTCAATACCGTTACAGTTTTATTATATGGGTCAACAATCCAGTATTCTTTTACGCCCGCTCTTTCATACAATTCTCTTTTTATGATCATATCTTGTTTCGCTGTCGAAGGAGATAATATTTCAATGATTAAATCTGGGGCTCCTTTACATACTTTTTCATTAATTTTAGACGGATCACATATTATCAAAACATCTGGTTGTACAACTGTTCTTTGTTCTTCATTATTTTGCCCATCAGCAAATAATAAAACATCAATCGGTGCCATAAATACTTCACATGATTTCCCGCGAAGATAACTTTTAATCCAGAAAAAAATTTCTCCGGCCAACCTTTGATGATTAGGTGTAGGAGCAGGCGTCATGTTGTGAACTATTCCATCAATGATCTCCCACCGCTCTTGTCCCGACCACTTAAGATAATCGCCATAAGTATATTTTTTCTTTAAATCTTTTGCGGTAGATGCCATTTTGTCATCTCCTTTCACGTGTAGTGTTTATTAAATAGACGTCTATTATTCTAATTATACCATATCAACAACACCCATAACCTGTGAAAACTAGGATCGCCTTAAATAAAGCAAGTTGGGACGGTTCTCGACTTGCCTGAGAACCGTCCCCTTGTCCTTTATTCATGATTAGGCATTTGTATGATAACCTTGAATAAATCTCCATCTATTTCGATATTAAAACTACCTCTTTGAATCTCTATAAGACTTTTAGCGATAGACAATCCTAATCCACTGCCCTGGGTGGTTCTTGATTCATCTCCCCTGGTAAAGCGTTCCATTAACTCTTCCGTCGAAATGTTGAGTTCATAGGCAGATATATTCTTAATCGTAAGTACGACCTCTGCTCCTAAATTTTCAATATCTATATAAACTCTCGAACCTCTAAGCGCATATTTGAATATATTGGCTAACAAATTCTCTATCGCCCGCCATAATAATTTTCCATCCGCTTTTACATATATTTTATCTTTAGGATGATTGATTTTAAATTCTAATTCTGATTCTTCCACTTTATCATTCAGTTCACCTAAACCTTGCGTAATTAAGGACACGATATCGATCTTCTCATCATTCACAGGGATATTGCCGCTGGAAGCTTTAGCGGCTTCAAACAAATCATCCGTTAACATTTTTAATCTCTCCGCCTTTTGGTCAATGATTTCTATATATTCCTCTGCTTTTGACTCATCTTTTTCCTGCTTTAATAAATCAACATAGGTGATAATAGATGTTAACGGTGTTCTGATATCATGAGATACATTAGTGATTAACTCCGTTTTTAAACGTTCACTTTTAACTTCATTTTCTACCGCTTTATTTAAACCATCTGTAATGCTGTTTATATTTGCAGCAAGTGCGGCAAGTTCTCCATTTCCGAGCACATTGATTGTATGATGAATTTCTCCATTTTTTACACGCTCTACCCCTTCTTTTATTTCATTAAATTGTTTCACTTTCTTCAAAGCTAACCAAGCTGCTACACCGATTGTTATGGGAAACATAAAAAAGGTTAACGTAACGATCAAGGGATATCCTATTACGATTACTACAGCTTTTACAGCAACGCTGCCACTATTATATACATCTTTCAAAAACTTGAATACCTTATTGAACACCATATAAGTTAATGTGTGCTTAAAAAATGTTTTGTTTTTAACATGCTTAACCAATGATAGAACTAATATTAATCCTAAGGCACCTATTGGCACGGTTATAGGGATAATAAATCTGTAAAGACTGTAAAAATTAACTTCTGATACAAATACAGCCCATGTGGTTATACACCCTAAACACAGCAATAAATTGATATCATTATATAATCGATCTAAAGTATTTAAGTGAACGTCTTTATCTTTGAGTGATTCCCTTCCTATAACCACTATTAGATATATAAATGCTAACAACAATCCCAACAAAAAAGTACCTATTATATACAGACAATCAATAACCACCTTTTTATCTTTTTCCCACTTTCCTATTCTTTGGCTTAAATAATCATCCGTAAATGCAATATACAACCTGGTATTTTGATAATCCAATTCACCCATTCTTGAGCTTATCCAATTATACTTACTTTCTTTAAATTCTTCTGGATATACTTTTTCTTCAGAATCATCAAATATCATATAAGACGGAAATGAATTAAAAAACGATTTTGTTTTATTCGTGCTGTTCGTAAACTCATGTTCACCGTCACTTGCGTAATACATAATCCCTTTATGGTTTTCTAATCGACGCAAAATGGATTGATACGCTCTTAAATCTTCTTGTATTAATTCATCTCTTGCTTGAGAAATCTTATCAGCGTAAACTTCTTCAAATATTGTATAATTTTCCTCATGGGATAAATTAGGATTATAGCTTTTAGAATCCTCTTGAAACTGATAGAATAAATTGTCTTTTTCCCGGTTAATTTCTTTCTCTGAGACGGTTTTACCATCTAAAATATACGCTTCACTTTTATAATCTTTAATTAAATCAGTTAAATGATCTGTCAGATTATTTAATTCTCTGCCATATTCTCTGCCAAGATAATAATTATCTTCAAAAACAATTTCTAAATGATCTACGCCATGTAAGCTTACCATATCCACAAATTCTTTTATGACACCTGTAAAACAAAGTATTGTTATCATAAACACAATCACTTTTGTTACAATGGAGTGACTATAATTTTTCCACTTTGTATCCAATTCCCCACACCACCTTCAAATATTTTGGTTCTTTAGGATTGATTTCAATCTTTTCTCTTATTTTTCTAATATGAACGGCTACTGTATTTTCTGGACTAACGGCAGGTTCTTTCCACACTTTTTCATATATTTCATCTATGGAATAAACTCTCCCCGCATTGGCCGTTAAAAGCTTTAATATTTTGTATTGAACAGGCGTCAGCTTAACTGCTTCACCATCAACCGTTACAATCTTACTTTCATCATCTAACATCAACCCGCCTGTTTTAAATACATTGCTCCTTGTTTCCAAGCTCCCCAGTGTTGTATATCTTCTAAGCTGAGATTTAACCCTGGCAATTAATTCCAAAGGGTTAAACGGCTTTGTGATATAATCATCTGCACCCATGTTAAGACCCATTATTTTGTCCGTATCCTCAGACTTTGCTGAAAGCATGATAACGGGTATGTTTTTATCCTCTCTTATTTTCATGGTCGCCCTTAAGCCATCCATTTTAGGCATCATAATATCCATGATAATAAGATGTATCTCTTTTTCTCCAATTATCTCCAGTGCTTCTAGCCCATTAGCCGCTTTAAATACTTTATAACCTTCGTTATCCAAATAAATTTTAATCGCATCTAATATTTCCTTGTCATCATCACAAACGAGTATATTCAAAACACATCACTCCAATATATTAATTTGCACATATTATATCACACCTCTCATTCTTTGATTTAGGCATCTTCAACAAAATAACTAATCAGTATAACTCAAAACATTTCTACCATCTTTGACTCGTTATTTTCTTTACGATGTCTTAAGGTAATGATAACAATTAAATCTTAATATATTCTGCGTATAAATCTTAATATTTTCTTAATGTTAATAAAAAAAACGGCCAACAATGTGGCCTATTATAAATCATATGAGGATCGCACTAACCCTTACCATAAAATGTGGTTAACATACCCCATGTTGCATTCTTTTTCTATTTATTAAAGTGGATCAATTATTCTAAACTCTTTAATAACATCATAATCCGTTCTCTCTCCATACGCATCGTTTGTGCCATCATGGCCTGAGAGACTTGTAATAAAATTTGGATCTTCGTATATTCCATGATCGTCTGTACCATATCGGCGTCACGAATACGGCTTTCGGCAACCGTTAAATTGTATTCTGCATTTTCTAGATAGTTCAGCGTATGCTCCAGTCGGTTTTGCATGGCTCCCAGATTGGAACGATGTGAGGATGCCTTATCAATGGCATGTTCTACTTTTGCTATCGCTTGCTGCGCAGTTTCCTGGGTAGAAAGTTCAACATCAAAAAAGCAAGTTGAGAACCGTCCCTACTTGCTAAGAATATGATATAATTTATATATATTTCTACAAAAGGAGGATTTTACTATGAAAAAGGCATTAAATGTATTATTAGTTTTAGTAATGGTATTTGCAATTGTGGGCTGTTCTTCACAAACATCAGCACCACAAAAAACAGAGAATGAATTAAAAGATCAAGTAAACACAGAAAAAGAAATAAACCTGCTGACAGGAAAAATGCTTCTTAATTATGTACCTATGGGTGTAGGAATATTTCTTGATACACCAATAACTATTGACGGCAGGGAAGTAGAAGATGTTTATTTTGATGATGATGTCATTACAGACCTTGTTCCTAGAAAATATTTCACCTATTATTTTGAGGGTGGAACTTCTATCAATGCTGATAAATATGGTGCTCAAATCCCTATTGTTGTTGAAGTTAACCCAAACAGCTTTGATTATTATGAAGATCTAGGAAGGACATCGGCCGTAATAACTAAGGTTATATCTATTGATGAAGAACAAAATCCACAAGATAAAACCGGCGATGAATATCCACTAGACTATTATAAACAGGTCTTCTATACACTTTGTGAGTATAATGGCGAAGAACCTATTCCTGCTAATATTAAAGATCATTATCTTTATAAAAATACAGGTCCCGACTCAATCTTTGGCAAAGATTTCAAGACAGCAGTGGATCATCTGATAGAAAACGGCTATGTTTTCCGTCAAGTAGAGGGCGAATTTAGCATGGAACTTCTTTCAGAAGCAGACGTTACAGAAGTTGATTTAACACTTTCAGCTAAAAAGTTTTTAGAAATGTACCCGACCGACTATGTTTTAACACAGCCAGAAGGAGGATATCATGGATTCGATACGATTTATGAATACCCTTACACTGGACTTACCGTTACTTATTTCCACGATGAAAAAGATGACCTAAGCAGTGCTTACATGGGTATAGCTGAGTTAACTTCGTATAAAAATAAAATCAAAGGACTAGATATAACAATCGGAATGAGCCTTGAAGAAGCCTACAAGTATTGTCGTGACAACCTTGAAAATGTATATAACAGACACGCAGATGAATATATGGACGAACTGTTTTATTTCAACGACTTAGTTTTAGCTTTAAACGATCGATGTTTTGGCGAATATGATGCAGTTAAACCAGAAGATACGGTAGAAAAAATAACCCTTTATTTAATGGAAGACTAAACAGTGCCTAAAGAACATTTATTTATTTACAAAAACGTATTACTATGAGTAACCCAACTCAAATCTAAAAATGTTCATTTTTAAAAAAAGAATGTAAAATAAACGGTGTAAACTTCCCAAATGACATAATAACACCTTAAGGAAGTTGCACCGTTTTTGATCATTAGTGGTAAAGCTGACTTCACCTAGAAAATCATATAATCTGTTCTCTCCCCATACAAAAATAAGTCCAAAACCATCCCCACTTGCTAATTTGTATAAACATGAGTTTGGTTTCTACCATTCTCTTTTGCATCATACATGGCTTGATCTGCTTTATTAATAATTGTATCGATCTCTGTTCCATCTGAAGGATAAAATGCCAACCCTATGCTTATTGTTATAGGAGAATCAACACAATATTTCTGTATTTCTTTGGAACCAACTATTTTTAAGCGAATATCTTCTGCCATTTCATATGCATGTTTTGCTTCATGGCTGTGTATTATTGACACAAACTCTTCTCCTCCATATCTAAAGGCAGCACCATTTTCACTCATAACGTTTTTAATTAAAGAGGCAACTTCTTTTAATACCTCGTCTCCTATAACGTGACCATGCGTATCATTAATTTTCTTGAAATGGTCTATATCACAAAATATAACGGCCATTTCTTTTATACCATCTGTTATTTTACTTTGAAAATAATCAAAAATAAAACTGTGATTGTATAAAGAAGTCAAACCGTCCGTAATAGAACGTGCTTTCAAACTACTATTTTCATCTTTGTGAAACCGAAGCGTGTCAGCCATTAGGTTAAATGTTGTTGTTAAACTCATGATCTCTCTCGGCCCTTCCATTTTTATATGTCCCAATGAACTGTCTTGCAGCATCTTTACGATCTGTTCTTCGAAACTTTTAATCGGTTTCACAATGATATTTTTTGATTTGATAATCATGCCAATTATTATTATTGATGTTAATACTAAAACCCAATAACCATTCTGACGAATAAGGTCTAAGGTCGTTAAAAACATATCTCTTGAACCAATCGTATATAAATAACAATAATTATTATTAGAAATATCATTAATTATTGTAGATTTTATTATTTTCGAATTTCTCAGCCAAATGCCTTCTTCGTTACCTCCTTTTGTATTTCTCCCTAAAAAATCATTACAATTATCTATCCATTCAGGTGTTGCCAAAATTTTGTTCCCATACGAAATACATAATCCATATCCATACTTCATCCCAATATCATGAAGCATCTGATTGGTAATTTTTCTCCCTAATATAACTAAACCATTTGATGGCTCACTATAATCTATTAGCATAATAGGACAAACCGCAATAAAATACAATTCTCCTTGAAATTGTTTAAGTCCATACGGATATTCCTCAAATTCACCATCGTATTTCCCTTCCAGCACTTCACGAATCGCCTTATCATTTAATATTTTAAAATAACTGTCATTTTCCAGTCCATACTTATCCATTATTTCTTTATTCTTATCAATTACAATAATCAAATCAACGCCTTGCCCTTTGGGTAACCACTCAGAAAAATTTTCTTTGAACCAACCAACATGCTTTGCTCCTATTCTCTCATATGCTTCGTCCCATATCGCATAGTCTTTTGCCATTCTTTCCATTTTCTTTCCTTCAGAATCTATGACTTCCATGATCTGCTTTTCCCCAAAAGCTATGTTTCTCATTTCCATTTTTAAAAAATTATTGGTTACATAAACATTGTTCATAATAAAGTAAATTATTAATGGTACGATAGAAACAACAATTAAGGATGCTTGAACATTAAATTCAATTGAATTTATTTTATTTAATAAAGTTCTTAGTCTTCTCATAAGAGCTATTACCTCCTTAACTCCAGCCAATCATCTTGTCTTGTTTTAACATTATATCAAAAATTACCAGGATAATGCATTTATTATGAAAATTTTCATAATATTTTGTATTTTCGACTCATTCAATATGTAATTTTCTTTCCTTCTTACATTTTTACCCTAAAACACTGAGCTTTATCTTCAGATTATAATTTTTTTAGTCTTAATCTTTGTATAATATCCTTTTAACCATTCATAACTAAACAATAAAGCGGTCAGTCACAAAAGCACTCTATAACAAAAAAAACCACCACGTAATAACGTAATGGTTAAAGTTTCATAAGAGTAGACCGATAAGCCGAGTTCTGTCGTGAATGGTCATTTATCTACGATGACAGTTGCCTGCCACCTCCAGCGACCTTACCCGAGAACGAAGCGGGCAGCTCCATTGTTCTCCTATTTGGTCTTGCTCCAGATGGGGTTTACCGAGCCGGCTAGTCACCTAACCGCTGGTGAGCTCTTACCTCACCTTTCCACCCTTACCGGGAAAATCCCGGCGGTTTAATTTTCTATGGCACTTTCCTTAGAGTCGCCTCCACTGGGAGTTACCCAGCACCCTGCCCTACGGAGCTCGGACTTTCCTCGGATACAGTCTTTCGACTTTGTACCCGCGACCACTTAGTCTACTCTATTATTTATTTGTCAGCTAGAAACACATTATAGCATGTCCCCTATGAATAATCAAATGTAACTTTTGGAATACTGTATTATTCTTCCCAATTAATGATGTGTCGTTTTCGATCCATCCCTTCATTGGCTAATCGATCCGCTTCTTTATTCTTAGCACGAAGAACATGTGTTACTTGATAGGATTCAAATTGATGCAAAAACTTCATCAACCGTAAATAAAGCGGCCGCAAACGTTCATTTTTGACCTTATATTCACCCTTTATTTGCTTAATCATCAATTCACTATCAGCAAAAACTTTTATAGTTCCCTTACTAATACTCAAAGCATTCTTAAGTCCGGTTATTAAGGCCATATATTCCGCTTCATTATTGGTCCGTTTACCGATATAGCCACTGATTTCTTGTAAAACATTTCCCTCTTCATCGTAAATCACCGCACCAATGCCTGCTTCACCAGGATTACCACGGGAGCCTCCATCAGAGTAGATTGTCAATGAAGATATGCTTTTTTTATCCTCAACATCTTCCTCTTGACCCTCTATCACCTGTATGTCCGCTACCGAATCTAAAACAATATCTGCTTCTTCCATCAGGGATTCTTTAGCTGTTACCCCGGTCAAAACACCAACCGCTGCAATAGCACCTGCGTTTTTCCCCATCATAACATCGGTTACCGCATCCCCCACCATCACCACATCGCGTGGGTTTAAATTTAATTTTTGACAGATTAAGTAAACCATCTCAGGATCAGGCTTACTTTTTTGCACACTGTTGCCGCCTACAACCAAATCCACTAACTTTTCAATCCCTAAAATAGGAAGGTTTTTACGCGCTTTTTCTTCATTGTCCGTTGTAGCAATCACTACTTTCACACCAGCCCGCTTTAAACGCTCTAAGCATTCCACCATTCCTGGTACAGGCTGTATCATATCAACTAGCTTGAGATACTGATCTGTCTGTTCGAAAGCTTTTTCTACCACTTTTTTGGCTTCATCCCAATTGATACCCTGCAAATATAAAACCGTCACAGCTGATATTAAAACTTCAGCACGCGGCGCTATCGCTACCGGACCGCGGGGATGTACCTTTCTCGTCTCAGGATCAATTCCCATGGCTCGAATAATCTCATCTTTAACCGCATCATCTAAATTCAACATATCAACCATTAATCGGGCACGCGTTTCAATAATATTACACCACATGATATCAAAATCAATTAACGTACCATCTTTATCAAACAATATCGCTTGAGCCTGAACTTCTCTTTGCCCTAATTGCAAAATAGCCAATTTGCATCCTCCCTTATTCGTCAACATTTTCAGCTTTCCAATATAAAATCCTACCACAGTTATTACAGATTTGCAATTGAGAAGAAGATTTTACACGTTGAACAAGCGAAGAAGGAAGTTGTATACCACATTCTCCACAAAAATCATCTTTCAATTTTGCAATTGCTTTTCCTTGTGATTGCACAGACCGTTTTTTAAAATCTGCTAATAAAGCCTCCGGCATGTGATCCTCAATGGCATCTATCTCCTTATTTATGATTGCAATCTCATCATTTATGAATTTTTGCTGTTCTTCACATTTTCCCTGCCATTCCACACACTTTGTTGTTGCTTGTTCAATAAATATGACCAATTTATCTGCATATTGCTCTATTTCCTCTTTTTTCTCCATAATCATTAACGTATTATCTTCTTCTTTTAGAATACTTTCCTTCATATCTTGCAACCGTTTTTCCATTTGAAGTAATTCTTTTGCGTGAAAATGACCATTTTCATAAAGTTGGTGCTCAAGTGTATTCTTCTCATCTTCAATCATTCTCATATTCATTTCTGCTTTATGTAGGCTCTGCTTAATTTGTTGCAGTTTTTTAGTTGCACGTTGTTGCTGTTGTTCAGCTTTATTGGCCCTTTCCTTTAAAAGCGCCATCTTTTCTATATAAGGTGATTTTCCTTTTTCCTTGATCAGTTTTTCCTTTCGAAGCGCCTGTTCTTGTAAATACCATAATCTTTGGATATGTTCTTTCATTATACCACTCTCCTCAATTTATATGTTAGGCCTTTTAAAATACACAAAAAGGATACACGAACAAAGTTCGTGTATCCTATATCACTTGGAAGGGATCCTGTTGATCAATCGCAGTTATCACTTCCACCTCTTTACTTTCCAAATACCCTTTTAAATAATCTTGTATAACAGGAACAATAATCGTTTCCGTCGCAAAATGTCCTGCATCAATAATTGCAATATCCAAATCCAAAGCATCCCATGCTTCATGATATTTAGTATCGCCTGTTATCAGAACATCCGCCCCTTGCAGTGCAGCTGTCTTAAGTAAACAACTACCCGCTCCACCACAAACAGCTGCCTTTTTGATTATTCTCGTCATATCACCTACTACCCGCAGTGACTTCACATTCAACAACCGTTTTACATCTTCAGCAAATGCCCCCAGCATTTTCTGTTGGGATAGATATCCAATACGGCCTAATCCCAACTTTTCTCCCTTATTGGCCAGAGGAATAATGTCGTAAGCAACTTCTTCATAGGGATGAGCCTGCATCATTGCTTCCACTACAGGATGTACTTTATTTTGCTGTACAATGGCTTCCAATTTCACTTCAGAAACCTCTGCCACTTCCCCAACAGCTCCAATAAAAGGCTTTGCCCCTTGAAGCGGCTTAAAAGTACCTTTCCCCGTTGTTTGAAATGTACAATGGCTATAATCCCCTAGTGCACCAGCACCAGCATGAGCCATGGCTTCAAACACCTTTTGAGCATGATCTTGAGGAACAAAAACTGCTATTTTCATTAATGCCCCTTCATGTGTAACTTGAGCAATAAAAGCATTTTCCAACTTGAGCAGTTGTACCAGTTGATCATTAACACCGCCTGCTGCCATATCTAAATTGGTATGAGCG
This sequence comes from Clostridia bacterium, assembly GCA_030625885.1. GTDB lineage: Bacteria > Bacillota > DAOUPZ01 > DAOUPZ01 > DAOUPZ01 > DAOUPZ01. The sequence goes on from DAOUPZ010000027.1 coordinate 23,495, forward strand.
CAATAAACAGATATGTTACTGGCAATAAGCCGCTGCAATAAATTACCCTGACTTAAATCATAACGAATTTGTTTAATAGGCTTAAAAATAAAGGGATGATGTGTAACAACCAAATCTACCCTCTCATTAATGGCATAGGATAGAACATCAGGCGTCAAATCCAAAGCAACGAGAACTTTTTTGACCTTACCCTGCGGATTCCCAACCTGCAATCCGACATTATCCCAATCTTCAGCTAAATATCGCGGTGCCCATTGTTCCATTAGATCTATTACAGTTTGAACTTTAACGGACATCTGCGTATACCTCCTTCAAATGCAAGATTTTTTCTTGAATGGTTTGTAATTCTCCAGGCGTATCAATCTTTTGTTGGTTTTGCAATCCCATTTCAATTATTTCATATTTATGAATCAGCTTTTCTAAATGCTTTTTCAACAAGGGATCCCTGTTGCTCCACAGTTTGGGACCAATCTCCAACATTAAAGGATCTTTTAATGGTTGTATTCCTTTTTGGGCTACAATAATCTGATACAAATGGCGTCCATCTTCTACTAATCTTTCCTCAACCATATAATATTGATGATCAATCAACCAATTTCTCACTTCTAATGCTGCGGTATTCGGCTGAAGAACAACCATTTCTGCTTCATTTACTCTGTCCAACCCCTCTTCCATTATCTTGCATATTGTTTCCCCACCCATTCCTGCAATGATAATGACCTCTGCCTCACCCGGTTCTATGACCTGTAGGCCATCTCCCTTGCGGACATCAATTTGCTCCTGGAGATTAAATTTTTTCACCTGTTCCCTAGCGACTAAAAAAGGCCCTAGATTAATATCACCTGCAATCGCAGCAAGGCAGTTTGCATGTTTTACCATAAATATGGGCAAATAAGCATGATCTGTACCAATATCTGCAATTTTTTTGTGTGATGGGATTAAACTGGCAATTGCCTCTAGTCTTTTGTTTAGTTTCATCATTTCCTCCAATAATATATCTTTACTATTTTAATACGAATCAGGAAAAAGTATACACATTGTACAAGATATTTTCTTCATATCTATTAAAGAATATTATTCGTTATAAGTTATCTTTGTTCCTTTATTTCCGTTACATAGGATTTACTTAAATCTAATATACGCCTTTCGCTAAAGATCTTGCATTCAAAATTGGGCTTGCAAACCCACAATATAAATTCTTTAGTACATTACAGATTTAGTTAGATATCTTTAATCTATTGCTACCCTCTCCTGATTTTTCCCAAACAAAAAACATCCTCGAAAGGATGTTTTCCTGTTATTTCAGACCAGCTGCTTTTCTTACCATTGCTTGATGTTGTGGATCTTCCTGATTATCATAATGCTTTTTACTATGATAAACGTGGATACAAAAATGTCCCTTAAAGTTATTAAGTCCTATGTTATATACACCATGCGGCATTCCATTCTGAGAAGCAGCAATACGCCTTCCATTAACTGTAATGATAATTGCCCGCCGATTCCAGCGCCACTGGCCACCATATACTTCTTTCATAATTGCAGTATCTCTTGTTGTCACAGGCTCCACATCTACATGGCGTAATCCGCCAAGACGACGTGCATTATAGCTCCTTTGAGTATCTACATCTGTTACTAAAAAATCTGTTCCGACGGGTATTAACTGATTAACATCTTGCCAGGAAACCAATTCAGCCGATCGTCTCAAACTGCTCCGTGACGAAATGTTATGACGTTGTGTTATATTTCGTAAAGCCTGATATGTTTGCACGCCTACAATACCATCAACCCTCAACCCCTTTGAGCGTTGAAATGCCATAACTGCGTTCTTTGTTTGAACCCCGAAGATACGATCTATTGATCCCTGGTAATAACCTAACCCCTGCAGCTCCTGTTGTAACACTTTAACATCCTTCCCTGTCATGCCATATTGTAACACCCGTTCTGAAGCATACCCTGTCACACTAAAGAATAGGACCATAGCAATTACAAGAATGATAAAGTATCCTCTGTGCTGAATGGTTTTCATCTTACATACCCCCTTAACGCTTGTCCATTCTATTGTATCATAGAGTAATGCTATCTCTTTAATGTAATTGATGTCATCACAGGAAGCAGTCATCAAAAAAGGAAAAAGGCACCCCTGTTGAGTACCTCTTTATATCGTTAAAACAATATCCTTTATAGCCCCGCTGCTTTTTTTACCATTGCTTGGTGCTCCGTATCTTGCTGTTCATCGTAATGTTTTTTGCTATGGTAAAAGTGTATACAAAAAAGACCCTTAAAATTATTATTTTTTATATTATCGTATATCGTATGCGGCATTCCGTTCTGAGAAGCAGCAATACGCTGACCATCCATTGTTACCACAATAGCGCGGCGTTCCCAACTCCATTGCCCACCATATATGTCTTTCATCATGGCCGTATCTGTTGCTGTTATGGGTTCTACATCAGCATGTAGACTGCCACCCATACGCCGCACCTTAAAACTTTTTTGTGTTAACAAATCGGTTACGATTGCATCCGTTCCTACCGGAAACATCTTATTAACCTGTTCCCAATCCATCAGTTGGCCAAACCGTCTGTCACCACTCCGGTCAGAGGTAACACTTTTACCGGGAATACTCAATACCTGGCCTACATAAATGATATTTGAGTTCTTAATGTGATTTACTTGGATCAGTTCACTAACAACTACATTAAATTTCTGGGCTATAGCTGTCAAATTATCGCCCCATTGCACAGTATACCTGGTAACAGTAGTTTGGCGCGAAGACAATGAAACGTTTTGTAAAACTTGAAAAGTTTGCGATCCTACTATTCCATCTACCAGCAAACCATTAACACGCTGAAAGGCAATAACACCATTCGCTGTTTTGCCGCCAAAAATCCCATCGGCAACACCAACACTGACCCCACTGTTATTTAACTTTTCCTGTAAAACTTGTACATCGCTTCCGTACATCCCCTGTCTCAATGTTCGACTTCCAAAAGTTGCTGCATCCGCTCTTCCCTGCATGGATATCAGTACTAACATTACTGCCAGTACAGAAAGCAAATAGCGCAGGAAGATTTTCTTGCTTCGTTTCAACATCGCCCTCTCCTTTACTTTTATTGTAAATTCCCCTAATATTATTCAAGATGTTTATACTTTTCTCCTTTATGTAAATTATGGACTTAGAGGAAGGTGTTTCAGTTGACAGTTGATGGTGGACAGTTGACAGTTAAAGGGCAAAATATTAAAACAACTTGACATGTCTAAGTACATACTTTCACAGGGCAAGCTATATACAGATAAGACAAAAGAGCCCGTTTAAGGCTCTCTTACACTTCTTTAAAATCGATATCAGGAATAATCGAGATATATTTAGAATCAAATCCAAAATAAACCTCTTTTCCTTCATGCAAATTTAATAAGTCATACATATTCGGGGTTAAATAAGATTGATAACTGTGATTATGGCTTGCAATATCGACTTCCCGATATAAGCCACAATTTTTTATGCTGCGGATAACCCCTTTAAAACAATATTTACAATGGATCTCTTCGTTATTTATAATAATATTTTCAGGCCTAATTCCGATATAATTAGCATTTGGAAAATCCGTTTTTATGTTCTTCATATCATCTTGAACTTTAAATATATTTTTCATCCCCACAAACTGCGCTACAATAGCCGTCTTAGGTTTCTGAAAAACCTCTTGAACTTGTCCACTCTGAATAATAGAGCCGTCTTTTATAATTCCCACCCGATTGGCTAATGAATACGCCTCTCTAAAGTTATGCGTTACCATGATTGTCGTTGTTCTGAGATTTTGGTGTAAATTCTTTAATTCCAATTCTATACTTTCTTTAATATTAGCATCAAGCGCAGATAAAGGTTCATCCAAAAGCAATATATCAGGATCGACAATTAAAGCCCGGGCAAGCGCAGCGCGTTGTTTTTCTCCACCGCTAAGAAATGTAGGATATCGATTAAGAATATGATCTATTTTCAAAAACTCTACCAGCATATCAAAATTCTCTTTATATTTTAACTGCTTACCATCTTTCCTAAAGCGCAAACCATATCTGATGTTATCCTTAATTTTCATATGGGGGAAAAGGGCAAAGTTTTGATAACATATAGAAACGTTCCGTTCTTCCGGTTTTTTATCTGTAATATCCTCCTTGTTAAGGATCACTCGCCCCTTTTTAAGAGGCTTAAGTCCTGCAATTGATTCCAGCAGCATCGTTTTTCCTGAACCGCTAGGACCCAATAGGGCAAAAAAATCTCCGGAATCTATATGAAGATTGATATCATTTAAGCTAAAATTACCCAATTTAACCGATAAGTTCTCAATATTAATCATGCTCCCGCTCCTTCCCCGAAGCAACCCATCTTAACGTAATAAATATAATCAAACAAATAACAATTAGAATCGTCGTTACCGGTATCGCATACATCATTCCGTAAGTCGTAAACCGGGCAAAAATCATCGTAGGCGCAATCAGAGGGTGAAAAGAAAGAATAATAACCGCACCAAATTCACTGATTGCTCTAGCCCAGGTCAAGATCATCCCGCTTAAAATATCTCGCCAGGCCAGCTTAAATGTAATCAAAAAGAAAGTTTGTATATGATTGGCCCCTAAAGTACGGGATACATTCTCCATATGAGGGGAAACCCATTTGAAGGCTTCTTTGGCGGAATTAATGAGAAGAGGCATACTGACAAAAGTCATAGCCATTACAATCCCAACGGTCGTTCCCAATACTTCTATACCCATCTGGTTTAACATCTGCCCAAACCAGTTTCGCGGAGATACAATTGTTAACAGACAAATACCTGCTACGGTATGAGGAATAACCATAGGAATATTTACAATGCTTTCCACCAAACTTTTTCCCTTAAATTCTTTCCTGGCTAAAAAATAAGCAAAGGGAACACCTAAAACGAATGAAACGATGGTCGTAAGCGTGGCTGACCAAATACTCAAATTAATACTTTGAATGACTTCTTTATCCTTTATGGTTTCCCACAGAATATCTGGTTTTGTCCAAGAAAGGGTATTAATAATAGGATAAACGGTAAAAAATATAATTATAATTCCTGAAACAAATGAAAAGATATATAGTAATTCCCAACGTTTTTTACCCATTACGCTCTCCTTATATGCTCTATAATTATAAAAATACCATTATAAAATTTGAGGCCAGACAAAAGTCCGGCCTCCGTAACATTATTCTACAATTCCCTTAAGTCCTTCGGGAAGATTTTCGGCACCATTAACTTCAATTGTTTCCAATACCGGCTGCCCATTATCTTCTAATACTTTCAAGCCACCTTCACGGTCAAACAAGAATTTCAAGAATTCAACAGCCAGTTCATTATTTTCACCTGTCTTTGGCATGGTTAAACTATATACAATGGGTTGACCCTTCTTAGTAACCGTTTCTCCGGGTTCCTTACCAGCCAATTCGATGGTTGCATCTTTATAAAAATCAGCTTCTTCAATAGAGCTTAAGTTAATCTTTTTAGGCAATTCAACATATTTGAATTCAGAATTCATTAATTGATGTTGACGCGCAACAGATTCATATTCGAAAGCATAATCCATAGCACCTGTTTCCAGCATAGAAATCAACTCTACGGATTTCGGACGAACATTTTTTGCTGGACAATGATCCATTAAATCCTGGAATAAACCCTCTTGCTCGTATTTTTTCTCAGCCAACTGCCAGGTCAAAACAGTCCGATAACCGCATGGATCTGCATCCGGCTCGCTGTGACCATAGTTAACGCCATCTCTTAATAAAACTTCAGTCCAGTTCTTTTTAGTAATTTCATCTGCATATTTACTTTTATCGGTATACATAATTACCATAGAATTTCTTGCAAATAAAGCATTCCAATCAGCAAAATCAGGCATAACGAGTGTATCAATAACCGTATAATCTGCAGACGCTAAAACATCAACTTTATCACCCAATTCAGTTACCTTGCGCGCAATAGTTCTACTTCCACCAGCGGTTCTTTGAATATCTACATTTGGATGTAATGCTTCAAATTCTTTTTCTACGGCTTCAAAAGGAACCGTTAAACTACCTGCATGATAAACAACCAGTTCACCCTCTAGATCTTTTGCTTGATCAGCCGGTGCCTGAGCTTGGTCAGCTCCACCACAACCCGCAATCATAAATGCACTTAAAGCTAAAATTAACATAACAGCAAACAATTTGTTTTTACGAAACATTCTAATCATACCTCCTAAATATTTTTTTGGATTTTAACACTTACAATCTTTTATGAATATCATGCATACCTCCTTTTCCATAAATTCAAAACAAAAAAAGCATTCCCATCGTTATAGGAATGCAGCAAAAAACCTGACATGATTTTCATTCCTTTCCACAATGGGAGGCATACCTGTTTCCAGATAAACCCTATCGTTCTCCACATCATAGCAAAAACCTTAGATGCAAAGACTCGGAAATATCTTATTCAATTGTCAGCGCTGTTTTTGAATGGTATCAATTTTTTTATTGAGCTATATCATAAGCGCATTTTACAATATAATTCTATGTTTAATATATAAACCCTTCTTTTTTGCGAATAAATTTCAAATTATAACATAATTATGCAAAAAAAAGACGCCTCAAAGGCGTCTCATGAGAATTCACAAATAATACTCTATGTACGAATTAATAACCAGCTGCTTTCTTAACCATTTGCTGGTGTTTTGCATCCACCTTATTTCCCGTATGCGTTTTACTTCCTAGAAAATGTATGCAAATATGACCAGCAAAATTATTATTAGGCAGGCTGTCCAAATGAGCTGCATGAGGCATCCCATTCTGAGAAGCTGCCAGTTTTCTACCGTTAACCGTAACAATAATTGCACGGCGTGCCCAGCTCCATTGCCCGCCATAAATCTTTTTCATGATGGCCGTATCTTCAGCTGTTAGAGGCTCACAATCTGCATGATTGGTCCCTACATACCGTTTAACCTGATAAGTAAGTCCTGTTTCTACATCGGTTACCGTAGCCAGCGCACCACGAGGAAAAATCCCGTTTGCATCTGACCAGGAAACCATTTCACCAACATTGCGCTCCCCAGATCGAGATGACAGATTATTATTAACAATCAGCGCTTTTCCGTCCAGTGCAAAAAAAGTTTGCGGCCCCGCGATCCCATCAACATTTAATCCCTGTGATTGCTGAAATGTTTCTAATGCCTTTTTGGTATTTAAACCAAAAATGCCATCAGCGATACCGGCATTAAACTCTGCTGCGTTCAATTTCTGTTGTAAAACAACAACATCGTTTCCTCTCATTCCTACTTTTAGCGTTCGGCTTCCCCACTCCCCTGCCATTGCAGTTGAATCTCCTAACAGTGTCCACACAAATAAAATTGTAACGAATGTGATCAAAAGCAATGACATTTTCCTTTTACAATACACTTATTTTCCCTCCTATAACTTATTACTTATTTTTTCGACATCCAGCACAAAAATCCCTTGAATTATCCTAGAAAAAGAAGGTTCTTTAACAAAATCAGTAAAATGGTTTCACGAGTTAGGGCAAAAGAACTAATACTACAGAATTAGAAAGGCAGCGTTAACCGTTATTCAGTGGAAAGAAGAACGATCGCAACCTTTGGTTGCTGAACGAAGAACGTAAAAAAAGACTGAAGGATATCTTCCCTCAGTCTAAGAAATACTATTAGGCAAAAAAAATGGCTCCCCGAGTAGGACTCGAACCTACAACCCTTCGGTTAACAGCCGAATGCTCTACCATTGAGCTATCGAGGAACAACTTAACTTACGAAAAATATTTTACCACTAACATCTTAATACGTCAATACTTTTTTTATTTATGTAAAATAATTTTAAAATTCAAAATTAATATTTACAAAAAAAGTGGTGGGCACAACAGGGCTCGAACCTGTGACCCCCTGCTTGTAAGGCAGGTGCTCTCCCAGCTGAGCTATGCGCCCACTTAAATGGTGACCCTAGGGGGACTTGAACCCCCGTTACCGCCGTGAAAGGGCGGT
>DAOUPZ010000023.1 GCA_030625885.1 Clostridia bacterium
GGTGTATCTATTCCGTCACCACTGATAGTGAATACATTGTCCACTACTGGTGCTATTACACCGATGCCTATTACATTTGTACAGCGATTGTACCACGTACTCGTACCATCATCATAATTACGATAGATTCTTATTGAGGAATGGTTTCCATCATCGTCTACATCATCTATTTCCACACCTTCTACTTCATAAGTAACTAAATAGTCATCTGAACTGATTTCCGCTATCGGCACTGTCAAGCATGCTCCCATAGGTATATCTTCAAACCCATCTGTGGTGGTAATCTTTATCTCTAAATCTGTTCCTGTTATGCCTGCTTCTGTTAGTAATGTACTCAGCAATACACCTGTACAACTTTCGGCTTCATCTACACTTTTATGCAGATAGGATGCTGTTGTTGCTGTCATTCCTTTTAACGCATCCATTGTATATCCAATTGGTGTATCTATTCCGTCACCCGTTAATGTGAACACCGTATCTGCAGCTTCAAGTACCGGCGCTTCATAATCGCCTGTTCCAACTACAATGCAATCTGTCCATTTTACCCACATGGAGTTGTTTTCTTCCACAACCAAACGTAAGGGTCCGAACTGATTGCCATCTTCGTATCCAGTGCTGTCAGTTTCTGGTACCAGCGGATACCCGTCCGTAGCATATGCTAGAATTATATCCTTGATTACCCCCTGGCTATTTTCCTTGCCATACATCACTTGATCTATGTCACTGATTATTTGATTATAGTTGCTACCGCTAAATACTCGAATACTACTTGGAGTAGTTACCCCATCCTTTAACTCAACAACGTTATTAATTAAGTTCCATAATATAACACCTTCCAAATCATGCAGTCCATCTCCAGTATATGTACTGCGAATAATATGATCATTTAATGCTTCTAATTGCTTAAGGGTGAAAGTCCGCGGCTCTTTTACTTCAGAACCCGTTACACGCAGTACCGCTTGATCCTGATACTCCGAATAAAGACCATGATCATGCTTCCAACTTGTTCCTTCCTCTGCTTCGATGATTATTTCTACCACATCTTTAATACAATTTCCACTATTATCAAAATCAGTATTATCTTTTTGCCCAATAATTAACTGCAGAGGCCCACCTTTATTATGAGCATCAGAACTGTAACCATCAGATTCACTACCAGGAACAAGCGGTAAATTGTTTTTACCATAAGCTAACATTACTTTTAAATCATTTGCATTGTTATCTGTATTTATATAATCGGCTTTTGCTATTTCTTCTAATGTAAATGTTTTGCTGAACTCATCACTAGCAACTATTGTCACTCCACTTGCAGTAGCCTGCAACCCTACTTCTTGGCGCAAATATTCATACAAATTAATCCCGCGATATATATCACTATATCCTTCGGTGCTGCTTTTTGCTAGATAGTAATCATCTGTCATAATATAATTCTGCAGCGCTTCCACTTCATTTACGGTTAAAGTCTTAGAAGTACGAGCACCATCACCATGAATGGTTAATGTCTGCGTGCCATATGTATTATACGGCGAAGTAAGATGTGCCCATTCATCTGTCTGAATTTTAACAGTAATTTCTTGAACGTTACTCATAATCAATCCCGGAGTAGCCGTAGTAGTTTGTCCAAAAATAACGCCTAACGGGCCACCGTCATTATGTTCAGCATATCCTGCTGCATCTCTATCCACAACCATAGGGTACCCATTTTTGGCAAACGCCAGTACCGGCTTCATATTCTCCGCATCAGTAACTTCATTATTATAATTAGCATTTCTGATATCTTCCAAAGTAACCGTTTCCATAACGCCTGAGCTATCTTTAAACGTTACTGTCCCCGTTGTCCCCGGTAAGCCAACTTGTTCGCTCAATAGATACCAAATGCCTACCCCTTCGTATAAATCACAAATTTTATTACCATTGTACTCTTTAACAAAATAGGAGTCCTTAACACGAGCTTTGTCAGCTTCTGCTTCTGCTACAGCATAAACCATATCTTCGATATCCTTAACTGTCCAATCTTCCTGTTTAAGCAATGTGTCGTTATCATCTACTACTTTAACGGTAACCGGACTAGCAGCATCGGTATCATACGGTGCATAAGAATGTATGCAATAATCAGCATCATTGCCAATAATTATTTTTTTTGCAAATTGAACCTGATTGGAGCCGTTGGTATCATTATAATCTTTTTTACCGGAAATAATGCGCAGCGGACCGCCATCATTTCCTATTCCTGCAATGTATCCTTCATCGGCCGGACGTGATACATAAGGATAGCCATTAAACCCATATGCCAATAAAACCGGGCACCCTGTTTTTTCAGGCTGGATATTGGAACCATCAAAAGAACCATCACCCAGATCTGCTGGATCTTTTTGATAATAACCATACTGGGAAGCATCTTTAATATCTTTAATTGTTTTTGGCTGGAATGCATAGTTGTCAGCTGCAATAAATTGTACCGTTGTATTTTCATCTATACTAGCATCCAGTCCAGCATCAAGCAGCAAATCCCATAATTTTACACCTTTATAATCATTATAGTACCAGTAATTCTCACTGTTGGAGAGACTGTAGCGATCTTCATACTGAATATCTATCATTGCTTCAAGATCCGCTACCGAATAATTCTTTTCATGTCCCAATCCAGAGCCAGTTATAGTAACAAGATAATTCGTTAAATCAGGATTATTGTACGGCACTTGATCATGCTCATAATGACTCTCAGATTTGGTTACGTATATTTTATTAACCCGTGAAAATTCTACCGCCTGCTCATCAGCAGTTGCTTGTCCGACAACCAGTTTAAAAGGCCCATTGTCATTCCCTTTGTCAGCGTCATAACCAACATCAGTGTTGCTATATACCAAAGGCAGTTCATTAACACCGTATGCGACTATCATCTGCAGGTTATTAGCTTCAGTTGTATTGTTCAAATAATCCGTTTTACGAACTTCATCTAATGTATATTCTCCAATATCATTTCCTGATTTATCTTTAAAAATGACAGTTTGTGCATCTGATGTCAATGTTACAAAATTATCAAGCAAATAGGAAACAGTAATTCCCTCATAAGTGTTCTGCTTTGCTTCACCAGCAATGCTTTCTGCATAAGTACCCCGGAACAAACCATCATTTGCCTCTTCTATCTGAGGTACGGAAATAGCTCGGTAATTTTCCACTCCCGGTCCTTCAATTGTCAACGTAGCAGTAGTAATATCATCAATATTATATGGGTTTCCTTCATTAGTATAGGTGATATGTTTATACGGACTAGTGGTAAAGTCTATATCTTCACTTCCATCAATACGAATGCCAATAATGTTTTTGAATACCGTGTTAAACTCATTTTCCGTCTTAAGCTTACGGTAAATACGCAATTCTTTATTGATACCGTCATACGCTTCCCCATCAACTTCATATGCCAGTACATATTTTAAGCTTGGATTTTTAATATCTTCCTGTTTTTGCGGATCTATGGGATATGTATCTGCATCACTGTTAATAAATTGAACATCTGCGTCTTGATTTGCGATCCCTACTACATCCTGCAGGATATAACATAAATCTACGCCTTTGACATGGACTGTTTTTGAACCGCTACTGCTGTTATATTGATAATCTTCATCTATTTGATATGCCGCTGGCATTGCTTTAAGCTGCGCGATGGTAAATCCTGTTTCAGTTGCAACACCATTACCATCTATTGTGATAACTACGGGGCGTTCTTCGCCAACAACAATGCGAACCAAATCTCTTGCCCAACCAGATTGATTGGTATCATCAATGCTCTGTTGCCCAAACACAGCTCGAGGTCTATGATCATCCAAATCGCTTTCCGTTAATTCCCGGTCCTGGCTCTGCCAATCCACTGGCGGATTAAAGACTTCCTGACCAAGGGATATCAATTCAGCTTTATAAAAATCTATCATTGGCGCAACAATCTGCCCACTTGCTTCCGTAAAGTCTGAATAATAGTACGCATTCTTTAATTCACTTACTGTTCTATGAGTTTTAAAAGTATCCAAGCATTCAAATGTTACGGTATAATCTTGATCCGTTTTTAAATTAGCTTCACCAATCAAAGAAAAAAGGTCATATCCTTTAGCTTTCGTTATCTTATGAAAACTCCAAGTATTATTGGAAGAATAATACCTCTCTACCATTTCAGTTTTATGTTCTTCCCAATATGATTCATGAATAATGACATCTTGCTCAAGGCCTGTCCCTGTGATGGTCAGTACAACCGGATCTTCCTCCGCCCACGCCGTTTGCGGCGTAACCATTCCAAAAAATCCCGCGATCATACTTAAAACAAGCAAACAAGCCAAAAATTTATTCCATCCTGCTTTTCTCATCATTTGCACAAATTTCTCTCCCTTCGTCGTTGGTTATTGCTTATTTGAATTTACCAAAACATTAAACGGCAAATCACCTCCCTATCTATTTAAAAATTAATAAATTAATATAAAATAAATCATAAAAAAATAAGCAAACCGTGTTTGGTTTGCTTGTATAAAAATGATCTCCTTTCCAAACACGGGAGGCCATGCCGTTTCCAGCACCACCTATCGCTTTACCGTCATAGGATTTCCCTTTAGAACAGTAAAGTCGGAGAAATAGCTATTCTTTTTTAATAATAAATTAATAAACAAATTACATTTCACAGTTATATTTTCTATGCAAAATACTAATTTCCTTCTAATAATGACAATTTTTTCATCATCTTTATGCTTTCAATACCCTCTCGCAGCACATTTTCCTGCTGCGGCCTCCGCTTAATCGTTTCCTCTAACGCTTGAATGATATAACACCAGACTCGTTCCTCTATCTTTCTACCCGTTTCTTTCTGGTAATATCTTATCAACGCCTCAACGATAGCAAACTTCCATTCCGCAAACGAGGGGTCATTATTCAAAATAAAACTACATAATTCCCCCAAATCGCGAGCCGGATCCCCCCAATGCTTGCTTTCAAAATCAATCCCGTAAAATTCATTTTCATAATAAATAAAATTACGCAAATTCGCGTCCTGAATCAAAAGTACTTTTCCTGCTTCATTTAAGGTTAACTGATGGTAACTTGCCAACCAAACAGCCAATCTCTCAATCCACCTATTGCTATCACTCTGACGTTTTCCCAGTAGATCTACAAGTAATACCCCTGGAATATATTCCATAACAATCATCCCCGGAATATGCCAAATAACCTGCGGTACACCCATACGATGCATTAATAAACAACGCAACACATTGGCTTCTTCTCTACTTTTAACCTCATCCATAATCACTTTAACGACGACTTTTAGCGTCTGACCCGTTTTAAGCCGTACATCAACACCATACACCTCATTACGCCGACTAAAAAAATGTTCAACATTTAATATCTTCTCAATCTCCGGCCACTGCATCAATTTTTCCTGCCATTTTTCCCCTTGCATAATATCACCTCCGCCTTTAGCCTTTAGGTCTTAGTTCCCCTTCTTCCTTTCAACCAAATAATAAAACGCCATCCCTGCTGCATACCCCGCTGCCATATTGAAAACAACTGCCAGAACCGTCGTAAGGAACAAACTCTTGACGCCCTCCTGATCAACCCCTTTAGTCAATTTACCCAGTTCAATACCCACAAACAGCATCATAGCGCCCACAATGCTCATAGGAAAAATAGTAAATAAATTTTTAATCGATTGGGCTAGAAACAGTCCTAACCCTACTTCAATCAGACCCTCCATAATGGCTGACCCTCCCGTACGGGCCCCAAAATAGTATTGTCCTGCCAATCCCCCTGCACCATGGCACTGGGGCATACCGCCAAACAGCGGAACAATTAAATTCATAAATCCCATATTCAGCATTAATTTCTTTTCTGAAATTTTCTGATCTGCCTGCTCCGGAAAATATTCCCGCAGAAGTGCTGCCGTGGCAATCACCGCATTAGACAACGTTAACGGCATCTGGGCAATACCCGCTAAAACAAAACCTTCATAAATATTTTTAAGAGAGGGTAATGTAAAATGCGGAAAGCTAAAGGAAAATTGGACAATATGCTTCATATCATGTTGAAAGAACATGATCCCAATACCAAGACCCATTAACACAATTGAAGCCGGTAATTTCTCATTTTTCCCTAATAAAATGAGAACTATAATGGCAATCAGGCCCAGAGCAACGCCCGCATCATTGATCATTTTAATCCCTGACCACGCCAATGTAATTCCTAAAGCCAGCTGGATCCCCCGAATCACCGGTTTAGGCGTTATTTTGACCAGTTTATTGACCAAACCAGAAAAAGCAATGATCACCCAGGTAAATCCCAGCGCAATCCCGGTTCCCTGCACCATCGCCGGATTCCATTTATCCGCAATCGCAATGGCTGCGACTACTTTTTTAGGCTGCAAGGGCATCGGTAAATTGTAGATGAATCCTAATGTTATATTCGAGAGTCCAAACATAATCAGCATGGAAGCTGGATCCATTTCCACCACTACAATATAACCAATGACTAGCGGAAGCAGCGTACCAAAATCCCCCATCGATCCCGCCAATTCCCTAAGCGAAAATTCATAACCTCGTATCTTCATTTTGGTATTTCCTCCAAACTTTTTTCATTACAACATAAATCATGAGCAACTAAAATCTACTGATACACCCGTTATGAGAAATAGAGCTCTATTATCTTTTAATTAACACTTGAATAGTTAACAGTTAAAAAGGCAAAAAACTAAAACAACTTAGGCATGGTTATGCTGGAAGGCATCTTATTGCGTCGATGGTCTCAACCATACTACATATCAACCACCCTACTTCAAGCGTATAATCTTTCTATATTGCAAAAAATTCTTTAGCTTAGAAGATACCTGGAAGCATAACCATGCCTAAGCACAAACTTCACAAATATCATATAAATCCAAACCCAACTTGGACATAGTTATGCTGAAAGACAATTTTTGGCGTCGGTGAAATAACCCTTTACTTCTTCCTCAAATAATCTACAGTACACTAATTTACGCCTTGCACATTCTTCTTTAGCTTCAGAAATTGGCTGTAAGCATATCTATGCCCCAGCACAATCTATATTTTCCCATTACATACACAAAAGGAAAGGAAGCCCCTTCCCTATATATTTACGCTTATAAATTATATTCCTTCATTTTCTATAAAAAAAGTTTTAAATAACCAGCTAAATTTTCACATACTCCGGGAAGCCACTACATCAATACCAGTCCCCAAAATATTTTCTACGATAATCATACCAATCTGAACAGGTCCTTCCACTTCAATCTCATTCAACACCCTCATACATTCCCGAATTTTATTTTTAGGAATATCCTGTGCTGTTCTTACAGGCAATCTATCTAAAGCTGCATTTTTAATTTTTACCGTCGTTGTCAATACTCGGGTAGGATTCGTTAACTCTTTAATGCCATAGCTTTCTCCTTTAGGACATTGATTCCCTGTCACAATATATTCATTCGGCGCATCCTCTTTTTGTGCTACTGATAAATGACAACCAATAGGGCAAAGAATGCATATCATTTCTTTTGCTTCCATATCCTACGCCTCCTTTTCTAAAGCAATAAATCGTCAAATGGTAAAGTCGGAGTCCATTCACTTCCATTAAATTAATAATCATATAAAACACGTACCTATATGTAAGAAAACAATTCTATTATTCATGAAAAAATCCTGCCAAGAAGCAAGAATGTTTTAACAGCAAGTCACTATCGTGCTATTAAAAAAACGGCTTTCGCCGTCTTTTCATAACTTATGTTTCTTCAACACATTCACATCATTGAATCTCACCATTTATCTCATAATAACAGGGCATAATGACTTCTCCAATTTTCTTTAGATTTAATTCCAGTTCATGATAAACGTTCCAATAAAGCTTAGAAAGCTCGATGGTCAAGTGTTTATTTTTTTCTCCCAAGGCCACATCAATAATCTCCTGTTCAAGTGGAGAAATATCCACCATCCTAATAAACTCACTGCCTTCCTGAGAAATAGAATATTTCTTCACAAAATCATCTCTGATAAACAGCTTATTAAACGGCACATCAACAACTTTCAGTTTTTCATTAATAAATCCCCGGGCAACTAATTCTTGTAAATCATCCATTATTTCCTGACTAAAAGCGCCCTGAGTACGTTTTAAAAAACAATAATTAAATCCATGGGCATAATTTTTCTTTCTCCCGTAATATTGTGCCAAACAGATAATCCATTCCAGACGTTCTAAACTTTTTACTTCGTGTTCCTTGGGATGAGAAATATGATAAAGCAAATATAAAAGCAACCGCTGATTATTCACTTTATATTTCACATGATCCATCTGCCCCGCCATCCACATCAGTCCCCTTTTTGATTTTATAATGATATTATATTATTAATCATATCATATTATATTATTATATATGCCAAAACATATATATGTCAAAATAATAATTTTGAAAACAAAATGAAAAAACTCCCCACATAAATACGTGAGGAGTTAAATACTTAATCATTACATCATACCAGGCATTCCGCCCATTCCACCAGGCATTCCGCCAGGCATTCCGCCAGGCATTCCACCTGCGTTTTCATCAGGTTTATCAGCTACAATGGTTTCTGTGGTTAATAACATCGCTGCAATACTGGATGCGTTTTGTAAAGCTGACCGAGTTACTTTAGCAGGATCAACAATACCAGCAGCGATCATGTCAACAAATTCACCTTTAGCTGCATTAAATCCAATACCTATTTCTTTATCCTTTAACTGCTCTACAACAACAGAACCTTCAATACCTGCATTATTTGCAATCTGACGTACAGGTTCTTCTAAAGCACGGGTAATAATATTAATACCTGTTTGTTGATCAGTGTCATCATCTTTTAATGCTTTTAAAGATGGTAAAATATTAATAAATGCAGTACCACCACCTGCTACAATACCTTCTTCTACGGCTGCTTTAGTAGCTGCCAGCGCATCTTCAATTCGTAATTTTCTTTCTTTTAATTCAACTTCTGTTGCTGCCCCTACTTGAATAACAGCAACCCCGCCTGCCAATTTTGCCAAACGTTCTTGCAACTTTTCTTTATCAAATTCAGAAGTTGTTTCTTCAATTTGGCGTTTAATTTGGGCAACACGGTTATCAATATCCCCTTTGCCGCCTTTACCTTCAACAATCGTTGTATTTTCTTTAGTTACTTTTATTTGGCGGGCAGAACCTAAGTCATTCAGTTCAACATTTTCCAATGTCAAACCTAATTCTTCGGAAATCACTTGTCCATCTGTCAAGATTGCAATATCTTCTAACATCGCTTTACGACGATCACCAAATCCAGGTGCTTTTACAGCAACCACATTTAAGGTCCCACGTAATTTATTAACGACCATTGTCGCTAATGCTTCGCCTTCTAAATCCTCACAGATTAATAATAAAGGTTTATTTAGTTTAACAACTTGTTCTAATATCGGTAAAATTTCATTGATATTGCCAATCTTCTTATCGGTAATGAGTATGTATGGCTCATCCATAACCGCTTCCAATTTTTCAGCATCTGTAGCCATATAAGGTGAAATGTATCCACGATCAAATTGCATCCCTTCGACAACATCCAACGTTGTCCCAAACCCTTGAGATTCCTCAACCGTAATAACACCATCTTTACCTACTTTATCCATTGCTTCTGCAATCAATTCCCCAATTTTCTGATCATCTGCAGAAATTGCTGCTACTTGAGCAATAGCGGATTTATCTTCGACAGGTTTACTAAATTTCTTAATTTCTTCTACTGCGGTAGCAACCGCTGTTTCAATACCACGGCGAATGGCCATCGGATTAGCCCCTGCAGCCACATTTTTTAAACCTTCACGAATAATGGCTTGTGCTAGTAAAGTTGCAGTTGTTGTTCCGTCACCCGCAACATCATTGGTTTTGGTAGCAACTTCTTTAACCAATTGTGCACCCATATTTTCAAAAGCATCTTCTACTTCAATTTCCCGCGCAATCGTAACACCATCATTTGTAATTAAAGGTGCACCAAATTTTTTATCTAAAACAACATTTCGTCCTTTAGGACCTAACGTTACCTTTACCGCTTCCGCTAAAGCATTAACTCCTCTTTCCAGGGCCTTACGCGCATCTTCACCAAATAAAATCTCTTTAGACATGTTCTGTCACCTTCCTTTAATTAATTTTAATTAACCAACAATCGCTAAAATATCTTTTTCAGTAACAATTAAATATTCTTCGCCATCCGTTTTAAATTCTGTACCAGAATATTTAGAGAATACCACTCGATCCCCTACTTTAACTTCTAAAGCTAGTTTTTCTCCGTTTTCCAAAGTACGCCCACTGCCTACAGCAATAATTTCTCCCTCTTGAGGTCTTTCTTTTGAGGTATCTGGTAATACAATACCACCTTTTGTCTTTTCTTCACGAGCCACAACTTTTAATACAACACGATCACCTAAAGGTCTAAGATTCATGAAAATTACCCTCCTTCTTAAAATCATTAGTCTCTTTGCAAACTTGTTAGCACTCTCTTGTGTTGAGTGCTAATCTAGTTAATATAATAGTTAAAGGTTTTGGGAAATGCAATCTTATTATTTCCTCAAAAATAGAAAATATGTGCAGTTAAGATAATATATTGAATTATTTCAAGCATTTCCTCGATATTCTATATTATTTCAACCTGGCATGAGCATGCCTCTTCTATATCCCAGTAACTTCTTCCTAATAAATCCCTTCCGTTTTCATCAAAAGCAATGGCCGGAAGAAATACCACTTTGGGTTGATCACCCTGTTCTCTCACCCAGTCTTCATATGTTTTTAAAAAATCTTCTACGACCAATAACCCCGCTGCTTGGATGGACCCTCCAAAAAATTGGTTTCTGGCAATAGTTATATAAAAATTTGCTGGTAATGTAAGTGTACGAAGTGCTTTATCAATAACACCATACGCCAATACAGAGGTCATCAGTAAGATGGATTGAGATGAATATTTAGCAATCGCCGCCTCGATCCGCTCCCAAAAGGAAGGCATGATATCATATTCAAAAACAAGGCCGCCACTTTTACCCTTCTGTTTTTTCAAAATGACGTCATAATTCTCTATCCCCCTCTGAAGACGGACCGCGGTTTCAGTACTAGGCAGTAAAAGCTGGTAGGCTTCAACACGACAACGTGGTTGTTTCCCATTAATTGACACGACCACATCTCCCCGCTTAATGCCTGAAGACGCTGCAGGGGAATTTCGTATAACGCCTTCTACCCGAGGTATTAAATCATCATGTGAAAAGGGTTCTAGCAAAAGAGGTGTTTCCACTTCCTGTCGTAAACCATCTATAAAAATCACTAATTGCTCCTCAAATTCAGAAGAAAATTGTAATTCAGGTGGTGCCAAACGCGTAAAACCAGGCATAAAAATGCGAATGGTTTGAGCTCCAAATCGATCAAAATAATGAATGGTTTGTTTAATGTCTTCCCAACCCACAATCATTGGCATCGCAACGATGCTGCCATGAAAAGGAACATCATACTTTCTAAGCCATTCTAGAGAATGAATCGCAACCTGGGCATCTCTATCTTGCATTAGTTTTTGACGCTGAGCCATGCAGGCACTGTTAAGAGAAAGGTTCACTTCTAACGGCTTTAATGCGTGTAGAAGCTGCACAATTTCTTTAGTCAGCCTGTTACCATTTGTCGTGACCTGAATCTCCGTATGTGGAAAACGCTGTCGCAGTCGTTGTAAAATCTCCACCATATGTGGATGAACGAAAGGCTCTCCTTCTATAATACGAGTTGCTGACTCTCCAATCGTAATTTTTTCAGACGGATCTAAAAAATCAATCATTTCTTCAAATTCATTCAATGTCAAATGGGGAATCCGATATACATCCATACCAGGTAAATTTTGTTTATGGCTACAAAATTTACACTTCACATTACAAATTGAAGTAACAGGTAAAATATTATACTTTTGCACAGAACGAAGTATTAATCCTTTTAATTTCCCATCCAATATGATATATGCTCCTCTCTACATCTTTTAATTTTTTAATCTTTTCCTACCTGCTACCTACTGTTTGCTACCTGCCATCCGTGTCTTTCAATAGGACTTTTAGCCTAATTTCGTTATTATTCCCATAATTAATGGTTTTATCCACAATACCCACAAGTTTATCCACAGAAAAAAGCCTGATATACAGGCTTTTTCACAAAAGTATACACATTATCCACAAAAAACTATCTTTTTTTATATTTTTTTTACCCACATGGATAACCCCTCAACACTCGTACCTGTTCCAGTTATCCACATACTCCACAAAAATTTTCATCCACAGCACTCTCATATTATTTATGTTATTTTTTAGGGTTTGGTGTATTATTTTTAACCATTTTTTGTCTAAGTTTTCCTTCATAACACTTTTCCCCTAACTGTAAATTAGGTACCGCATTAAGTGACAGAGGCGCCGTTTCCCCTGTCAAATATTGATAATAAGCAACACAAGTAATCATAGCTGCATTATCTGTACAAAGAATAGGCCGAGGATAGGAAATACCAATACCGTATTTTTCTCCTTCTTTCGTCATTGCGTCACGCAATTCACTATTACCTGCCACCCCGCCAGCCATTAATATCTCCTTAATCCCTTTATCCTTAGCAGCTAGAAAAGCCTTTTCTACCAACGCCTTTACCACTGCTTTCTGAAAGCTTGCTGCAATATCAGCAACCACAAGTTCTTCATTTTTCTGGCGGCTATGATTGATTTCATTCAAAACAGCTGATTTAAGCCCACTGAAGCTGAAATCATAAATACCATTTTTAAATCTTGCAATTGGAAATTCTATTGAATCTGGATTCCCTTCCTTTGCCATAGCATCAATAGCAGGCCCTCCAGGATAAGGTAATCCTAATGCTCGTGCAACTTTATCAAATGCTTCTCCTGCAGCATCGTCCCGAGTACGTCCTAATAATTCATAGCAACGATGTTCATCCATATAGACTAAATCTGTATGGCCCCCGGAAACCACCAAACAAAGAAAGGGAAACGTCAGATCTGGTTTTTCCAAGAAATTAGCATAAATATGACCTTCCATGTGATTCACCCCAATAAGGGGCAAATCCAAAGCATAGGCCAATGCTTTAGCGGTAGAAACACCAACCAAAAGTGCCCCTACCAATCCCGGACCATAGGTAACTGCAATACCATCTAAATCAGACCAATCAATTTTTGCTTCCTTTAAGGCTTCCTCTAATATGGGATTAATCAATTCCAAGTGCTTTCTAGAAGCAATTTCGGGAACGACACCCCCAAACTTACGATGAACATCAATCTGAGAAGTAATGACATTAGCTAAAATTTCATGCCCATCTCGAACCACCGCAACAGAAGTTTCGTCACAGGATGACTCTATACCCATGAGCGTAATCGATTTTCCGTTTTTTATTTTGTCTTTCATTTTTTCTTTGATCGCCTGCTCATTATACACGCTTAACCAAATCCTTTCTAAATATATGCAACAATTCCTTATATAATGTCCATTTTTAGTATAATATCTTTTTGGTAAAATATCCATAGAAAATAATAAAGACGGCTTCGCCGTCCTTCAATCGACAATTAAAAAATCAAAAACATAGGCCTTGCAATAAAAATTTTACATTGCGGGTTTGGTGATGTGTCCCCATGTTGCCAGAGCAATTCTAAGTGAAAAGTTTTTATCGCAAATCATATATTAAGAAATTAAAATAGAGAATGAGTCGTTTTATACATATGGTCATTACAAAAAGACCTCCAGTTTTCTTTTTCTGAAGGTTTTTGTAAAAATTCGTACAAAGCAATAGAATTTAATTTCTAATCAAACAAATTTCTGCTGCTTGGATCAAATCTAGAATTATTGTGGATGGTTTCGATCTCGGACATATATTTCAAAGCCCTAAAACGAAGTTTCAGTCGTTCCATCCGCATCTCTTTAAGTCGATCTTCATCGCATTCTTCTTTCATCCTCATGTCAAAATCTTCCATATCTTGAATTACCTGATCCAAACATTGTTCCAGCTTCTGCAGATTCTTTATTCCCTGCCCTTCCCGCAAGAACAAGTCATTCATAAACTACATCCCCTTATATCAGATTTATCTATTACCTTTAAACTTTACACTTTAACACTCAACTGTCTTTACTACTTATTATTCCCTCTAAACACGACATAAAAACCATTTTAAAAAAAATTTTTATAACTCATCCGATTTTATTCAATGTCGTTCAAATATAAAAAAACCGGGAAAATTCCCAGTTTTAAAGGTTCTTCATTAAATTTAAGGCATGTACCACATTCCCCAATGCGAATTCTAAATTGCTATGCGATTCTTTTAAATTTAGATATTCATATTCACTCAATTCTTTATCACCATTTAACGCTTCTTGAATTAAACCCTGGATATCAGAAATGTTTTGTTTAATAGATTCACCCTTATTGAAAATTTGAGTCTGGGTTTCCTTTTTCATAAACACGCCCTCCCCTTTACATGGTTTTGCAAAGGTATTCGGCGCAAAAAGGAAAATCCCTGCTCCCTGTTTATTCTTTTAACTGTCAATTGTCCACTGTCAACTAAAAAAACCCCGAAGGGTTTTTTTATATCTCCATTAATCCTGCTACCTGCTGTACATCTTTATCACCACGACCAGATACATTAATAACCACTATTTCATCCTGTTTTAACTCGGCAGCCAATTTCATCCCATATGCAACAGCATGTGCACTCTCTAATGCCGGAATAATACCTTCTATGCGGCTTAAAGCTGCAAAAGCGTCCAATGCCTCTTGATCCGTTATAGACACATATTGTGCCCGCCCACTGGCCTTTAAATAGCTATGTTCAGGTCCCACACCTGGATAATCCAATCCAGCAGCCACAGAATGTGTTGCCCTGGGCTCTCCCTGTTCGTTCGCAAGTAAATAACACTTAAACCCATGTATCGTTCCCACTTCACCTTTGCACAAAGGAGCCGCATGCTGTCTTGTTTCAATTCCATGCCCTGCTGGCTCTACCCCAATTAATTCTACATCATCTTCTAAAAATGCTGTAAAGAACCCCATGGCGTTACTGCCGCCTCCAACACAAGCAACCAAAGCATCCGGTAATTTCCCTTCTAACGTTAGGATATCCTCTTTTACTTCTTCCCCAATAATCGCCTGAAAATCCCGAACAATCATAGGATAAGGGTGCGGACCTACAACAGAACCTAACATATAGTATGTGTCCGAAGCATTTTTTACTAAATCTTCTAAAGCCACATCAACAGCATCTTTTAAAGTAGCCGTCCCACGGGTAACGGGCACCACTTCCGCACCTAACAGTTTCATACGGAAAACATTTAATGATTGGCGTCTTGTATCTTCTTCTCCCATATACACAATACATTGCAAACCAAATAATGCACAAGCAGTTGCTGTTGCCACACCATGTTGCCCCGCACCTGTTTCCGCAATAATACGCTTTTTACCCATCTTCTTTGCAAGCAGAACCTGCCCGATGGTATTGTTAATCTTGTGAGAACCCGTATGATTCAAATCTTCCCGTTTCAGGTAAATTTTTCCGCCACCCATCTCTTCTGTCAAACGTTTAGCAAAGTAAAGGGGTGAAGGTCGTCCTACATAATATTTTTGCAAATCATACAATTCCTGACGAAATGAATCGTCCTCTTTCAACTTCAAATACTGCGTTTCTAATTCTTTTAAAATGGGTTGAAGTACCTCTGGTACATACGCCCCTCCAAATTGACCAAAAAATCCATTTTCATTCGGTAACATATCAATACCTCCTTTTTATTTTTGAAAATAAAAAAAACCTTCGACGAAAAAAGGTTGAAAAAGGCATAGGTATTAATATACAGTACCTACATCACATGTTTTTTTCTCAACTCTTCTATACTCGTCTCAACTTAATCATCTATTTCTCTCAGCTCAACTTAATCGTATTCTATCATAAATCATAAAAATATGCAATAATAAGTCATACAACTATTTTTAGTATATAAAATAACAAAATTAATATTGGCTAAAGGGTGAAAGCTAAAAGCTAAAGGCTCAAAAATATAACTTATAATTTAAGCCTCAGCCCTTCAGCCTCTAGCAGCTTTTAGCTAATTTTTCCCCTAAAACATACCAAGCTATTTTTTTATTTACAATTTGTATTAATATTGAAATCTTCGAAACCTTCCGTTTCTAAGAAATGCAATAATACATTTCTTAAATCGATCACATCTTTCATTTCAAATAAGCCTACTTTCTTATTAACAAAACGAGCGGCCTTCAGCGCCCCTTCTGCAAAAACTTTCCGTGAAAAAGATTCATGAATGATCTCGATTTTATCATTTTCCCCGATGGCCAATACACGATGACGACCAATGACACCCCCAGCACGTAAGGCATGTATTTGAATCTCCTGATGTGCCTTTTGCTTTCTCGCAGAAGACAGTTCATACAAGTTTAATCCTTTTTCAATCTCATACGCAATTTTTTTGGCAGTTCCTGATGGCGCATCTACTTTATGACGATGATGTGTTTCCACAATCTCAAAATCATAATTATTTAAAATGCTAGATGTTAAGCGTGACAGCAGCATCATCAGATTAACCCCTAATGTAATGTTAGGCGCAATTACAATACCAATAGGATCGTTTTTCTGCATAGAAGCAATATTCTTTTCCTGGATTTCTGTAAATCCTGTGGTTCCAATCACCATATTAACTTTTGCTTTACCACAAAACTTGATATGCTGTAATGTAGCCTCAGGAACCGTAAAGTCGATCACGACATCCGGCTTGTTTTTATGTAAACTTCTTTCCAAATGATGAGAACCCTCTATTATAATTCCCGTATCACTCGTTTCTAAAACTTTTCCCAGGTCTTTTCCCACAAATTCACTATCAGGCGAACAAATTCCCAGCACCAACTTCATATCATCCTGATCTAAAATCAATTTTGCTATTTCTTTACCAGCTCTACCAAGACCAATAACGCCTATCTTTATCATCTCTTCACTCCTTTTCATTTTTTTTTAAAATTACTTAGGATAATATTATTATTCGCTTATTTCCATTTTATGCGAAAATTTTTATGTTTATTCCTTAATTTACATTTTTTTAACTATTATTTAAAGTTATTTACAAGTTGATAATGATATATTTTTTACTGAATCTATGGCAGCGCTCTAGCCTGTTTCATTCCCAATCTGCACTAGGTAGAAACATGAAAATTTTTACATAAAAATACATAATATTTATACCCCTTATATTAGACCTCAAACAAAAAACAAACCACTCAAAAAAATTTATACTTTTCCATAAAAAAAATTGGACATCCTGTCCAATTGACATGTCTATCCAATCATAATGGTCGGGACAACAGGATTTGAACCTGCGACCTCTGCGTCCCGAACGCAGCGCTCTACCAAACTGAGCTATGTCCCGACTTTATTCATTATACTACAGGTCATATAGGTTGACAAGAGGTATGTAGGTTATCAGCAAAAACAGGCGCCTCAAGATGGAATTATAACAAGCACCATCACTTCTTTCAACATACCATGATGATACATATAATCCATCGATAAATGAAGTAAGGGAATATTAAACAATTCAAAATACTCACAATGCCACAGAAGTAATTCTAACCAAAATATCTTATTGCATCCCCACTCTATTTTAATCATTATTCTCCACCTCGTATATAATCTCTATCTTCAACATATGAGGAAAGAATAAAAATGTGAAAAAAAAGAGGAAAAATCACAAAGGATCTTTCCACATAATAACCGCATCTTCAGCATTGTTCTGATAATACCCAGGTCTTATACCCACACTAACAAAACCTAATTTTTCGTATAATTTTTGTGCACCAACATTAGAAACACGAACTTCTAATGTCATTTTTATCACATCACGTTTTTTCATTTCTTCAATGAGCGTCACTAAAAGCTTCTCCCCCACATGCTGTCTACGATATTCAGAATGAACAGCCACATTGGTAACATGAGCTTCATCGAGAATAATCCAGGTCCCAACGTAACCAATAATTTTATTCTCTAATTTAGCTACTAAATAAAATGCATTGCAATTATACATCACTTCGCTTACAAAGGCCTCTCTTGACCATGGCGTAGAAAAAGAAGTGCGTTCAACATCTAAAACACCATTAACATCTCCAAGCATCATAGGAACTATTTTAACTTCCATGCTTTTCTTCCTCTATTCTTTTTTCCAAAACCAATTCTGCTTCTGATTTTTTGATATATAGGGGCCGTAAAAGATACAGGTCATTCTGTTTACCTTGTCGCATATATTGCTCTCCTAAATAGGCAATATTACTCGCCCGCGGTAGTTGCAGATTGCTCCCCACAATAATCGCCTTCTCGCCCAACGCATATTTGATATCACTAACATACCGATTTGTTTCTGTTCCTAGGAAATAGACAGTTTCCTGTTTCAAAGCTAATTGTTCCAAAAGCGCTGAGAAGGGTATTACCATCGGATCTGTCAAAGGATTCAACTGTCGCCCTGTCCCTTGAAACAAGCGGGTATAAACCTGTCCTTTTTGTGCATCTAACAAAGGACAAACCACGCCTTCCGCATAAATCAAAGATTGTGCTAATCCATCTAATGTGGGAATACCAAACAAAGGCATGTTCCATGCTTGAGCAAGGGCTTTTGCTGTCGCCATCCCAATGCGCAATCCTGTAAAAGAACCCGGACCAATAGATACAGCGATTCCCTTTAAATCCTTATGCGTTAAGCCACTTTCTTCTAAAAGTTGATGAATAACGGGCAATAATCGCTGTGAATGTGTCTTAATAATATTTTGTACAGATTCTCCTACCAAGTTTCCATCTTTTATAATAGCCGCGCTTGCCACCATTGTTGCGCTTTCAATACCTAAGATTCCCATTCCTCTAACAACTCCTTTATTAACACGTCATAATCTTTTCCATTTCCTGTCATATCTATCATACGTTCCTGTTTTCCAGTAGATTTAATTTCAATCCATAAATAGTGTTCGGGCAACGCATCTGGAATTAGATCTGCCCATTCGATTAATGTCACACCACATCCATCATACACATACTCATCAAAGCCAATATCTATTAATTCTTCTTCGCTCCCTAAACGATAAACATCCATATGATAAAAAGGATATCGTCCCAAATATTCTTTAACGATGGTATAAGTAGGACTGTTTACATAATCATTTACATCCATCCCTACTGCAACGCCTTGAGCAAAAGTGGTTTTCCCACTTCCCAAGTCCCCCACCAGACACACGATCTGTCCCTGCTTTAACCGTTGGCCCAGAACTTTTCCCAGCTTATAGGTTTTCTCAGGACATATACTATGAAACTGCACCATTCATTTCCTCTCCTTACACATTATCATTTACCAGAATCAGCTGTTACCAAAATATCCTGAATCTGTTTTATCTTTATTCCGTTCCGCTATCTTAGCATCTCCTTTACACAGTACGCTTATAACAAATTATATAATAACCAAATGTTGGGGTCAACGAAAGAAATATCCTTCAAAGCTTCCCTAAGCTAGAAGGATATTAGTTATTAAAATAGAATATTGTACTTTCATACATGTTTTTCCACATAGAACGTTATACTTTCAAACTATATTTAACCCACTAAAGAACTTACAGCGCTGAATTTGCAAGAAAATACAAGTTCAAGGACATTGCAGAAGATATCGTGGTGGGCTCCCATGTTGCATTTCCCCTATAAAATGCATATTATTTTACGGGATCGATTCACAATAAAAAGGAGTCTTTATATGTCTAATTGGTCATACAAAAATAATCTTAAGAAATACTTATGTGCAAACTTAATCTTATTTCTTCTAATTCCTTTAATTATTTTTAATATCACACTCATTTTAATATCACATTACCATTTAAAATCATCTACGTTTAACGATATCACAGCTACTTCAAAAAAACAAACTGATTTTTTTAATGGCTGGTTAGAAGAACGATTGGTAGATGTCAAAATGATTGCCGATTCACCTGCAATCCATAATTTTGATATACCTGAAATAGAAAACTACTTTGATCGTATTCTTGAACAAAAGCAAAATCATTTTTATAACTTGATTATTACCAACAAAGGAGGCCAACCCCTTTGTATCCGGTATCAAAGTACAGCAACACAAAATCAAGCATTCCATTACCAAACTTATGGGAATTTAAGCAAAAGATTAATGAATATAAACTTTGAAAATAGAAACTATTTTCAAGAAGCTTTGAAAGGGAACGAATCTATATCTGATGTCCTGATGGGCAAGATTTCCCAAACCCCTCTAGTTGTTTTTTCAGTACCTATATTTGACAAAAACCAATTTCAAGGTGTCGTGATCGGTACGGTAGATCCTAAAGAGTTTTCCAATATTTTTAATCTTTTTAATCATGATTTAAGCTATCAAACCTATCTCGTTAATAAAAATGGCACTATGATTAGTGAATCACCTTATCTCTCTCAGTTAAATTTAAACGATAAAAACAGAAATACGGCTATACTTAATTTTCAAGTAAAAACCCTTGATATGCAAAAAACTTTAAAAGATCAACGGCGTGTTAATACGTACCAAAATTATATGAATCAGAAGGTAATAGGTATGTATCAACCTTTATCTTACCATGACTGGGTATTAATTACAGAAAAAAACTACAATAATAGTTTAATCAATTACCTTAAAAGGTACGCACTCATTGTGATTGGTTTTTCCTTGTTAACACTATTTATCGCCCTACCGTTCACGTTAGTGATGTCACATAATCTCGCCAAACCGTTAAATGTTCTAACAAACTTAACAACAAAAATTGCTGATGGCCAATGGGATCAGCTTATCGTGCCCACTAGAATTGAAGAAATTCAAAAACTAGCATGTCATTTCAACCAAATGACATCTAAACTTCAAGAAACTATGGTGCAATTAGAAAAGAAAAATAGCGAACTAAATGAATTGAGCCGTTTAAAATCTGAATTTGTTGCTAATATGTCACATGAACTTCGTACACCATTGAATTCTATCATTGGTTTTACTGAAATTGTCAAGCTCAAAACATTAGATCATATCCCCGATAAACAAACCAAAAATTTGGAAACAGTCATTCGTAATGCACATAATTTATTAAACATGATTAATCAAATGTTAGATCTTTCCAAAATCGAAGCTGGAAAAATGGACTTGTTTTTAGAAGAATTTAATGTCATCTCCCTAATCGATGAAGTATCTTACCTGGCATATCCACTGGCTGAAAAAAAAGGTCTGATAATTTCCAAAATAGCACCCGCCTCTCCTGTAACCATTGTATCTGATTATGCAAAACTCAAACAAATATTAATCAATCTGCTCAGTAACGCTATTAAGTTTACTGACAAAGGCAAGATTAACATCATGATAGACACACAACACTTCAATTCTAATTCTTATCTTACAATAAAAGTAAAGGATACAGGACAAGGCATCAAAGAAGAACATTTAGAAAGAATATTTGAAGCATTCCGTCAAGCTGATGGTTCCATAGCTCGAAAAGTCGGCGGTACAGGACTTGGACTAAGCATCAGTATGGAATTGTGTAAATTATTAAGTGGAAATTTAGAAGTAGCCAGTACATATGGTGAAGGCAGTATATTCACCGTTACACTTCCTTTTAATTCACCAAATCCTAAACAAAGGAAAGAGGACCTATCTTAGGTCCTCTTTCCTTTACAAAAAGGATTGGGAGATGCTCAACTAATATTAGTATATTGTCGTCTTTTACATTTATGCACTTTTAAAGAAATTTATATTATAAAACAGGCGGAAAGCAGAAAAACCGCAGCCTACGGCTGATCATATGACTATACTATCTTAATATAAAAAAAATGACGCAGAACAATTCTACGTCAACCTTTATTACTCACTCTTATCTTTTTTATCTTGTTCCCGCATGGCATCGCGGCGGCTGAGATTGACACGCCCTTGATTGTCAATTTCTGTTACCTTTACTAATATTTCATCACCCACTGCCACGACATCTTCAACTTTATTGACGCGTTTTTCATCCAATTTAGAAATGTGTACAAGACCTTCTTTACCAGGAAGAATTTCCACAAACGCTCCAAAATTCATAATACGGGTAACCGTACCCATATAAATGCTTCCTACTTTTACGTCAGCTGTTAACCGTTCAATCCACTGCTTCGCTTTATCGCCTGCCTCGCCATCCACGGAGGCAATAAATACGCGTCCATCATCTTCAATATCGATTTTGACACCAGTTTCTTCAACTATTTTTTTAATAATCTTGCCACCAGGTCCAATCACAGCACGAATCTTATCTGGATCAATATCCATTGTGATAATTCTAGGCGCATAGGGGGATAAATTTTCCCTTGGCTGATCAATGACTTCCAGCATTTTACCTAATATAAACATGCGGCCCTCTTTTGCCTGCTTTAACGCACGCTCTAAAATTTCACGGGATACACCGCCTACCTTGATATCCATCTGCAGCGCAGTAACACCTGCTGCTGTTCCAGCCACTTTAAAATCCATATCGCCCAAAGCATCTTCCATTCCCTGGATATCTGAAAGCACTTCAATTTCATCGTCTTCTTTAATCAGTCCCATAGCAATACCAGATACAGGTGCTTTAATGGGAACCCCGGCATGCATCAAAGAAATTGTGCTACCACAGATACTTGCCTGTGAACTAGAACCATTAGATTCCAAGATATCGGAAACAACCCGAATGGTATAAGGAAATTCAGATTCATTGGGAATCACAGGCAGTAAGGCACGTTCTCCTAATGCACCATGGCCTATTTCCCGTCTTCCCGGGCCACGCATAAACCCTGTCTCTCCAACACTGTATGGAGGGAAATTATAATGATGCATATAGCGTTTTGACTCTTCAACACCTAATCCATCCAGAATTTGTTCATCGCTAATCGTTCCCAGTGTGGTTACAGATAATGCCTGCGTTTGACCCCGTGTAAAAAGACCTGAACCATGGGCACGCGGGAGGATTCCTATTTCACAACTGATGGGGCGAATTTCATCCGGCTTTCTACCATCAGGGCGAATTTGTTCCTCAAGAATAAGCTTGCGAACTTTTTTCTTAAGTATTTTATGAAAAGCTTCGCCCACTTCGCCGCGTCTCTCTGCAAATTCACCTTCATCCCATTGTGCTGCAAAATGCGCCATAACTTTTTCTTTTACTGCATCAATGGCTTCTTCTCTTTCCTTCTTTTCTTTTACGCGAAAAGCCGTTTCCAAATCTTCAGCAAAGGCAGCTAATATTGCTTGTTCTATTTCTTCTGAAACAGTGAATAATGGTGCTTCCATTTTAGGCTTTCCAAGTGCTTTACCAATTTCCTCTTGCCAAGCTGTAATCTTCTTAATCGCTTCATGCCCAGCCATAATGGCATCCAACATGACATCTTCAGGCACTTCCTTCGCACCTGCTTCAACCATCATAATAGCCTCGGATGTACCCGCTACTGTTAGTTCAATATCGGACGTTTTCATTTGCTCGCTTGTAGGATTGATCATAAACTCACCATTGATCCGCCCTACCTTAACCCCCGCAATAGGCCCACCAAAAGGAATATCCGAAATCGTCAGCGCAATAGATGCCCCGATCATTGCCGGTATTTCCGGTGTATTGTCATGATCAACAGACATGACAGTCGCCACAATATGCACATCATTCCTAAAGCCCTTAGGGAAAAGAGGCCGAATAGGCCGATCAATCAGTCTAGCTGACAAAATTGCTCTTTCACTGGGTCTTCCTTCTCGCTTAATAAATCCTCCCGGAATTTTCCCTGCCGAATAAAATCGTTCTTCATAATCAACTGTCAGTGGGAAAAAACTTATACCTTGCCTTGGTTCTTTTGAAGCACATGCTGTTACTAAAACCATCGTTTCTCCATAACGAACCAGGGCAGCGCCGCTCGCTTGCTTGGCAACTTTACCAATTTCTACACTGAGTTTGCGCCCACCAAGTTGTAATTCAAAAACATCAGACATTCACTTACCTCCTTTTGTTTTTTGTTATCCTTTCTCAACAAGATCTTTCTTAGTCCTGAGATTTAGCAAAGATAACTCGTAGTTATTCTACATAATCTATAATATTCCCTTTCCCAGCAAAAAAATTGATGATGTATATAAAAAAAATAATTTTCCAGATATTAAGAAAAAAAGCGGGATTATCCCGCTTTTTTCAACATAATAACTATTTACGTAACCCAAGACGCTTAATAAGTTCACGATAACGCTCAATATCTTTAGCTTTAAGATAGTTTAATAACCGTCTTCTTTGACCAACCATCTTTAGCAAACCTCTTCGAGAATGAAAATCCTTTTTATGCATTTTCAAGTGATCGGTAAGGTAGTTAATTTTTTCGGTTAAAAGTGCTACCTGTACTTCAGGAGAACCTGTATCACCTTCATGAGTTTTATACTCACCAATAAGAGCTTGTTTTCTTTCTGCTGTTAATGCCACGCATTTCACCTCCTTATCTAATTAATCCCCATAAGCCAAGCAGACCGCCGGAGAAACGGCACCCCTAGCATATGGTTATATATATTATTAGTTCTCAATTACAGTCAGTTATTCTTTTACTGAAACAGAGAATCTATATATCACTTTCCAATCACTGTAATAATTAATCTCCCAATGCTGATGTCTCGAATCACAATATCAAAGAAACGGCCGCTAGAAGAGATAAATCCCCTAATGCGTGTTGCCCCTGGTACTTTTCCAGGTATACCAATTGCAGCATCGACAACGTCAGGAATTGTAATGCCTTCCTGCCGAGAGTCTTTGAGCCGTTTTTTAGCATGCTCAGTAACAATAACATTCATAGCTTTCTCCTCTAAATTATTCCTAAGCTCATATGATCTAATAAGACTCAATTTTCCGATTCGGAGTACTTTCTTCTTGGGTTAACATCGTATATAACGCATCATGGAATGCAATAAATCCGGGGTTATCTACACCTGACTGACGATACAAAGCCTCTAGTTCTTGCTTCAATCCCTGAAAATCTTTACTCAGACAAATATCAGAAACATGATTTGCAATCGTCTTTACATCTTCATCAGCAAAAACATGAGCAGACAACGACATATAGCACCCTCCCCCCAAATAACAACCCATTGCCACTAATAACTATAACATAATCACCAAAGCATGTAAATATCAAATTATATCCTGTAGTTGCAGCCGTAAACTTTCTCCCTGCCAGCTCTAAGCTTCTTTTATCTTTTCCTACTTACTACTTACTACTTACTACTTACCCTATTTTATCTTTATTCCTCAGGACTTCATTTTATGCTTTCCAGCTCATGACACACTCCCAATATTTCTCGTGCTTTTTTTACATCTTTCTCTATCTGTTTTTGAAGCGCTTGAATATTTGGAAATGCTTCTTCTTCTCTTAATTTGCTAATAAAACATAACTCTAATTTTTCGGAATATAAATTTCCGCAAAAATCTAATAGATGGACTTCTACCATTCGGATCCCATTGCCTACCGTAGGCTTATAACCAATATTAACGACACCCCCATAGGATTTTCCCTTAAAAACAGCAACCACAACATATACCCCATTGGCAAACCAAATAGAGCGGGAATCTAATCTTAAGTTAGCAGTAGGAAATCCAATTTTCCGTGCTAACCTGGCACCAGATATAACTTCTCCATATAGCGAAGGTGCTCTCCCTAACATCTCACGCGCTATTTGAATTTCCCCTGTCTCAATAAGCTCACGAATTTTAGTGCTGCTAACCACGTACCCATGAACATAAACAGGCGGAACAACTTTTACTCTAAAGCCGTACTTTTCTCCAAAATATTCTAAATCTTTAGACGTACCCTTACCCTCTTTGCCAAAAGTATAATTAAATCCCACCACCACAACTTTAGCATAAAGTTGTTTAACCAGTATTTCCTTAACAAAATCTATTGGGCTTAAATCAGCCATCTCCTGGGCTAAATAAGATGTTACCATAACATCTACCCCAAATAATTCCATCAATTTTGCCTTTTCAACCGTTGTGGTCAGAAGGGGCGGCACTTTATGGGGCGCAATTTCTATCAAAGGATGGGGCTCAAATGTAAGGACAATACTTTTACCTTTACTACACCCTGCTTCATCCCCCATAATTTCAAGCAAGCGTTGATGTCCACGATGGACACCATCAAAGGTCCCTAAAGCAACCACATGGTTTGTTTGATCATTTTTTAAATTTTTTAATGATTGAATAATCTCCATAGGATCTCCTCTACAAAAAAACTTTGAGCGGTTTAAATTGACAGTTATGATCGTCCGGTGCTTTAGCTATCGCAATAAACACCCCTTTGGAATCATAAACCCGCACTCGATCAGTTAATGGAACATCAGATAACCCGGTAAACCACTGGGAACCCAGCGACATACCATGGCTTATTTTCTCCCTACCTTCCAAATTAATCGTTACTTTTGATAAATATTGCAATGGATAATCGAGAGGTAATAACCGTTCTTTCAAACACCCTGCTTCACTTTGAACAGCTATTTCTTTCAAAGTCACAGCTGTATCAATTCCAAAGCAACCGGAACGCGTACGTACCAAAAAAGAAAGCATTGCACCCCAACCCAGTTGCTGTCCAATATCTGATACCAAGGTACGTACATAGGTCCCCTTAGAACAAGCAACTTCAAATAATACACGGGGAAAATCGTTATCCAATATGACTTGTAATATTTTAATGTCTTTAATATCAATGGTACGTGAAGGCCGTTCTACCGTTTTCCCCTCACGAGCCCATTCATAAAGCTTTTTTCCCTGATAGTGCACTGCAGAAACCATAGGTGGAATCTGCTGCTGTTTCCCAACAAAATTATTTAAAGTTTCTTCTACCCGCTTAGGAGAAAATCTTTTAACCTTTTGGTAATGGGTAACATTTCCCATGGCATCCTGTGTATCTGTCGCAAAACCAAAAGTCATTTCTCCTCGATAAACTTTCTCTGCTTCATTGATATACTCGATAATCCGTGTCGCCTTACCCACACAAATGGGCAAAACGCCTGCTACAGCAGGATCTAGTGTACCCGTGTGGCCTATCTTTTTTGTGTGCAACACACCTCTTAAATAAGCCACCACATCATGCGAAGTCATTCCGGGCGGTTTTAAAACATTAATGATTCCGTCCACTGCCATCACCTACTTTTTCCATTACCGCTTTCAATATTTTCTCTACAACTTCGCTCATAGGGCCTTTTATCATGCAGCCCGCTGCCCGAGCATGACCCCCGCCGCCAAATTGTTGGGCAATTTCATTGACATCAACCCATTCATGAGAACGAAATCCTACTTTAATTTTTCCATTCTCAATTTCCCGAAAAAGAACCGCTGCCTCAATGCCTTCAACAGACTTTACATGATCAATAATACCTTCCGTATCTTGGTCACTCGCTTCTACTGCATCAAAATCTTCTTGGGTCAATACGGACCATGCCATTTGCCACTTGCTATCCATTTTCAGATTATTTAATGCCTTCCCCAATAAGTGCATATGCGCCAAAGGTTTTATATCAAATAATTCACGCATAACACCCGCATGATTGATATCATATGTCATTAGTTCAGCAATAACCTGATGCGTCTGCGAAGTCGTATTGGCATACTTAAAAGAACCCGTATCTGTCGCAATCGCTACAAAAAGACAGATTGCTATGGATGCATCCAGAGAGACACCCAGGTCCCTTATCACTTCATAAACAATTTCCCCTGTAGCTGCGGCTTTCGCCTTCACAAGATTATAGTCACCATAATTTGTATTGCTAACATGATGATCAATATTAATAACACAGGGTGATTGCTCCAATAAACACATCGCATCTTTTGTACGTTCCATAGATGCACAGTCTAAAGAAACAACTACTTCAACATCTTCTTTTCTTACCCCATTCATATCAGCAATAGCAGAAAATCCTGGCAAAAAAGAATAGCTCTCTCCGGGTAGATCCGGCATAACCATCTGTACTTGCTTACCCATCTTTCTCAGCGCCAGTCCTAAAGCTAAAACAGAACCAAGGGCATCCCCATCCGGCATGGCATGCCCCACTAACAAAAAACTTCTTTTACATTTAAAGATATCAATCATTGTAAATTGTTTCATCATTCTTTGTTTTCCTGTGTTTCGTTTTCATGTATTGTGTGTAATAATTTGGAAATTCGTGCACCATGTTCTACGGATTCATCAAACTTAAACATGATTTCAGGAACATTCTTCAACCTAATACGATGGCCAATTTCCCTACGGATAAAACCCTTCGCTTTTTCCAATCCTAAAAGCGTCTCTTCCCTTGCTTTTTCATCCCCTAATACACTGACAAAAATTTTTGCTAACTTTAAATCCGATGTTACATCAACACCCGTAATCGTAACAAATCCGATGCGGGGATCTTTAAGTTCCTTTTGAATAATCCCGCTGACTTCCTTTTGAATCTCTTCTGCCACGCGTACGGCTCTCTGGTATGTCATCTCATATCACATCCTCTTTTAATATCTTATCCCTAAACTTTGCCACATTCTCCCCCGATACCTCGCAAAATTTCTATCCCATGAGGTAAAGCAGGTACAATCACTTCAAAACATTCTCGTACTGCTTTAGGACTGCCGGGCATATTAATAATCAAAGTTTGACCTCGCACCCCTGATCGTGCTCTGGAAAGCATTGCTTTTGGTGTTTTTTCCATGCTTTTTGCCCGCATCACTTCTGCAAAACCCGGTGCTTCCCGATCAATCACATCAAGTGTGGCCTCCGGTGTAAAATCACGGGGACTCAATCCTGTTCCACCTGTTGTCAAAACCAAATCTAATTTATATTCATCTGCCATTCGTCGCAGCTCATCAGCAATTTCTACTCGTTCATCCGGAATAATCATATATCGTTCAACACGGCCTGAC
Organism: Clostridia bacterium; assembly: GCA_030625885.1. Taxonomy (GTDB): domain Bacteria; phylum Bacillota; class DAOUPZ01; order DAOUPZ01; family DAOUPZ01; genus DAOUPZ01. The sequence continues at coordinate 28,989 of DAOUPZ010000023.1, forward strand.
AATTCCTTTTCTACCATTTCCTTAATAACCTGGCCGCTCACATCTTCCCGTAATCCCTGGGAGCCTTTATCACTTGCTGTTAAAATACCTACTCGAATCATGATGTCATCTACTTTCTTCATCATTGATCCTCCGCGCGCTTATAAAGACCACTTTTCCCACCTGATTTTTCCATTAACCGAATATCTTTGATGATCATCCCACGATCAATGGCTTTACACATATCATAAATGGTTAAAGCAGCTGTAGAAACGCCTGTCAGTGCCTCCATTTCCACACCTGTCTTTCCTGTAGTCCGTACACGACATTCAATCTCAATCTCTGACCTTTCTGCTATGGTGTGAAAGTAAACATCAACACCGGTCAGCATAAGTGGATGGCACATGGGTATTAAATGCGAAGTCTGCTTAGTTGCCATGATTCCCGCCACACGGGCAACCCCTAACACATTCCCTTTCGCCATATTCTGATCTATAATTTGTTCAAATGTTTCTGGTTTCATCATAATTGAACCCTTTGCGATAGCTTGTCTTGTCGTATCCTGCTTACTTGAAACATCTACCATCCGCGCGCGTCCTTCTTTATCAAAATGGTTCATGTCTTCCATCATTATCCCCCTATCTTTGACATCGTCCGTTTATAATGTCTTTCTTCGTTATCTTGATCTAAATGATGCCCTTCAGGCTTATGCCTAACAACTAAACGGAAACATTCTTCCAACTCTTCTGCTGTGGCCCCTTGTCGAATCAACTTCTTAATATCTACTTCGTAATCCGAAAGTAGACAAGGCCTAATTTTTCCATCTGCCGTCAAGCGCAACCGATTACATTCACTACAAAAGTGATTGCTGATGGGGCTAATAAATCCAATGGTCCCCAAGGCCCCCGGAATTCTATAGTAACGTGCAGGCCCACAACCAAAGACAGAAGAAACCGGTTCTAAAGGACCAAACTGCGCCTCAATTTTTTCCTTCATTTCAGCTACCGGAATAATTTTATCATGGCTCCAGATACTGCTATCTCCTATTGGCATAAATTCAATAAAGCGGGCATGAATAGCTTGAAAAGTAGTGATATGACCTAATATACCCAACATTTCTTCATTGAAGTCACGAATTAATACCGTATTTAGTTTAACAGGTGTCAAACCTGCTTTTAATGCCCCTTGAATACCCTCTAACACTTGAGGCAGCCGATCACGCCTTGCAATCTTTATGAATTCCTTTCTATCCATCGTATCCAAGCTAATATTAGCACGATTAAGACCTGCTTCTTTCAAATCCTCCGCCATTTGCCCCAGTAAGACACCATTGGTCGTCATCGATATATCTTCAATAGCAGGCACCTTTTGGCGAATATCCCGAATAAAATCAACAAGGCCTTTACGCACCAGTGGTTCTCCACCGGTCAGTCGAATACGCGTAATTCCAATTGCAGCAGCCGCTTCTACCACCTCAAGTATTTCACCAAACCGTAAAATCTCTGGATGATCAATATCTTCTACACCCTCTTCGGGCATACAATAAATACAACGCAAATTGCAACGATCGGTCACTGAAATTCTGAGATAATTGATTTTGCGGTTATAGGTATCTACTAAATTATGATTTTTCTCCATCGATTTCTCCTCCCATTATCAACCCTGTATGACGGGTACTATATCCCCCTAAAGATTCTACCCGGGTCTTGAAAGTATTACTGTTTATCACTTGGAGTAACTTCTGAAAATGTTCACTCTTAAACGTTGTTTCTGAAACAGCTAAATCATAACGTTCCTCTTTAAGCGGAATAAAATCAAGTCCTAAGGCTTCTGCCGCACCTAATATGCCCATTCCTACATCCGCCACATTGCCTACAACAGCAGCCGCTACTGCCATATGCGTAAAATCTTCCCGCTGATAGCCCGCAATCTGTTCCGGTTCAATCCCTTGTTCTTTTAACATATAATCAAGAAGAATCCTTGTCCCTGCACCTCGCTGCCGATTAACAAACATAACATCTTCACGAATCAGATCTTCAATTCCTCTAATGTCTTTCGGATTACCCGGTAAAACCATTAAGCCTTGCATACGATAAACCATATTAACCAATACCATTGACTGGTTGGGTAATAACCGATTAACATAAGAATGATTATATTCTCCTATTTCTTCATCAAGAAGATGAATGCCAGCGAGATGAGCCTCCCCTTTTCTTAAAGCCATTAACCCACCCATACTACCCACATGGGCAGAAGACAAAGCCATTTCAGGAAAAGACTTCCTAAGCTCGCTCGCCAAAATATCCATGGTCATATCATGACTTCCAATCGCCACTAATGTGTTATCAATGGCTTCTTCATTACCAAAAAGTTCGACTTCAACTTCTTCCCGCGCTTCCAATCCTTCTGAAGCCTGTCCAATACTAACTTGTCCTTCCGCTTGTACTAGAGACATAATAACGGAAGCACCTCGCCCCATAGGCGTAGCAATTAATTTATCCCCTACTTTCCCTAGTTTGACTCGCACAAACTCTTTTGAGCCTAATGTAGAAACCACTCGCCGGGAAAGTATCGCTTTTACTTTTCTACGGGGCTTCACCTGCCGACCTAATCGCTCGCTCATTAAAGACTTGAGAAATAACTCTGCTGTCAATGTCGCCGAAACAGGATAGCCCGGTAACCCAATAAACGGTTTATCATTAACAACACCTAAAATAACCGGTTTACCCGGTTTGATCCCTACCCCATGTACCAACAGATCACCTAATTCATCTACCGCTTTAGACGTAAAATCTTCTGATCCCGCTGAAGAACCTGCATTTGTAACCACAATATCTGCCTCTTTGGTTGCTTTGATGATGGCTTCCTTAATACTAGGGTAATGATCAACTACGATATCGTATCGCAGCGACTCGCCTCCCCATTCCTTAACATATCCTGCTAACATATGGGAATTGAAATCTATAATATCCCCCTCTTTAAGGGCAGCCCCCACGGGTACTAATTCTGTTCCGGTAGGAATAACAGCAACGCTTGGTTTTTTCCAAACCGCTACCTCATTGACCCCTCCCGATAAGAGGGCACCTATTTCTGCAGGCCCAATACGGACATTTTCAGATAAAATTAATTCTGTTTTCACTACATTCTCACCAATAATTCGTACATGCTCCCATGGTACGACAGACGAATTAATCTCTATCGTTTCATTATCTACTTCATGTACTTTTTCAATCATAACAACCGCATTAAATTTTGATGGCAAAGGATCCCCTGTATCCACATACTGAGCCTGATCCCCAGTTTTTAAATATCTGGAACGGGTATCAGAAGCCCCAAAAGTATCCTCTGCTTTTACAGCATAACCATCCATTGCCGAAGCATGATAATGGGGAGAAGAAATCTCGGCAAATGCACCCGCAGCCGTAATTCGCCCTAAAGCCTCACAGGTTAGTACCATTTCTTTCTTTCCTTCCATCAAACCTTTTTCCCGTAGTTTTATGAAAAATTTATCTAATGCGTCTTCTAAAGGTAAGTTGTCTAAATATATGCGTCGTCCCATTCTTTAAACCTCCTAGAATAATCTGACCGTCACTTGTTCCCCTTTTTCCAACCCAGCCCGTTCAATAGGAATTTTCACTATACCTTGCGCTTTTACCATCGTAAAAATCAATCCTGATTTTCCAAGAATGGGATGAACCTGAAATGTTCCATTTTCCGCTGTAATGGCAACCCGAAGGTAATCTTCCCTCCCTGGACTGGAAGGGACATTACGCGTTAATTCACCTTTTAAACTTTTTCTTCCTAAACCTTTTTCTTGTTTACCCTGTAATTTGCAAATAATCTCTTCTACAAACAAATCAAATATGGTCATAGCCGCTACAGGATGACCTGGCAGACCAAAAACAGGCTTGTTTTGACTGATCGCCATAATGGTAGGCTTACCGGGACTGACTGAAACACCATGTACTAATACGCCTGGCTCTCCCAAAGACTCTAATACCTCCACCGTTACGTCGCGCGTCCCCACAGAGCTTCCTCCAGAAATTAACACCATATCATATTCTTGCAATGCTTCTGTCATTTTCCCTTTTAATTCTGCGAAATTATCCCTTACAATACCCATATGTACTGGCATACCGCCAGCCTCCATGACTTGCGCATATAATGTATAGGCATTAATATCCCTAACTTGTCCCACCTTAACTTGTTTCTCTGGAGACACCAATTCATCTCCCGTAGATATAATTGCAATACGAGGTCTTTCATACACCGCCGCCTCAACAATACCAAGGCTGGCAAAAGCACCCAAATCCTGAGACCGAATGGTATGCCCTTCCGACAGAACAACCTGTCCTTTCCCAACATCATCCCCTGCTTTTACCACATTTTCACCTGGTCCTACAGATTTTACAACTTCTAATAGATCATCTCCTACTAAAGTTGTATATTCTTTCATAACAACAGCATCAGCGTCTGGTGGCAGCATACCTCCTGTAGGGATGTAAATGGCTTGCTGGGCGTGCACTGGTTTTTGCGCTTCTTCACCCATTAGTATTTCACCCGCCGGTATCAAATAGGCTGGCAAACTTTCTGATGCTCCAAAGGTATCTTGTGCCCGCACAGCATAACCATCCATCGAAGAACGGTCAAAAGCAGGAATATTTTCCGGAGCTTGTACATCTTGTGCTAGTACTCTTCCCAATGATTGCTGTAAACAAACGATTTCCTTCTTTAATGAAGGCATACAAAATTGTTGGTAAAAAACCGTTCTAGCTTCTGATGGCGTATAAACTTTAAATAAATCACTCATTGTCGGTACTCCTTTGTTTTGTCATCAATTATCTAAAAAAACAGTAAGTGGAAAGTAGAAAAAAGAGCACTTGCTACTTACCATTTTTAAAAAATACCTAACTGACACTTATTAATCTTAATTCCCATTTCATCTGCTAAACGTCCTATTTCTTTTAATCCTATGTTCGTCTCTTTAGAAATCTGATGTGCTACTGCACAAGGCAATTTACCCTCTACCAGACTGTTTTTAATTTTTTCTTTTAACAAATCTTCATTGATGGTCATTGTTATGCCTCCTCTAAGATATTATTCATTATCTCTTTAAGCGCCAACCATGGTTTTTCACCATCATGCATTAAGTTCATCATCATGATTGGTGCTTGCCTATTATAGTCACGCAAAACCTTTTGCCTCGCTTCAATTGCATTTCTATCTCTTTCATCTTCACTGTGAATATTTATAATAATAACATGTGCTTTCTCCAAAGGTAAAATAGCGGAAGGCTTCATTTCTCCCTGAATGGTTGTTACAAAGACAATCAAATCAGGTTCTACCGCCTGTAACGATCGATTCCCTTCAATGACCAGCCATGTGGCCTGATTAACCAATGAAAGGGCTTCATTAAAAGAGACGGAAAATGCCTCCGGGTTAGTATGAACCCAAACTACCGGATTCGCCCCTGCTTTCCGAAATGCCCATGTATCTGTACCAGCTTGATCAATTATTTTGCTTGAATCAGTCACAAAGGTTTCGAACTTTTCCCCTTTACGCGGCAATGTACATTTGATCGCTGCCGGCTGTTTTAACCAGGAAATAACCTTTGCTGCAAGAGTAGATTTACCCACATGACTTTTAGCTCCAGTAATGCTGATTATCTTCATTATAACTCCTCTATTAAAGAAAGTGCCTCAACCTGTTCTATTTTATCCATAAACACTTTTTTCTCTTCACCCGTCAAGATACGCAACGGTGACCGCATATCTTCCGGATAGCCTTCCAATCTTGTAGATAAATAATATTTATAAGAAGACATATAAGGACCTGTTTTAAGAATATCGCGAATCCGATTAATATATAATTGCAAACGCCCGGCCTCTTGTATGCTTCCGTGCTTAAATGCATCATAACATGCTACGGTCGTCTGGGGGAAAAGATTAGCTACAGCAGATATAACACCATCTCCTCCTACAGAAAGTGAAGGTAATATCAAACTATCACTACCTACTAATACATTAAAATCCTTTTTTACTTTTTTAATGCCCAACAATGTCTGAAACCGACTGAGATCTTTTGATGTATCTTTTATTCCTGCAATATTTTTTACATGCCAAGCTAATTTTTGTACCAGCCGAGGTTTAATATCATTATTGGCATGACCCGGATTATTATATAGGAAAATAGGGAAACCTTCAGCAGACTGCGCGACTGCTTGAAAATGATTAAAAAGACTTTGGTCATCATGTCCATAAAAATAGGGGCAAACAATTCCCGCACCCTGCGCACCTTTTTTTTGGGCATGCGACGTTAATGTAATGGTATCCTTTGTATTGGCTGCTCCCGTATGAATCAATACGGGCACACGTTTATTAACTTTTTCCAAAACCGTTTCCGTTAAATACATCCGCTCATCCAGAGAAAGAACCATCCCTTCCCCTGTTGTCCCTGCAACAAAAACCCCATGCACCCCTCTATTTATGACAAAATCCAGGTGAGTATCTAAAGCCGCTTCATCAATTCCTCTTTGTTTATTAAAGGGGGTTAATAATGAACAAATAATACCTTCTAATTTCAAAATTGGTTCCTCCCTTCCTCATCATTATCATACAACAATCCTGTGAACAAAAGCAACTATGACTGATAAGTATTGTATTGAAATACACGTATGAAAAATAAAAACAGAAAAAAGATTCCGAAATACCCCAAAGCAGGATATAAAATCGTTATGAGCTTTGTAAAACCTAAAAAACTGAGCGGTAATGCTAAAATCACCAGCATAATAACACCATAGCGATATTGTTTTTGGTCTTTTCGGAAGAAACGTTGTGTTAATCCATAAATATTAGCAACTGCTGTCGTTAACATCGCAATCCAAAGTACAAAAGCATAAATATGACCTGCTATTAATCCCATTTCTTGTGCAACTTTTATCATAGGCACATCGCAAGACGACACTTCCGGGAAATAGGCTGTCATGGTCATTCCCAATATCATCGCCATGATTCCTAATCCCATACCCCCAAGCATGCCACCCCCCATCGCCATTGAAGCACTCTCAATTTCTTTTCCCATAGAAGTTAAAAAGGCCAGCACAAGAAGCAAATTGTAACCCACATAAAGGGCTGTTGACCCTGGCCAGGTCTCCTTCACGACAGAAGTCCACCCCCACCCAGCTGAAAAACAATTTGTAAACCCTTTTGTAAAAAAAACATGCTCGCCTATTACTAAAATAATAATAAGTAGACAAGGTATTAATACGGCATTTAGTGTAAAAACCCCTCTAATTCCAAACATTAAAATAATACTTACAGAAAGTGCCATAAACATAATTCCCCATGCACGATGTACACCTAGATATTCGTAAGCAATTGCACCACTTCCGGCTAACATAATGGCAAAACCACTCCATAAAAACAAAGTAATAATGACATCCAAAACACACCCTAGATGCTTCCCACAAATAAAGAATATCAATTGCTGGTAATCAAAAAGTGCTTCCTGATAAACAAGCCAGAGTAACATAGCCCCTGTAACCATAAATAATAAAGCGGCGATCAAAATCCCCCATAACCCATTTGTGCCAAACCGAATAAAAAAAACCATAATTTCTTGTCCTGATGCAAAGCCTGCACCAATAACTGCCCCTATATAACTAAAAGCAATAAGAAATATTTTCTTAACGTTTTGCACCCATCAAACTCCTTCCGCTTTTTAGGCATTTTCAGTAATTATTCCATTACTTAATAAACTATATATCACGCAATAAAGAATTTACATTGCAGGTTTGCAAGAACATTTCTAAATGCAAAATCTTTATTGCAAAGCGTATAACAAATAAATAAATGACTTTCTCATATTAAGGGATAAGGTTTGTCATATTGACCCATAATAATAACACTTCTAAATATTACAACATTCTAATACATCATATTCCTTTTCGTATCAAATTATCCCGAACTACCATTTCTAAAATACTTTTTTACAAAAGATAAAAGTAACATTCTTCCTATTTCATATAGTCAATAAGGAGGCAAAACCTATGAATATCCCTTTTTTTCCACAGCAGCTTCTAAAGAGGAAACTAAATGCTGAAGATGAAAATATTATTCAAAACTTCAAACAATATTTCAAAGAAGTACAACAGGCCAGTTTTTCCTCTCTCGATCGTCCTACCGTGATTATCTGTATCGGTACAGACCGTTGTACAGGTGATTGCTTAGGACCATTAGTGGGTGAACAATTACAGATGGCTTATCTTCCCAATACGTTTATTTATGGTAATTTAGATTACCCGGTTCATGCTGTCAACTTAGAAGAAATAACCACGAAAGTACATACCACCTTCCAAAACCCCAATATTATTGCTGTTGATGCGTGTTTAGGAAGCTCGGATATGGTTGGTTCAATTTTCATCAAACAAGGCCCCCTTAAACCCGGTTCAGGTGTAAAGAAAGAACTACCTCCTGTAGGCAATATGCATATCACCGGTGTCGTTAACATAAGCGGATTTCTAGAGCATATGGTTCTACAAAATACGCGTTTAAGTCTTGTACGCCAAATTTCAAATATCGTTTCGCAAGGGATTTACCATTCACTTCATCCCAAACCCACACATCTCCCTTCACAATTGCTATGGCCTCCATCATTGCAAACAGGAACCACTAAGCAACCGTAGAGCAGATATCAAACAGCAGGTAGGAAAAGATAAAGGAAGAAAAAGTTTATAATTTCTTATACCATAACAAAACCGAGCGTACGCTCGGTTTTGTTATGGTATAACTTTTACTTACCACCTATAATTTAAATACACTTACTGTTTCGTGTAAATCTTCTGCAAGTTTTCCCAGCCTCTGTGCTCCAGAAACGATTTCTTGAACAGAAACCGATTGCTGTTGAGCTGCAGCAGATACTTCCTCAGTTCCTGCTGCAGATTCTTCCATCACACTGGATACATTTTCTACCGCAACAGCGACTTGTTTACTATTGCTTTCTAACTCCTCAATCCCTTTTTGAGCGTTTTCTATACCGTTTACAATATCATGTACGGCTTCATTGATTTTAGTAAAATATTCACCACTCTGCTTGACCACTCGATTGCCTTCGTCTACTTCAACGGTACCATTGTAAATTGAATTAACCGCTTTCTCCGTTTCTGTTTGAATCTCCTTAATTAACTTAGAAATCTTTGCAGCAGCTGTTGCTGACTCTTCCGCAAGTTTGCGAACTTCATCAGCGACAACGGCAAATCCTCTCCCTTGTTCTCCTGCTCGTGCCGCTTCAATGGCGGCATTAAGCGCTAATAGATTGGTCTGGTCGGCTATATCCGTAATCACATCAACAATACTGCCAATTTCATGAGAACGCTCACCCAAAACCTTTACCATAGTGGCCGAATCATCCACTGTATGTTTAATCAAATTCATTTTATCAACAACCTGCTCTACAGCTTCGTTACCCAACTTCACCCGTTCATGTGCTTCCTCCGTTGCGGTAAGAATATGTGTGCTTGCTTCTCCCACAACTTCTACAGAACGTAAGGTGTTTTCTACATTACCCACTGTTTTCTGCATATTTTCTGCTACTTCCGTAATTCCTTTTGCCATTTCATCTATTGTAATGGAAACCTGTTCTGATCCTTTTCCCGTTTCATCAGAAGTCGCTGTCATTTCCTGAGCCGAACCTGACAGCGTTTCCGATGCCTGACTAATTTTTTGAATCAGTTCCCGTAATTTTTCTCGCATGGCATTAAAATTTACTGCTAACTGCCCAATTTCATCCTGGCGTTGAACGGTCATCGCAGCTGTCAAGTCCCCTTGCGCTAGCATTTGGGTCCCTTTCGTTAACGCCCTAATCGGTTTAATAATACTTTCCGCAAAATAATACGCCAATATACTCACGATCACCAAACAAGCAATGATAATCATCATAGTTTGAGAAATTAAATGTTTCTTCATCGCTACAAGCTCTGAAGCCTCAATATCAATGCCTACAATCGCTTGAATCCTGCCTTGAGCATCTAAAATAGGCGCACAACCTGTCATAAATGACCCAAATTCGTCCGTATACGGTTGGTCGGTTGATGTTATCTCGCCATTCAAAGCATTCAGCATACAATCATCTGGATCCTCATATTCATCCCCAATAGCAGATAAATCTTCATCTCCTTCTTCCCCGGCATCAACAATAAAACGCAATGCATCTCCATCTTTTGTCATTGTATAGACAAACTCTGCATCTATCTCTTTTTTATAATCTGCTAAAGCTCGGTTGACTGTTTCAAAAGCATCGCCATCTCTCGTTCCTTCCATCTCCGCCTGCTTTAATATAGAAGGTTCTATTAATACGGTAGCCCCCTTAGCCAGGCGCATCAATTCATCTTGCAATTGGTTCTTACAGCTATTATATGCGATTCGGTAGCTGCTCATTGCCACGACCAGTACAGAAATCAGAATAACCGTTAAAAACATGCCCATCAAACGTACTCTTAATCCTCTTTTACTCCCCTTCCTCATCTTATGAGCCCCCTCTTTTATATTACCATCATTTCTTTATCTACCATATTTTATTAAATTCAAACAAAGTATACAAAAAACATTCCACTAGGTACAAGTGGTGTGTCCCCATGCTTTCTAAATGCAAAATCTTTATTGCAAAGCATATCATAACAGATCAGTGTTACACTACTCTAATTATAATCGATGCAATAACTATACCATTTATATCTTTGAGTATATTTTTAACGGAATTTCTAAGGTAGATAAGTCTATTTTTGGTAGGTAACATAAAAATCTAGATAAACCATTATCATTTCATATCAATACAGCCATTCCAAATTATGTAATGTATATTATTGGTACAACCATCTATTTTTTTACATTTATGTAGCCTATTTCGATACGACATATATCAGCGTCCTTATATTCTTGATACATTTTTTGTGTCACTTTAAATCTTTGCCTTATGTATATGATAATATGATACATTGACCAGAAGAATTCTTCCTTTTTCAGTTGACAATCGTTACTTTAAGACACATTTAAAGAAATAAAAAAGCTATACCCTAAACAATTTTTTGGGATATAGCCAATTATCATATGGTTCTTAAAACAACCACATTATTTTAAACATACTGTTCAATTGTTTTCAAAAGTTCCATAAAATCTAAAGGTTTCGTAAGATATCCATTACAACCCGCCTCATAGGCTCTCTTCTTATCTTCCATCATCGCATATGCTGTTAAAGCAATAACAGGTATATGCTTTAGCTGCTTATCATTTTTAATAATAGCTGTTGCTTCCAATCCACTCATCCCTGGCAAAGAAATATCCATAAATACCAAATCAATCGACTGTTCCATTAATAAATCGATTCCTTTTTTGGCATTCATAGCACCCAATACCTTATATCCTTCATCCTCTAAAATCTCTACCATTAAATCCAAATTATCTTCATTATCCTCTATAACCAAAATATTTTTCAATGCATTCCCCCCTTACCTATTTATTCACTATTTATTTCGCTCTTTTTTCCCATTTTCCTGTTATATTTACTATATTTTGTATATTTTTTTTATTATCTATCTTCAAAATAGATTATCTCTTATAAAATATACAAAAGGGAACTTATACTTTATCGTATGATGACAAATAATAGTATCAATAATAATCATCTTACTAATGAGGTGTTAAAAATGCAAGTTACATTATCGATTATATTTCGTACCACCCTTGCCTTTGTGGCAGTCCTTTTTTTAACACACCTTCTCGGAAAAACCCAGGTTTCCCAGTTAACTTTTGAAGAGTATATCACCGGTATCACCTTTGGCTCCATTGCTGCTTCTATGGCAACCCACGATCACAATACAACCTGGCATTATCTATTAGGGATGTTTGTTTTTGCCTTTTGGTCTTTCATGGTAACTTTTTTATCTCTAAAAAGTATCAAAATGCGAGATATGCTCCAGGGGAAACCTGTTATCGTCATCAGGAATGGCGCAATTATGGAAAACCAACTGAAAAAAATGCGCTATAACATGGATGACTTGAAAGCTCAATTGCGGGAAAAAGATTGTTTTAATCTTACCGATGTCGAGATCGCTATCCTTGAAATTGACGGTGAGCTGAGTATCATCAAAAAAAATAAAAAACAACCGGTTACCCATGAGGATCTCAATATCCTCAAACCCGAAGAAAATTTGCCTTTAGAACTGATCGTTGATGGTCAAATCATTTATTCTAACCTGGAAAAAATAGGTTTAGACGGCAAATGGCTCATCCGTCAACTTCGTGAAAAAGGGATTCAATCTGCCAATCAGGTCATGTATGCCAGCTTCAACCAAAATAATCAAGCCCTTTATATAGATACTTATAAGGACAAATAAGAAAAGCAGCTAAGAATTCTTAGCTGCTTTCGCTTTTTTCGTATGTTTCTCATCTTCTTTTTTCTGTTCTTCTTCACTCATCTTACAATTCCCCTCAAAAATAGCCCCTTCATGAATAATGACATGTTTAACATCTATATTACCATATAATTTCCCTTTAGGTTTAATCTCTACCGTACCAGACCCGCAAATATTACCTTTCAAATAACCTGCAAGTGTAACATTATTCGCATGAATATCTGCCGTAATTGTCCCATTCTCCCCTACAATGAGATTGCCCTGTGTATTTATTTCCCCTTCATACGACCCATCAATTCTCAAAGTCCCTGTTGCATCAATGGTACCCTGAAATTTTGATCCAGGCCCTATAAACGTTTCCACCTGGCCTGTGCCTAATCCTTCTTCCTGTTTTTTGCTAAACATTCGCTCTCTCCTCTCATGACGACTCCAAATGAAAATCATTAGAAATATTTTGTAGGGTTAACCAACTTACCATTTTTATGTACTTCATAATGCACATGCGGTCCAGTACTACGGCCTGTATTGCCTAGCTTGGCAACAGACTCCCCTTTCTGTACTCGGTCTCCGACCTTTGCTATAAGTTTTGAATTATGTGCATAAAGCGTTTCGAATCCATTCTCATGATTAATAATAACCGTTTTCCCATAACCATTTTTATATCCAGAAAAAACAACTTTACCTGCTGCCGCTGCATGAATCGGCGCACCATAATAAGAAACCATATCAATTCCGTCATGGAAAATACGTTTATGATAAATGGGATGAACACGATATCCAAAAGCAGACGTAATCCGGCCAGAAACAGGTGCAATAGAAGGCACTTTAGCTAATCGCTCTTCTCTAGCTAATATTTTCTCTTTTAATTCAGCAAAGTTATCCTTCTTTGACTCAATTTCTTGTGCAATCTCCAGCAATTGTTGTCCCATTTCCTCAACATCAATATCCTCTTGCCCGGCAAATGCCACAGAGCCACCAATCCGCCCAATAGATTTAGCGGAACGACTAGCCAGATTACCATCCGAAACAGCAGCCGCGACATCTTTGGACGATTGTTCAGTCTTATCTTTTATATCGAGCATTTCTCGTACCTGGTTATCTAGATCATCTAGTTCTTTTAGTTGCGATTTTATTTCCGCCATCTTATCGGAATAATCGATTATTTTTTCCTTCTGAATCTGATTCTCTTGTTCTAATTGATTCAGTTTGATTGTGTCTCCTTTCATGCTTATATAAGAATAAACAAAAAAGGCACTCATCATCATCAATACAATGCCAGCATATTTAGCCCGTTTTAAAAGAATGATAGGGATCTGTAATTTGCTGACCCGATCTCCGGAGTGAGGAATAACCATAAAAGTTAAGCATGTGTGCGATTTTTTAGCATGTTTCTCAGTCATTTTACTTCTCCTATGCAAAAAGTTTGTCTACAGATAATTCGTCATGATATGGCAAATTCCTGCTTATTTAATGATTTTTTGAGTTAATTTTATCAAGAAAAGAAACATATATTTTAATTCTACACAAAGCCTATCTTCGTATAAAAAATCAAATAATAAAGAGGATTTTACAAACCATTTAAAGAATATATAGTTTTAGCAAATAATAAGATCGTATTCTCAATCATATTTATTATTCCTTATATTACCAGAAAGGAGTATTATGTTATGAGTGATATGGAACAAAAACTAGAAAAATTGAAATGTATTATTAAGGATATGCAAAGTGTTTTAGTGGCCTATTCAGGAGGGATTTTTAGTACTTTGTTACTATCTGTGGCAAAAGAAATGCTTCCCGTTAATAAAGTCATTGCGATCACTGTAAAATCAGAAATACATTCTCTACGAACCTTAAAAACAGCCTGTGCCAATGCGCACCAATTAGGTGTTAAGCATCTTTCTTTACGTACGACTGTCTTAAACCAAGAAAAATTTTTAAAAAATGACGAAAAGAAATGTTATTATTGCAAAAGCCTGCTTTTTTCCCGTCTAATGCAAATTGCTCAAGAACAAGAACTGAGATACGTCATTGATGGCATTTCTATTGAAGATTTGCAAAATCCGCATGCGGGTATAAAAGCTTCACAGGAATTGGGAATACGCCACCCCTTAGCAGAAGCTGGATTAATAGAAGATGAGATTCGAAAAATAGCTAAACAACGCGGCTTAGCAAATTGGGATGAACCTGTTCCAGAATGCCTTGCCTCACGCGTACCTCAAGGATTCTATATTACCCCTGATACCCTTAAAAAAATTGAAGAAGCAGAAGAAGTTCTTAAAAATCTAGGGTTTAATTTACCTCAAGTACAAGCTCATAATGACCTCGCACGTATTATTCTAACTTCAAAAGATACGATTAAAATATTTAAAAAGGGAAACCCTGCCATGATCACAGAAATATTTAAAAAGATTGGTTTTGATTACATAACTATCGATATCTTGGGAATTCAGCCGGAGGATAACAAATCAAATACACTGATTAATAATGAATAAGGTTATAGGGAGTATACTTCTCACAGTCCCCATAACCTTATTCATTATCTCATTACTAGTCTTCCGGTTCTAACTCTTCCTCTATTTCTTCTTCAATCTCCTGCTCTATACCCTCTTCAATTTCTTGTGTTATTTCCGGTCCTCCTTCTTCCGGCCCTGGTTCGGCTGGTTGTATTTCTTCTCCAATCTCCGTTCCCAGTTCCTCACTAATTTCCCCTTGTGTATTTTGTGAATCATCGCTTGATCTTTTTAACCATCTCCCGATAGGGCATTGTCGTACATCAATCACCCATAAAATACCTTGTTTTTTACTTTCCATCTCTCTCCTTTCTATCTTCAATAGTCATACTTTTTAATACATTTTATTCATTCGAAATCCAGTTTAAAACCCCATGTAGAAATAAAAACAGCGATAGAAAGGTATACCCTTCTATCGCTACAAATATCGGTATGGATTAAGACGTTTTATCTGCTTTATTCTCTTCTTTTATAATATACTTTAATGTTTCAACAACATCCCTCTCATATTTTGTAGGCGTATTTCGTTCAATCTCTTCCAGCGCGTAGCTATAAGATTGAGCACCACGATAAGGCCGATTGGACGTAATGGCATCAAATGTATCCGCAACACTGATAATTTTAGCTTCCAGTGGAATTTCGTCTCCACTTAATCCTAAGGGATATCCACTCCCGTCATTACGTTCGTGATGGGCATGAATCATAGGAATAATACTTTTAAATTGGCTGATGGGAGAAATAATATCAATCCCCAAAGCAGGATGATGTTTAATAACCGTATACTCCTCGGCTGTTAAAAAACCTTTCTTGTTAAGAATACGATCTTCAATACCAATTTTGCCAATGTCATGTAATAGGGCCCCATGGTAGAGATTCTCGACCTGCTTATCCTCAAACCCTAATTGTAACGCTATTTTTCGCGATAAATCCGCAACACGCTGAGAATGACCTTGCGTATAGGAAGACTTTGATTCAATCGCTCGCGCAAAAGCCACCAATGTATTCATATTGGTCGTTTGAATGTTTCGATATAAGTATGCATTATCAATAGCAATCGCCAGTGAACGCACCAGCGTTAACATTAATCTTAAATCCTCAAAACTAAATTTTCGCGTTCCTTCCCAATTGTACAGAATCAAAACACCTATCAGCTGTTTTTCAACCAACAAGGGAAGCCCTAGATACCCAGATAGAGGGATATTAAAAGGATTTTCAAAATAAGCATGCAAAGCAGGTTCATTGGTCATGATAGGACGCTTTAATTCCCCTACTTTACCTGTAAGCCCTGAACCCAAAGCAACGCAGGGCAGTTCTGGAAAAAAATATCTTGCCGAACTAGAAACCGCTTTGCATTCTATTACATTCTCTTTCTGATTATATAAACCAATCCAGCATCCATCACAAACGTCCAATTTTTGAACTTGCTGGATACTCATTTTCAATAATTGATTTAAATCTAGAGTATTCGAAAAATCATTACTGATATCATCAATCCACTGCAAACGCTGAATTTGCTTATGGAGGCTTTTAGAGGAATCCTCTACACGTTTAACCATTTGCTCATGTTCTTTGATCATTAAAACCTGTCGCATTCCTACTAATACCACCAGTAAAGCACTACAAATTGAAACCCCCATTACTGAAATATGATTACCTGGCTGATAATAATTTATAGTAAATAAAACAGGAATAAATAAAATACCCATATAAGGTAAAATATCTAATAATACCTTCATGTTAAAATAACCCCGCTGTTTTCTCTCTCGCAAAACATGCTGGGTATCCTCCGAAATCGCTGCTAAACTCAGAAATACAAATGCCAATGGCCAGAGGGCATCAAGAATAACACCCGTTTGATAAACACCTCTCCCAATATCATAAATGAATTTTGCATTTACAACCACTAAACAGATTAATCCTAGCAACGTATACATAAAAACAGCCCTATTCCCTTGCCTTTCATAGACATAGAGGAAAAGTAACATAGCCGCTATCAATCCCACTTGCAATACCGGTTCAACAAAAACAAGGATAAACCAAAAAAGAGATATCTCCCGTTGGGTAATAAATGGTCCAATCTGGAAATACCATAAAAACGCAACAACAATGGTCATAAGAATACTTACATTAAGTAAAATTTCATAATCTTGGCCTTTTACTTTCTTAAATGAGAGCCGCTTGAAAATCCCAATACTTAGCAGCAATGAACTCATTGTAAATCCAGCGTGAGCTAAACTAGGAAAAGGAGAAACCCGCCCCAAAACCAGTTCATTATAAATCCATATCATCTGGCCTGCTGCCCAAAGAAAACTGGCTAAGCCAATCAACCTAAATGAAATCTTTATAGAGGATTCCATACGCCTGCTGACACAAAAATACACCAAGCCACATATCAAGGACGTAATCAATTGAATGATATCCGAATAAATAAAACTCACCTTAGAATCAGCATTCAGTAAAATAAATAGACCAATCATGCTAATTCCTAAAAAAACCAAACATCTATCTAAGTGTTTTAGGCATAATACCTGTTCATCTTTCATGTCAGGCACCTCTCTTATGCTGCACATTGCACATCCCTAGCTAAAAAGCTTCTGTATTTTTTATACCCCTTCTCCTAATAAATAAACAGAAATTAGTTAATTTACAAAAAAAGTAAGAATAAATAGCAGGAGGGTACCTGAATTCAGGTACCCTCCTGCTATTTATTCTTTCCATATCTTCATAGCGCTTGGAAAAGGTTCTAACACTCGAGGTAAAATTCCTTTAAGATAGGCAATCACCACACCATAATTAACAATGGGTACTTCTCCTTGTTCCGCTGTCTCAATACGATACAACATCTCTTTGCGGGTGATCATACATCCCCCGCAATGAACCACAAGATTAAATTGATTTAAATGAGGGGGATACCCCATGCCACTAGAAAATTCAAAATTTAATTTTCCACCTACTTTTTTCTCTAGCCAATCAGGTATTTTTACCGTACCAATATCTTCTTCCTGTCGATGATGGGTACAAGCTTCTGCAACCAAAACCCGATCACCCGGCTTCAACTGCTTTACAGCCTTTGCACCTGCTACCAAAGACTCTAAATCTCCTTTATAACGGGCAAAAAGGATGGAAAATGAGGTTAGCGGTACATTAAAAGGCGTCATCTGTGACACTTCACTGAAAACCTGTGAATCTGTCACCACCAGTTTAGGCTGCGCTTTAAGCCCCGCCAATGTCTCTTTAAGTTCTGTTTCCTTCGTTACAATCCCAATACCATCATGATCCAAGATATCACGCAAAGTCATGACCTGGGGTAAAATGAGACGGCCCTTTGGAGCAGATGCATCAATAGGTGTAACCAATACAACTGTATCCTTGGGTTGTAATAAATCACCAATTAATTTAGGCTCCCAAAAATCCCGTGGCGCATGATCAATGATAAGCTTTTTTAGTTCTTCCATCCCCTGTTTCGCTATAGCACTTATATTGACATAAGGTATATCCATCGATGCAAAAACCTTTTGAGCATTTCCCTCAGGAAAACCTTGATCTATTTTATTAACCACACCCACAATCGGTAATCTGCGCTCACGAATCTTTTCAATGAGCTTGCGTTCAAAATGTCCTACCCCAGTCTGAGGATCGACAACCATAAGTGCCAAATCCGTCTTAAATAATACTTCTTTGGTTCGCTGTACACGCAGTTTACCCAATTCACCTTCATCGTCAATCCCTGCCGTATCAATAAGTACCACCGGACCAATTGGTAAAATCTCCATTGCTTTATACACCGGATCCGTCGTTGTCCCAGGGGTATTAGAAACTAGCGCAATATCTTGATGGGTCAAAGCATTAATGAGACTGGATTTACCTGCATTACGCCGCCCGAATATCGCAATATGCAATCGGTTCGCTCTTGGTGTATTCTGCATAAATCAACCCCCTTTTAATGATAAATATCTCTTTTTCCTGACACCATTTCTACAAGCGCTGCTTCCATCGCCTCTCGCACCTCAGGCGCTTCAAACCCATCTATTTCGTGTTGAATGAGCTGTTCTCCTACGGCTTTAGTTTCAGGTTTGGCATAATCTAAAAGATATTCTTTTAAAGTTAAAAGTGCATTCAATTGACAAACATCTTTTATCTTTCCTGATTTAGCAAGCGGCATAAAACGTCCCCCTGTTCGTCCTTTGCGATAACATCCTGTACAAAAACTGGGAATGTAGCCGGCTTCCAGCATCCCTCTAATCACCTGATCAGGCGAACGATGGTCGCTCGTTACAAACTGAGCCGTTTCCTTTTCTTGGGTATGGTCATGCTCTCCATACTCCTTCTTATAAGAGCCTACGCCCGTACATGACCCAGCACTCATCTGTGATATTCCCATTTGAATGAGTTCATCTCTCATTTCTGGCGTTTCCCGTGTCGACAAAATCATGCCTGTATAAGGTACAGCCAAGCGAATAATTGCGGCAATTTTCTTAAACTCTTTATCTGAAATGAGATAGGGGTAGTTCTCAATATTAACATCCGATCCAACAGCTGGACGTAAACGAGGAATAGAGATGGTATGAG
Source organism: Clostridia bacterium (assembly GCA_030625885.1). Lineage (GTDB taxonomy): Bacteria > Bacillota > DAOUPZ01 > DAOUPZ01 > DAOUPZ01 > DAOUPZ01. The sequence goes on from DAOUPZ010000023.1 coordinate 48,453, forward strand.
GTCCAACCCCAAACTTTTCTTCCAAATGAAGAGCATGAAAAAACGTTGCTAGAACTTCAAATTTATAATCATATAAGCCATATAAAACACCAATACCTACATCATCAATACCTGCCTCTATGGCTCTGTGCATTGCCGTTAAATGGTAATCATAATCAGATTTTGGACCTGCTGTATGCATCTTTTTATAAGTGTTTCTATGATATGTTTCCTGGAAAAGGGTATAGGTTCCAATCTTCGCAGCCTTTAATTTACGGTAATTTTCTACAGTGGTTGCTGCTATATTGACATTGACCCGGCGTATGACACCATTATCATTCGCTGTGTCATAAATGGTTTTGATTGCATCCACTACATAATCAATATCACTATGAACAGGATCCTCACCCGTCTCAATCACAATACGTTTATGTCCCATAGCTTCAATATACTTAATTTCCTCACGGATTTCCTCACGCATTAACCGCTTACGCTTCATCTCTTTATTATTACGATGATACCCACAGTAACGGCAGCTATTCACACAATAATTACTCAAATATAAGGGAGCAAATAATACAACCCGTTTACCATATATATTCATTTTAATTTCATGTGTTACATCATACATTTCTTCTAAGAGGCCATCCGCTTCAACCTGCAAAAGAACCGCAACTTCTTCAGGCTCTAATCCCTTCGCTTTACGTGCTTTAGCGATAATTTCACGCACCCTTACAGAATCTTGCGCTTGAGAATCTGAATCTTCCAAAAGCTGACTGATCTTTGCTTCATCGATAAAACTCGTATCCAACGTTTGTGATTTCTCTTTTAATATTTGCATTTCCATTGCCATCAAAATACCCTCCTTTTTGTTGAAAATCGCTTCCCCTTTAACACAAAAAGCCCAATCTTCGCAAAGGAAGATTGGGCACAAAACGTACACAAAAAACAGTGACTCCTATTCCTCCCTCACGATCAGGTTCCCCCTTTCGTCAGGATTACGAGAGTACTTCCCTCTAAGAAAAGCATTGCTCCGCTTATCAGGAAAAATATTTAGTTTGTTTCATTATATCATACTTTCAAGTAATACGAAAATATATTATGATTTTTTCTTATCCCACATACACTCTTGGTACCCGATTCGTAATAATACAAATCACTTCATAATTAATCGTACCCATTTTTTCTGCCACTTCATCAACCGTAATTTCACAATTCCCCTGCTGCCCAATCAGCACAACTTCATCATAGAGCTTGACACCGGGTACATCCGTCACATCAATCATACACTGATCCATGCTAATTCTTCCGACAATAGGTACTTTCTGTCCATGAATGATGACTTCCCCTTTTCCCGAGAGAAGCCGACTCCAGCCATCCGCATAACCAATCGGCAATGTACCGATTACAGAGGGCCTTTCCGTTTTATAAATTCGCCCATAACTAATATAGCTGCCTGCCGGCACTTGTTTAAGATAGATCACACGGGATTTAAGTGACAAAGCAGGCCTTAACCCTATGGTATGATTTACATGTTCTGAAGGATATAACCCATACATAATCATTCCTGGCCGCACCATCGTAAAATGAGCTTCCGGCATATCAATAACACCGGCGCTATTAGCCGCATGCTGAACAGGAATGAAAATATCTTCCTTTTCCAATTGGCGAATCACTTTTTGAAATTGCTCTATCTGGCGAAAGGTATAGGTTTTATCAATTTCATCAGCAGATGGGAAATGTGTAAACAACCCTTCTACTTCCACCTTGGGCAATTTAATAACACGTCTAATGAAATCAAGTGCTTCCTCCGGCAAAAGGCCAATTCGTCCCATACCTGTATCTATCTTCACATGAATCTTTGCCATCTTATTGCGAAATACCGCATACTGAGACAGCTTTTTAGCACATTCCCATGTACAAACAGTCTGTGTCAAATTATAATCCACCACTTCGGGAATTTGCTCAATAGAAATAAGCCCTAAAATCAAAATGGGTACTTTAATACCTGCCTCACGCAAAGCAATCCCTTCAGCCGTTGTTGCCACACCCAGCCGATCCGCCCCATTTTGCAATACCACTCGACTCATATCAATCGCACCATGCCCATAAGCATTGGCCTTTACCACAGCCAATATCTCTGCCTGTGGGTGCGTAATACGTCGAATTTGCCGCATATTATGAGCGATCGTATCTAAATTCACTTCCATCCACGTAGGCCGCACATCAATCATTTTCTTCACCTCTTTATTGCCTTTGGCAGAATCTGTCCCTATAGTATACTCCATGTATTATCATAAATAGAACATATATATATATACTACATTAAAGTCTTTACATTTAGAATGGCTTTGGCAACATGGGGACACACCACTCGTACCTCGTGGAATTTCCCCATCTTTCCTTCGCTTTTCCTGCAACCCTGCAATGCAAGTTATTTATTGCATTACAAATATAGCTTGAAAGCACTAGAGATTTTTTGTCGCTCTTAAAAAACATCTCTTATCATTACCCATTTTTTAATCTCTTGAACTTTATCTTCAATTTTAAATTGTGAATTATGAATTGTAAATTCCTATACTACATCCGTTCTGGTGCAGTTATGCCTAAAATATCTAAAGTATTACGCAAAACAATCTGAACAGCATGTACTAAAATCAAACGTGCATCTCGGATGGTCTGTTCTTCGCCCAACACTCTGGAATTATTATAGAAGCTGTGGAACAATCCTGCTAAATCTTGCGCATATCGCGCCATACGATGAGGCTCGCGGTTTTTAGCTGCATCTGCTATTTCTGAAGGAAATTCCAACATCTTCTTGATTAAATCCAGTTCTACTTCGGCACTCAAACAACTTAGATCCACTGATTCAAAAGCAGGCATACAGACCTCCTTTTGATACGCTTGCTGCAAAATACCATGCGTCCGCGCATGTGCATATTGCACATAATACACAGGGTTTTCATTGGACTGAGATTTCGCCAATTCTAAATCAAAATCCAAATGACTATCAGTATTACGCATCACAAAAAAGAATCGTGCCGCATCCTTACCCACTTCATCTACTAAATCATTCAGCGTTATCATTTCTCCTGAACGTTTGGACATTCTGACCTGCTCGCCATCACGAACCAGGCGTACCAGTTGCATAATAATAACTTCCAACCGATCAGGGTCAACCCCCATTGCCTTCATCCCGCCCTTCATACGAGAAACATGCCCGTGATGATCAGCTCCCCAAATGTTGATTACCGTGTCAAAACCCCGCTCAAATTTATCATAATGATAAGCAATATCAGCAGCAAAATAGGTTGGAACACCATTACTACGAATCACAACCTCATCTTTTTCTTCACCAAATGCAGTTGCTTTAAACCAGTATGCATCTTCTTTTTCATATACATAACCTTTTTTCTTAAGACTATCCAAAGTTTGCATCACTTTCCCAGAGGTATGCAATGCTTCCTCACTGAACCACACGTCATAGTCAACCCCAAAGCCATGTAAATCTTCTTTCATAGCTATAATTTTTTTCTCTAAAGCATAAGTAATCAATGCTTCCTGACGTTGGCTGCTATCCATTTCTAAATATGAGTTGCCTTCTTGCTGTGCAAGTATTTCCATCAAATCAATAACATCCTGTCCCTTATATCCTTGTTCAGGGAAAGGAACATCTTGTCCTAAAGCCTGAAGATAACGTGCTTCTAAAGATTGTCCAAATTTAATAATTTGATTACCTGCATCATTGATATAAAATTCCTTAGTTACTTCATAGCCTGCTTTCTGCATAACGTTAGCCAAAACACTCCCAACAGCAGCTCCCCGTGCATTACCCATGTGAAGCGGCCCCGTAGGGTTGGCACTGACAAATTCAATCTGAACCTTTTCTCCTGCTCCCACGTGCGTTGACCCGTAATCATCACCTTTTTGACAAATATCCTGAATGACTTCATAAAGCCATCCGTTTCCCAAAAAGAAATTGATAAATCCCGGTCCAGCTACCTCCATCCCCTCAATTAATGTGCCTTCTGCCGGTAGATGATCTGCAATTATTTCAGCAATTTTACGCGGCGCCATGCGTGCTTGCTTAGATAATAGCATGGCTATATTTGTTGCATAATCCCCATGTGTTTTTTCACGAGGAACCTCTAAATTGATAACGGGCATATTTTCAATAGATAAGTCCCCTGTCTCTTTAGCCTGCATCACAGCAGCTTCAATGACTTCTCTTAACTGTTGTTGTACCTTTTCACCTATTGTTTTCAATTTTTTTCCTCCCCAATCAAAATCATCTTATAATTATAAACCATTTGTTCTTTTCCTTGCAAGCCTACAGACCTGTATTAGCATCTTTATTTCATACCACAAACAATTATCTAAAATCTTTTACTTTACCCTTTCCGCTATGATTGATTTTTCTCAATAGCAATCAAAAAGGGCGGCGTATTGTGCTGATTAACAAAGTGATACATCAATACGGTATACTGTTTTTGATCCAACTTTCTTAAAAAACAAAGTAAAGCTTCCTTCTCTTCTTGACCCCCAGGATGACCATAGTAAACCACAAGAATCATCAATCCTTGAGGACATAATAATTGTAGTCCGTCCCGAACAGCCTTAAGTGTTTTTTCAGGCCGGGTTACAATCTCTTTATCTCCACCTGGAAGATATCCTAAATTAAACAAAATACCTCTGACGGGCACCCTAACATAAGATGTCATATGTTCATGCCCATCATGAATCACAACAACCCGCTCTGCCATTTCACATCGTGTTATGCGTTCCCTCGTCGCTTCAACAGCCTGTTGTTGAATATCAAATGAATAGACCTTACCTGTTTGACCCACATGTTTTGCTAAAAAAACCGTATCATGCCCGTTTCCTGCCGTAGCATCTACTGCGACATCTCCTTCTTGCAAACATTTTTGCATGAGTTCATGAGAAAAACTCAAGGCATTTTCAATGCGTTTCGACATGTTATCTCACACTCCTAATCCCTAATCCTTTGAAACGCCCTACATAATTAGCAAATGATTGACAGGTAGCAATCAGCAGGTAGCAGGTAGGCTTTAAATTATTTTCTTCCCTTCATCATAAGGAACTTTTGAGTAATCAACAAATAAGTTACCAAAAACTGTTTTCATAACCTATTGCTCGTATTTAAAATCTAAAAGTTTACTACCCTTTCAAGTTTTTACTATATCATATTCTATATACTCACGCTAGCTATTTTCCCTACCTGCCACCTGCTACAACCGACCGTAGGGAGCGAGCTGCCTGCCAGCAATTACATAATACATTTCACAAAAAAGCCCAACCTTCAAGCAAAGGTTGAGCCTCATAAAATCAGTCATTTATATCGTCAATGTTCCCTCCGGTGTTTCTACAATTCTCAAGATTCGCTCCTGTTCTCCAGTCTCTGCATTAATATAAACCAGATATTGTTCCTGTCCTAAGTCTGCTTTAAATTCATAGCAAAGTACTTCTTTTTGGGTCTCTAGCGGAATAATCGTTAACCGTTCTCTTAAAACATCGAGCCGATCCGTTAATTTTTCTGCAGCCTGTTCGGGTGAAAGCTTGGGCTCTGGTATCGTTCGCTTATGATGCGCCATTAGATAACCCATGGCATCGAAACCAAGAATCTCGCCATTATCTAAAGCTACTTTTACTTTTAAATGATCAGGGTAAATAATAATTCCTTCCTGCTCGTAGGCATACGAAACAAGTGCTATCTTTTCGTAAGCAATGATGGAAGTCATCACCATATTCTTATACCCTTTTTCCTCCAAAAACTCTGCTGCTCTTTTTTCAGCCGCTTTACCATCTAAAGTGACTTGATCCACATTACGTGCATCAAGCATCCAAACCACATGACCCCCTTTTTTAGTTATATCTAACGCAATAGCTGGGCCTCTATTATCTTTTTGTACCATCTGAATACTATACGTGGAAATGATTCCATTACCTTCCCCCGCTTTTTCAACATTGTATTGCTCCGCTCTTTTCGTACCAACAAACGTACGGGCAATTTTTGCTGCGTCATTTAATGCAATTTTATCCCCCGTAATCCCCAAGGGTTTCGGTCTGATATGATCTGAAAATGGTCCGTCATACACTAATGTCGGATATTCCTCCATTTGGTGCTCAATCATCTGAAATCCATCCACCAAATATTTTGTCTTCACCTTCTTGAGTTCTGCGCTGGTTATGTTTTTCACATCGATCCATCTTAATTCATCTTCGTTGACCTTATTTTGAATACCATTCAGTGCTTCCCCTAATCGGGTTGCCTGTTTATGCAGTTCTTCCAGCATCTTGAATTCTTTTTCACTTAATACAACACCATCTAGATTGCGTTGTCCTAAAACATAAGTAAAATCCCCTAACTGAGTCAGAAATACTTCTGTACGGGATGATTCATGCTGTGGAATAGGTAATTGGCTAAAGTTTTCTTTTGCTGAAAATGCTTGCCGCCAAATATCAGAGAAAATACGAAATACTTGCACAGGAGAACTGACTACCAGTGCTTTGGAAGTATTAGCTTCAATCTTCTCTACATCTGAAATCAATTCATTGAAAGCACGCTTATAATTGTTTTCGGTCATGTTTTGCAAGTTTTCTTTTGCTTCAGCTTGTTTAAACCCCCAATACCCCGTTATCGCTAATGAAACGACCCATGCACTTATAATAACAATCCACAACTTATTCTTTAACAACGCCCCGTCCCTCCTTTGTTTCATCGGCAAAATGCATGTTTGCCAATATATTTAATAATCGTACGCGTTCGAATCCAACCGGAAGTAGCTGTACGAGGATTATAGTAATAAGTCGCACCACCCGATGGATCCCAGCCATTCATCGCATCACGGGCTGCACGGAAGGCAGTCGCGTTAGGTGTTAAATTAATCTGACCGTCATGTACAGCTGTAAATGCCCATGGCTGATAAACAACCCCGGAAATTGTATTTGGAAAAGAGGCATGTCTTACCCTGTTTAAAACAACAGATGCAATGGCAACTTGACCAATATAGGGTTCCCCACGTCCTTCAGAATAAACAACCCGCGCCAATAAATTAATATCGCTTTGATTCGCTCCGCCTCGACTAGTCTTAGGCGCCGCCGGTGCCCTACCCACCGCACGAAGCAACAAGTCCTTAGTTTTTGCCCCTACAATACCATCGACAGAAATCCGATTACTCCCTTGAAAAGAACGTACACCTTTTTCTGTTGCCGGGCCAAACACGCCATCAGCACTGCCAATCGTATAGCCTAATCGTTTTAAAATATTCTGTAATTCTCTTACATCACTACCTGTACTTCCCCGCATAAGAACTCGATTACCCAATCCTTGCGCCTGTAACGGTGTATATGTAGCAGTCACTAATAATATTCCCACCAGAACACATACGCCTAAACATTGCTTCCAATTTTTTTGTTGCATCCTTTTCCTCTCCTTTTTATAAAAAGTCCTCAAATGTAATCCTTACTATTATGAGCACCCAGCCGAGACTTTATACATCATATTGGGAATATCTCCCCAAAATGTTCTATATCCACCATTACTTTTTTTGCCAAGTGCCATACCCCTATCCTATTTTATAACGGCCATAATTCGAAAAATATTATCATAAAAATTATTAACTAGCAGGATATAACTGCTGGTTATTGAAGTAATAAAACATTATATTTGAAAGGAGAGAAAGGAATGAACCCTGCTATTCAAAGATTAGCCGCTATTCATGATCTTTCAGGATTTGGAAGTTCTTCGCTTACCGTTGTTACGCCTATCCTATCAACAATGGGGATTCAGGTATGCCCCCTACCCACTGCTGTACTTTCTACACAAACCAGTGGATTTCAAAATTATAAATTTATTGATCTTACAGACCATCTAGAAGAATATATTGCACATTGGAAGACACTTAATATTCGATTTGATAGTATTTATAGCGGTTTTTTAGGTTCTATAAGACAAATTGACATTGTAACCAACTTTATTAATGAATTTTCTCATAACGAACAATTGGTTGTCATTGATCCCGTTCTTGGAGATGATGGTGATACCTATGGCCCCATTGAACAAGAAATGGTCGTCCATATGAGACGGTTGCTAAAATCCGCTGATATTATTACGCCTAATTTCACTGAAGCTGCTTTTCTTCTCAATGAAAAATATAAGTTAGATATTGAAAAAGAAGAATTAAAAAGCTGGCTGTTGCGTTTATCAGATAAAGGACCCAAAATCGTTATTATTACGAGTGTCCCTGATGATAAGTCCAAAGAAAGCACTTCCGTGATTGCTTATGATCGAGAAGATCAACGTTTTTGGAAGGTAAAATGTGCGTATATCCCTGCCTGTTATCCAGGCACGGGGGATGCTTTTACAAGTGTCGTCGTAGGCAGTATCTTACAAGGGGACAGCCTTCCCATTGCTTTGGATCGTGCCGTTCAATTTGTGTCTACCGCCATTCGAGCGACTTACGGGTATAAACAACCTGAACGAGAAGGTATCCTATTAGAACGTGTACTCGGAAACTTACAATATCCCATTCTATCCTTTAGTTATGAAATTTTTTAGGGATGAGAAAAACGGCAATAGCCGTTTTTCAGCAAGTAGAAGGTAGCAGGTAGGAAAAGATTAAAACCAACTGGGCATAGTTATGCTGGAAGGCAACTTATCGCGTCGATGGTCTCAACAATATTTAATATCAACCACCATACTTCATGAGTAATATCTTTCTACATTGCACAAATTTTTTTAGCTTAGAAGATGACTGGAAGCATAACTATGCCTAAGTACAAAGCTTACATAAAAGATACTTTCTGATTCTACAAGAAAAGCCTTCGCCGAATTGGCGAAGGCTTTTCTTGTAAACTATTATTTTTTTGATATATATTGATTCCCTTTAATATAATAACGCAGCGGAAGATCAGCATCTTTGGTGATCCCAATACGTGTTGTGATTACACTATCAAAATTTTGCAGCCCATCGTACAAAACATAAAGCGTGCCTTTGGTAATAAACCAACCATCTTGTTCTTTAGTAATACCAAAGGCCTGACACAATTTCCCCGGTCCGCTACACAAGTTTTTTTCTTCATTCACATTTCTATTTTTCTTCATAATCTCTATTCCGTTAAACGGCTCCACTGCACGAATAAGAACCGCTTCGGGAGCACCTGTTATTTGAGTCACTAAATTAAGGCAGTAATGCATGCCATATATTTGATAGACATAAACCCTTCCTGCTTCTAAAAACATACTTTTATTCCGCTGAGTCATACCCCGTGCCCCATGACAGGCTTGATCATCAAAACCTAAATAGGCCTCTGTTTCTACGATATGCCCGGAAATCAACCCATCAGGTCCCTCATATACTAAGGTTTTACCTAAAAGTTTCTGAGCCACTATTTCTGTTTTCTGCAAATAGAATTCCACTGGTAACCTATTCATTGATATCTAATCCTCTGAACCCGGTGGGAAAGCAACATCTAATTTAATTTTCTTAATATCATCTCGTGTGTTTCCCGCTCCATTGGATACACTTAAATCAACAATCAGATAATGAACCTCTTCAGGATGGCCAATCATAAAACCAGGAAAATTAAAATTTACTTCCTGTCCAGGTTTCAAATCATGATACGCCTGAACCTGTGTCATCATCTCGGGTTTTCGTTTTTCATAATGCAACATATCTCTTTCTAAAGAAGTCATCACTTTCATAGTGGGTATAGATTCTTTCCCATTATTTTTTACCGTTACAACCGCATCAAATTCTCCATACAGTTTGCCCTTATCTGTCTTCTCTGTATTCTGCAGCATAATATCCTTAATGCCCACACCACTAATAACTGTTACTTCATCTAGCTGCTTTTGAAGGTCATTCATCTGGTCTTTCAATTCACTAATTTCTTTCTCTAAATCCTTACTTGCATTCGCCGTTTGTTGCTGAGATGGTAATTGTTCTACCTTAGCTTGACACCCCACCACAAAGACGCCAACCAGAATCAGGAATAGAAATTTCCCAAACCTTCTTTTATTCCCCATTTTTTCCCCTCCTGCTAACATCATCATAAATCCTTAAATTTCCTTTAAAATAACTTCCTTCACATAGGGTTTAGGTATCGTCTTACAATTTTGTGGACAATTAGAACACTGGGGTGTATAGTAATGCAGATAAAATGCAAACCGTTCACCGGGAAACCCCTCTTTCTTTTCCGATGTGAATATAAGTATTCTATGGCAATCATTACCAGTAGGCTCTTTACCAATTAACTGTATCGTTTCTAAGTTAATTTCTTGATTTAGATTTGCAACATATCTTTGAACTTTTTCCAGTGTCGGTTCGTAATCATTAATAGAATACATGATAAATCCCTCCTTTTATTCCTAAACTTACTAACCATTCGCCTGTTTATTAAAATGGTTTTTATCAAAATCAAGGTGCTTAATCACTTCTAGGGTTTTTCCTTCGTTCTTGAATCTCATCTCCTGAACCATTTGAGCGACGAGGTACAACCCTCTTCCACGTGATTGATATTTCGTAAGTTCATTCTCTTCATGTTTTAAAGTTGCTTGTCCGTCAAAACCATCCCCTTGATCTGTAACACGGCATATCCATTGTCCATCTTTAACAGCAGTGTAAACATAAATATATTTTGCCTCATCAAAGCAATTTCCATGCTCAATTGCATTCATTAATAACTCTGTTAAAATAAATTCCACCTCAGACAATGGCACTTCCTCTACATTCCATCGCTTAAACTTTTCAACGACGCTTTGGATAATATCTTCCACATCATGGGACGTACTTGGAATGATTCCCTGATAAACTTTTTCATTTTTCATCATGTATTACCCCACCTTCTGAATCAATATAATGGCCTCTTCACACGTATCAACCATGGGTAAAATAGATGGTATTTTAGCATAACCAAATATCCGTTTAATAAATTCGTTGGCACCATAAGATACCATGCCTGCATTTCCTTCATTACACCAACGTAATAAAGATAAAATAAGTGTCAGCCCGCTCGTATCAATAAATTTCAATTCTGTCAAATTTAATATAACAGGTTGGACCTCTTTGATATCTTGATAAAGTTCCTCTTTTAAAGGCATAAAATCATATGACTTGATACGCCCCTTTAATCTAACAACATAATACATTTGTTCTTTAACGACATCAATCTGATTCATCTCAAACCCCCCTGTTTTAGTCCTAATCATATCATTCATTACCCTTTAAAATTTAATTATGACATCGTCAGAATAAACATTTACTTCGTTTTCAAAGAAATAAAAGTAAAATCATCTTCTAACTGTCGTGTATTCATGATAGACAATAAATGCCAGTACAGCTTATCACAAATCGTTTTATCTTTAGGCTCCATGCTTTTTGTAAG
>DAOUPZ010000037.1 GCA_030625885.1 Clostridia bacterium
TTTGGGATATATTACGCAGAGTGAGTATGATCAGGCCTCCGCAGAGGATGTTTATGCAAATCTGGTGTGCAGTGATGCAGAAGACGAAAATGCAACGGCGAATCATAATTACTTTGTGGAAGCCATGATTGATCAGATTGCGGACGATTTGGTTGCGCAAAAGGGCTATAACAAAGCCCAAGCCTATGATCTGATTTATAGTGGTGGGCTTCAGATCCATTCAACGATGGATAAAACAATGCAAAGTGTTATGGAAACTGCATTTAATACGGATAGCCTTTTCCCTGCATCTGATGGTACGCTGGATGTAACATATTTGATTTCTGTTATGGATACCACAAATCCGGATAAAAATAGCAATCAGTCTCATTATGAAAGAAAAACCACGGTTAAAAGCGAAGATGAGGTGGATGCTTTTGTTGCTTCCGTGAAGGAAGAACTATTAGACGATACCCATGTTTTGGTTTTGGATAAGGTTACGACATCTAAATCGTTACAGGCCGCAATGGTTATTATGGATCAGCATAACGGAGCAATCAAAGCACTTGTAGGGGGCAGAGGGCAAAAGCCGGGAGATTCTGTATTTAACCGTGCAACACAGGCCTTGCGTCAGCAGGGTTCTGCCATGAAGCCTCTGGCTTCTTATGCACCGGCAATTGATATGGGACTTTTGATGCCCGGTTCGGTTATTATCGATGAGCCTGTAACTTATGGCAGTTGGTCTCCGAGAAACTGGAACGGCAGGTTTCTTGGCCCGTGTACTGTAAGACAAGGTATCCGTGACTCTATGAACATTCTGGCAGTGAAAACCTTTATGATGGTAGGTGCCGAATCATCCTTTAAATATTTGGAGGATTTCGGTTTATCAACTTTGGTAGAGGAAGATAAGGCGGCTACAACGGCACTGGGTGGTATAACCAAAGGTATCTCTGTTTTAGAAGGTACTGCTGCATATGCAGCCATTGCAAATGGCGGTGTTTATAATCAACCCCAGTATTATACAGTTGTATATGACCATGATGGGAATGTATTATTGGATAACGCAAACATTGATACCCATCGTGTGATTAAAGAAACAACAGCTTATATGCTGACAGATATGATGAAGGATGTTATTACCGGGGGCGGAAGTGCCACTGGTCATAAGGCGGCAATCAGCGGCATGACAGTAGCGGGTAAAACAGGTACCACAAACGATACCATAGATTTAACCTTTTATGGATATACGCCATACTATACTGCGGGTATTTGGATGGGTTACGATACTTCAAAAGTAATTAAAAATTCGGGAAGTGCCCACCTAAATATTTGGCGTACGGTAATGAGTCAGGTTCATCAAGGACTTGCTAATAAAGATTTTGAAAGACCTAGTGGCCTTGTTTCCCAGACATATTGTTCTGCTAGTGGGGATATTCCTTCCGAATTATGCAGTCAGGACTATTATGGGTGCACAACTCATACAGATCTTGCGGCGGCAGATTTCAAGGGGCCAACAGAAGTATGCACAAAGCATAAGGTATTTACCGTATGCAGAGAATCAGGCAAACTTGCTTCCGAAAATTGCCCTGAATCAGACCGTATGGAGGTAGTCCTTGCAGTGGATGAAAAAGGAAATATCATTGGTAAACCTTCTACAATACCGGAAGGAAAAATGGATATTAATATCAACGAAACCTGTGATTTTGACCATGCACCTGAGCCTATAGTTCCATCTTATGATGATGACTTCCCTTTTGGGAATGAGAATAATAACGGAAACAATGGTGATAATGCAGGAACTGATTCCCCGGGAAATGACGAATATAATGATACCATTCCGGGAGAAGATGTTTGGCAAGATGATAATTTTGGGATAAATTAATCTTAATATAAATCTTCCTCTACTATCCTTTTTAGGATGGTGAGGAAGATTTTTTTGTTAAGTTGAGAAAAAAATAGATTTTCCTATGAGATGGTGGTAAAATAGTTACGTTATTTATACAAAGGAAGAGGCTTTTTCCAAAGGAGGAATTAAAATGTCAATGGTTTATTTAAAATCACCTAATACAGATCCGGCGTTTAACTTAGCATTGGAGCAATATGTATTCGACAAAATGGATCGCAGCAAGGAATATTTTATGCTATGGCAGAACAACAATGCAGTCATTGTTGGCAAAAATCAAAATACTTTTGGTGAAGTTAACCCTAAGGTGGTTGAGGAGAAAGGGGTTAAGGTAATCCGTCGACTTTCAGGCGGTGGGGCTGTTTATCATGATTTAGGAAACTTAAACTTTACGTTTATAATGGATGCAAAAGATGCAAGTGATTTAGATATTAAATTGTTTTGTCAACCTGTTGCATCACTGCTACAAAATTTAGGTGTTGATGCCCAGGTAAATGGAAGAAATGATATTACAATTGATGGGAAGAAATTTTCGGGCAATTCTCAATATCTAAAAGAAGGCCGTATTATGCATCATGGAACAATTATGTTTAATTCGGATTTGGATGTAGTTGCAGCTGTGCTAAATGTAGCGGGGGATAAATTTCAATCCAAGGCTGCAAAGTCGGTGAAAAGCCGTGTGACAAACGTAAAGCCCTATTTAAAAGAGAACTTAACTTTGGAGGAGTTTGAAAAACAGCTGGCGGCTTATGTTTTTGGAAAGATGCCCATTGAAACATATGAATTAACAGAGAACGATATGAATGAAATCAAAAAAATTAAGGACGAGCGATATGCCAGGTGGGATTGGAATTATGGTAAATCTCCGGAATATACGGTGCAAAAGGAACGTCGTATTGATGGCTGTGGGAAAATCGAGGCGTATATGAATACAAAGGATGGCAAAATTGCAGAGATAAAGTTTTATGGCGATTTCTTTGGCGTGTGTGACCATGGGGAGCTATCAAGGATACTGGAAGGTTATGAATTAAAAAAAGAAGCGCTTAAATATGCTTTGGAAAATACGGATATCGAGAAATATTTCCATGGACTTTCGATGGAACAGTTTATCGACATTTTGTTATAAATATGAATTTAAAAGAGGGTGTCCCCAAATTAGAGAGGATTACATCCTCTTTTTATTATCTTTTATATTGGATGAATAGAGATTAATCTTTATAAAAGTTGGGATGAAGGAGAGAAGGCTATAGAATTTTTCTTTATAGGAAGATTGTGTGGGAATTTTTTCTATTTCGTTTCAGTATAGAAATATATTTAGCGATGTTATGCAAACCGAAAAATATGTAGGCATGTGACAAAATATTTTATTTTTCAAATTATATTGACAATATTGCCCAATCAAAGTATACTACAAATGTACCTGTGTGTACGTAGTTTTATTATAGAATTGTCAACGGTTTCGCTGGATCTTAAACAATAATGTAAATGTGGTGGCATGCATGGAAGCAAATATAATAATTGCCTTTGTATGAATTGGGGTTTCCCTTTATAAAAAGGCACCCCCTTCTTCATTTTGCAGTATGAAACCTCCCAATTAAATCTATATTTGGTTTATTGTAGTCCATCCACATATATAAGAAATGGGGTAAATTATATGGTTTGTTTTTATGTTGACAAGTTTCTATAGTAATAATGAAATGCAGTATTGAAGAAGGGGGATATATGAAATTGCGGATCTTTATCAGGAAGTTCTGTACTTAAAAAGCACTGGAAAGAACTTTGAAAATATAGGGGTTTAAAATTATCTAAAAGATCCTAGTGTTATAAAGTTACCTACATTTTGTCACAAATATATAAAAAGAGGGTGTCCCAAAACAATGATAGATTCCGTTGTTTTGTAGGGCATCCTCTTTTTTCAATTTGTTTCCTAACTTAAGATGATTATGAAGCTGTTGTGGAAATTTTTTGTCTGCCTTCGTGATTCATTTCAAAATTATCTTTATGTGATCTGATTCTAGACATTTTCAATCGAGACTGTCCCTGTTAGAAACAAAAAGAAAAAAATTTAAACCCTCTTTAAGAAAAATGTAAAATTCAGATTGTTAAGAAAAGAAAGATAATTATTGTTAATTTTGTAATATTATGTATTGACAATGGGCCATACTCTTGGTATACTACAAACATACCTACTACATATGTAAAAGGTGTTAAATATTTAATATTAAATTAGTCAAGAATAAGGAGGAATAGTATTGAAAAAGTTTAAAAATTTAATTGCATATTCCTTAATAGGAATTCTTTCTTTACAAAATGGTGTTACGTGTTTGGCAGATACATTTGATAACACTATTGAATAATGAAGCGTTAAAGCAGGTTGATGTTATAGAGGAATTTAAAGCGTTTGCTCTAAATGATGTTGCACAAATAGAGGATACTCAAACGGTTGACTCAAACACAATTACTTATTCCTTAGTTTTTAAGGATGGCTTGAAATCAGAAGTTAGCCAAGAAAACTTAAAAAATGGCGATAAAAAGTTGCATTTTACGGAAGGAAAGTTAGAAAATACGGTGATCTTTAAAAATGATGGTTCAATACTTTTGGACGGTGGAAAAGTTTCTGCCACAACTGTAAACGACAATGATACATTATCCGGAGGAGTTATTACTCCTAATGCATTAAGTTCAACTTATTACAGTGATACTTCTTATTATGGTTCTTCTAGTGACTATGAGAGAGAAAGAGATGGTTCAGTCTCAAAATATAGAGTTGATTTTGATGAACCAATAGTGGATATTACTCAAGGAGCTTTTCTTTCGATTATTGCAGCAGTTATACCTGGAGGTGCCGTTGTTTCAGGATTAGTTCAATTGGCATCTTTAATTGAATATTGTGAAGCTATAAAGAGCGTGGAAGATAGGATAAATCCTGAGGGTGAAGCGATTTACATGAAAGTAACTACGTGTGATCTTAAAAATCCACCAGATGTTTCGCAAGGAAACCTGTATTTTAAAGTATATACAAGAGCTTATTACGATTCGCGATATAGAGATCCTGTAGTTGATGACTATTCAATAATGTATAAAAAGGTATCAATAAGGATGGATGTATAATAAATTAATGATTTAAATTTTTATTAAATTGTGCTATTGTTTAATTATTAAAAGATAAAATTTTCTTTTTTTAATAATGATAGCACAATTATTTTAATACTTAACTTAAGTATATGGGGTGATTTCTATTACATTTCTGGTTCGTACTAATTTTATTTTCATCCTTTTGGCAAGTCTTTTAATATTTCTGTTGATTTTCTTTTATAAAAGGTTCAAGAATAACAGCATTTATAAAAAAGTATATTATTTTATATTTATAATTTTAGGAATTCTTATATTTTGGATGTTACATCTTCTGATATTTATCAATTTGAGGGTATTAATATATCATGCTGAATATTTTGATTCTGGCTTAGTAATTGCTTGTTTTAGTGCTGCTGTATCAGCTGTAGTAGTTATTATAGTGCATCTAGTTTTATATAATCGCTAAAAATATAAATTAATGTCAGCATAGCTAGGTAATTAGGCAGTATTGTATCACTAAGTTATCAACTCCGCTTATGCAGCCTGGTGTTTGTATAAAGCGTAAGCGAGAAATATCTAAATATTATTACAAAACATAAAAAGAGGGTGTCTCATAACCAAGATGGAGACATCCTCTTTTTAGTTTCCTAACTTAAGATGATTACGAAGCTGTTGTGGAAATTTTTTGTCTGCCCTCGTGATCCATTTCAAAATTATCTTTATAGATAAGTTGGGAGATAGGGACAATCTCGAAGCCCTTTTCTTTTAGTCCTTTTATAATTGTATCCAAAACCTCAGGCGTATACTTGGCGTCGTTATGGAAAAGGATGATAGAGCCATTGCCAAGGTGTTTGTGGTTTAGTACCTGATTTATTTCGTGGTCTGCTCCCAGCTCCTTCCAATCAAGACTGTCCCTGTTAGAAACAAAAAGAAAAGTGGATATTTGCTAATTATTTGAATATAATCTCAACATTATTTTTTGTTAAGATAACTTTATCTATGAAGCTCCTGGCCACCTTATTTTTATCCTCAATGGACAAGTTTTCCCAGTCAAAATCGTTAAAGTTGGCAATCTCGTTTTGTTTTTGTGGGATATGGGTGAAACTATTCATGATATCCTGTTTCTCTTGGTGCAAGGCTTCAATTCGTGTATTAATATACTCAACGGTTACGCTGCTTGCATTTTCAAGAGATAGAATCAAATTATTGATTTTTTCCTCTATAAGCATAAGTTTTTTATTAAGATCTTTTTGATTATGATTTTCGTTATTTTCGTTCCGAAGTCTAACATTCTCGGCTTCGTTCATAAGCTGGTTTTCAACAAAAGCCTCCACATCGCTAACCCGGTGCGTCTGCTTTGCGTCACAGCTTTTGTGGAGGTAGCGGCCAGAACAAGCAAAGTAGGGGATACGTCCTTCTTTTACGGTACCGAAGCGGACAGAAAAGGAATATCCGCAGTAGCCGCACTTTACAAGCCCTGTGAGCCATGAATATTTGCCCTTGTAGGTGTTTTTAATTTGGCGGTTGCTTGCTAGTTTGGATTGACAAGCTAGAAAGGTCTGACTGTCAATAATGCCCTCGTGGGTACCGATTG
>DAOUPZ010000026.1 GCA_030625885.1 Clostridia bacterium
CCATGGCCGTACTTATGGTGCTGCTTCCGCTACTGGTCAACCAGAAAGCGTTATCCAAGTTGGTTTCAAACCAATGTTAGAAGGATTCAAATATGTTGAATACAACAACTTAAAAGCTTGGGAAGATGCAATTGATGAAAACACTGCATTCTTAATGATCGAGCCTGTACAAGGTGAAGGCGGGGTTAAACCTGGTACTCAAGAATTCATCCAAGGTTTAAGAGACTTAGCTGACAAACATGACTTAGCATTAATCTTTGACGAAGTACAAACAGGTGCTGGTCGTACAGGTACTTTCTGGTGCTGGCAAGGTCTTGGCATAGCGCCAGACATTATGACTTTCGCTAAAGGTACTGGCGGTGGTGTACCATTTGGTGGTTTAATGGCAAATGATGATAAAGCTGCTGCATTCGGACCTGGTGCTCATGGTACAACTTACGGTGGAAGCATTATGTGTTGTGCTGCTGCATTAGCTCAATGTCAAGAAATTATTGATCGCAAACTTCCTGCAAATGCAGCTAAAGTTGGTGAGTACTTCAGAGCTAAATTAGCTCAATTGCCTCATATCAAAGAAGTTAGAGGTAAAGGTTTATTAGTGGGTGCAGAATTTGATTTCCCAGGCGCTGGTAAAATTAAAGGGAATGCTATTGCACACAATTTATTAACAACTGCTATTGGAACTTCCATCATTCGTATGGTACCTCCATTGATTGTTACTGAAGCTGATTGCGACGAAGCATTCGATATCTTAAAAGTTGCTGTTGAAGAAGTTTACGCTGAAATGAATAAAGAAGTTGCAGCTTCTAAGTAAATAGTTTATGTAGAAAAGGTCACCTGAATTTAGGCGGCCTTTTTTATTTCTTAGAAAGTATAAGTTTTTTCTTTCAGCAGCCCAAGGCTGCGGTTCTTCCGCTTTTCGCTGAAAGGTGATAGAGCCATTTTTCTTATATTAGGACTTTTCAATTGAGATTATTTAGTGTATAATGGTATGGGAAAATAGAATTCTTTATATGTTTTGAGATAATATTCCTCTTCAAGTCAATAGAATTAATACAAAAATGATGATCTTAACAAAGAAGGGGAAAATTTAAATGGGGGGCGATATTTGGCAAACAAGATACGAGTAAAGTTGATTGAAAAAAATGAATATTTACACAAGGGGGAGAAAAGATGGCAGATCCACAAACAAATGTTGAAAGACAAGAACTTGACAAGGTTATGTCCATTAAGGACTTTTTCTCAGTAGGTTTTGGAGCAATGGTTGGTGTCGGTTGGGTTATCGTTGTTGGTGACTGGGTAGCTCGTGCAGGTGGGCCTTTAGGTGCTATTATTGCATTTATTGTTGGTGGAATGATGTTACTTCCGATTACTTTCTCTTATGGGGAAATGACTGCAGCGATGCCCGTTGCCGGTGGTGAAATTGCGTTTACGTATCGTGCGTTTGGTACAACGGCCTCATTTTATACAGGTTGGTTTTTAGCGTTTGCATATACGCTTTTATGTCCTTGGGAAGCAATAGCAATTGGTAAATTAGTTGGGAACTTGTTACCTGCCTTAAAAACAATGCCTCTTTATGAAGTAATGGGTTTTACGATTTATGGGCCATTGTTAGCGATTAGTGTGGTTGTATCTGCAGCTGTTATTTGGATGAATATTGTAGGTATGGAAAAAGCAGCGAAATTCCAAACTGCTTTAACTTATTTCTTAATGAGTACTTCGGCATTATTTATTGTTACTGGTATTTTTAAAGGTCATGCGGCTAACTTATATCCGATGATTGGTACAGGTAAAGCTGGTTTTGGCGGCGTTGTTGCCGTTCTTGCTATTACGCCGTTCTTCTTCTCCGGGTTCGATACGATCCCTCAAGCAGCAGAAGAAAGCAGCGAAGGCATGGATTACAATGATTTAGGAAAAGTATTATCTATGGCTGTATTTGCTGGTATTGTTTTCTATGCATTAGCAATTCTGGCTGTTTCCATGGTTATGCCTTGGGATCAAATGGTAGGCCTTGACTTCCCTGCAGCTGATGCTATTAAAACGGTTTCTCCATTAGTTGGAAACATTGTTTTATTGGGTGCATTAGCAGGGTTATTAACGACTTTTAACTCTTTCTTTATCGCTTCAACACGTGTTCTTTTTGGTTTGGGTCGTGCTAAAATGTTACCTGCTACATTTGGTAAAGTATCTGAAGGCGGAACACCGATTACATCCGTTATCTTTGTAGGTGCTTTAACATTGATTGGTCCTTTTGTTGGTTCTGCATTGATCTTAGCATTGGTTGACTGTGGTTCACTGGCCTTTATGTTAGCTTGGCTTTTGGTATGTATGGCTGCAGTTCAATGCCGTAAAACGATGCCGAACATGCCAAGACCTTATAAAATGCCTGGCGGTCTTTTAACGGGTTATATTTCCGTATTAACTGCTACAATCTTTACGTTAGTATTGGTTATCCCTGGTAGTCCTGGTGCATTAGGTGGATTAGAATGGGCTATTTTTGGGGGCTGGGGCATTATTGGTGTAATTTGTTATTCCATGAGTGCTAAATCACGTGCTTCTATTTCTGAAAAAGAAAGAGCTTATCTCATCTTTGGCGATTTTGTCTTCGAAGAAGAATAGAGATATCTATTATTATAATAAATGTGATAAAATACAGGATAGTTTTACTATCCTGTATTTTATTGTTATGTTAAGGGGTATAAGTTGGGGGGCAGATTTTATATTACAATATTTTTTTGCCATAGTATCAATAAAATTTTGTCCTATATTGATAAGATTTTGTCTAAAACATGACTAACTTATCATTCATAGACGTCTTATTCTCTTTGTGATATTTTTTTACCATTATTATTTAAACAATGATATTTTTTTGTCATGTTATAATTAATTGTGCCACCTATTTTGATATATTTTCGTAATACTGGAAGAAATAAGTCTTTTAAATTTTTTAAATGTATGATATTATTAGAAACTGAAGATGATATTAATTCGGCACATTGTTTTTTTAAAATGATTATACATTTTATATTTTTATAAGCATTGGATCTTTACTTGAAAGGAGGGAAGAAGGAGTAAGCTGGTAATAAAAAATTTGAGGAGGGGTTGGCTATTAAAGCGGCGAGTCCTTGTTACCCAATTGATAGCAATTATAATAACTCCTATATTTCCCAAAATATATCTCATGTTCATAATGAAATGACAGAAGATATATTGTTATCAGGTTATGCCAAATTACCTTCTAATACGACAGCGGAAGAACTTTACAAAAATTTAGTTATTGTAGTAGAAGTTAATCCGAAAACAGGGATTATTGATCGAGTAGAGTGTTCTCTGGCAACGCGTTTAGCACGGGAATTTGTTTCTAGCCTTATGGTAGATTATAATCTCGAAAAAGGAATTAATCCACTGATAAAACTTTTTGAAGAAAAGTATGTGGGTTCAGCACGTAAGGCGATTATTACAGCGCTTAAAGTGTTGAATGAACGTTATTTAGCGTATAAGAAAAGCGTATAATTATAATAATGATGAAAACATAATAAACTTAAGTATGGACGATAAGGGCAAGAACATTGTGCTTATCAGAAGTATACATGCTGTTTTTATCTATGGCAGTTAGTAACCCTGATTGCACGTAGTAGGTAAGACCCAGCTAAAAGATGCTTATCAATTGGATAAGTATATCTTTGGCTGGGTTTTGTTTGTTTATGAGATATTTAATGAGGGGGTGAGTTAGAGAAAAGGGGTAGCGTATTGTCTTTTGATTGCCAAAAGGCAATTAGAGGGTAGATAGGAAAACATATATTTAAGGGGAGGGCTTATTTTTATGTCAATGCAACTGATTATTATTATGATTTATTTCGCAATTACAATTTTTATTGGTGTTCAAGCTGGTAAAAAAGCAACGGGTGCTGCGGCATTCCACGGTTCTGGAATGGGTGTTTTTGCCTGTGTGGCTGCTGGTACTGGTGAATGGTTGGGTGGTACTTCGACCATTGGTGTTTCTTCTTATGGGTATGATTTTGGTTTGTCTGGTGCATGGTATACGTTGGCTAACGGAATTGGTGTTATCTTTTTGGCACTTTTATTTGCTAAATTGTATCGTAGTTTGGATACAGTTACCGTTCCTGGTATTATTGAGAAATTTATTGGGGTTAAACCCCGTGTAGTTTCTTCCGTTATCTTGACGTTTGTTATGGTTGCCGTTGGGGGTGCTCAAGTTATTGCTGCGGGCTCTCTTGGCGTTACCGTTATGGGGCTGCCTTATACAACCTCAATTATTGTTTTAGGTATTGGTTTTATTGTTTATACATTGGCAGGTGGTATGGCAGCTGTTGCTAATACGAATAAGATGCATCTAATTGCCATGTATGGCGGTATGATTTTAGCCATTATGATTGTTAAAAATCAAGTTGGCGGGATGGATGCTTTAAGAACTGCACTGCCGGGTGTACCTTACTTTAGTTGGTTTGGTATTGGTATGACGAAAGTGTCTTCTTGGATTGTGGCTTCTATTTTAGGTGCATGTACGGCTCAAGCCGGTATTCAACCGCTCTTGGCTGCGAAGGATGAAAATACAGCTAAAAAAGCTGCTATTGTAACCGCGTTTGTTGTAGCACCTTTTGGTGTATTAACAGCGATATTAGGGATGTATGCGCAGGTAGCATTCCCGGGTCTTGAAAGTGGGAAATTAGCATTGCCTACATTGATGATGAACATCAATCCAGTGGCAAGCGGGATTGTTTTGGCTTCTATTTTAGCCGCTATTTTATCCACGATGGCACCTATTATTTTGGCTTCCGGAACCATGATGACCAACGATATTTATCATCGCATCATGCGTCCTAATGCTACCGATTCTGAAGTGTTGAAAATGTCTCGTATGACTACAGCAGTTGCCGGACTTATTTGTATCGGAATTGCCATGATTCCTAATCTAAAAATTCTTGACCTTGTTTATTTTGCATATACCTTACGGGGCTCTTTATTTGTGGTTCTTTTGTTAGCGATTTATTGGAAGAAAGTATCCCAAAAAGGTGCTGTTTGGGCGATGGTGGTTACAGCAGCTGTTGGTTTTATTTGGGTACTTTACAAAGGGAAAATGGGGCATTATCCTATTCATCCAGCATTTAGTGAAACTTATGCAGCGGTTGTTGTTGCTTTCATTACGACCTTATTGTTTAGCAGTATTTTCCCAAAAGATAAAGAAGAAAAGTCACTTAATATGTAGTGAAAAAATTTGGGTTTGTTTTTAAAAGAGGCATCTTGGATGCCTCTTTTTCTTATGGCAAATATTTTAATGGAAAGGGAGGAAATTAAAGATAATAAGCTAATACTATTAATATGCATGATAAAATAGACAGGTATGATTATTTTAGGCTGTTTTTATATAGATTTTAGTAAATAGAAAGGTGGTATTAGGAAAATGGACGCAGAAGAAATTAAGAAAGCCAGAAGAAAAGAGAATATGGATCTGATTTTTACCTGGATGGGTTTAATTGTTTTGATTATAATTGGTTATTTTGTTCACAATCGGGTATTTATTTGGGCGGGATGGATTTTCAGTTCTTTTTATGCTTATGTAACCTTTAGTAAAATAAGAATGAGAAAAAATCAAAATAATGAGAAAATAAATTAATTTATAAGGATAAGGCGAAGGAATTTTTATATTTATAAAGAATTTATAAATATCAGAGGTTGCTAATACGTGTAAAGGATTGTGAATAGATGAAAAAAGCAAATTATAATAAAAAAACAATTTTGTTACCAAGCGAATTGTCAATAGGAAGAGCTGCAATGTTATTGGCTATAACACCAACGCGGGAAGAAGAAGAAGATATTAAAAGAGTGGTTCATTCTTATTCGGGAAATTATAAATGTGCCATTACAGAAGTAAGCGGTAAGATTTCTGATTATGAGGAAAAGGTAACTCATGCGGTTTTAGGTGCTTCTCTAAACTGTGAAGTTATAAAAAAAGAGACCCAACAAATTCATGCGTTGTTACATGCCACAATGGAAGCATCTGAAGGGATGGCAATAGGTGCCCCTATGAGTGCGAATTTGGTTATTAAGATTGGGATTGTATCCAGTGAGACATGGATAGCAGTGGCTATGTTTGGTCAATTTGCTTATCATTCATTAGCGACCCATGAAAGAGCGGGGCTAGGGATCATGCATCTTGAACGAGGGTATTGAAAAATATAGTGACAAAAAGACTTGAAGAAAAATTTTTCGTATGATATAATAAATTAAACAGGACGAGTTTATGTGGTTAGAAGGCTAAGAGAAGCTTTCGAGAGAATAATAGAATGAGAGAAAAGCCATTTTATACAGGGTGTGTTCGTAGTGCCTTGTAAAGAATGGTTTTTATTTTTTCATTCAAAAATGCTTTAAAATATTGAAAACCGGAGTAAAATTTGGGGATCAATATGTATCAATATGGAAAAAATGATAAGAAAATATGTATCAATATGAAAATATTTTAAAAATGTGTTTCAGAATGAATAATTGGGGTAAGTAATTCATATACTTAAATATACAAAAAATACAATTTAATAAAGTTCCAATATGGCTAAGAAGTATTGAGGAGAAGTGAGCGTTAACAGTAATTGAGCGCTTCTGAGAGGATCAGAGAATAAGAGAATGCCAATCTGGATTTGAGAAAAGTAATGGCGGGGAAATACGCGTGTGTATTTCTAGTCTATTTTTCGATATGCAATCCATGATGGCTTTTTTTGTTCTCTTTTTTTATACTCTAACTTATATAATCTGAAAGGAGGTGAATAAGAGCAGTAAACAAATAATCAAAGGGCTGATTTTTGTTGCAAGTGTATTTTATTATTTTTTTAATTTATAACTTTAGGACTTATTATTTTAAAATTTGAGAATCGGGGGGAACATAATATGAGTGAAGTTCAATTAGAAAGACAAGAATTGAAAAAGGCGATGGGGCTGTTTGATTTCTTTACGCTTGGTTTTGGTGCGATGGTTGGTGTTGGCTGGGTTGTTACGGTAGGGAGCTGGATTGCCAATGCGGGTGGCCCGATAGGTGCTATTATTGCTTTTACAATCGGGGGACTGATGTTGTTACCGATTACGTATGCTTATGGTGAAATGACAGCATCTATGCCGGTTGCCGGTGGCGAGATCGCGTATGCTTATCGTGCATTTGGATCTACGGCTTCGTTCTATACAGGTTGGGTTTTATGTTTTGGTTATGCATTCCTGTGTCCTTGGGAATGTGTTGCCATTGGCCGTTTAGTGGGTAGTTTGATACCTGCTATGAAGGTGATGCCAATTTATGAAGTAATGGGCTTTACGGTTTATCTACCCCTTCTTATTTTAGATCTAGTGGTTGCAGGTGCAATTATCTGGATGAATGTTTTAGGTGTTGATAAAGTTGCGAAATTTCAAAGCGGTATGACAAACTTCCTATTGGTTTGTTCAGCTATTTTTATCATTACTGGTTTTATCAAAGGAAACATAGGCAATGCTCAACCGTTTATTGGTCATTCCTTAAAAGGGTTTAGTACATTTGGTGGTATTGTGGCTGTGTTAGCCATTACACCGTTCTTCTTCGCTGGATTTGATACCATTCCGCAGGGGGCTGAAGAAGCTGGGGAAGGAATGGATTACAATAGTTTGGGGAAAGTATTGAGTTTAGCAGTTGGTGCAGGTGTTATCTTTTATGCATTAGCCATTATGTCTGTGTCCATGGTTATGCCTTGGAAGGAACTGGTTAACTTGGATTTCCCAGCTGCAGATGCGATGATGACAGTAGCACCGATGATTGGTCGTCTCGTTCTGATAGGTGCATTATGTGGGCTTTTGACAACATTCAATGCGTTCTTTGTTGCTTCTACTCGGGTATTATTTGGAATGGGTCGTGCGCGTCTTTTACCGGAATGGTTTGGTAAAATTGATGATAAATATCAAACACCTACTAATGCTAATATTTTCGTAGGGGCTTTAACCGTCGTAGCACCATTTATTGGTACAGCTATTTTACTTCCCATTGTTGATGTAGGGTCGTTATGCTTTATGTTAGCGTGGTTATTGGTTTCTGCTTCTGCTGTTTCAATGCGTAAAAACAAGCCAAATATGAAGAGACCGTATCAAATGCCAGGCGGGATTACAACAGGTTATGTTGCAGTTTTAATGGCGATTATATTTACGTTAGTATTAGTCCTTCCAGGTAGTCCTGGTGCATTGGTTTGGCCTTTAGAATGGATTGTATTTGGCGCTTGGTTGATTTTAGGTATTGTCTTCTATTACTTGGCTAAACCAGGCCGTGATTCTATTACAGAAAAAGAACGTGAATATTTAATCTTTGGTGATTGGGCAATGGAAGAAGAATAATATACTAATTATATATGTGATGTGGCATGAAAATTGCAAAATATAAAAGTGTGATAAGCATAGATGGAGAGGGAATATAGCATTAGCTATGTTCCCTCCCTCCCCTACTAAATATGAATATTCCCTAATATAGGATTTAGCCTTTTTATAAGTGTGATGGTAACAATTAAAATGAAAAGTCATTTTGCTATTGCTTCCCAAGGGCATAAAAGCAAGGATTTGCATTTTAACGTGACAATCATGGTAATAAAAAGGCTATTTTTATGGGCAATTTAAGGAGGAAAATAAGATTTTATGAAGAATACCTTCAGTGAAAAATGTAGAAAATTGAAATAACTCATCAAGTGTATTTTTAATGTTTATAGGAGGGGAAATTGATGGCACATAATTCACAACAGTTTAAAGAAATAATGGCCCAAGCTAAAAAGTTAGAGAATCAATGTTGGTTAGGTTTTAAATCCTTACTGGAAAATGTAGTAGCTGGTGAAAAAAATGGATTTAGAATTATCTTAATGAGTAAAGAGGAAAGTAAGTTTTGTTATGACGGTATATCCTTTTTTCTTCGCAGCACTCAAGATTTTGAAAAAGGATATATTGAAATGGGGTATATTCAACAACCCGAAGATGAGGAAAAGCAGTATCATGTTACGCATCAATATACGATAGATATAGAAGACAATGTTGCACTTAATGGTCAACCCTGTAAGCTATGTATAGAAGAATTAGGGAATGATTTTTATAAAATTTTGAGTGAGATCAAAGAACTGATGGTTTAAAAAGGCGTTATTGTAATCATGAAAATTGGAGGCAATCATATGTTGATTTTATCCCGAGAGGAAATCGAGCCATTAATATCAATGTCTCAAACAATTGATATTATGAAGCAAGCCTTTATGGAATATGCCTCTCATAAGACGAAGGTACCTGTAAGAACACCTATTTCTGTAGAAAAAAAGAAAGGGCAAGCGCTTTTTATGCCAGCTTATTTAGAAGAAACAGAAGGGCTGGGATTAAAAGTCGTTACGGTATTTCCAGAGAATCATAAAAAAGGGCAGCCCACCATTTACGGTGTCATTTTGCTCAATGATGTAGAAACTGGAAAACCGTTGGCTTTAATGGATGCTTCATATATTACAGCTTTAAGGACAGGTGCTGTTTCAGGTTTAGCAACGGCATATCTAGCAAAACAAGATGCAAAAGTCGTTACGGTTTTTGGAGCTGGAAAGCAAGCGAGAACGCAATTAGAGGCAGTATGTGCCGTAAGAGAAATTGAAAGGGTCCATATTTTTGATTATGACCATAAAGCAGCTTTGGTCTATAAACAAGATATGGAAAAAGTGTTGCCCCGTATACAAATTGATGTACTGAAAGAGCAAGACAAAAACGGTGCTGTAACAGAGTCTGATATTATTATTACAGCAACAACATCAAAGGAACCTGTTTTTGATGGGCGCTATTTAGAGCCGGGGACGCATATTAACGCCGTAGGGTCCTTTAGATCTGATATGCAAGAGGTAGATTCCATTACACTTCAGAAGTCAAAAATCATTGTTGATTCCCTTCAAGCCGTTCTTGACGAAGCGGGTGATATTATAATTCCTTTAAGTAAAAAAGTCATTCAGCAAAATGATATCATGGGGGAATTGGGCGACATTTTTTTAAATAATACAGAAGGTCGTATTAACGATGAAGAGATAACCTATTTTAAATCTGTGGGATTGGCAATTCAAGATATATCTGTAGGCAAATATATTTATGATCAAGCAAAAACACACAATATAGGACAAGAAATAGAATTATCATAATTCGAGTTGGAAAAAAGTTTATTTATACCAATATATTGAAATGCAAGGTAATAATTTGTTATTATAAGAAAGAAGGAAATATTTATAGGCATAGCGAACAAATACATGAATAAACTTTAATTGAAGAAACATATGTAATAAATTAATATAACTGAAAGGAGGAGATTAAAGGACGGAGAGAATGTACGCACTTTAAATGGTAGAAAGCAGGAAGAGAAAAAATTAACTGGGGGGTTAATATTATGGAGAAAATTTTAAGAATTAACATGGCTGATTTAACTACTTCTGAAGAAGCAGTTAAAGAGGAGTACAAGTTTTTAGGCGGAAGATCTTTAACGGATCAAATTATTGTGGATGAAGTGGATCCTAAATGTCATGCATTAGGCCCTAACAACAAATTTGTTATTGGTGTGGGTATGCTAACGGGTACAACGGCACCTTGTTCCGGACGTCTTTCTGCTGGGGCAAAGAGCCCATTGACCGGTGGTATTAAAGAAAGTAATGCAGGTGGTCCTGGCGGCATCATGCTGGCTCGGATGGGTATCAAAGCTGTTGTTGTTGAAGGTAAACCTGAAGATGATAAATTCTATATTATTCGCATTACGCCTGCTGGTGCAGAAATTTTAGAAGCACCTGAAGAAATTATCGGAAAAGGCACATATGATACAGCTAAAGTTTTAATAGAGAAGTATCCAAAATCTAATGTAATGGCAATTGGCCAAGCGGGTGAAGAAAGATGTGCGGCATCATGTATTTCCGTAACCAATAATGAAGGAGATCCTTCCAGAAACTTTGGTCGGGGTGGTTTAGGTGCTGTTTTAGGCTCTAAGAAAGTAAAAGCTATTGTAATTAATAATGAGGGTAAAAGAGATGGATTCTTACCAATTGCAAGACCGGATGAATTTAAACCAGTAGCCAAAGAATTATCTAAAATGGCAAACGAAGCAGGTAAAGGATTACGTGCTTATGGTACAGCGGTATTGGTTACACCTGTAAATAAAGTGGGTGGATTGCCGACTAAAAACTGGCATACTGGTCAAGACGAAAACTTTGAAAAAATAACAGGTCAAGCAATCCATGCGCTGGCGGAAGAAAATGGCGGTCAGTGGGGCCATGCTTGTCATCCTGGTTGTGTCATTCAATGCTCCAATATTGTTAATGACAAAGATGGTAACTATATTACCGGTTCATTAGAGTTTGAAACAGTTGCATTATTTGGATCTAATTGTTTGATTGATGATATTGAAACCATTGCATGGTGCGATAGAATGTGTGATGATTTTGGTGTAGATACCATTGATACAGGTTGTGTTGCTGGTGCTGCGATGGATGCTGGCTTAATTGAATGGGGCGACAAAGAAGGTTTGAAAAACTTTGTAGCTGAGATCGGTAAAAAGACACCTTTGGGACTTTTGATTGCATCCGGTGTAGAAACATTCTGTAAAGTATATGGTCAAAGCCGTGTGCCTGCTACTAAAGGTCAATCCATTGCTGCTTATGATCCACGTGCTTGCAAAGGTACAGGTGTTACCTATGCAACATCTCAAATGGGTGGAGATCATACCTTTGGTAATGCATTACCAGGCCGTGGTAAAGATGTTAATCCTAACTTGCCAGATCATCAAGTTGGTGTTATCCGGATGCTGCAAATTCTTTCTGCATCCATTATCGATAGTACAGGTACTTGTTTATTCGTAGGTCCTTCTGTAACAAAATTGCCTTATATCACCAAAATGGTTAATGCGCGTTACGGAATAGATATGACAGAAGAAGATATGATTGAATTTGGTAAGAAAGTATTGACTCAAGAAAAAGAATTTAATAGAGCAGCAGGATTATTAGACGTTGATATGCCTGAATGGTTCAAGATTGAAAAATTAGCACCATTTGATTTGGTATTTGACGTACCCGAAGAAGATGTTGCGAATGTTCAAAACTTTGATGTTGAGATGGATACGACTCGCGTTTGGTAATTTAAATATATATAAAAGAGAGCCTTTGGGCTCTCTTTTTATACTATAGCAGTTTTATAAGTATATGTAATGCAATAAAGAACTTACATTGCAGGTTTGCAGGAAAAGCACAGGAAAGATGGGGAAATTCCAGAAGGCACGAGTGGTGTATCACATGTTGCCAGAGCCATTATAAATGCAAAATCTTTATTGAGAATCATATACTTGCTACTTTATGCATAACTATTATCCCCTAAGAAGGATATAAGGTAAGAAAAGTGGGAAGATATAATGAATGATCTTCTAGAGCAGATAAAAGGAGCTTTTGGGAAAATGGAAAAACGCTATCGCATTTATTCTGAGTATCTAAAAGAAAAATATGGCACCAAGGTTTATAAAATACCGATTAATCTTCCTGTTACCTGCCCCAATCGAGATGGAACAGTAGGTGTCGGAGGGTGTATCTATTGTGGTGAGGAAGGTGCTGGGTTTGAGAATCTTTCTAACCAACTGTCAGTACAGGAACAAATTGAAATAAATACGCAATATATTAGAGAAAAGTATAAAGCAGAGAAATTTATCGCTTACTTTCAAAATTACACCAATACTTTCTTGCCTTTAAAGGACTTTAAGGAATATGTTTATCAAGCCTGTCAGGATGACGTTGTTCAAATTGCTATTTCAACCCGGCCTGATTGTATCAATAATTCATATCTAGAGGTTCTTAATGATCTAAAGAAGGAAAAGGGAATAGACATTGCAATTGAACTCGGGTTACAAACTGTAAATTATCATACCTTGAAAAAAATTAATCGAGGCCATACACTTGCCGAATTGGTGGATGCCGTTCTACAGATTAAACAATATGGTTTTGAGAGTTGTATTCATCTTATTTTAAATTTACCCTGGGATGATCAAGATGATGTGATAGAAAATGCCAAGTTATTATCTGCTTTAAGAGTAGAACAAGTTAAACTTCATTCTTTGTATATTGTTGAAGGTACTCTTTTGGGGAAACGATATCAGGAAAGTGATTTGCAAATGATTGCTATGGAAGAATATATAGAGCGTGTGATTACTTTTTTAGAGTACTTGGATCCGGATGTCGTTGTTCAACGATTGATAGGTAGAGCACCAAAGGAAGGGACGCTTTTTGTCAATTGGAATACAAGCTGGTGGAAAATAAGGGATATGATTGAGGGAAAAATGGAAGAAAGCGAGAGTTATCAAGGAAAACAGTTTGATTATTTAAATGGAAAAGCACTAAGGAAATTTGACTAAGATAAGTATTTATGTTATATTTAATGAAATTTAAAACCATCATGGGAATTGCATAGTAACCTTTAAATTGGTACGAGAGACCAGAAAGGGAGGGAAATACGATGAGCATCATCGATACGCATTATTTTTATGTAAAAAAGCAGGACACATATGAAGGATTAAAGAAAATCATACAGGGAAAAATATATTATTTGTTAATTTAAGACAATATGGTGGCTGATACAGCCTCTTTATTGTCTTTTCTATTGCCCATAATTATAATGCTTGGGTTAATATTTATATGAAATAAACCAAGCGTTATTTCAAATAATAAGAGAACGAGATGATGATTGTATGAAGAGGAGGAATCATGATATGAAAGCGACATTATTATTGGAAAATGGAATGTGCTTTACTGGAAAAGCGTTTGGTGAAATAAAGGAAACCGTTGGAGAAGTGGTATTTAACACAGGGATGACAGGATATCAGGAAGTTTTGACGGATCCTTCTTATTATGGACAGATCGTTACCATGACTTACCCACTGATTGGCAATTATGGTGTTAATCTGGATGATATAGAATCCAATGGGCCCAAAGTAAGTGCATTTATTGTACGGGAAAGGAGTCAGGCGCCACATAATTTTCGGTGCGAGATGGAACTGGAGACCTACCTAAAAAAGCATGGTATTATGGGGTTGGAAGGTATTGATACACGTGCCCTAACCAAAGTGCTCAGAAACAAGGGAACGATGTGTGGTGTCTTGACTGTAGGAGAAGTTAGGGAGCAGGAAGATGACTTAATGTATAAGATAAAGCGTTTTGATAACTCGGAAGCTGTAAAAAATGTAACAACTGATCAGCCTCATGTGATAGAAGGAAATGGGCCGCATATTGCGGTTTTGGATTTTGGTATTAAGCAAAATATTTTAAGGTCTTTCCAAAAACGCGGGTGCAAATTAACGGTTTTCCCTGCTCTTTCAGATTCCCAAATGATTTTAAACCACAAACCAGATGGGATCTTTTTATCAAATGGTCCAGGAGATCCTAAGGATGTGCCGCAGATTATTGAAAACATAAAAACATTGATATTTGAAAAGCCAACATTTGGTATCTGTTTGGGTCATCAATTGATTTGTTTGGCCATGGGAGGAGATACTGAGCGGCTTAAATTTGGACATCGAGGATGTAACCATCCTGTTAAAGACCTGAGGCAGGATCGTGTTTATATTACTTCTCAAAATCATGGGTATGTGGTACAAGAGGAAAGCATTAAAGATTTACCATTGGAAGTGACGCACATTAATTTAAATGATGGTACGATTGAAGGTTTTGTGCACAAAGAAGCGTCCATTATGTCTGTTCAGTATCATCCGGAAGCTTCACCGGGCCCGCAAGAATCAGGATATTTATTTGATGAATTTATTTCTAAGGTGAAAGGAGAAATGGTATGTCAAAAGATACACGGATAAAAAAAGTACTTGTAATTGGTTCTGGTCCTATAGTGATTGGACAAGCGGCAGAGTTCGATTATTCGGGGACGCAGGCTTGTCAGGCGCTTAAAGAAGAAGGAATTGAAACTGTGCTGGTTAATAGTAATCCAGCTACCATTATGACGGACAAAGAAATTGCCGATAAAGTGTACATTGAACCACTGACTGTAGAATTTATTGAGAAGGTCATTGCCAAAGAAAGACCGGATTCCTTGATTGCGGGGATGGGCGGCCAGACAAGCTTGAATTTAGCGGTGGCGCTTTATGATCAAGGGATTTTGGAGAAGTACAATGTGCGAGTAATTGGGACATCTATCGGGTCGATCAAAGAAGGGGAAGATCGGGAAAGCTTTAAAAACTTGATGATTAAAATTGACCAGCCAGTGATAGAAAGCCAAATTGTTACGAATGTAGAAGAGGGGCTTAGCTTTTCGGAAAAAATCGGTTATCCTGTTATTGTTCGTCCTGCCTATACATTGGGGGGAACGGGAGGGGGCATTGCAGATGATGAGCAAGCTTTAAGGGAAATCTTAAAGAGTGGATTGCAATTAAGTCCTGTCAGTCAAGTGCTTTTGGAAAAATCAATAAAGGGATGGAAAGAAATTGAGTATGAAGTGATGCGTGATACGAAAGGAACTTGTATTACTGTGTGTAATATGGAAAATATTGATCCTGTTGGGATTCATACGGGAGACTCGATTGTTATTGCGCCTTCACAAACATTAAGCGATAAGGAGTATCAGATGTTGCGCACAGCATCTATTGATATTATTAATGCGCTCAAGATAAAGGGCGGATGTAATGTACAATTTGCTTTGGACCCTGAAAGTTTCAATTATTGTGTCATTGAAGTTAATCCTAGAGTGAGTCGCTCTTCCGCGTTGGCCTCTAAAGCAACAGGATATCCCATTGCCAAAGTAGCCGCCAAGATTGCAGTAGGCTATGGTTTGGACGAAATAAAAAATGCGGTAACCCAAAAAACGTATGCTTGTTTCGAACCTACATTAGATTATGTGGTGGTTAAAATTCCAAAATGGCCATTTGATAAATTTACAGGTGCTCAAAAACAGCTAGGCACTAAAATGATGGCTACCGGGGAAGTCATGGCTATTGGAAATAATTTTGAAGCTGCGTTGCTTAAGGGTATTCGTTCTTTGGAAATTGGGTGTTATTCTCTTGTATCACTACAATCAGAGATGCGTGGTTTAGAGGAATTGAAACAAAGGGTACAAGTACCTGATGATGAGCGATTGTTTGATATTGCTGCCATGTTGCGTAGTGGATACCGTGTTGAAAAATTATGCCAAATTACGGGAATGGATCCCTTTTTCGTAGAAAAAATAAAAGGCATCGTAAGTACCGAAGAAAATCTTAAGAAGATGAGCTTAGAAAGTTTAGATAAAACGTATTTAAGGGCGTTAAAGCAAAAAGGGTTTTCAGATAAAGGAATTGCCGATCTAATAGGCTGCAGCCCTCAGGACATATATATAAAACGTAGGATTGATGATATACAGCCAGTTTATAAAATGGTTGATACCTGTGGCGGGGAATTTGATGCGGTCTCACCTTATTATTACTCGACTTATGACAAAATCGATGAAGTAACCGTTAGCGAGCAAAAGAAAGTCATGGTAATTGGCTCTGGCCCCATTCGAATTGGGCAGGGTATTGAATTTGACTATTGTTCTGTTCATGCTGTTATGGCCTTGAAAGAAGCGGGCTTACAAACAATTATTGTTAATAACAATCCAGAAACGGTGTCAACAGATTTTGATATCAGTGATAAACTTTATTTTGAACCGCTTACCGAAGAGGATGTTATGCACATTATTGAAAAGGAACAACCGAGTGGCGTATTACTTCAATTTGGCGGGCAGACAGCCATTAAGTTAGCAAAGTTTTTAGAAGAAATGAACGTACCTATCTTAGGAACATTACCCAAACAGATTGATATAGCAGAGGACCGCGAAAAATTTGATGCTGTCTTAGAAAAATTAGGGATTAACCGCCCTCGAGGAAAAGGTGTATGGAGTACGGCAGAAGGTATTGAGCAAGCTGCAATTTTAGGCTATCCTGTCCTCGTGCGTCCATCATATGTTTTGGGAGGGCAAGGGATGGAAATTTGTTATAATGAGCAAGAACTGATAAGTTATCTGGAAAATGCATTTGTGCGTGATAAAAAGAATCCTGTACTCGTGGATCAATATCTGCAAGGGAAAGAAATTGAAGTAGACGCAATTTGTGATGGAAATGATGTCTTAATTCCTGGCATTATGGAACATCTTGAAAGGGCCGGTGTGCATTCAGGTGATTCTATTTCCATCTATCCCACGCAAACTATTTCCCAGGAAATAAAGGATAAGATTTTAGACTTTACGCAAAAGATAGCAAATGCACTTGAAGTGCGAGGGATGATTAACATTCAGTATGTAGAGTATCAAAATGAGCTCTATATTATTGAAGTGAACCCGCGCTCTTCCAGGACTGTACCGTATATTAGTAAGGTAACGGGGGTGCCTATGATTAAACTAGCCACGGAAGTCATGCTGGGAAAGAAGCTGACACAGCTTGGATATGGCATAGGTGTGTATCAGGAGGCCAATAGGGTGGCTGTGAAAGTCCCGGTATTTTCTACTGAAAAATTACCGCGTGTAGAGGTAAGCCTAGGACCAGAGATGAAATCTACGGGAGAAGTGCTAGGGGTAGGAAAGGATGTAAGAGAGGCGCTTTATAAAGGATTTATTGCTGCCGGTATGAAATTGCCTCAATCAGGGGGAAATATTTTGGCAACGATTAATGATCAAGAAAAAGAAGCTTTCGTTCCAATCGCAAAACAGTTTGCAAATATCGGATGCCGTTTTTATGCAACATCTGGTACGGCTGATAAACTGAAAGCGCATGATTTAGGCGTGGAAGTTGTAAGGAAAATTAACGAAGGGCAGCCCAACATCCTTGATAGGATAAGCAGTGGTCAAATCGATATGATTGTTAATGTACCGACTAAGGCCAATGATTCAAATCGTGATGGTTATAGAATTAGAAGGACAGGTATTGAGACGGGGGTGCTTTGCTTAACCTCCCTAGATACAGTAAAAGCACTTGTGGATATTAGTGAAGCCAATATGAAAATAGAAGCGGTAGATGTTTATGATATTGGCAAAATGGCATAAAATTTATAAAAAAGGCAAATGGCAAGTGGGAAAAGACCTGCTTGCCATTTTTTTATTATTATCACTAAAGCATAAGTTATAGCGAAGTTTGTGCATAGGTATGGTTATGCTTCCAGACACTTTGAAGCTAAGAAATGCTTGTGTTTGATTGATAACTTTTACTATGGGCGTTATTGGTAGAAATGAGTATAGGTGTTATTTCACAAACGTGCAAACTGTCTTCCAGCATAACCATACCTAATGCGATATTTTTCTTTCCTCTTTCAGCAGCCAAAGGCTGCGGTCTTTCCCCTTTCACTGTATATTTTTCCACATTAAGGTAAATAATAGGAAGGATGGTGATCAGAATTGATTGAGATGGAAGCGTTAATATAAAAATGATGTGAGGGTAGGAAATTATGAGAGAATGTATTAGCTTGATGAAAGGAATAACGATTACCGGGAAATGGGAAAAGCACAGTTATAAAATATTAAAAAAAATAGGTAAAGACGGAGTTGGGCAAGTTTATCGTGTTTATGATCCTGTTCGAAACAATATTTTTATTCTTAAAGCAAGTGCAAATATTTCAACCTTGACTGGGGAGTATGCTATCTTTAAGCAGTTATCTGAAAGCAACAATCAGTTGAAAGAGTATACGCCAAAAGTATATGAATTAGATCATTTTGTTTTAGGGCAAAATACGATTCACTTTTTTATTCAGGAATATGTGTTTGGTATGAATCTTGGAGACTACATTAGAAACAAGGAAAAAATTCAAAGTCATCAAGTAGCCAA
Source organism: Clostridia bacterium (assembly GCA_030625885.1). Lineage (GTDB taxonomy): Bacteria > Bacillota > DAOUPZ01 > DAOUPZ01 > DAOUPZ01 > DAOUPZ01. The sequence continues at coordinate 18,806 of DAOUPZ010000026.1, forward strand.
AATTGGAAGTGTTATCTGTAATGTGTTAGAATACTTAGATGACAGAGGGTATATTTATGGGGGCATAAAAGAGGATCATATTATATTGGATATGTACAATGACCGGATAAGCATTATTGGCTTTGGTGGGGTTGCTGCGTGTGGTGAAAATATTGAACCGGCAAGTCATCGTATTTTTTCATTAGGCATTTTGTTCTGTATCTTATTAACGGGTGAAATGGTTTCAGTTAATCGGAAGTTGGGCAAAGATAGGCTTAGACAATTGCTTAAAAGAAGGATACATCATGCCGCTTGGCAAAATATTATTTGGAAGATATGGTTTGGAGATTATAAAACATGGTATGATGTAAAGCAAGACTTAATGGGTATTTATCATTCTAATGTGATTTCCTTTAGGCGGAAATCACAGAAACAGGAAAAGGAAGAAAAATGTTTTGCTAATCAGTTTGTGTATTTTATTGGAGTCGGCTCTTTGGTATTTTTTTTTCTGTCATATATTATAACGCATTAATATTACAAAACTTCTCCTTGGGAAGTTTTGCGTTTTTATAGAAGTAAAAAATGATGAGAAGGAGTATTTATGTTTTATGTCGAAAAAGATAGAAAATGGATGGAGATAGAGTATGAATATGCTTCGAAGAGTAAAAGATACAATTGATACTTATCAGATGTTAATGCCTGGGGATAAAGTGATTGTAGGCGTTTCCGGAGGGCCTGATTCTGTTGCATTGCTACATAGTTTAAATCAAATAAAGGATGAGTATCAGATACAATTATATGTTGCACATGTCAATCATCTTTTGCGTGGCGCTGAAGCTTTTGCGGATGCGCAGTTTGTTTATGATTTAGCACATGGCATGGGTATTCAGTGCAGCATCCAAGAAGAGGATATTGGGCGTTACGCACGGCTAAATGGCTTATCAGAAGAACAAGCAGGAAGGGAAAAACGATATGCTTTTTTTGAAAAGCTGAAAATTGAAGTAGGGGCGGCTAAAATTGCTTTGGGGCATAATCTCAATGATCAAGCAGAAACCGTCTTACAACATTTAATTCGTGGAGGTGGCTTGAAGGGATTAGGAGGAATGGAGCCTGTACGTCAGAATTATATTATACGCCCATTGATTAACATATTAAGACAGGACATACAAGCGTATCTAGAGAGAAATAATTTATCTTATCGAGTTGATAAGACAAATTTGGAGCCCATATATTTTAGAAATCAAATTCGTATGGAATTGCTGCCTCTCTTGCAAAAACAATATAATCCAAACATGATAGGTTTGCTTGCCCAAACAGCTGATATTCTTAGGCAAGATGAAGCATATCTTGAGCAGAACGTTCGAGAAGCATCAGAGAAAATTCTATTGCTAAAAAATAGTGATACAGTAAAGATCGACTTAGAATCATTTAATAAGCTTCATATAGCTGTTAAGAGGCGCTTAATTCGAAAGGCGATTCAATTATTGACAGGCGGTTTAAAGGAGATTACTTTTAATCATATTGATGCTATTATAAATCTATCGTTTAAAAATCAGGGGTTTAAGAGATTGTTCTTGCCCCAAAATATTTGTGTGGAGAAACAGTATCATGTTTTATGGGTTCGAATAAATGTTTCAAAGCAAAGTGAGGGTGATTGCCTCATAACGGGTTTAATTCAATTAGATGTTCCCGGCAGGACGGACATACCATTTGCTTATGCCTTTATTGAAGCGAAAATCATAAAAAACCAGGGACTTGATACGCTTATGGTTAATAAAAACAGCAACACAGCTTATATTGATTATGAAAAAGTTAATGGACTATTATCGATTAGATCCAGGCAACCGGGTGATCGTTTTCAACCACTTGGCATGAATGGGACAAAAAAGTTAAAGGATTTTTTTATTGATTGTAAAATACCACAAAGAAAACGGGATGATATTCCACTCTTAGTATGTGGAGATGATATTGTATGGGTAGTTGGTTACCAAATCAACGCATCTTATCAAATAACATCTGAGACGGACAAAATATTACAATTGCAAATAGAAAGGGAGAGCTAATATGCAAAAGGATATGAAACAAATTTTGTTGACAGAAGATGAAATTAAACAAAAGGTAAAAGCACTGGGAAAGCAGGTCACAATAGACTATAAAGGGAAAGATATTTTTGTTATTGGGGTCTTAAAAGGGTCCATTGTTTTTTTGGCGGATTTAATTCGAGAAGTTGAACTTCCCGTACAATTTGATTTTATGGCTGTTTCCAGTTATGGCAGCTCTACACAGTCTACTGGGGCTGTAAAAATTCTAAAAGATTTAGATGCAAGTATTGAAGGTAAACATGTTTTAATTGTAGAAGATATTATTGATACGGGTCTGACGCTGAAATATTTAATTAAAAATCTAGCATCTCGTAAGCCGGAGAGTATCAAGGTTTGTACGTTACTTAATAAACCATCTCGACGCAAAGTAGATTTGAAAGTTGACTATAATGGTTTTGATATACCCGATGAATTTGTAGTAGGGTATGGCTTAGATTATGCGGAAAAATATCGTAATTTTTCTCACATTGGAGTGTTAAAGCCGGAAATCTATCAATAGTATATAGGGGATTAGTTTTTCTGAACTTATTGTCAGAAACATTGCTTTATGATAAAATATTTGGGTATAATAAAGTTTAAGTATTTAATAATCCTATTGAGGGGAGGAGAATAGATGGGAAAAAATATGCGACGAATTGTATATTTCCTAGTGATTATTTTTATTACTTTTTCGATGATTAATTATATTTCTGGTCAGACTGATCCAACATCGGAATTAAACTACACCACTTTCTTACAAAAGATAGAGAATGGTGAAGTACAAGAAGTGGTGATGAATAAGGAAAGCGGCAGAATTGAAGGAAAGTTAAAAGATGGTACGAAGTTTACAACTATTGATCCCGGGGATGAACAATTGGTCTCTATCTTGAAGACTAATAAAATTGATTATACGGGTCAATTGCCACCGCAACCACCATGGTGGACGACATTGCTTTCTTCTTTCTTACCGATTCTATTGTTTGTAGGAATCTGGTTTTTTATCATGCAACAGTCACAAGGCGGGGGCAGTAAGGTGATGTCGTTTGGTAAGAGCCGTGCCAAATTACACTCTGAGGACAAAACAAAGGTAACCTTTAAAGATGTAGCGGGCGCAGATGAAGCCAAGCAAGAGCTTCAGGAAATTGTAGAGTTTTTAAAACAACCTCAAAAGTTTGTGCGATTAGGTGCTAGAATTCCTAAAGGCGTACTCTTATTTGGACCACCTGGAACAGGGAAAACGCTTCTGGCTCGTGCAGTAGCGGGGGAAGCTGGTGTTCCATTCTATAGCATTAGTGGTTCGGACTTTGTAGAGATGTTTGTTGGGGTTGGTGCTTCACGAGTACGTGATTTATTTGAACAGGCTAAGAAGACGGCGCCTTGTATTGTTTTTATTGATGAGATCGATGCAGTGGGGCGACAACGTGGTGCTGGTTTGGGTGGCGGGCATGATGAACGTGAACAAACCTTAAATCAGTTGCTTGTGGAAATGGATGGCTTTGGCGAAAATGAGGGTATTATAGTGATGGCGGCGACTAATAGACCGGATGTATTAGATCCTGCTTTATTGCGTCCAGGGCGTTTTGATCGTCAGATTGTAGCAGACCGACCCGATGTACTGGGAAGAGAAGCCATTCTTAAGGTACATGCAAAAAATAAGCCTTTGGGAAAAGACGTTGATTTAGCTGTGCTGGCTCGTAGAACACCGGGATTTACAGGTGCTGATTTGGCGAATTTATTAAACGAAGCAGCACTTTTAGCGGCACGGGAAGATAAGGCGCAAGTTGAAATGGAAGATCTGGAAAATTCGATTGATCGAGTTATTGCCGGTCCAGAGCGTAAAAGTCGAGTTATTAGTGAAAAAGAAAAGCAAACCGTTGCTTATCATGAAGGCGGGCATGCACTGGTTGCTAAGTTATTAGATAATACGGATCCTGTTCATAAGGTGACGATTATTCCGCGGGGAAGAGCATTGGGTTATGTTCTGCAATTACCGACGGAAGATCGCTTTTTAGTGACTAAAAGTGAGTTAATGAATCAAATTACCATTATGTTAGGTGGACGGGTATCTGAGAGGATTGTGTTTGGTGATATTAGCTCCGGGGCGCAAAATGATCTGGAAAAAGCAACTTCTGTAGCGCGTAAGATGATAATGGAATATGGAATGAGCGAAAAGTTAGGGCCGGTAACTTTAGGTCACAAGGATGAGCAGGTATTTTTAGGACGCGATATTTCGCGCAGTCCAAATTATAGTGAACAGGTTGCGCAATCGATTGATGCAGAAGTTAGAACAATTATTAATGAGGCTTATCAGAGAGCTGAAGAGTTATTGACGCAAAATAGAGAAAAATTAGATGCAATAGCCAATACACTCATAGAGAAGGAAACGATTGAAGGTGCTGAACTGGAAAAGATGTTGCAGGATTTGAATGATAAGGCAGGTATAAAACTTGATAAACATGAGAGTGATGTTCCACAAGTTGAAAATGATGGTGATACGACTGCTTCTGGAAGTTCTGATATGACAACATTAACTTTTCGCATAATTGAATAATGTTTTGTGATTAAAATGACTGATATCTCAGCTGAGATATCAGTCATTTTATATTTTAAGAAAATTTTTGGTTAGTATAAATTATTATAATTTAAAAAATTGCGTATATTGTAGTATATTTGGACAAATAGTAATTTTTTTCCTTGAAAAAATAGATGTACTCGTTATATAATAAGCGTATGAAATTTTTCAATTAAATATCAACTTCGTAAGATTTAGGAACGGAATAATAACCATCCATTTACGAGGGAAAGTGTGCCTAGGGTTCCGCTCTTATATAGAGGACTGGTCCAAGTGGTACAGGTATTGATTTTCAATATCACACCGAAGGGATAAAAGCCCGGACGGGTAGGTTTCGCTCGCTAGTTATTGCTAGTTATTGTAGGGGAATTTACTCGTGCGGTTTTTTTGTACTTTTTTTTACAGATAACTGGGGGTAAAAAACGCCTATAAAATAATAAATCATAAGAGGAGGAAATTAAGTTGTTAACAGACATTGAAATTGCTCAACAGGCAAAAATGAAACCTATTACAGAGATTGCGGATGGTATGGGGCTGACAGAAGATGATTTGGAGTTATATGGCAAATACAAAGCCAAAGTTTCATTGGAGTGTTATGAAAAGCTCAAAGCACAGCCGGATGGAAAGCTTATTTTAGTAACCGCTATTAACCCTACGCCTGCAGGAGAAGGTAAGTCAACGACAACCGTTGGGTTGGGGCAAGCACTACATCAAATGGGAAAGAAAACCGTTATTGCACTTAGAGAACCTTCTTTGGGACCTTGTTTAGGGGTTAAGGGAGGGGCTGCAGGGGGCGGTTATTCTCAAGTTGTTCCCATGGAAGATATTAATTTGCATTTTACAGGTGATATTCATGCTATTACGACAGCTCATAATTTCTTAGCTGCAGCCTTGGATAATCATATCCATCAAGGGAATACGTTAAAGATTGATGTGCGGCGTATTGTATGGAAACGTGTTGTCGATTTGAATGATCGTGCTTTGCGCCACGTTGTTGTATCATTGGGTGGGAAACCTAACGGGTTTCCACGTGAAGATGGATTTGACATTACGGTTGCCTCAGAAATCATGGCAATTCTTTGTTTAGCAAGTGGTATGGATGATTTGAAAGAACGATTGAGTAAAATTATTGTGGCATATGATTTTGATGGAGAAGTGGTGACAGCAGACGATTTAAAAGTAGCTGGTTCTTTAACACTTTTGCTTAAGGATGCTATTAAACCTAATTTGGTACAAACATTAGAAAATGTACCTGCATTTATTCATGGTGGTCCTTTTGCGAATATCGCTCATGGGTGTAATAGTGTGATGGCTACCAAAATGGCAATGAAATTAGGGGACTATGTGGTTACTGAAGCTGGGTTTGGTGCCGACTTAGGGGCAGAAAAGTTTTATAATATTAAATGTCGTTATGCTGGATTAAAACCTGATGCAACCGTTGTTGTTGCCACCATTCGAGCTTTAAAAATGCATGGTGGTGTTAATAAGAAAGAATTGGAAGCAGAAAACTTAGATGCACTGGATAAAGGTTTTGTGAATTTGCAAAAACATATCGAAAATGTACGTAAATTTGGGGTGCCGGTCATTGTTGCTGTAAATGAATTCCCGACAGATACAACGGCTGAAATCGAATCATTGCAACGGAAATGCCGTGAAATGAACGTTCCAGTAGCTCATTCTCAAGTGTGGGCTAAGGGCGGTGAAGGTGGTATCGAATTAGCAGAAAAGTTGTTAGAATTAATGGAGAAAGAGAAATCTCAATTCCATGTATTGTATGATGAAAAATCGGCTATTCCTGATAAAATAAAGGCGGTTGCAACAGAAGTTTACGGTGCGGCAGAAGTTGCTTTCTCTAAAAAAGCTTTACAAACCATTGGTGATTTAGAGAAAAAAGGCTTATCTGATTTACCAATTTGTATTGCTAAAACACAGTATTCTCTTTCTGATGATCCGACATTATTGGGAAGGCCCAGTGGATTTACAGTAACGGTAAGTGAAATTAAAATTTCCCAAGGCGCTGGATTTATTGTGGCACTTACCGGTGGTATTATGACCATGCCGGGACTTCCCAAAAAACCGGCTGCGGAAAATATGGATATTGATGGTGCTGGAAAAATAACCGGATTGTTTTAATAATATTTATATTTTTGTCTAAATGGTGGAAATCTAGCGATTTCCACTATTTTTTTGGCAGGAAAAATGAACAATGGGTATAATATATATAACAATTGCAAGGAGGAAGGCATAATGATTGATAAAGAGAAAATTGAAACCGCAGTCAAAATGATTTTAGAAGGCATTGGAGAAGACCCTGATCGAGAAGGATTGATTGATACACCTAAACGAGTTGCACGGATGTATGAAGAAATATTCAGCGGTTTGCATCGCGATCCAAAAGAAGACTTAAGTATTTTTTTTAATGAGGAACATGATGAAATGGTAATTGTCAAAGATATTCCTGTTTATTCAATGTGCGAGCATCATTTACTTCCTTTTTTTGGGAAAGCACACGTAGTCTATATTCCAAAAGACGGCAGGATTACAGGCATTAGTAAATTGGCACGAGTGGTTGATAGTTTTGCTAAACGTCCACAGTTACAGGAGCGTTTAACCTCTCAGGTTGCCGATACATTAATGGAAGCATTGGATCCTTTAGGCGTACTTGTAGTGATTGAGGCTAATCATATGTGTATGACGATGCGTGGTGTGCGAAAACCAGGTTCTGCTACGGTAACATCTGCTGTGCGAGGTATCTTCAGACGTAATAAAGCGACAAGGGCAGAAGCGTTATCTTTGGTTAATGGAAAGTCATTTTAAAGAAAAGGGGAATTGATATGTTTGAATTGACTGTTCATACCCATTTTGATGCGGCTCATATGATCCGTTCTTATCCTGGTAAATGCGCTCAATTACATGGTCATTCTTGGGCGGTGGAAGTTGTCATCCAGGGTAGGAAACTAAATGAATTGGGAATGTTGGTGGATTTTAGCTTTTTAAAAAAAGAAGTAAATAATATCATAGAACAACTGGATCATCAATATCTAAATGAACTTCCTCATTTTGATGAAACAAACCCCACATCAGAGCATTTAGCACAATTGATTTTTAACGAATTAAAGGCGCCAGTGGAAGGGTTAGAAGACGATCTTAAATTATATAAGGTCGTTATTTGGGAATCACCGCGTGCGAGTGCTGCGTATTTTGAAGGGTAGAGAAAAGTATGCAAGATATGATGTGGGGGTTAGTCTAGGATAAAGGAGAGAAAAATGATTCCAGAAATAGTGGTTTTTAATTCTATTGATGAGGCACAAAAAGCAATTGAAGATATTGGAGCCTATGGTTACGGGGCTGCGCATATGGCCTATAAATCGGTTTTTCGTGTTGTAAAAATTAAAGATGTTCGTATTCCTGCGGCCAATATCTTGAAGCAGGAGATGCTGTCTAAAGGAGGAGAAGCGGCTGTAGCGGGAGGTGTTATTAATTGCAGCATTCCATTAACAGATGTGCTCTTAATGGGGACTTTGAATCAGTATCGAAACGTAATTGAAACTTTGAAATTGCAGCCTTTTGGTCTTGTAGAGCTGGCGGGTAGTTTGGAAGTGTTGTTATGGGGATCAAAAAACACAAGGAGTTCTGTTTTTCGGGCCAGGTCTTATACCCTTCCATTAGGTAAGAAAACCTATATCATGGGGATTTTAAATGTGACACCAGATTCCTTTTCTGATGGGGGAAAATATAACTCTGTAGAGACTGCTTTGGAGCAAGCGCAGCGCCTAATTAAAGAAGGAGCAGATATCATTGATGTGGGTGGAGAATCAACACGTCCAGGTTCAGAAACTGTTTCTGCTGCAGAAGAATGCCGGCGAATTCAGCCCATCTTAGAAGCGCTGGTGAAGTATGTTGATGTTCCCATTTCAATAGATACCTATAAAGCGGAAGTGGCAGAAAATGCTTTAGAGATAGGGGTTCACATCGTGAATGATATTTGGGGATTTCAGAAGGATCCTGAAATGGCTTCTGTGGTGGCGAGGTTTGGTGCTGGAGCCGTTCTGATGCATAATCAGGAAGGAACCCATTACGAAGATTTGATGACAGATATGTTATCATTTTTGCAGCGAAGCGTGAATATTGCTTTGAAGGGAGGAATTGATCCGGCTTGTTTGATGTTGGATCCTGGTTTTGGTTTTGGTAAAACGTGGAACCATAATCTTGATTTAATGAAGGATCTTCATCTTATGCAACAACTGGGTTACCCTGTACTTTTAGGTACTTCCCGTAAGTCTACGATTGGGAAAGTATTAGACCTGTCGGTCGATGAGAGAATAGAAGGAACGGCTGCTACAGTTACGATGGGGATTACTCAAGGCGTAGATGTGGTGCGTGTACATGATGTTAAAGAAATGGCACGAGTTGTAAAAATGACAGATGCTATGGTGAGAAGGTGAAAATGTGGATAAAATAAAATTGAATGGCATGATGTTTTATGGTTATCATGGTGATTATCCTGAAGAAAGAAAACTAGGGCAGAAATTTATTGTTGATGTGGAAATGATGTCAGACCTGCAGGCGGCAGGAAGAGAGGATTGTTTGGATCTATCTGTTAATTATGTAGAAGTTTTTAACAAGGTTAAGTTTATTGTGGAAGAAGAGCAATATAACATTATAGAAGCTTTGGCGGAAAGGATTGCGACAGAAATTTTGAAATATGATTTAATCGTTGGCGTTGTCGTCAAAATAAAGAAACCCCATGCGGCTATTCCGCAATTATTTGGAGAAGTAGAAGTAGAAATTTTAAGGGAAAAGTGAGATGATTTTTTGCTATGGGGCTAGGAGAGAAAAGCGTAAAAAATGTTTATATTGCGTTTGGTTCCAATATAGGGAATCGTATACAAAATATCACAAAAGCAATTGATCTGCTTGATTCTACAGAAGGGATAACCGTTATAAAAATTTCCTCTATTTATGAAACGGATCCTATCGGTTATATAAAGCAGGATTCTTTTTTAAATGGTGTCCTAGCAATAGAAACATCATTAGCTCCCTTGGAATTGCTAGAGGTGTTGCAACATATTGAAAAGCAACTTAAACGTGAGCGGTTAATACATTGGGGGCCAAGAACGATTGATTTAGATATTTTACTTTATAACCAAACAATGATTAAAGAGGAACGTTTAACCATTCCACATCCACGTATGCTTGAGCGGGCATTTGTACTCGTACCTTTATTAGAGATTGAATCTGATATAATGATGCCGGATGGGGAAAAAGCGAGAGATTATTTGACACCATCATTACAGCAACAAGGTATAGCTAAGGTAGCCACCCTATAAGGGTCTAAATATAATTTGGTTGTAAGTTGAGAAGGAGTGGAGAAGATGCAACATGGGACAGGTAACAACGAATCACTTATGCAACAAATAAAGAAGATAAAGCAAGAAAAAAATGCATTAATTTTAGCGCATTATTATCAACCAGATGAAATACAGGAGATGGCTGATTTTATCGGTGACTCCTTGGGTCTTAGTCAACAAGCTGCTGATACCAATGCTGATGTTATTGTATTTTGCGGCGTTCATTTTATGGCAGAAAGTGCGGCAATTTTATGCCCGGACAAGCTGGTTCTGTTGCCTGAACCGACGGCGGGGTGCCCTATGGCTGATATGGCAGGAGGAGAGGCACTAAGAAAAATGAAGGACCAGTATCCAAAGGCAGCTGTTGTTTGTTATATTAATTCGTCAGCAGAAGTTAAAGCAGAAAGTGATATTTGTTGTACGTCTGCAAATGCGGTAAAAGTTGTTCAGTCTCTAACGGATTATGAGCAGGTTATATTTGTTCCGGATCGTAATTTGGGGCATTATGTTAGCCGTTTCACAGAAAAAGAGATTATTCTTTGGGAGGGATTTTGCCCAACCCATGATCAGTTAAAACCAGAAGAAATTGCAGCGGCTAAGAGCCAATACCCGGATGCCCCTATTTTGGTACATCCTGAAGCACCACCATCAGTCGTGGATATGACAGAGCATGTATTTAGTACTTCTGGAATGCTGAAATATGTAAAGGAAACAAATCATGCGAATTATATTATCGTAACAGAGAAAGGGATTAAGTATCAACTGAAAAAGGACAATCCAGATAAGCATTTTTGGTTTCCATCTGAACGTTTAGTATGTCGTGATATGAAACTGACTACTTTAGATAAAGTTTTTAACGCCTTAGAAACTTTATCTCCACAAATCACAGTGTCTAGTGATATACGCATGAAAGCGATTCAGTCGTTGAATCGGATGCTGGCTATAGGTCGGGAAAGTAAAAATTAGCAATCTATTTCTATAGAAACAAAAGCAATACTTCTTTATATATGAAATGCAATAAATATATGACATGAACTTTGATCTTTTACTTCCAACTTTCCAACTAACTAACTTTCCCCTAATATTAAAATTAATGAAAGATATTTAATGTGTTTTATATAGTGATAGATGATTATATATTTTAACTTTAATAAAAACCATTACAAGGAGTAGAGGAGAAAATGAGTGTTCGCTATTTAATGCCTTTTGATACAGATCAAACAGAAAAAGTTGTGACTGATTTCTTAGTTGTGGGTAGTGGGATTGCGGGTCTCTTTGCAGCATTAGAAGCAAGTAAACTGGGGCAGGTTATACTACTTGCTAAACGGGAACTATATCAATGCAATACAGAATATGCCCAAGGAGGAATTGCTGCAGCCATTGCTAAAGAAGATTCTCCACGCCTTCATATGGAAGATACCCTAAAGGCTGGAGACGGGTTATGCGATCATGAGACAACAAACATATTAGTAGAAGAGGGTCCTAACCGTGTTAAAGAACTTATTTTATTAGGCACTCATTTTGATCATCAGGGTGAGGAGATTTCTTTAACCAGGGAAGGTGCTCATAGTAAACGCCGTATTTTACATGCTAAGGGAGATGCTACTGGAGAAGAAATTAGAGAGTCTTTGGTAAGACAAATTATTATTAATGAAAACATAACTGTTCTAGAAAATACATTTGTGGTAGATCTTCTGACAGACAATGGCTGTTGCTATGGAGCTAACACCATCCATGGGATTACAGGGAAACAAACTTTATTTATGGCACGTGCTACTATTTTAGCCACTGGAGGAGCAGGTCATCTGTTCTTACATACCACAAACCCAGAGGTTGCTACAGGTGATGGCTTGGCAATTGCTTATAGAGCAGGTGTTGCTTTGAAAGATATGGAATTTATTCAATTTCACCCTACAGCGCTTGATATCCCTGGGGCACCTCGTTTCCTCATTTCTGAGGCCGTGCGTGGTGAAGGCGCCTATCTGCGTAACAGCAAAGGGAATCGGTTTATGCCCGAATATCATGAGCAGGCTGAATTGGCACCTAGAGATATTGTAGCACGTGCCATTGTGGCGGAGCTTCATAAAGAAGATATAGAACAGGTCTATTTAGACTTAACACACTTGGATGTTATGAAAATGAGGAAAAGATTTCCCAATATTTATCAAACATGCTTAAAATATGGCGTTGATTTTACTAAGGACTATATTCCCATTTCTCCTGCTGCTCATTATATGATGGGAGGTATTCGTACGGATCATTCTGGCGGCACCAATATTCAGCATTTGTATGCATGTGGAGAAGTAGCTTGTACAGGTGTACATGGTGCGAATCGTCTAGCGAGTAATTCTCTTCTGGAGGCGGTTGTTTTTGCAGGACGTGTGATCATGGCCTTAAGTGATATTCCTCATCTTCCTAGTCTAGAATATTTGAAAAAAATACATATGAAACATGAAGAAAATCATCCGCCTGCCATAGATGTATTCATTAGTCAGTTAAAAACACAAGTTCGTATGCGTATGTGGGAACATGGTGGGATATCTCGTGAGAAAGAAGATTTAGAACGGGGAATTATTGCTATCAAATCATTAAAGCCGTATCTGTATCTATATTTTTCCGAGATGGCAGGTATAGAGTTGCAGAATATGATTATGTTAGCAGAATTAGTTCTTAAATCTGCTTTAGTTAGAGATGAGAGTCGTGGCGGACATTATCGAGTTGACTTTACCATGAGAGATGATAAGAATTGGAAGAAACATATTGTTTTGAAAGATGAAGAATTGCATTTTGAAAGCTAGATATGATAAGAAGATAGAAAGCTAAAGGCTTAAATCTAAAGGATAGAATGACTTTGAAATGGATCAATTGCCTTAGAAATAAGTTTTTGGTTCTAAGCAATTTGTATAAAACAAGGGGAAGTGGGATCATTGAACAATATACGATTAGATAATTTCTTGCGCGGGGTATTAGAGGAAGATATTAATACAGGGGATTTAACAACGGAATCAATTGTTTTGCCGCAAGCTCAAGCAGTGGGAAGATTTATTGTTAAGGAAGAAGGCGTTATTGCAGGGTTAGATGTCATGCAGCGTGTTTTTGAGTTATTAGATAGAGATGTTTCACTTGTACCATTTGTATGTGAGGGGCAATATGTATCGGCAATGACGACAATTGCCGAAATAAGAGGGCCTGCACGAGCGCTCCTAACGGGAGAAAGAACGGCATTGAATTTATTGCAGCGCCTTTCCGGTATTGCGACTCAGACAAAACGTTATGTTAAAGCCGTAGAAGGATACAAAGCAGCTATTGTTGATACTCGCAAAACGACGCCGGGTTTGCGTATGTTAGAAAAGTATGCTGTTAAAGTTGGGGGCGGGGTGAATCATCGCTTTGGTTTATATGATGCAGTCATGATTAAGGATAACCACATTGCAGTTGCAGGAGGAATTATCCCTGCTGTACATCAGGTGCGTTGTTCTCTAGGACATACCGTGAAGATTGAAGTTGAAGCAGATAACTTGGAGCAAACTAAAGAAGCGATTGCAGCAGAAGCTGATATTATCCTGCTGGATAATATGGATATTGAAACATTAAACAAAGGGGTCGGACTCATTGGTGGGAAAGCGATTGTTGAAGCATCTGGCGGCATTACTTTAGAAACTGTTGCTGCTATCGCACAAACAGGTGTTGATGTCATTTCGGTAGGTGCATTAACACATTCCGTAAAAGCATTGGATATTAGTTTGGAGATGAGGGTAGGTTAGGAGGAGAAGATGAGAGCAGAGATTATAAAGTTGCTTAGAAAACATGCCCATGAATTCGTGTCAGGAGAAGAAATGTGCCGTTGCTTTGGAATTTCTCGCACAGCGATCTGGAAACATATACAATTGCTCCGACAAGAAGGGTTTGATATTGAAGCTTATTCTCGTAAGGGATATAGGCTTTTGGGGGAGCCGGATTGCTTGTTTCCAGAAAATGTTGCAGCAGGGCTTGTTACAAAGGTATTTGGGAATCAAATAGACTATCATGATCAAATAAACTCAACCAATGAACGGGCAAAACAATTAGCACGACAGGGTGCTTTACATGGAACGATCGTAATTGCTGAAGAACAGCTTCAAGGTAAAGGGCGGCTGGGGCGTTTTTGGTATTCTCCTTCAGGAACAGGTATTTGGCTCTCTATGATTTTGCGGCCTAAAATCTTACCATTTGAAGCGCCTAAATTGACATTATTAGCAGGGGTGGCGGCGGCGAGAACCATTCAGCAGGTGGCTCATCTCACCCCGGAAATTAAGTGGCCTAATGATATTTTACTTAAAGGGAAAAAAGTGTCAGGGATACTCACTGAAATGAGTGCAGAAATGGATGCGATTAATTTTGTTGTAGTGGGAATAGGGATTAATGTTAATCTTCTTCCAGAGCATTTTGGACCAGAATTAGAAGATATTGCAACGTCCCTTGCTATACAAAAAGGAGAAAAAATTTCTCGTGTTCAACTTTTGCAGTGTTTTCTACTTGAAATAGAAGCGCTGTATGAAGAATTTTTGCACAATGGATTTGAAGATATTTTGGCTGAATGGAAACAATGGACAAACCTGTTAGGCAGGCGAGTAAAAATTACGATGCTTAGTCATGAATTTTTTGCTACTATAGTTGATATAGCTGATTCAGGGGCATTAGTGGTTGAAAGAGAAGACGGAGAGAGACAGCATGTCGTTTCTGGTGAAGTTTCATTAGATATAAATGCATAAATTGTGCTTGAGCAATAAATAAGAACAATAGAAACTATGTCTATTTATCGAAAAGTATTTTTCTTATAACATGAAAAAGCTTTAATTTATAGAGAGGGTATAGCTTGTACTATGTAAATTGTACGTAGGAATGGTTATGCTTCCAGACACCTTCTAAGCTAAAGAAATTTTTGTAATTTAGAAAGATGTTACTTATGAAGTAGGAGGGTAATACTTGATAGGATTGAGGCCATGGACGCGATAAGCTGTCTTTCAGCATAACCATTCCTAATGGCGTGTTTTGGGCTTTGGACTTAAGTTTTTGCGTTCCTCTTTCAGTAGTTGTAAACTGGACCTTTCCGCTGAAAAACGGCGTTAGTCGTTTTTCTTATAGGGATTTTGGCCTATATCATATTTGGAATATAGTAAAAATTAATTACTTAACATAAGAAGGATAATTTATGCATTTTGTCGAAAGATTTGATGAAAAGGATGAAAATGTAAAATACAAAGGCAGGGAAAAAATGAACCATAAATCTATTGATATTTTCCAGTTGGATGAAATTATTAAGAATACGATTCAGTCCATACAAGAGGGTAAGAAACAAATTTTTGAGATTTCAGAGGGTGTTCGAGAAGAATATCAAACGATTGAAGCTCAATTACAACAAATAAAAAATCGTACCAAAGAAATTATTAGTAAAGTTGATGAACTAGAAAAGATGGATAAAATTGCGCGGCAAGAGTTGATGCGTGTTAGTCGTCATTTTGGGGAACATAGTGAACAATACATTCATGCTGCTTATATGAAGGCGCAAAATACCAGATTAGAATTAGTTGTAATGAATGAAAAGGAATATCAGTTGCGTAAAGATCGTGATGAATTAGAACAACGGTTGTGCCGTTTGAAAGATATGATGGAAAAAGCGGATGGACTAACCAGTAAAGTAGGAATGGCCATTGAACTTTTATCGGGAAACTTGAATAATTTTTCCGTTCAATTGGAGAATTTTCAACAGCGCCAACAGTTGGCTATGGGTGTTATCAAGGCTCAAGAAGATGAAAGGAAAAGGATTGCTAGAGAAGTGCATGATGGACCCGCACAATCCATGGCAAATGTGGTCATACGTGCTGAAATTTGTGAAAAGTTACTGGATTCCGATGTTGAGATGACCCGAGAAGAGCTAAAAAGATTGAAAGTGATGGTCCGGGATAGTTTAAAAGATGTAAGGCGTATTATTTTTGATTTGCGTCCGATGACTTTGGATGATTTAGGCATTGTTCCCGCTTTAGAAAGGATAGTAGATCATTTTATAAAGAATACAGGCGTTGATACACGATTTGTTGTTTTAGGGGGGGCGTCCCGTGTAAACCCCGGGGTTGAAGTGACGGTTTTTCGCTTGGTTCAGGAAGCTTTGAATAATGTTGAAAAACATGCGCAAGCGGAACATGTAAAGATTAAAATGGAATTTAATAAAGACAAAATTGGGATTGTCATTGAGGATGATGGAAAAGGATTTGATGAAAAGGAAATTAAAGACAAAATTAATACAAAAGAACATTATGGTCTTTTAGGAATGAAGGAACGGTTAAATCTTCTAAACGGTACGTGCAATATTAATTCTATTATAGGGAGAGGTACAAAATTAATGGTATCAATACCATTGCATCAGGACAAGGAGGTTATTAAATGGAATCCATAAAAGTAGTAGTCGTAGATGATCACACTTTATTAAGGGAAGGTTTGTGCCGGATTCTTAATATGGAAGAGGATATTTCTGTTATTGGGGAAGCAGAAAATGGACATGAGGCGATTGAGAAGGCATGCAAGCTAAAACCGGATATCATTTTGATGGATATTAATATGCCTGACATGAATGGGATTGATGCTACTAGAAAAATCAAAGAAAATTTTCCGAATATTAAAATTGTGGGGTTAACGCTTCATGATGATGACCAATATGTATTTGAGATGGTTAGGGCAGGGGCTAATGGTTATGTATTAAAAGACGTGGAGTCCCAAGAACTCATTGAGACCATTCGTAAAGTGAATAAAGGGGAATCTATGATGACGGCTCGTATAACTTCTAAACTGCTAGAAGAGTTTAACCGTTTGTCTTCACGGAAGAACGAGAGAGATAAACGAGACGAACTGTTGCCGCAACTGACGCAAAGGGAAAAAGAGATTCTTTGTTTGATTGCACGGGGTATGAGCAATCGTCAGATTGCAGCTGAATTGTATATTAGTGAGAAGACGGTTAAGAATCACATTAGCAGCCTTTTTCGTAAAGTTGACGTTTCTGATAGAACACAGGCTGCATTGTTAGCAATCAAAATAGGACTCGTTGAATTAAAATAATAATAATTGAACAACCTGGAGGTTGTTAGTATGATATATAATCAGGAAATGACAGAATTAGAGACTGGATGCAGAAACTATTTCATCGAACAAGATAAAAAGATTGTGTTTGGTGAAGGAAATGTGAAGGCAAACCTTATGCTGGTGGGGGAAGCGCCCGGGAGGCAAGAGATCGAGCAAGGCAGACCTTTTGTAGGACAAGCAGGGAAAAACTTGGATGAGTTTTTGCAGCTGTTAAATATTGAAAGAGATGATATTTATATTACGAATGCTGTTAAGTTTAGACCTGCTAAGATTAATCCCAAGACCAATCGTTTAATTAATCGACCGCCATCTAAATTAGAGATAAACGATAGCAAGGCATTTTTAATAGGGCAAATTAAAATAATTGCTCCACAAATTATTGTAACATTGGGGAATGTACCGATGCGCGTCATCTTAGATAATGAAAAGCTAAATATTGGAGATTTACATGGAACAGTGCAAAATATTCATATTGATAATATTTCATATCTAGTATTTCCGCTCTATCACCCGGCAAGTATTATTTATAAGAGGGCTTTAAGGGCTGTGTATGAAGAAGATTTATTAAAGCTAAAGGCTATTATTTCTTAGAATTGAGAATGAGCAACTGATATCAGAGAACTAGGATAAAGAAGGTTGATTGCTTATGTTGGGATGGCAAACGTTATATCAAACGTGCTTAGAATGTAAACGATGCCCATTGGGGCAGAATAGGAATAATATGGTTTTTGGGGAAGGGAATCTTCAAGCGGATTTAATGTTTATCGGAGAAGCGCCTGGCCGAGATGAAGATATGACAGGACATCCTTTTGTTGGAAGAGCAGGACAATTGTTAGACAAAGCGTTACTGGCGCTTGAATTGACACGTCAGGAGCATTATTATATCACGAATATTTGTAAATGCCGACCACAAAATAACCGTGTGCCTTTGGAGGAAGAAGCGCAACTATGCTTACCTTTTTTACGAAATCAGTTTGCGCTGATTAAGCCTAGGATCATTGTTTGTTTGGGAGCTACGGCTATGAAGTATGTTATTGATAGAGAGGCGCGGATATCCAAGATTAGAGGGCAGTGGCGTGAATGTAAAGGCGTTCATATGATGGCAACATTTCATCCGGCAGCATTGCTGAGGGATGAGAATAAAAAGAGAGTATTCTGGGAAGATTTAAAGCAAGTAAAGCACAAATATGTTGAGTTAACGGGCGAGAAATAATCATGAAAATCTTCTTGTTTATATATAAAAAATATGTTAATATTTCTTTATAATATATAGTAATGTACAATATTTAGGAATAGTAAATAAATGTTTTTGTTTAGGGATAAGGAAAAAGCAATTTGTTCATTATCCCTTAGAGAGTCGATGGTTGGTGAAAATCGAACAAAACATTTATTGAATCCACCTGAATGAATTTTGTGCCGGTAAACCCGTTAACGGATTAGAGGGGGCCATGATGTTTTGAAGCAGGGCCAACCAGGGTGGTAACGCGGGAAATATTCTCGTCCCTGATTAGGAATAATCAGAGACGAGTTTTTTTATTATAAATTACATGGAGGGGTTAATGTGTTAGATATTAAATTAATACGAAGCAATCCAGAAAAAGTGAAACAAGCTCTAGCTGCTCGCCGTGTGCAGGTGGATATAGATGCATTATTAGTTCTAGATCAAAAAAGACGCGATTTGCAAGCTCAAGTTGAAGAATTAAAAAGCGAGCGAAATACAGTGTCCGAAGATATTGGTCGTTTGAAACGCGAAAAGCAAGATGCATCACAGATGATTATGCAAATGAAATCTGTTTCGGAAAAAATTAAAACAATGGATGAACAAGTGCGTGAGTTGGAATTACAACTACAAAGTGTATTGCTTACGATACCCAATCTACCCAATGAAGTTGTTCCCATTGGAAATGATGATGCGGATAACAAGGAAGTGAGGCGTTGGGGAGAACCCACTACTTTTGGTTTCGAGCCTAAGCCGCATTGGGATTTAGGAGAAACGTTAGATATTCTTGATTTTGCTAGAGGCGGTAAGGTAGCGGGGGCGCGGTTTACAGTATATAAGGGAATGGGTGCTCGTTTGGAAAGAGCTTTGATTAACTTTATGTTAGATTTGCATACGGGTGAGCATGGTTATAAAGAAATTTTCCCACCCTTTTTAGTGAATGCGGAAAGCATGACGGGAACAGGACAATTACCAAAATTTGAAGAAGATTTATATAAACTTAGAGAAGGAAATTACTATTTAATTCCGACAGCTGAAGTGCCCGTAACAAATTTGCATCGAGATGAGATTTTGGCTAAAGACGATTTGCCTATTTATTATTCAGCATATACAGCCTGTTTTCGGTCTGAAGCAGGCGCGCATGGGCGTGATACGCGTGGGTTGATTCGCCAACATCAATTTAATAAAGTGGAATTGGTTAAATTTGTTGAACCTGAAGGTTCCTATGAAGAACTGGAAAAGCTGACTCATGATGCTGAGGATGTGCTCAAGCAGTTAGGGTTACCTTATAGAGTGATTACATTATGTACAGGAGATTTAGGATTTTCCTCTGCAAAAACGTATGATTTGGAAGTTTGGCTGCCCAGTTATAATGCTTATAAAGAAATCTCTTCATGTAGTAATTTTGAGGATTTTCAAGCGCGGCGGGCAAGTATCAAATATCGTCCAGATTCAAAATCAAAGACAGAATATGTTCATACTTTAAACGGGTCGGGTGTTGCTGTTGGAAGAACGGTAGCTGCTATTTTAGAGAATTATCAACAGGAAGACGGCAGCATCTTGATTCCTGAGGTTTTAAGACCTTATATGGGTGGTATAGAAAAAATTATTCTAAATGACAAATAATTCTATCAATATGATGTTGACATAGTATACTTCCTATGGTATACTAATTCTTGCATTACTCGGAGGGGTGTCCGAGTGGTTTAAGGAGCTGGTCTTGAAAACCAGTGACTCTGCAAGGAGCCGTGGGTTCGAATCCCACCTCCTCCGCCAATAATAATGCAAAAGGTTTTGGAGAGATGGCCGAGTAGGTCGAAGGCGCTCGCCTGCTAAGCGAGTAAGCGGTTTCAAGCTGCTTCGGGGGTTCGAATCCCCCTCTCTCCGCCATTAAAAAAGTTTATACATTGTTGCGCCCGTAGCTCAATTGGATAGAGTGCCTGACTACGGATCAGGAGGTTGGAGGTTCGAACCCTCTCGGGCGTACCATTTTTATTTTTGTTATATTAGATTTACACTTAATTTTTAAAGCATAACTATGATGTAGTATGTGCCCGTAGCTCAGGCGGATAGAGCAACGGTTTCCTAAACCGTGTGCCGGTGGTTCGAGTCCACTCGGGCGCACCATTCTGTTTAGCACGGGTGATGATATATGCAGTATAGTCACTATATGCGAATAGCAATAGAGGAAGCAAGACAGGCACTTGCTGAAGATGAAGTTCCTGTTGGTGCTGTTATTGTTTGCCAAGATCAAGTGATTGCTAGAGCGCATAATCACCGTGAAGCCTGGCAGGATCCTACTGCTCATGCAGAATTGTTGGCAATAAAGCAAGCAGCAAATGTTTTAGGGACATGGCGACTGCTAGATGCTAGTTTGTATGTTACGCTAGAGCCCTGTGCTATGTGTGCAGGAGCGATTGTATTGGCTCGCATTAAGACTTTGGTATTTGGTGCCAGAGATCCTAAAGCAGGAGCAACAGGTTCCGTATTGAATATTGTACAGCATTCTGCTTTGAATCATGAAGTAGAGATTGTTGAAGGTATTTTAAAAGACGAGTGCTCAGAGATGTTGCAATCTTTCTTCAAAAAAATACGGCAACGTAATAAAAAGAAATAGTAAAGATTTTGGAGGGAGAGATGGCCGAGCCTGGTTGATGGCGCTCGCCTCGAAAGCGAGTGGGCAGGTAACTGTCTCGTGAGTTCGAATCTCACTCTCTCCGCCATATGAGAGTGTACTATTGACGAATAAAGTTCATATTATTTTATATGTTTGAGGCAATATCTACGGAGAGATGTCCGAGTTGGCTTAAGGAGCACGCCTGGAAAGCGTGTGGGTGGGAAACTGCCTCGGGGGTTCGAATCCCCCTCTCTCCGCCATTTTTATAGTTCATAGCTATAGCTGATTGTTCATAGGAATGATAATATAATCATTTTATGCACCATGAGCTATGCACTATGAACTTTAATTTTTATTTACTTTGTTGTGCTAGACGGGGAGGTAGCGGTGCCCTGTAACCCGCAATCCGCTATAGCGGGGTTGAATTCCTACTAGCGGTTTTCTTTCTTTAGGGTCTGGCTTTGGTAGGTAGCGTTGAAGATTGGGTCCTACGCAACGAGAATTCGTGAACTCCGTCAGGCCTGGAAAGGAGCAGCGGTAAGCGAACCCTTTCGTGTGCCGTGGGAGTGCCTGATCTGAGTCAACCGCTGAGGTAACGCTTAGGGGGAGATAATCAAAGGTAGGTGCACAACTTAATCTTTAGAAAAGTTCTACTTAAGGTAGAACTTTTTTTTATAGAAATTCGAAGGCTAAAGAAGTAGTTAGGGAATAGGAGTTAGCAGTTAGGAAAAGATAATAAGAAGCGAGGTGAAATGGATGGCTTATTTAGCTTTATACCGTCAATGGCGTCCTCAGTGTTTTTCAGATGTGGTAGGCCAAGGGCACGTTGTAAAAACGCTGAAAAATGAATTAGAGCAAGGACGCATTGCTCATGCCTATTTGTTTTATGGTCCACGCGGAACAGGAAAAACGAGTATGGCAAAAATTCTGGCCAAGTCTTTAAACTGTATTCATCCATTAGCTGGGGAGCCATGTAATGAATGTGAATTATGTGAGCGAATTACCAAAGGCTATGCGCCGGATGTTATGGAAATCGATGCCGCTTCTAATCGAGGTATTGATGAAATACGAGAATTGAGGGAAAAGATTAAATTTGCACCTGCAGAAGGAAAGTATAAAGTTTATATTATTGATGAAGTACATATGATGACAACAGAGGCGTTTAATGCGTTGCTTAAAACATTGGAGGAACCTCCTGCGCATGTGGTTTTTATATTAGCGACCACAGAGCCTCATAAACTGCCTGCAACAATTTTGTCGCGGTGTCAAAGATTTGATTTTCATAGATTATCTATCTGTGAGATGACAGAACGTTTAAAAGAGATTGTTTCGCATCAAAATGTGGTCATCGATCCTGCAGCCCTTTCCATGATTGCGCGTGCTGCAGAAGGGGGGATGCGTGATGCACTGTCCCTTTTAGATCAATGTATTGCTATAGGAGAGGGAGAAATTTCGTTATTAGATGTTGAAGCTATTTTGGGTCGGGTAAGTGAGACAGTATTTTTTGATTTACTGCAGGCTATTATTAATGATACACCTCGTGTTGGTCTGGAAAGGATTCAACAGTTATATGACGAGGGGAAAGATTTGGCATATTTTCTTCAAGGATTAACAATGCACATTAGAAACTTATTAATAACAAAAACTTGTCAAGATGCCAACGGATTAGTGGAAGGTGATCTGGATTATTTAGAACATTTAAAAAACCAAGGTGATGCATTGTCACAAGAACAACTTTTGCAAATGTTAACCATTTTGGGTCAAGCGCGTTCTGAAATGAAATGGACGATGCAGGCGCGTATTTTGTTAGAGACCACATTCATAAAATTAAGTCAAATTTTACAAATGATCGATTCTAAAGTGTTGTTGGAACGTATCGAAGGCTTGGAAAAAGCGATAAAAAATCGTCCGTCTATAAAGGAAGAGTCTAATAATGAAAGTGATAAGCGTTCTGTGTTAAAAGGAAAAACGATGTCGAGTGAAGTAGATCATGTAAATTTGATTGCCCAAAATACAAAGCATACCAATGGTCCTGAAGTATTATCTGAATTTATAAAACCTGAGCAATGGGAAGAAGTTTTGCGTGTTATTAAGCAGGAACACATATTGACGCATGCCTGGTTGGTTGAAGGTAAGCCAGAGAAGTTAGAAGGCGATAAACTTACCATTGTTTTTGATAAAAAATACACTTTCCATAAAGAAAATATTGAAAAACCAGAAAGCTGTGCTATTATTGAAAAAGCAGTAGAAAAAGTACTGCATAAGAAAATAAAAGTGCATAGCATGCTAGAGAAAGAAGAAAACACACAGATAAAAAAGATGGATGTTATTAAAAAGGATCCTTTGGTTAAAGAGGCACTAGAGCTATTTGGTGGAGAAATTATTGACATACGGCATGAACAGGAAGAAGGATAATCGTAATATTTTGAGAATATATTATAATATATGGTTTAGAAATAAATTTTAGGAGGAATATGATATGGCAAATATGAATAAAATGCTCAAGCAAGCTCAGAAAATGCAGGCAGAAATTATGAAAGTTCAGCAAGAAGCAGAGAAAGAGACAGCAGAAGCGACAACGGGCGGCGGCATGGTTAAAGCTGTTGCTAATGGAAAACAACAAGTTGTAGAAATCAAAATTGATCCTCAAGTGGTTGATCCTGATGATGTAGAAATGCTGGAAGATCTTATTTTGGCAGCTGTTTCAGAAGCGCAGCGTAAGGCATTGGAAGCTGTAGAAGCAAAGATGAGTAAAATAACAGGTGGTATGAATATACCGGGAATGTTTTAATTGTTTAGGCATATGAAAGAAAATAGACGAGTATACTGATTTGTTATTTTTTTGAATGTGCCTTAGGAAGAAGGGATTGTCATGCACTATTATGCACAACCGGTAGCTCGACTTGTCGAAGAGTTGATGAAATTACCTAGTATAGGTCCTAAAACGGCCCAAAGGCTTGCTTTCTTTATTTTGCATCAAACACATGAAGAGGCTAAGTCCTTGGCGGAGGCTATTATAGAAGCAAAGGAAAAAATAAAATATTGTTCGATTTGCAGCAATTTGACAGAAATGGATCTATGTGATATCTGCAGGGATCAAAGTAGAGATCAAACCATTATATGTGTTGTAGAAGAACCTAAAGATGTGATTGCAATGGAAAGAACTCGGCAATTTAATGGATTATATCATGTTTTGCAGGGTGCTATTTCTCCAATGGATGGTGTTGGACCGGAAGACCTTCGGATTAAAGAGCTTTTAGAACGTATAAATGACGGTCGTATTGAAGAAGTTATTTTAGCAACTGATCCAACGATTGAGGGAGAAGCAACAGCGATGTACTTATCGCAGTTAATTAAGCCCTTGAATATTAAGGCTACAAGAATCGCTAGCGGCCTTCCTGTTGGAGGAGATTTAGAATACGCGGATGAAGTAACACTTTCTAGAGCGCTTGAAGGAAGACGGGAACTGTAGATTATTTCTTCTTTTGGATGTATGGAATTTGCGTTTATGGAAATACTATCCATAAACACGAATCCTAAAGAGGAGAGATGAATATGAAAATAGGGGTATTTAAGCAGCGTTTATTGGAAATGATGGGAAAAGCATTTATAAAAGAAGAAGGACAACCTTTTAGACACTGTTCCGAAGAACAGCTTTTGATTTCTTATATTCGAAAAGCACATCAGGAATGGTTGCATGCGAGTAAGTACTTTAATGCCATTACTGATCCGGATTTGGTGGATTATGCAACGTTATCTATCAAAGCTGCAGAAAAGAAGTATGTATATTTATTAAAAAAAGCCCGGGAAATGAATTTAACACAGGAAGTACAAGTGAAACAAAATCCAGATAGGGATCTAGAGCAACCCATTAAAATGGATTTTCATTTAAAGAGCAGTTAATTTTATATAAAATCAAAACCGTGCCTAGTGGATACCTTTCTAGGCATGTTTTTTTTGAACATGCATATATTTATGATATAAAGTAAAGAGAGTAAAGGCAAAGTGGCAGTTGATAAATGATGAAGAGGAGCAAGCTTTTGCTAACTGTTAACAACGGTAGAGAAGCTTAATTAGGAGGAATATACTATGACATTTGCTGGTTTTTTGGGTTCTTCACAAATGGGGACAATTCTTGCGTATGGGTTTGGGATACTCATGCTCATGATCATTGCACGTACATTTTTGTTTCCTTTTAAGTTATTACTAAAGTTGCTTTATAATGCATTGATAGGTGGTGTTATGCTTTTGATTGTAAATTTTGTGGGTAGTTATTTTCATTATTCGATGCCATTAAACCCTATTACAGCGCTTTTGGCTGGCTTTTTAGGAATACCTGGTGTTATATTGATTGCGATTCTTCAGTATCTTATGCTTTAACTTAAATTTTCAAAGCTATTCGTTTGGATTTTCTTTGTTTGCCAAAAGACAGGTTTGCCATCTTCTTTCGGAAGCCGCAGGATGCGGACATTCTAGATTTCGACAAAGGTTCCGAAGGGAGCTTTTTTATATTAATCTTAAAACAGAGAATAATGGCGAAAAAGAGACATAATATGACATAGGACGCTATATATACGATATATAGATGTATTACAGTGTTGAAACTTAGAAATAGGTATGATATATTATACAAGCTGCTTCGACAGGGCAACATAAGAAAAACCCCTTCGGGGTATTTCAGTTGAAAGTGGACAGTTAACAGTTAAAGAACAAAAGATTTAAAAGATATTCAAAAAAGTTATTGACAGGGAAGACAAGATGTGGTAAGATAATATTCCAGTCAAAAATTGCTCCTTGAAAATTGAACAGTGCAAACATGCTAAGATAATTTTGGACTCAAAGAAAACCTTTGAGCAAAGTAACAACAAAGACCAGAAGTTGGTCAAAGA
>DAOUPZ010000007.1 GCA_030625885.1 Clostridia bacterium
CTGTTACATTGTCATCTGTTCGACTAGCCGTATCTACACCATCACTCCAACCTACAAAGTGATAACCTACCGCTGGTACTGCCGTTACTTCCGTACCACTTGTGTCGTGATTAACCGTTTGACTGGTGTTTCCAGTAATACTCCCATTGTCACTTGCTGTATAGGTCAGTATAAAAGTTTTAACCGGCAACGTAAAGATTGCACTGGGCCCTGATGCTGCTGAAATATTTCCTGCAATATCAGATGCTGTTGCTTCTGATAAACTGATTCCTAAAGTTCCCTCCCCGGTAATGTTACTAATAGTCACAGTCCGTATTTCATTACCCTCACCACTGACTGCTGCCGTTCCATTTGCACTTCCTGTCTTGTTTAAGCTGATATGATCTGCTGATAAACTGATATGGTCTGCTCCGGTATAAGTAAGGGTGTATGTAACAGGATCGCCCCAGGTTAAATCTGCAGAAGGGGCTGATATCGTTACTGTTGGTGCAATATTATCTATTGTAAAGATGATCTGATCTGTTCCCGCATATGTGTTTCCTGCCAGGTCTGTTCCGCTTACAGTAACCGTTGCATGACCATTATGATCCTCAGGCACGTTCCATACATAAGCCCAGGTTGTACCCGAACCACTCATTGCCGCAGCAATATCTGCATCACTGCCATCCGCAACATCAATGCTGATCTGTGGTGCATGGGTCATATCCTCACTAAATTCAGCTGTTATTTCTACCGTATCTGCATCTCGAACAATCAAGTCGTCGTGATTGTGGCTCAAACTGACAGTTGGTGGTGTGCCATCTGCAATCGTAATGTTAAATTGCTGGCTATCTGAACGATCCTGTCCCCCGTTAGCCGTTCCTCCATCATCCTGAAGATAAACCGTTACTAAAGCCGTACCCATTTTATCCAACGCAGGTGTATAGATCAATGTTCCGGTTGCCGATATCGTGGGTTGCACAGAAAAAAGCGATTCATTATTACTGCTTGTGTGAAATGATACATTCTGCGCCCCTTCACTCGGCCCGGCTGATATCCCTGTTGCCCATTCATTAAAAGATTGGGCACCTGCATTAACATCTACTGTAATGTCTGAACCCTTTGTGAAAATCGGCGGATCATTCACATCGTTTACAGTGACTGCAAACGATGCGGTTGAAGTTTTTTGTCCATCACCTACATTAATCGTTATCACCGCTGCACCGCTTTGATTTGCAAGTGGTGTAACGATTAAATTGCGGTTTTCTACCGTTCCCTCAAAAGACAGATTGTCATTGGGTATGAGGGATGTGTTGTTTGACGTTGCTGACCATATCAATTCTGAATGATCAACATCGGTTGCCTTCAATGACATGGTTCCTGCCTGATCTTCAGATAAACTCATATTGTAGTTTATACCTAATGTTTGTAACCACTTTGCACTTGCTATGTTTCCATTATTGCTTCCGCATAAATCATTTAATACGCCGCCACTGCCTTCATCAACGGGATAGTATAAAACCAGGCCAGCTTCATTGCCATTCAATCTGCTATTCATGTTGGCTTGAACTTGTAACTGACTGCGTACGGTATCCCATATTCTAATTTCTCTCATTGAGCCTTTAAAATATAGATCCTGAGCCCAGTTGCTTTTTGCTAGATAGTTACTGGTTCGCACCATATCCGGGTTCCCGGAAAGATCCATAATACCGACTGCTTTTAAAACTCCATCCCAGTAAATAAATCCTTTTTTACTGCTTTCATCATAAATAACTGCCACATGCGTCCATTGATTGAGCGGCAATATTTCAGTTGTCGCTACCATATATCTATTTTCATAAACATTCCCTGGAGCTGTAAAGGCTTCCAATTTAACTCCACCTGTACTACCATCAAATCCAGCCCAGATATTATAATTTAGCTCACCATTGCCAAAATCAAAAAATCTCGACCAGTTATGGGCAGCTTCAGGTTTTACCCAAGTTTCAAAAGTAAATGAACCGTTCATATTGATATCGGATAGCTGTACATAATCATCCGCGCCATCAAAATGCAGCACATGTCCTCCGCTGGAGTCCGTAATAATCGGCGCATCATTGACAGAGTTAACGGTAATACTGACCGTTTCGCTGTTCAAACTAAATGCTGTACTCCCGCCATTATCACTTACATCCACTTTCGTCCTATTCGTTCCTATTGTTCTATCCCATGCTCGATAGGTTATTGTTGCCGTGCCATTCCAGTCACTTCCCGGCACAAATCGGACCAGAACATCGGATTCCAATAAAAGCGCACTGTTTTCAGATACCGGCGCAATACTCCACCATGCATCACCCACATAACATTCCCAATTACCGTTGGTATTGTCTAGCTGCGTAATAGCAATACCTTCCAAATCATTACTGTCTACATCACTTATACTGCTCCCAATCATGTATGATACTAATGTTCCATTATTGTCTGTATCATCCTCATCAATAGCCGTTAACACGGGATCGCCGCTGTTATCAAGCACCGGTGCATGATTGATATGCGCTGGTATAGTTACCGCGATTGTCTTGGTTTGCTCTGCACTCGATAATTTGTTGATTTTGACGACTACGTCGCCTATTACCTCTGATCCTGTATAACTGATGCTGCCGTCATCTGCTATATTCTCATTCCCGCTAGCATCCAAGGTCAACATTACGCCCGTATCACTCATTCCATCTATTCCATTCAGGTATATCAGCAGATTCGTATGCGTATCTTCTACTGCTGTAAAGTTGGTCGGCATTAACCCTGCGGCTTCAGTAATAGCATTATTAGCTTGTTCTGTAACATCCCACTGCGCATAGAGGGTCACATCATCCGTACTCATCGAGAAAGTATTACCACCTTTATAATTTGTCCCGCTTCCATTTGCCGCCGTATTCCAACCCGCAAAGGAATAGCCTGCTTTTACAAGATTTTCTGTCTTACCAAGCACAGTTACAGTGTCATGCTCTTTATATTTTTTATCATCTGTTGGAACATTTCCTCCCGTACTACCATTACTGTTATAGAATACAGTATAAACAGGATTGACAGTTACTATAATTGCATATATGCTTGATTGACTTCCGTCACTTAATTCAAATTCAAAATGATCCGTACCGCTCCATCCTGCATTTGGAGTATAAGTAAGTTTAATGTTTTCGTTGTCAAAGATTAAGTTGCCATTTGAAGGGGAAACTTTCTCACTAATTGTCAACGAATCATTATCATTATCATAACCTGCATAAATAGCTAAAGGCTTGTTCCTATCTGTAGCCCTTATTTTCCAAGCATCAGAATCTACCCAAGCAGTTGTGGTATCCATGTTTTTTAATGCAGCGTCATTATTACTAAATGTTGCATCATAAGCAACTGTTCCTGATCCTTCATCAAAGCGCCAATATCCTGCTAGCCCTCCTTCGTTTCCAGTCAGGGGCTTATACATACTATCAAGCAATTCCTGTTGTGTACGTTCCCTATTCCATACCCTTATTTCATCTAAGTATCCTTTAAAATAGCGGTCTGACTCCGGTAAATCTGAACGATGATTATGTACGCCTATACGGATAAAATCTACTCCATCCATTACGCCTTGAACATATGAATGATCATCAACCAGGGTACCATTGACATAAGCCTTATAATTACCGTTTGTATACACAACAGCGATGTGATACCATTGCCCAACGCTAAATAAAAAAGGAACGTCCTTAAACCCATCATGATACTCAATAATTAATTTTGAGCCATTTTCAGAGATGTTCACTGAGAAACCGTGTCCATAGTGAGCGGGATCATCAGAACTAATAATGTTATTTACATTTTGTTCATTGCCAACCTTGGGACTGACCCAGGCTTCCAACGTTAATGGAAGGGTGTTTGCACCAATCAGCATAGGCAACTCCAAATAATCATCAACTCCATCAAAATGAAGCGCCTTACCTGCACCTGCAACAGGTGATGCTTCCCCAGCAGCATTTGCCGGCAGCGTCATCACTGGCAGCATGCTGAGCACCATCGCCAGTATCAAAATCATTGCTATTCCTTTCCTACGTACGTTTCCCTTCACTTTTCCGCCTCCTTCTCATGCTGTTGTTCATCTTACACACTCTAATCTGATCATTGCCCAATCTCTCAAGCGCTTTCGTCATTGCTGATATATGAAAATGCTTATTAAAGACTTTCATACTCATGCAACAGAGTCCTTAGTTTTTCATCAATACGATCAATATCTTTAAAATCAATGTATTGATTGAGTAGATCAATCAACTCTAAATTGATTTTATTGCTAATCTCATATATCTCCAATCCTTTATCCGTCAATGAAACGGTAAACGTATTGCCTTTATTTTCTGATTCGTTCTTTTGGACAAAGCCTAAAGCAATCAGCTTTTTTAACATTTTGCTTGAAGCAGGACGTGAAACTTTCATTTCTTTAGCTAATACTGACGGTGTTATTTTTTTTGTCAGGTAGATTTTATCCATATAGTACAGCATTGAAATCGACATAGGCGTATCTGCGTTAAAATACAAATCTTCAATGGTTTTATTAATATATTTAAACAGAATTTTATTTAATAACTCTTTATATTCACTAATAATCGTTTACCTCCTTACTGAGTTAACTTTAGTTAACTCAGTATATATCTTATAACTTTTTACATATATTTTCAATAATAAATGGGAAAACTTACTTCGAAATATCAAAGGGACGGTTCGGTAATAAGAACCGAAATCGGAATACCCGCATCTAACTTAACTTTTACCAGCGTACCGCGGGGTATAATATCTTCATTTCCCGTAGACATATTTAGATATAAAGAAATATGTTAAAAAGCGCACCAAAAACTAAGCTAAGAACACAAAGTATAAAAATACTCATGTTTATATTACTTTTTCACAAAAAGAAGGTTAATTATTAATAAATTATTTTATGAATATAAAACGTATCCCATTTCACCCGTTTTCACATTTTTAACTCATTTAACATATTATGATATTAAAAATATATGGATATTATTCCATAAATACGTTAATCAGGAGGCTGCTTAAAATGAATTTAGCAGAAAACTATGGGAAAATACCTATGAGCTTTGAGTCCAATCAAGGTCAAACCAGCTCCCAAGTGAAATTCTTAGCACGAGGTAATAACTATACGCTCTTTCTAACACCTGACGAAACTGTACTAAAACTACAGCCATGCTCCCACCCAGAAAAAATACTTAACCCCCCCCCGCTGTTGTTCGTATGAAACTTGAAGGCGCCAACCCTAATCCGAAAATCGTTGGGTTGAAAATGCAACCTGGAAAAGTTAACTACTTTGCCAGTAAAGATCCTGCCCATTATCACACCCATATTCCAACTTATGAGCAAGTTAAATATCAGGATGTCTATCCCGGCATCGATATGATCTTCTACGGCAACCAGCAACAACTGGAATATGACTTTGTACTATCCCCAGACGCAGATCCCACATCTATTAACCTGGACATAGAAGGCATTGAAGAAATGGAAGTTGATGCACAAGGTAACCTAATGCTGCACACTTTAGATGGGGAAATACGTTTATGTAAACCATTTGTTTATCAAGAAAAGGATAGTTCTAAACAAAAAATTTCAAGCCGTTATATCATCAAAAATGGCTGCCAGGTAGGATTTGAACTGGGCAATTATGATGTTTCAAATCCCTTAGTTATCGATCCTGTCCTCGAATATTCTACTTACCTGGGTGGAAGTAATGATAGCTTTGGGCAAAAAACTGTCGTAGACGATGCAGGTAATGCTTATATAACAGGCCGTACCAGCTCGCTCGATTTTCCTACCAAAGATGCATTACAACCTACATATGGGGGCGGTTCTGATGATGCCTTTATCATTAAAATCAACGCAGAAGGTTCGGCAGTCATCTATTCCACTTATCTAGGCGGCAGCGGCAATGATCGCGGGCGTGCCATAGCAATTGATTCAGCTGGTAATGCTTATGTAACAGGGCGTACCAATTCACTTGATTTTCCACTCCAAAATCCCCTGCAACCCGTTTATGGGGGAGGCGACTTTGATGGATTTATCAGTAAACTCAATGCAGATGGCTCTGCACTCATTTACTCCACCTATTTCGGCGGCAGCGGTACGGGTGATGTACGTGGTATTGCTGTAGACGCTGCTGGTAATGCTTATGTATCAGGGCGAACAAATTCACTCGATTTCCCGGTCGTCAACGCGATACAACCCACTTATGGAGGCGATCCATTTGATGGATTCGTGGTTAAAATAAATGCTGATGGTTCAGCATTCATCTTCTCTACCTACCTGGGCGGCAACGGTGACGATGATGCAAGTGATATTGCCATTGATCAGGATAATAATGTCTATATTACGGGATTAACAACTTCAACCAATTTCCCGCTCGCCAATCCACTGCAATCCACTTTAAAAGGTGCGCAAGATATCTTTATCAGTAAAATAGCCGCTAATGGCTCATCATTTATCTACTCCACTTACCTGGGCGGCAGCAATGTAGAGCGAGGACGTGATATTGCAGTAGACACAGACGGCAACGCATACATTACCGGAAATACCAATTCACTGGATTTTCCAATCAAAGATGCTTTGCAACCGACTTACGGCGGTGGTTCAGAAGACGCTTTTGTTACCAAAATTAACGCAGATGGCTCATCACTGGTCTATTCGACTTACCTGGGTGGAAGCGGCGAAGATCGCGGTCGTGGTATTGCCCTAGGACCCGGGAACACTGCCTATGTAACAGGGTTTACGTCATCAACTGATTTCCCGCTTGTCAATCCCATTCAGGATACTTTAAAAGGCACTCTTGATGCCTTTATCACCAAAATCAGCCCAGATGGATCGATGCTGCTTTATTCCACTTACCTGGGTGGCAGCGGCGGCACAGGCGATTCACGTGACATTGCAGTGGATGCTGAAGGTAGTTCCTATATTACCGGCTTTACCGATTCAGACGATTTCCCGGTTACAGAAAACGCTTTCCAACCTGAAATAGCTGGCGGAACAGATGCATTTATTGCTAAAATATCAGAAGCAGCTGATCTAACCATTACTAAGACAGATGTACCTGATCCTGTCATCATCAAAAATAGCATTTGTGCATCAACTTGTGGTGGTTGTCTGTCGAAAAAATTCAATAAGCTGACGTATACCCTTACGGTTACCAATAATAACCTAGATACGGCAACAGGCGTTACCGTAACAGATGATTTACCACCAGGGATTAAATTAGTCTCCGTGACCCCAAGCCAGGGAAGTTGCAGTATAAGTGACGATATCATAACCTGTGACCTAGACGTTCTGGACAGTGGAGAATCGGCAACGATAACCATCATCACACTGCCTACAAAAACGTGTACACTCCATAATCGTGCCACTGTGACCAGTAATGAACTTCAAGGCAGTATTAGCGTAGAAACCGTTACCACTGTACAACAAAGTACTCAAATCTGTTATTGCCAGCACCTCTAATCAAAAAGACGGCTAACGCCGTCTTTCTAGTTCTCACTCTAACCCTAACGAAAAAGAGACCGAGAGAATACTTTATATCCTCTCAGTCTCTTTCGTTTTAGTCTCTGTTCTCATATTCATAAAATCAAGGCATAACTTCCATTTTAGTCTTCATTCCACCCGGAAATTGCTCATTATTTACTAAATGGTTATATTCTCTCGCGTATAAATAGAATTCTCCCTCAGTCGTAGGCGTCATAATTACATCAACACTTTGGCCGGCCCCCAAGGTCATCTCCATTTTTTCATAGCTCCCATCCCCACCAGAATGTATCAATGGAAAGCTGTCTTCTGCCACAACCCTTCCTACCAGCCCACCTAAATAGAATGTGTGCTCTTGAAAACCAGCGTTAAGCAATCTTAATAATACCCGGTCACCTAACCTGCAACTTATTTTAGAGCCGTAAGGTTGACTCGAACCATGATCGTCATTTAACGTATCAGGATAAACGCGGCCGTTGATCACCCAGTAATCCGGCTTATACTTTAGCATATCATAATAGACATTAGGAACAACATCTTCATGCATAATACTATCCATTTCCCCTAAAATCAATATTTTCTCAACATCATACGATGAACCGGTACCTGCTCCATAAGCCGTTCTGTAATTAGGATGATCGGATATTTTGTATCCCACAGGCCGAACGACAATGGCACCGTAACATCCCATTTGTATCTGTTTTTCTGGGTAGGTACCACTCTCGTAAAGATAAATTCCGGGCTTTTGGGCTTCAATCTGGTAAAAAAGCGCTTTGGGCTCGTAAAACTTACCCTTTTCAATAAAGTTTGTCAGAGATATCAATCTTCCTCCGGAATACTGAGGTTGTACAAGTTGAAGCACGCCGCCCGGCCATTTTTCTACCCTTACATTCTCCTGACCGGGAAAAATAAGTGATACGGGTTCACCTATTGGCGAAACATTTAAGAAGTCGTTATATAATCTTATTTGTATGATATCTCCTGCTTCTCCTTCAATGATGGGCCCGGGAACTTGAGCTTCACCTCCAAAAGTCCACAATCCCCAGATCGGAATTGTTTTTCCAGGTAAAGCTATTGTCCCCCTTGTGACCCATAAATCCTTTGAAATCATTGCCATATTCTTCACCCCTTTCAACACAAGAAAATACTAAGGCTCCAAAACATTTACTTCCGTAATCATGCCTCCAAAAGATATGCCGCCATTTGTATTTTTATGGTGACCTCGATTATACAAAATATATTTTCCCGGTGCAGGTGCCGTAAAAACAGCATCTACGGTTTGACCGCGCGCAATATTGACCGAATTCCTCCAACACGCTGAGTCGTCGCGATCACAACTGAGAATTTTCCTGGCATCCTGACCCACTAACTGCAAAGGAATACCCAAAAGCTGCATGCAATGATCCTGAAACCCTAAATTAACAAAGCGCAGCAAGACTTTCTCTCCCTCATACACATCAATCCGTGAAGAAAAAGGTTGTAAAGGCAATTCCGGGTCATTTCCATGTTTCACTGTGTCGGGGTAACTTCTCCCATTCATCAGCCAATAATGCAAACTGCCATCCATCCCCGTAAATTTCTGATCATTACCTGACAAATCATTTGCTCTCCCATCTAATTCCGTTAAAAAAATTAAGGCTTCCCAGTCAAATTCTGTTGCGGTATCGTTATAAACGAATTTTCTTCCACAATAATTTGGATCTTTTTCTAGTATGGGTCGAACAATAAGCGGCCCTACCATCCCCATTTGGAGATGTTCTACCGTTTCAAAATAACAATGGTATACATAGGTACCGGGAGCCGTCACCTTATAGTTATAATGAAAGTCTCTTCCTCCGGGAATACTGCGAGAAGCCGCCGTTACACCTGACCCTAAAATAATTTCATTGGGAAACCCCTCCCAATATATTGTATGTTTGTCATCCACGCCCTGGCTTTTTGTCATACCCAAATCCTTTAAAGTGAGTTTCACCTCATCCCCTTCATAGGCTTCTAATAAAGGCGCTAATAAGGTTGCCTTCCCACGTTGCGCCACCATTCCATCTTTAGGAATATTAGTAACATCATTAAATCCAAATATATAATGATTCGTTCCATCGGGCATCTTAACCCATCCGTCCGTAGCAGCGAAACGTTTTTCAACGTGATCCATTGCAAACACTCCTTTACTAATTTTCACAGTTTACGCATTTCCATAATTTGAGATTTACTACATATTATGTTTTTCATTATCATTCGGTTACAACTTACTAAAAACAACAATCCCGTACCACTTTTATCGTGATACGGGATTGTTGTTAGAGATGATATCATTTACAAACAGCGATATCTTCGCCAACTTCAGGTTCATTTTTTTCATGCTTAATCAGTTGAATAAAACAGGCTGCTATTTCAGGATCATATAAGGTTCCCGAACAACGCTCTAACTCATCTAGAACTTGATCTATCGAGAATATCTTTTGGTAAGGCCGGTTAGAAATCATCGCATCATAACTATCAACCACTCTAATAATTCTCGATAGACTGAAAATATTTTTACCTTTAATCCCATCTGGATAACCTGAACCGTCATAATTCTCGTGATGCTGCAAAATAATATTTGCAACAGGCTGCAAGTTTTTAACGGCTTTTACAATATCACTTCCCCATTTAGGATGTTGTTTAAGTATATGCCATTCTTCTTCACTAAGCGCTTCTGTTTTATTAAGAATCTCTCGATCGATCTCGATCTTACCAATATCATGTAAAAATGCAGCATATCTCAACAACTGAATTTCTTTTTCCCCAATGCCTATTTCTTTTGCTAATTTAATTGAATATTCAGTCACTCTTTCAGAATGCCCATAGGTATAGCGATCCTTAGCATTAATGACTGAAAGCAAGGTATATATTGAACTCAGAAGCTCTTCTTCACTTTCGTTAACTTCAAGATTATCAAATACAGAAAAGTATAATTCCACTTTATTTTTATTTAAACACTTTGCTCTATAAAGGGCTTGGTCAGCATATTTTATCAATTCTTTTATCGTTTTTGCATGTACAGGAGACGTAGCAACCCCACAGGATATGGTTATTTTACCGCCCGGTTGATACTGTCCACCCAAAAAGCTATGCTGACTCACTTTCAATCGAATTTCTTCCGCAATTTTCAGTGCTGTCTCACTATCACAATTGGGTAAAACCACAGCAAATTCTTCTCCGCCATATCGAGCACTGAAACCTTTTCCTTTTACAGTATCTTGCAAAATATCCCCCATAAAACTCAGTACCTGATCGCCTGCTAAGTGACCATAACTATCATTATAGTGTTTAAAGTAATCTATATCTATGAAAAGTAACGACAGAGGCTTTTGCTCAGAAACCAAACTGAAATACACTTTGATTTTTTCTTGAAAATAGCGGTGATTATATAGCCCTGTCAGTATATCAATGTTTGCTATTTTAATTAATTCTTGTCTATATTTATTCTCTAAATCCATTTGAGATCCAATAAACCAACCCAAAATATACATCACACTCATTAATATTAGATTAGATTCAAAGGTATAAAAAATAGATGCTTGAGGATTATATTTATAAATAAACAAAATTACACTACAAACTGTAGCCATGATCAATCCTGGCATTTTCCCTAAAATTGAAGCCGTAATTATGATGGGTAACAGAAGAATTGCCTCTGTATAATACCCTATGTCCCCTACAATGAACAACATTAAAACGACGATTAATAATAGGAAACTAACATATAACAAATCTACTAAAGATAAAAAACTCGCCTTCTTAACCAATTGGAATCTCATATTGTATAAAACAATGGCTCCAAACCCCAATAAATTAATCAATAAGAAAAACCGGATGTTTATTACAGGATATATGTTTCCTACATATAAATTTTTACCCAAAATAAGCGCAAGCATAATCACAATTAGTGATAATATATGTGTCGTCGTAACATAATCATTTAATTTTTCCTGTCTTTGTTTTTCGTTTTGACCTATACTCAAAAGAATTCACTCCTACAAGACTATGCTAAAGCAAAAAGAGGTGGAAATTCCACCCCCTTAACTATTTTCTCAATGATTCAGGTACCTCAGGTTGATACTGTGAAATTAAACATGCTGAGGCGGATGAAATGTTCGCAATAAACACCAAGGCAACAATTGCAAACCCAAATAAGCTATAGTATAGTTTCTTCATAATTCTTTCACCTCCTTTATTTTTTTAAATCTATTTGATCAATCAAATTCATAAACCAATGTCCTAACTTGCTAATAATGAAGCTTACCCACAGAACACTTAAGACTAAATATTGTTGTATTTCTGAGGAATTAATCCAAGTACTTTGCCGTAATAAAATTACGATTATTGTTATTATAGTAATAGCCAACAATGATAATGATTTCAGCTTTTTCCTCCGATCAGGCGATATAATCGGTGCAGCAGGTGTATCCACGGGTGCTAAAAGACTGATTGATATGATTCCCACAAGCATAGCAATCACGTCTAAAACATCTGTATAATTTTGATTAAACCCTGATATATGCTTTCCCAGCAGTGCTAATAAAGGAAATATAGCAATTGTTACCATGGCACATCGCCATGGTGACTTAGAATGAGCACCTCCTGCAGTATGCCTAAACACAGCAACGGTTATTAAACAAATAACCGTTCCTTGCCACACACCCAAGAGCCATCCCAATGCAAGTGTCACCATAACATTGATTAAGTTAATGATTAGAATTTCAATGGCATACGTTATGATGACTTCTTTTTCTGAAGAAAGTCCAGTTCTAGCAGATAAGTGACTCGCCAAACGTTTGCTGATGTTTAAATAACTCAAAATTTCCACGCACCTTGAACCGGTTTTAGTATCCTCGAAACAAATACAGCCAATAAATTGATCATCATAACCTGAATAAATCCTAATAATTTCCATGACCAATCTTTAGAGATCATTTCACTGAGCTCCAATTTGGTAAAAGCTAAAAAAATCTCATTAATAAGTAATTCCAAGATTGCCAACACAACAACACTTACAATCACAACAATAAAGCTTTTTGAAGAACTTAGATGCGTTGCTTTGACTAAAAAAATTGCTAACAATAAAACACCAGCAATCGTATGTAACCCAAAAGTAACCGGTAAAAGCCTAACAAAATAAACAACTGAAGCCAGTACCGTTCCTACGAGTAAGATTCGACCCCAACGCAAAGGAACACGAGCTAATGCTAAAGACAAAGCAAATACCCCCATCATTTCAGGTATCCCTTGTAAAAGAAATAATAAAATATGCATCATTTTCCAATCTCCTTCAATTATATATGAATATAGGTACAAAACCTATTAAAAATCTTCGACACAATTCGCCAAAATCCTTTAAGTTAAGCTATACTCTATCATTTTCTCAATTCTCTTATAACGATCTATGAGATACATTAAGATATTATGACATTCTTTGGATAAAAAAACTTATTAACTGCCTACCCTTAAAGCATATACTTCAAAATCTCAATCATAATTTCCTGCACATTATAAGAAAATCACAGGACGGATTCACATAAAAAACGATATGTTTTTGATACGCCCCAAACCCTTGATTTTATTGATTACCAAAAACGCACAAAAAAACAGCTGTAAAAACACAGCTGCTTTCTAAAAATTAATATTTTTTAATTCTAGGAGAGTTAAATCCTCCTTGATCATCTGACCGTCTATTATTACGTTGTGCTTTTCTAGCATCTCTGCATTTCTTACATCTTATAGGTTCATTTTCAAACCCTTTTTCAGCATAAAATTGTTGTTCCCCTTCTGTAAATACAAAATCTTCTCCGCAATCCTTACAAGTAATTGTTTTATCTGCCATTATTTTCACCTCCCTAATCTTTTCTAGACACTAAAATATTCATTAAAAAATTGCAGCCATCTTCTCTATGATTAGGAAGGATGATTTTTATACCATTTTTGTAATGAAATTCTCTTTTTAAATATATCATTATACTCATTAATATTCAAGCACTTTAAAGAATATTATCATAACACTTTTAAATTTTTATTTTTAAAAATTACCATTTTCATAGTATAATAATTTTAAAGAAATTTATCATGAAAGGTGTTGACAAACCATGAATTTTTTAATCATATCCAATGGCGCCTTCCTCAATCAAGCCGCTTTTGAAAAACTTAAAGCTGCAGCAGACTGCATCATTTGCGTTGATGGCGGAAGCCACATGGCCTACCATTACAACACAATTCCAGATATCATTATCGGCGATTTAGATTCCATAAGACAATCTGTTTATCAGTTCTATGTTGAAAAGAAAGTGCCTTTCAAAAGATTCCCAGCAGAAAAAGATCAGACAGATACCCAAATTGCGATAGAATATGCTCTAGAAAATGGCGCCACAAATTTAACTCTAATCGGCTGTACAGGAACCCGATTGGATCACACCCTTGCTAATATTTCTTTGCTGACTTATATACACAAACAAGGTTGTTCTGCCTGGATCATTGATAACCATAATGAAATCACTTTGATGGAAAATCATCTGGATATCAAAGGAAAACCAGGTGATTTTGTCTCCCTTCTTCCTCTAACAGAACATGTTGATAGTATTACCCTTACGGGATTTAAATATTCCTTAAAAGATGGTTTTATGATTTGGGGAAATCCCTATGGGGTTAGCAACGAACTGCTACAGGAAAAAGGAACCATTCGCGCCGAAAATGGATTGTTATTGGTCATTAAGGCCAGAGATTAAAAGGAGGTGTATTAAACATGTATAAGAAACTTAAAAAAGGGGATCGCGTTGTACATCAAGGACGTGGTACGGGAACATTTGTTGCTTATGAAAAAGAAGGATGTGAAAGTCCTAAAGACAGCGCTTATGTTCAATTTGATTTAGATGACAATATCCCCGGTAAAACACGGCTTATTACAGCAGGTCTGCTTAAGAAAATAAAAGATTAAGGCATAAATATTTTATCAATCACAATATCAAAAGTGGCATGTCAATTACTTTGACATGCCACTTTTTTGACTTTGTGATCGTTCTTTACCCTTTATTTTTGACTAAAACAATCCTATGTTATCTTTACATTTTAAATTTACCGACCTGCTTCTGCAGTTCCTCCGCCATTTGCGCCAGACTCTGGCTGCTCGCAGCAATCTCTTCTATGGAGGCCATCTGCTCCTGAGTGGCTGAAGCGGCCTGCTGCGCACCAGCCGCGCTCTCTTCTGTAATGTTAGCTATATTATCTACAGCAGCTACGATTTGCTGGGAACCGGCAGACATCTCTTGTAGCTGAATGGCTGCTCCTGCACTAGCAACTGCAATGTTATCCACTGTTGTAATAATCTCGTCAAACGTCTTTCCAGTTTCCATAATTGCGCTGGATCCTTCTGATACGACTTCCGCTCCGCTATTCATTAAATCAACTGTTTTATCCGTTTCCTGCTGCACCTGAGCAATAAGTTGTGCAATTTGACCAGCAGCACTACTAGATTCTTCCGCAAGTTTTCTCACTTCATCCGCTACTACTGCAAAACCGCGGCCCTGTTCTCCGGCTCTGGCAGCCTCTATCGCTGCATTAAGGGCTAAAAGATTGGTTTGATCAGCAATACCTGTAATAACCTCGACAATCTTGCCAATTTCTTTGGAGTTTTCTCCTAATGCTTTTGTTGCATCCGCAGATTCTTTTACCGTTCGCTGTGCTTCTTCCATCGTCTCAATAGCCTTATCAACTGCTTGCTTCCCTTTTTGCGATGCCTCTCCCGCTTTCCTTCCAGCTTCGTTTGCTTCCTGAGCCCCTTCAGCAACTTGCTGAATAGTTGCTGCCATTTGATTGATTGTAACAGAAGTTTGTTCGACCATAGTTGCTTGCTCGGTTGCCCCTTTTGCCAATTCATCCACTGTTTGCGTCATTTGCTCGGCCATCGAAGTGGTTTGCTGAGCCGAAGCTGACATCTGCTGGGATGATGCACCTAAACTTTCTGTAGCATGACCCACATGATTGATGAGTTGCCTTAGATTATCTACCATCTTAATAAAAACTTGTCCTAGTTGACCCACTTCATCATGGGTCTTGACCTTAACCGCTGCTGTCAGATCACCCTCGCTAATCATTTCTGCTGCCTGCATCAATTCTTTTAGCGGCGCAACCATTTTCCGTGAGAAACCGATAGCAACAAAGAAAATTATGATCGCTGCAATAATCGTAAGCATCATAAGGAAATTACGCAGTTGTTTAACATCTTTAAAGAAAAGTTCGTCGTCATTAGGCGCATTAACGCCAATGGACCACCCCGTCACTTCAATAGGCGCATAACCTAAATGCTTGCTTACCCCTTTATATAGATCAATATCATTTCCTGTTTTTCCATCCACCATATCCTGCGTAATTTGTTTAGAATGGTCATTATCCGTTACAAAAGCGTTTTCCGCTTCATTCAGAACTATCTCTTGTACAGGATGCGCGAGAAAAGTCCCTTTTTGATCAATTAGATAGGCATATCCTCTTGCCCCTACTTCAATACTTAAAATACCATTTGTTATTTTATCCAAAGAAACCGCACCAACTAAAGCCCCTATGCCGTGCCCGAAATCATCTTTAAGCGGGGCAGCAATATAAAAAGCAGGTTTACCACTAAGCTTAGATATCGTGACATCCGATATATAAGCATTTCCTTTCATGGCTTCCTGAAAATATTCTCTTTGGCTAACATCCAATCCAATACCGGATGCACTGCTATGATGATCAATCATCCCCTCACAATTAACTGTAAACATCGTTTCATAATTAGGGGATTTACTAACTTGACGCATTACATACTTATTGATCGCTTCATCAGTGGTCAACAGCGGTGGTGTTTGCGCTAATCCTTCAATATCGTCCTGCATGGCCAAAATCCAGTCGTTCAATCCTTTAGCTGTATCTTGAGCCCTGGACAATAATATATGATCCATACTTGTTAAAAGCGCTTTTTGCGCCTTGTTATAACTTAAGAATCCCGCTGCTCCCAATGGAATAAGAGAGATCAACAAGCAAATTGCTACTAATTTTGTACCAATTCCCATTCGGCGTTTTGCTTTTGTCTGAATACTTTTTTTACCTAAATTTTTTAACATAAGTCCATGCCCCCCAGCCATCATTTATAATTGCAAAAATTCACTTTGCTTGCCTTAATGCCCCCTTTCATGATTAACCTTTTTAAAATAAATTATTGAAGTAATAAAAAAAAACCACTGCAAAAGTAGGTTTAATCCATTTTTGCAGTCCGGCGACCATAGTAGATTTTCGTCATCATTGAATAACTTTAGGCCCGTAACTTTGCGCCCTCACCTTTCGATAAGTTTGCCTTTATCATATTGTTATGTAAATTCTTTATATTGTTCTATACAGATACATAATACATGATTATGACAAAAAGTAAAGTCGAAATATGTCAAATAAATAATATTTTTTATTTTTTTTTAAAAACAACTGGAATTATATGCATTTAATATGCAATAATATACCATTTGCTGTATATTATGAATATTTATTCTTTTTTCTAATTACTTTAGTCTATACTCTGCAATAAAAATTTTGCATTTAGAGTTACTCTTGCAAACCCACAATGCAAATTCATTATTGCATGATACATAGCTTAAAAACTTATTTATCTTTATTGACTTTTTTTCCTTTAAACAGTATAATCAACCCAAAAGTGAGTACTTACTCATAAATATAGTCTCATAAAAAGGAGTGAGTGAATGACCAGAAAAAAGTCTGATATCACACAGGAAACCATCCTAAAGGCAGCCATAAAAATCTTTTCCGAAAAAGGGTATTCTGCAGCAACCACGAGCGAAATTGCTAAAGAAGCAGGTGTCGCAGAAGGCACCATCTTTCGCTATTTTTCTAAAAAGAAAGATTTACTCTATCAAATCGCACAAAAAACAATCGATTTATTCAGTCATCATATCGCTTTCTCTACTTTGAAGGAAGTTCTTAAAGAAAACGAAACAAAAGATGCCAAAGTATTACTTAAAGCCTTGATCATGGATCGCATGATTCTCTTCGAACAATATTTTCCGTATATTAAAATCATCTTTTATGAAGCACAATTTCATGAAGATATTCAAGCAATGATTGACAAAAAAATTATAAAGAAAGGCTTTCTCTTAATGCAAGACGTTTTTACACAGCGAACACTTGCCGGTGAGTTTAAAGCAATAGCTCCCAATGTTGCAACGCGCTCTCTGTTAGGCATGATTGTGGCTATGTTCTTACAGAAAAAATTTATTCCTTCCCATTACTTTACAAACGATCTGGAAGAGGAAATTGATATCATCATTGATATTTTCTTAAACGGAATAAGAAATACAGCCAGCGGCTGTATTTCAGTTGACAGTTGACAATGGACAGTTGACATTTAAAAGATTAAAAAAATGACAAACAAAAAATAATCATTAAATTTTTTGGATTAAAACTGGGAGAGGGCAAAAATCCGTTAAAAATAATTTAGAGGTGATGTTATGAAATTTAAATATTCATTACTCGCATTAATCATAACTTTACTGGTTTCAGGCTGCAATTTTAGCAATCATAATGAGCAGCTTGTTTATACTGGGACGGTGGAAAGTGATGAAGTAGATTTGAAATCACAAATCACAGACAAAATCAATAAAATTCTCGTAAAGGAAGGAGAGAAAGTAAAAAAGGGAAATATCCTCATTG
Organism: Clostridia bacterium; assembly: GCA_030625885.1. GTDB lineage: Bacteria > Bacillota > DAOUPZ01 > DAOUPZ01 > DAOUPZ01 > DAOUPZ01. Next base: position 18,229 of record DAOUPZ010000007.1, read on the forward strand.
AGATCGATACGGAAGCACTAGAATTGGACTATAAAAAACTAGAAGCCAGTTTGACATTATCTCAGGCTAAACTGGAAGACCTGCTCAGCGGTTCGAGAAAAGAAGAAATATTACAAGCAGAAGCAAATTTAAATAATATCGACAGCCTCCTAACAAACGCCCGGGATGAGTATCATTATCGGCTAGAAAATTTTAGCAGACTGCAAGAATTATACACTCAAGGCGCGATCTCCAAACAACAATTAGATGACGTCAAAGCAATACTAGACCGTGCCACAGCATCGGTTGCCAGCTTTGAACAGCAATCTAAAGCCGCACAGGCACAATTGGATTTACGCTTAAACGGCCCCACGGAAAAACAGATACAAATGGTACAATCTGAGGTAGATATAAAAGAAGCAGAAATTGCGCGTTTAAAACATACCATTGATCGGGGAAAAATCATCTCCCCAATCAATGGCATTGTAAAAAGTTTAAATTATGAGGAAGGGGAACTGGTTGGAACAGGCAGCAATATAGCGACATTAACCGCTATTGATGATTTATGGATCAAAATTTTTGTTCCTGAAAAAATGCTTCATAAGGTGGCTTTGGGGCAAACCATTCATTTATCTCTCCCATCCGCGGAAAATGATACCCTAACCGGTGAGATTACATACATAGCCTCTGAGGCTGAATTTACACCCAAAAATGTCGAATCAAAAGAAAATAAACAAGAGATGGTCTTTGAAGTGAAGATTAAAATTAAAGATCACAAACACCCCATAAAGCCAGGCATGCTGATTGATGTCCAACTGGATGGTGAACTGTAATGAATCATGACTTTTCCGTTGTAACGCATAATTTAACCAAAAAGTTCGGTGATTTTACCGCCGTACATCATGTTAACTTGGAAATCCCAAAAGGTCATATCTATGGTTTGTTAGGCCCTAATGGTGCCGGTAAATCGACAACGATCAGAATGTTATGCGGTGTATTAACCCCCAGCCAAGGAGAAGGTCAAATCCTCGGATTCGATATTATCAATGAAACGGAAAAAATCAAACAAAATATTGGCTACATGTCACAAAAATTCGGTCTTTATGAAGATTTAACAGTTATAGAAAATCTAAAGTTTTATGCCAGTATCTACTCTATCCCCAAAAATGAAAGATACCAAAGAATACAGATGATCATCGAAATGGCGGGGCTGACAGGTCGGGAAAAAACGATGACTGCTTATTTATCAGGCGGCTGGAAACAAAGGCTGGCCCTAGGGTGTGCTGTGATCCACCACCCTAAATTACTCGTACTAGATGAACCAACTGCTGGCGTTGATCCCGTATCACGGAGAGTATTCTGGAATATGATCTATGATTTAGCCCATCAAGGCGTTACCATTTTGGTTACAACCCATTACATGGATGAGGCAGAAAGCTGTGATTCCATTGCCTTTATCTTTAACGGTACCGTCATTGCCAGAGGCACACCAAAAGAATTGATTAAAACTAGAAAGGGTAATAACCTTGAAGATGTCTTTATTAGTTATGTTGAAGAACAATCCGGGCAAAAAATTAATCAATCATTTACTAAGAAAAACGGCTGATGCCGTTTTTCAGCAGGTAGGGATTAGGAGGTAGCAGGTAGGATTTATAAAGTTCGTGGATAAAGTAAGGTGCATCAAATTAAGACCTACCTGCTACCTGCTGGTTACTACCTGCTACTTACTAGCACCTATTTACCTTATTAGCTGTCATTCCACGAAACACGAATGGTGTGTCGCCATTACCTAGATCATGAAATATAAGTTCTTTATTGCATAATCTTAACAACTAAAGAAGGTGAAACGATATGAATTTAACTCGATTATTGGCTATTGTAAAAAAAGAATTCATACATATTATGAGAGACAAAGCCAGTTTAGGGATTGCAATCATGATGCCTGTGGTCTTTATACTGGTATTTGGCTATGCCGTCAATACAGATGTTGATCATATTAATATGGCTGTCTTTGACCAAGACCACAGCATGGAAAGCAGAGCTTTTATTGACAATTTTACTAACTCGAATTATTTTAATGTCACACACTATGTCAATCATATTAAAAGTATGGAATCTTTAATCGACAGTGGCAGTGCTAAAATCGCACTCGTCATCCCGCCTGATTTTTCTAAAGACTTGAAACGAAATGAAAGACCCGGAGTCCAAATCATTATTGACGGCACCGATCCTACAATTGCGAGAACTGCCCTGCAAAGCGGTGTTTTGGTGGGGAAAAATTTCTCGCTTGAAAATAATGCTTCTGTCCCTATTCAAGGAGGAATCGACCTTCGAACAAGAGTGTGGTACAACCCCAACCTGGAAAGCAATAAATTTACCATCCCAGGATTAATCGGGTTGATTATGCAAAACATCACGGTTCTCCTAACCGCATTTGCCCTGGTCAGGGAAAAAGAAAAAGGAACCATCGAACTTTTGATTGTAACCCCTATTAAATCGATTGAATTAATCATCGGTAAAATGATTCCCTATATCTTTATCGGCTTTATCGGTTTTCTATTAGCCCTATTTTTAGGCACAACCTGGTTTCACGTTCCCATTCAGGGTAATCTGATGCTATTAATTGTTCTGGGAACCGGTTTTGTGATTTGTTCTCTAGCCATTGGGATGTTAATTTCCACAGTAGCCAAGACACAACTGCAGGCCATGCAGATGGCATTTTTATTCATACTCCCTAGTGTACTTCTGTCGGGATTCGTTTTTCCCAGAGAAGCGATGCCTAAAATCATAAAGCTCGTAAGCTACATCATTCCACTAACTTATTTTTTAGAAATACTCCGAAAAATTATTTTAAAAGGACTTGGGATAACCTATTTATATAAAGATGTTATCATTTTAGCCGCTTTCGGAACCGTTCTCCTAGCACTTGCTTGCCTTCGGTTTAATAAAAAACTAGATTAGGGGAACGAATAACGAGGAACGAAAAGATTAAAAGCACACGAGAAAACAAAAATAGACCAATTACACTATAGGGAATTGGTCTATTTTGATATAGGAAATATAACCCATCTCGCGTTCTTAGGTTTTTCTTTAAGTCTTGAGTCAATATCGTTCCTCGTTCAGCAGCCAAAGGCTGCGTTCTTTCTTCGTTCCTCCGTTTCTAAATAACTTCCTGATTCAAATTATTTTCAAGTACTTTTTCAAATTCTAAAGAATCAACAGGTTTACTAAAATAAAATCCCTGATACTGATCACAACCATATTCTTTCAAGAAATTCAACTGTTCCTGTTTTTCAATGCCTTCGGCAATTAATCTAAGTCCCAAAAGATGGCCTAACAATATCACACCTTTGGTAACCATCACATCGCTGTCGTTTTCAATGACCATATCCATAAAAGATTTATCAATTTTTATGGTATCGATTGGTAATTTCCTTAAATAATTTAAGGAGGAATACCCTGTCCCAAAATCATCCAATGAAATTTTAATGCCCCTTTCTCTGATCTGATCGATTAATCGTATACTCGCTTCAATGTCTTTCATTACCATCGTTTCTGTTATTTCAAGTTCAAGATATTGAGGCGCTAAATCTGCTTGGGATAATGCGTTATCTATTATACTCATCAGATGATTATCTTCAAACTGTCTTGCTGATAAATTTACGGCTATTCTTAAAAAATTATATCCTTTATCATGCCACAGCTTGGTTTGCCGGCAGGCACTTCTTAACACAAACGACCCAATCTGTTTTATAAGCCCACTTTCTTCAGCAATGGAAATAAATTCACCTGGCAATATTATATTATTATCAGCGTCAATCCATCTGACCAATGCTTCCATGCTTATTACTTTCCCGCATTGAACATCAATGCAAGGTTGATAATAAACATGAAATTCATTATTATCTAGTGCATGTCTTAATTTTTGTTTCAATTTTGCTTTCTTTAAAGCACGGGCTGATAATTCCTTATTGTAAATCTGGTATTTGTTTTTACCATTTGCTTTCGCTTGGTACATAGCCATATCCGCATTCTTAATTAACACTTCCGGATCCTTTGAATCATCAGGATACACACTTATCCCCGCACTCACGGTAATAAAAAAACGCTTGTCTTTAACCCTAAATGGCTGCTTGAAAAAATTAATAATTTGTTCCAAAAATTTCTCTAAACCAGATAGATCATCTGCATTCGAACAAATGATAATAAATTCATCCCACCCCATCTATACATCTTACAACCATCCGCAATAAAATTCCTTGATTTTATGACAATTTTATTTAACAATTCATCTCCGAAAGAATGTCCCTAGGTATCATTAATAGAATTGATATTAAACTCTCTTCTACTGGACGCAAACTCATAACTCGCATCATACATAACCGTTATGGCATCTATTATTTCGTTTTCATTAATAACTAATGGTTCATGATCATATAATGCAACCCTTGAAGACGTTTCTCCATAAGCAATCGGACTTAGTAACAAAATCAATACCAACATAATTAAAAACGAACTGCAAAAGCACTTCATATTGTTTCATCTCCCAATGATTTAATACTAATAATTTAATCCCTTCATTACATCTGTACCCCTGTAATGGCATACAAAGAAGAGGAATACCCCTCATCCAAAGTATACCTCTTCCTTCTTTATTTTTCCAGGAAATAAAACAACCTGTTACATTTTAAATTGAGCCACCTGTTTTTGCAGTTCTTCTGCCATCTCTGCTAAATTCTGCGCACTTGCGGCAATCTCTTCTATGGAGGCCATCTGCTCCTGAGTGGCAGAAGCAGCCTGCTGCGTACCGGCCGCACTCTCTTCTGTAATATTGGCAATATTATTAACCGCGCCGACAATTTGCTCTGAGCCGGCAGACATTTGCTGCGTTATTGCAGACGATTCCTGTACATCGGTTACGATTTTATCAATTGTCTTATGAATGTCATCAAACGCTTTTCCGGTTTCCATGACAGCCTGAGAACCTTCTTCCACGGCTTCCGCTCCTTTATTCATTAAATGAACCGTTTTATCCGTTCCCTGCTGTACTTCCGCAATCAGCTGGGCAATCTGACCGGCTGCATGACTGGATTCTTCGGCAAGCTTTCGTACTTCATCCGCTACAACCGCAAAGCCTTTACCCTGCTCACCCGCCCGGGCTGCTTCAATGGCAGCGTTTAAAGCCAAAAGATTGGTTTGATCTGCGATACCCGTAATCACCTGAACAATATTGCCGATTTCTTTGGAATTGTCTCCTAAAGCCTCTGTTGCTAAAGCAGACTCTTTCACAACCCGCTGCGCATCAGCCATTGTCTCAATGGCATGATCGACGGCATGCTTACCTTTTTGGGAGGCATCTTCCGCATTCTCGCAGGCTGCATTTGTGTCTTGTGTATTTTCCGCTACCTGCTGAATACCCTGTGCCATTTGGTTAATGTTTTCCGCCGTCTGTTCGACTGTTGTTGCCTGCTCAGTTGCCCCTTTCGCCAATTCATCAACGGTTTGCGTCATCTGCTCCGCCATCGAAGTGGTTTGCTGGGCCGAAGCAGCCATCTGCTGGGATGATGCACCTAAACTGTTCGCGGTATTAGCAAGATGATTGATGAGTTGCCTTAAATTCTCTACCATCTTTCTAAAAGCCTGTCCTAATTGACCCACTTCATCATTTGTTGTCACTTTAATTTCTGCCGTTAAATCACCATTACTGATAATCTCAGCTGCTGTTGTCAATTTCATAATCGGTTTAGCTATATTTCTGGCAACAACCTCTGCTGCTAGGATAATTAAAATGGAAGCTATTATCACCAAAATTAGAAGGAAATCACGTAATTGTTTCACATCCTTAAAAAACAACTTATCATTATTAGGTGCTGTGATCCCAATCGACCATCCTGTTGCTTCAATGGGTGCATATCCCAAATGTTTGGTTACACCATTATACACATCAATATCATTTCCTGTTTTCCCATCCACCATATCCTGCGTAATTTGCTTGGAATGATCATTGTCTGTTATAAATGCATTTTCCTTTTCATTCATGACAATTTCTGGATTAGGATGTGCTAAAAAAACACCCTGATGATCGATCATATAACTATAGCCGCTAGATCCGATTTTAATGGACAAAGTATCTTCAGTTATCTTATCTAAAGAAACTGACGTTGCTAAGACACCGGTTACCTGAGCATTATCATCTTTAAGCGGTGCAGCGATATAAAATGCAGGTTGACCTGTTCTCGTTGAAACGTGTACTTCAGAAATAAAGGTACTGCCATTCAAAGCAGCCTGAAAATAATCGCGTTGACTCACATCAATACCAACAACTGACACATCATTATGATGATCTATGATTCCCTCTGTATTCACAGTAAACAGCGATTCATAATTACTGGAAGATTCAACTTTTTCCTGCAGATACTCATTTACCTCTTCATCCGTATCTAAAAACGGCGGCGTTAATGCCATGCCTTTTACATCATCTCTCATCGCTAAAACCCAATCATTCAATCCTTTAGCCGTATCCTGTGCCCGCGCTAATAAAATATGATCCATACTTGTCAAAAGCGCTTTTCTAGCTTTATGATAACTTAAAAAACTGGCAACACCCAAAGGAATGAGTGCAATTAGCAGACAAATTGCCACTAATTTAGTCCGCAAACCCATTTTCTTATTAAAACTTAGCTCTTTTTCTCCCTTTTTAACCATACGTTGCTTTTTTAACATCGCTCCATTTCTCCTTTTCTCGTTCACTCATTTTCTCATTTTCTCTTTTTCTCATTCTCTATACTGTGGAAAAGGCTCCATTTCTTTTTTCTCTCTCACCCCTTTTGTATTTTTAGTTAACGCTTTTAACATTTATATTTTAAAAATTTATTAAAAAAAATAATTACTCCTGTATTATTAATAATACAGGAGTAATTATTTTTTAATATCTTGCAATGTATCACTTGCCTCATATTGTTATCTTCCTCGCTTTCAATCCTTGTTCTTATATTACAAAACATTGACGTTTTTTCTATATATCTCTATTCATATATTACCACTACAAAAACGAGAAATTTGTCATAAAATGTACTTGAAAATATTATTCTATTAGAATTCCCAACTAAGTATATTCAGTTATTATTTTAATAGAAAAAATTATTAATGCTATAGTTTTATAAAAAAAGAAGGATAAATATACCACAAAAAAGAATATACTGGTTATTCATTTAATATTTTAACTTATACTAATAAAAACGTTTGCTATTGTGATATACCCTGATATTTAAACTTTAAACTATAAAAACAATTGTTGTGAAAGGATTAAAATTTATGCCCAAAAATTACATGGAAGAGGTTATCGAAAATTTATTACCTATTGTTTTAGAAAAATACAAGACTGAACATATATGTACCTGTGAAAAATGTATTGAAGATATCAAAGCTTTTGCTTTAAACCAATTAGATCCCATATACGTTACTACTAAAAAAGGAAACCTTTATGCTAAATTAAATGAAGTGAATACACAATTTAACGCAGATGTTATTAATGAAATAATCAACGCCATTGAAATCGTAAAAAATAATCCAAATCACTTTTGATATGATATCAAGAAAAGGGAAGTTATTCACTTAGCTTCTCTTTTTTAATTAAACTCAAATAATTAGACCATAGACAAAAAGTTGGTACAGATTTTGTAATATTAATGTATAGAGGTAATAATAATTTTTTAAATATCTAAATAAAGGTATAAATAAAATACGATTGTTAATCAATCAATAGGAGGCAAAAATATGAGATTTACTAAAATAAACATCAAAAACTGGTTAATTATTAGCGGAGAAATATCAAAATTAATCACGACCGGCACACCAAGAATGGATGCCATCTTCAAAATAGCCGCTAAATATAATTTAGATCAAGCTGAGTTAATTAAAAAATATACGGGATTCTCATGGGCTTCTTTTAAAGAGCTTAATTATTAAGTTTAATAACATAAAAAGATAAGAAAAAGGCCGCTTGGATAAATCCAAGCGGCCTTTTTCTTATCTTTTATGATCAATCATTCTTATCCTTTTACCCTCTATTTGAAAATATAAGCAACTCATTCATGCGCTCATAGAAGGTAAAAAAATAGTGTTCAATTATAGCACGATTTTCTAATAATAGCAACAATAGTGTTGTAATATCGATCAAAGAAATATATAATGAGGTCGTAAGATAGATGCACGGTTCATTAATGGAGCGGCAAGTAAAAAAGTAGAATGGGATGTAAGGGTTGTTTAGGGGAGTCGTTAAGGGAATCGCAAAGGAGGAATTACAATGACTAAATTAATGGAAAGAACATCTGCTAAGATTGACGCTTTTGCAAAATATCATGAGGAATTAAACGGTATGTATGATGGTTTTAACTCGAATATTAACAATTGTAAAGGTGAAGAGACACTCAGTCCTGCACCTGCTAGAAAAGCATTAAAAGGTAAATTCACTTACGGTGGCAAAAGAAGAAATGAAGTACCCTGTTAAATAGCATTATAAAATTTTCTAAGAGATGATATAAAAACAACCTCCGCCTAAAGGCGGAGGTTGTTTTTATATCATCTCAATTACAAAACAATTTACTAATATTCTCTTGAGCAGAATGATAAAAAACCGCTTGATCAATACGCCAATTCTTTATGTCTTGTTCCGAAACAAATCTATAATAATATTCCTGCATTAATAATGCCGCCTGCTTAATCCCTTTTTTATCTTCATAAACGACAAGAGAAGAATCAAACCTGTCTAACGAATCAGAAACAACGATTGGATATAACATAGCGTTTTCTTTTACCTGATCCCAGGGGCTTTTTAGGAGATTAAATGATGATTTATAATTATCATATGCTAAATCGATGAGCTTCTTAAGCGTCTCTTCTGAATGAGCATCTAAAAGAACTGCATATTCTAAACCACCCATTCCATATTCATTGCTCAATATATACGTATCTCTTATTAAGTCTACTTTTGTTTCTGGCCCCCATTTCTGAGATATACACGTTTTAACGAATTCTCTAGATAACATAATTTCTTTTGACACAAACATCCCCTCCTTAAGATGACCTCCCTCTTATATATAATATACTTAACAAAAAAATTTAAAACTATCGCCAAGCAACCTAAAAACTAGAAATTAGTTTGATACATGTTTTATTCCTTTTCAAAAATGTTTACTGCTTCTTGAATGGCCTCCGTTGTGGTTGGGTGCACATGAATGGTGTCAATTAATTGCTGACACGTTATTTCATTTTTAACCGCCAACATCAATTCCCCAATCAACGCTGCTGCACGCGGACCCATTACGCTGGCACCTATTATTTTACCCGTGCCGTTATCTTTCACAATTTTGACAAACCCTCGTCTCTCATCTAACACCACTGCTTTCGCATTATGCGCAAAGGGGAATTTACCTACGGTTATATCCAATCCTTTTTGCCGTGCCTGATCTTCCATAATGCCTACAAAACAAATTTCCAACCCAGCATAAGTCGCTCCGGGAAGTACACTTTCGTCCATTTCACAGGGTTGTTCCATGATATTGCGAACTGCGACTACGCCCTGTCTCATGGCAACCGTACCTGTCCAAATTCCTACCGCAGCATCACCAATTGCATAAATTCCTTCAATTTCTGTCTGCATCTTTTTATTAACAGGGATGGCCTTTTTCCGAACGGTTTCAATCCCTATATTCTCCAAACCTATATCATCCGTTACGGCTTCTCTACCGATCGCTACTAATAATTTTTCCCCTGTTAATACGCTGTTTTTCCCATTTTGTTCAAATTCAACCACAACATGCCCAAAATCATCATTCCTCACGCGCGTAGTCTTAGCATTTTCATAAATTTGAATCCCCTTTTCTTGCCCCATCTCCTTGACTAAATTAAGCATATCCTCATCAATAGGATTCATAATACGGTTTCCTGCTTCCAACACAGAAATACGGACACCAAATTCGGCTAAAGCAAAAGCATATTCCATACCACCAAATCCACCCCCAAGAACAATCATATGCTCGGGCTTTTGGCGAATCGAGAAGAATTCTTCACTATTAACAACGGCTTCACTATCCAGACCCTCAATCGGTAACGCCATGGGCTGTGAACCGGTAGCTATAATGATATGCGTTGTTTGGATGGTTGTCTTTTGGTTACCTCCTTCATCTTCCACAATAACTGTTTGACGATCTTGGATTATTCCTTTTCCTTCTATCACCATAATATGATGTTGAATCATTAAATCATATATTTGTGCAACTGTTTCCTCAGCAACATCGTTTGTCCGCTGCATCACTTTTTTAAAGTCAACAGCTAGATTATCAGCATATATCCCAATCTTATCCATTCGTTTGATATACTGATAAGTCTGAGCAGAATGAACCAATGTTTTAGCGGGAACACCTCCTCGATTAAAACATGTGCCTCCTAATTTATCTTTTTCCACAACCACTACTTTAGCGCCCATTTTTGCAGCTTGTACGGCAGCCATATAACCACCAGCCCCGCCTCCAATAATGGTAATATCTGCTTTTAATTTATACGCCATAGGGTCTCCTCCTTTATATCCCAAAAATGATACTAGTTCCCTTTTATCTTTTATAGTTATACATAAACCACAAAAACCCTCTTATGTTTGCTAGTATTTTAACAATTCCTCAAAGCTTTTCTTAATATAGATAAAAAAACTCTAGAATTTATATTGAAATTACATTGCAAGTTTGTAGGAAAAGCGAAGGAAAGATGGGGACATTCCACAAGGTACGAGTGGTGTATCCCCATGTTGCCAGAGCCATTCTAAATGAAAACTTTCATGCATTCTATTTGATATTAAAAAACATAAATCACAGCATCATACAATAAACTATAAAAAAATAACATCAATTGGAGTGAAACCAATGGCAAGTTTTTATTTTATTCCTTCTTTCCCCAAAACAGGAGAAACCATTACATTTTACCCACCACCTGCGCCACTTAAAGAAATACCCTCGTACTTATACGATTTTGGAGACGGTACCATCACCAGTGGTTACATCGTAACTCACGCTTATGAAAAACCGGGAACCTACTTGGTCTCCATCTCTACCCCAAGTGCAACAACCTTTGCATTAGAAGTTGTTGTTTCAGAAGCAGAAACACCTGTTCTTAACTTCAACTATGTTATTTAAAAAATAAGGACACCCTCACTATCTTACATTTGACAGTTTATAGAGAACAGTTTAAAAACACTTGGACAGGGTTATGCTGGAAGGCAATTACTGGCGTCGTTGAAATAATAACTCACTAGGTTTCTCTAATTATCTGCAGTACACTCATTCTCTCCTTGCACAACCTTGTTTAGCTTCAGAAATTGCCTGGAAGCATAACCCTGTCTAAGTACAAACTTTCACATCAAACGTTATTCCCTATATTACAAAAATTAACACCCGAGAATCCATTTAAAAGGGTTCCCGGGTGTTATTCGATCTACTCTTTTTTTAACCCTTCCATAAACCCTTTAATTTGATCCATCATCCCTTTTTTCACCGCTTGAAATTCTTCAGAATCCAACACATTCCGAATCGTTTCTCCTGCTTTCTTCCCCTCTTCATACACTTTTTCACTACTCAGATAATCAACCATTTTTTGACGTGTTTCTTTAAATTGAGGACTTTGCACAAAATCACTAAAAGCTTTTTTAGCACCTTCTCGTATCTTTATAAATTGAGGGTTTCCCAAAAACGTCTTGATGGTCTCTTGCGTTTCAATACTTAATTTTTTAAAACCCGGTGACGTATAAACTTCCTCAGCAAATTCAATCGGATTGGTATCCTTTACGTTTGCAAATATTTCTTCAAGTAAAGCCTGTTCTTGGATATCATCAGGTGAATTATTAAACGTTTTTTCGGTCATATTATAACTTAAAAATATGACGCCTAATAAAATAAATAAAGTCATCATTTTTTTCATTGAATTATCACTCCCAAATATACCATATTTGTTATATTATAATTATATATGCTTTTTTTACTAAATCATAGTTTTCTTGACAAAATGCAATTTTTTGTATATAAATAATAAAAATAGCCTTAGGCTATTTTTATTAGAAAGGGGAAAGATGAAAGAAAAGGATAAAAAATTGCAAAATTATGCAAAACATAATCAGCATGAAACACAAATAAAAATTCAAGGAGGAAATAATCTATGAAAAACTTTTTTGGGTCAACGACCCCCCAAGAACTGATCGCTACTTATGGCAGTCCTTTATATGCTTATAATGAAACAATCCTGCGACAGCGCTGTCAAGAAATGAAAAATTTGATTTCCTATCCCCATTTCACCATCAATTACTCTACAAAAGCTAACAGCAACTTAGAATTGCTTAAAATCATTAAAGATGAGGGCCTCAATGCAGATGCCATGTCTCCCGGTGAAATTCACGTTCTACTGGCAGCAGGATTTAAGCCAGAACAAATCTTCTATATCAGCAATAACGTTTCTGCTGAAGAAATGCAATATGCAATTGACCGAAATATCATAACGAGTGTAGATTCACTCTCTCAATTAGAGTTGTTTGGGAAAATAAATCCTGGTGGCAAGGTTGCCATTCGTTTTAATCCCGGTGTTGGTGCCGGTCATCATGAAAAAGTTGTCACCGGCGGCAAAAAAACCAAATTTGGTGTTTCTCCAGAACTCATTCCAGACGTTAAAGAAATATTAAATCAATACAATCTTAAGCTGATCGGTATCAATCAACATATCGGTTCTCTCTTTATGGAAGGTGATCCCTATATTGCAGGTGTTAAATCACTTCTTTCTATTTGTGAAAACTTTACAGATTTAGAATTTATCGACCTGGGTGGTGGTTTTGGCATTCCCTATCATAAACAAGCTGCTGAAGAACGTCTTAATCTACCTGAACTGGGTGAAAAATTAAATACAGTACTAACTGAATGGGTAGAACACTACGGCAAAACCATTACCTTCAAAATCGAACCTGGAAGATATATTGCAGCTGAATGCGGCATCCTACTCGGTACAGTACATGCTATCAAAGAAAACTATGGCAAGAAATATATTGGCACCGATCTTGGATTTAATGTTTTAGCACGCCCGGTAATGTATGATGCCCATCATGATATTGAAATCTATAAACATCGTACCCCTCATACAAGCGATGAAAAAGAAACCGTTATGGTGGTTGGAAATATCTGTGAAAGCGGTGATATTATCGCAAAAGATCGGTTACTCCCCTGCCTCGCTGAGAATGACATGATCGGCGTTCTAGACGCAGGTGCTTACGGATATTGTATGGCTTCTAATTATAACAATCGATTGCGGCCTGCAGAAATATTGATAACTAACGAAGGTAAAGCTAAATTAATCCGCCGTAGAGACACGTTGGAAGATTTAATGCGAAATTTTTAAACTGCCAACACCTTTTTAGATAAGTAGTAAAAACTAAAGATATTGGCTAAAAGCTTAAGGCTCAAAGCTTAAGACTAAAGATAAAGAGCAGATTATCTTTTTATTTCTCTTTTTCTTTTGCCTTTGGCCTTGGGCCTTTAGCTTTCAGCATCTTTTAATCCTTTTCCCACTTACCTGTTACCACTTACCAAAATAACTTTCAAAGCCGTCTTTCCTATTTGCCGATAATAAAAATATAGAATATAATAACAATACATAGACTTTTTCCCATCTCATTTCAATTATCATGGACGCAATACACACATAAAAACATGCCTATATGAAACGCAATAAATTTTTACATTTAGAATGGCTCTGGCAGCATGGGGACACACCACTCGTACCTCGTGGAATGTCCCCATCTTTCCTTCGCTTTTCCTGCAAACCTGTAATGTAAGTTATTTATTGCGTTACATATAGATTAAGGAACAAAAATATCAAATTTGGAGGGATCATACATGGGTATGAAAAAAGTTATTTTGCTAACCGTTATACCTTTCATACTATTTATATTTATGAATCGCAATACTGAGCCACTAGAGCGTAATATTCCAAATGTCCAAGAAATGTTTGCCGATCAAGAAGTGACAAAAACAAGTGTAAACGCAGCTTTATATAAAATACCTGACATGGAAGAAACCGTACAATTGGATCGAATCACTGATGTAGAAGTAAAACTCAATAGAGATACCGACGCGTTCCTGGATAAAACGCTTCATCTTTATTTTGAGCCTGAAAACAAAAACCCTGAAATGATCCTGCAAACAGTCACTGCAACAACTGCCACAGCAATGCAGATCCTGTTTGCAAATGATAATGTAACCAGAATTATAATGTGGGTTAAAGATGGAACAATGGATTCAGTGGAAAAAGAAGATTTAGAAACCTTAGAAACTTTAGAAACTAGGATTAAAATTAGTATGAATGAGGATACTGTTAGAAGAGGTGATTGGGAAAGCCTGAGACAAGAAACGATAAAGGATTATCATGTGCTGCTTGAAAAGGCAGATGAGGTGTTTATTCATCCAAATATTATAGAAAAAGACGCGGAACGAAGAACGAAAAACGAGGAATGATAAAGCAGAAAACAAAAAATATGAAAACTGAGAAATGATGACAAATAAAAAGGAGCGATTGATATGCACGACAAAGAAATTAAACAACTGGCCCATAATTTAATTAATTATTCGGTAAAGCTTAAGCCCGGCGAAAAAGTTTTGATTGATAATATTAATATGGAAACACAGCTGGCAAAAGAACTGATTAAGGAAGCCTATCTTGCAGGCGGTATCCCTTTTCTCAATTTTGAAAGTTCATACCTTAAACGGGAACTGCTCAAAGAAGCAACCATTGAACAGCTAAAAATCACTGCCCATTATGAATTAGAACGCATGAAACAAATGGATGCGTATATCGGCATACGCGCCGCTCATAATATTAATGAATTGAGCGGACTGCCAGAAGAAAAAATCAAGATGCTTACAGAACATGTCATTAAGCCCGTTCATTATGACCAGCGCGTTAACCACACAAAATGGTGTATCCTTCGTTATCCCACACCTTCTATGGCTCAGCTGGCTAATATGAGCACAGAAGATTTTGCTGCTTTCTTCTTTGATGTCTGTAATTTAGATTATGCAAAAATGTCCCGTGCCATGGATGCGCTGGTAGACATAATGGAAAAAACGGATAAGGTACGGCTGACTGCTTCCGGAACCGATCTCACCTTCTCCATTAAAGATATGCCTGCCATCAAATGTGCCGGTTCCCATAACATTCCAGATGGCGAAGTCTATACGGCGCCCGTCAAAGACAGTGTCAATGGCATGATTACCTATAATACACCTTCCGTCCATGATGGTATTACCTATGAAAACATTCGTCTAGAATTCAAAAATGGAAAAATTGTCAAAGCAACTGCTAATCTCACAGAGCGAATCAATAAAATATTTGACATGGATGAAGGTGCCCGTTATGTGGGGGAATTTGCAATTGGTGTCAACCCATACATCTTGAACCCTATGAAAGATACCCTCTTTGATGAAAAAATCAGCGGCAGTATTCACTTCACACCCGGCTCTAGTTATGATGATTGTAATAATGGTAATAAATCTGCCATTCACTGGGATCTCGTTCTCATCCAACGTTCTGAATTCGGTGGCGGTGAGATCTATTTTGATGATGTATTGGTGCGTAAAGACGGCATTTTTGTCTTAGAAAGTTTACAAGCATTGAATCCGGAAAATTTAAAAGGATAAGAGGAAGAGAAATTTTTATTACAGCGGGGGCATGACACGAGATATAAGTGGCATACCCCCAATTTTGTATATCTGTAATGCAATAAAGAAATTACATTTCATCTTTCCAGAGCCATTCTAAATGTAAAAATTCTAAAGCAAAATATATCAGATAAAAAATATGGCAGAATATGTTGAATAAAGTAGTATAATTTGCTAATTTATAGTATAATTTCTATAATAGGATAACTGTACTTCAAATTAAAAGATAATATCTTTTAATAACATTGATAGACTGTCCTTGGAATACAAATTTAAGTCGAATATACAAAAATCTATGCATACAAAAAAGGAGGCGGAAAAATCTTGAAAGTACCCCCCAAAAAAAGATCCGGTAAATTGCAAACTAAATTTATAATCACATTTACACTCATCATCATCTTAATCACGGGCATGATGGGCTTTCTCTTTTATCATGATCTAGAAAAATCATTGATGGCAGAATTACAAGACAAGCTGATGATTGCAGCCAAAACCACTGCTCATATCATTGATGCTGACCAACATCAAACCATACTATCATCCAAAGATACTGAAAATCCGCATTACCAAGAAATCTCTAATCTATTGATAGAGATTAAAGAAGAGAATGAACTTGCTTATCTCTATACTTTCGCTCCCCTCTCCAGTAACTCTATCCAATTTGTCATAGACCCTGGTGAAGAGGGGTGTGATATAGGAGAAGCATATGACAGTACGACACCGGAAATGATGGAATCTTTAACAGGCGTCTATATTGCCGAAAAACAATTATATACAGATGAATGGGGAACTTTTTTAAGTGGATACGCCCCTATCAAAGATGCAGCGGGTCACACAATCGGAGCTGTGGGTGCCGATATTTCCGCGGAACAAATATTAACTGCCAAAAAGAATGTATTAAAACAAATTATTCTTATTATGATAACGGCTGTTTTGATAGGTATTATCGTCATTATACTGGTTGTTAAAAAAATTACCCATCCTATTACTCAAGTCACTCAAAAAATTGAAGATATGGCCAGTAATGGCGGTGACTTAACGCAGCGCATTACCATCCATACCGGAGATGAGATTGAGACTTTAGCCTGCGCAACCAATAAACTGATGGAAAACTTGCAAAATATCATGAATCAAATTAATCAAAACACCGTGCAACTCCATTCATCTTCAGAGGAATTATCAGCCATTACCCAACAATCCAGCCAGGCAAACGACCAGATCGCCACGAGTTGCCAGCAAATGGCCAGTGATTCAAACAACTCTTTTGAAAAAACTGAAACAAACCTGACCTTAATTAATGATATCGTTTCTGAAACAGTTCACGTTAATTCTATAACCATGTCATGTACCGAATCATTTCAAAATACCAATCGTTATGTTAAAGAAGGCGTAGAAAAATTAGATGAAGGCATCAAAGAAATCAAAGTGTTTGAACAGATCAGTCAGGAAACAACCCAAGTGATTGAACGATTAAATAAAAAATCAGAACAAATTGGCAATATTATTAATATCATCAATGGTATCGCCGACCAAACCAACCTGCTGGCACTTAATGCCGCTATTGAAGCAGCACGTGCCGGCGACCACGGCAAAGGTTTTGCCGTGGTGGCAGAAGAAGTCAGAAAACTCGCAGAAGAATCAGCGCATTCTACCAAAGACATTGAGCATATTGTTGAAGAAATCAGGAAAGAAATTGAAGCTGTAAAAATATCTCGAATGAAAGGAAATAAACAAATCAATAAAACGGTCCATACCTTTAATGAAGGCAATAAAGTTTTTACCCTTATTTCAGAAGCCAGCCAGATCGCTGTAAAAGAAATAGAAAAAATTGCAATGGCTGTGCAAACACTTTCTAATAATAGTAGTAAAATTCTTGCAGATATAGAAATGATGAAAGAATTAGCTTCTAGTAGTAACGACGGTGCCCAAAACATTGCTGCTGCTGTGGAAGAACAATCTGCGTCTATGGAAGAAATTAGTTCATCAACTGAAATCCTCTCACAAATGGCAAATGACTTACAACATATTATTGAAAAATTTGAATTTTAGTTATTTATAGTGTCATAAAGCGTTTAATACATATTATTGATTTTCTTCATTTTTTTGCTTGGAATAAAAAACTTGCATCTCCATATCATAGTACTGTATCAAATATTTTATTAATGATTGATATGCAAAAATATCTTAATTTATTTTTCGTCTAATGGTCAATCATTTTTGCATACCATCCCAGTAAAATTACATCGTAAATACTTTTATAAGGAGATGATTTTGTGGAACGTTTAGCACTTATTCTCGTCATTATTGGTGCCCTTAATTGGGGACTGATTGGTGCTTTCAATTTTGATTTGGTTGCAAGCCTTTTCGGAGGACAAACTGCATGGCTTAGCCGAATTGTGTATTCTCTCGTCGGTTTAGCGGGTCTATATTCTATTACGCTTTTATTCAAGGAGCGTATTCGTCAAGATTAAAAAAATAGGATACTTTAGATGCAAAAAATAAAACAGCCATATGGCTGTTTTATTTTTTTGCATTATAGGCTTTAATACCTTCTCCAACAATCTCTACTGCTCTTTTAATCTTCTCTTCCTCTAATACATACGCAATACGGACTTCTTGTTTCCCTAGACCCGGAGTCGCATAGAATCCTTCACCCGGCGCCATCATGGTCGTTTCTCCATCCAAATTAAAATCTGTTAACATAAACCTACAAAATGCGGCTGCATTATCAACCGGCAGCTTGACCATCATATAAAATGCACCTTCAGGATCACTACAAACAACACCAGGAATTTGGTTAAATGCTTCAAAGCAAACTGTTTTCCGTTTATGGTATTCCTTAATTTCATTATATACTTGCTCTAATGGAAGCTTTAACAATGCAACCGTCCCCACCTGTGTAACCGGCGAAACACTTAAACGGCTCTGTGCTAGCTTCAAAATCATTTTCATAAATTCGTGATTTTTAGAGGCAATTGTCCCGATTCTAGCCCCACACGCACTATACCGTTTGGAAATAGAATCAATAACAATGACGTGCTGCGCTATACTTTCATAACTGGAAAAACTTTCCGCCATATCGCCCGTATAACAAAATTCTCGATATACTTCATCCGAAATGATGTAGAGATCATTTTCAATTGCCAATTCCATAATCAGCTTCATCTCTGCATCGGTAAGCACTCTACCTGTGGGATTAGCAGGATTAGATTCTAAAATGGCTCTCGTTCTATCATTAATCTTTTCCTGAAACGCTTCTTTTGATGGCAACCGGTAGCCATTTTCAGGCGTTGTTGTAACAGGAATCAATTCAACACCTGCAATCGCCGCCAATTGATTATAATTGGTATAAAAGGGCTCTGTTACAAGGATATTGTCCCCCTGGTCACAAACCGTAAGCATAGCAAAAAGCAAAGACTCAGACCCACCATTCGTAATAATAATATCCTTTGCGTTAAAAGGCAAATCAATTTTGGCATAATAATCTGCAAAAGCACCTACCAAATCATTAATGCCTTGAGAAGGACAATAACTTAACACCTCTTCATCAAAATGGTGCACCCCTTCGTAAAAAGATTTTGGCGTTTTAATATCGGGTTGACCGATATTTAAATGATAAATATTAATGCCTTTAGCTTCAGCTTCATGTGCTAAAGGCAGCAGCTGTCTTACTGCTGACGCAGACATATTCTTAACTCTGTTTGCAACCTTCATATACAACCCTTCCTTACTGTTTTTTTACTTGTTGACACATTATTAAATATTTATAAAAAAATTATATTCCTATATCTTTATAGAAAAAAACTCTAAAACTAAATATTTGTTGTTTTCCCTAATATTTTGTTAGATAAAAGTTGCATTGCCAAATATTTTTTAATTTTAAAGTTTATTATCTATAGTTTGTTCAACAAGCTTTCGTTTTATTTACTGAGTATTATAACATGTATTATATGCACATGAAAGAGATAATCATAATATAAAAAACAATTTTATTTTAGATCATTTGCGCTAGATATTTACCTAGCCACACACTAAACAATCCCAATGATAAGTTTAAGATCACATTTAATACGCCCAACCCATAGTTTCCACTACTCAGTAACGAAACAGTCCCATAACCAAATGAGGAAAAGGTTGTCAACCCGCCAAGAACACCGACTGTAAAGAAAGCTCGAATTTCTGGCGAAACATGCCATAAGTATAAAGTGGCTTCCATCACAAAACCAATTAAAAGACACCCTAAAATATTCACGATTAACGTTCCATATATAAGCTGATTATCAAACCAGCGGGAAGCTAACTGAGAAATTAAATACCTCAATGATGCCCCAATAAATCCCCCGGCACCTACAATAAATAACCTGTACAAAAATATCACCTCTTGTTTTATAATAGACAAGAAGTCATTATAACATAACCCAATTACTTATTCCACAACAAAATTTTACAGGAAAATGAGACGATTAATTCCATTACTTCTACCTTTCATTAGCTAAACAAAAAGCCCAAAAGATTAATAATCAAACCTGCATAATGGAATCGATATACTGGAGGAAAATATTTGGTGAATTCGAGCAAAAACTTACTCATTGATTGTTACTGTCAACGTATGCTCAACCTTTATGCCTTACGATATCCTTTTTTAGCATTCAAAGTTTTCCGGAAGTATATCGATTCCATTACTTCTACCTCCATTTAGTAATACGTAAATCTCATAGGATGTATTTAGACAAAATGTTATCATAATACGCCAAAATATTATTGAGATGTTTAAAATAATTTATAGTAGAATAAAAACATAGAAAAAAGACAGCCAGAGGCTGTCCTTCTTATGGGTTTGCTCACCATCTTATCTTAAAAAATCATTTGATTTAGCCTTTCGATATTGAGTGGGTGTCACCCCTTCCATTTTCTTAAAAACTTTACTAAAATAACTTGTTTCATCATAACCCAAATCCAAGGCAATATTGACGATAGGCTGATCTGTTTTTTCCAGCGCCTCTTTTGCTTTTTCAATCTTATATTTCGTGACATAGGAAACATAAGTCATGCCCATTTCCCTTTTAAAGAGTTTGCTAAAATAATGGGGACTTAAATGCATGCTTTTGGCAACATCTTGAAGCGATAACCACTCATTATAATTCTCGGCAATATAATCCAGTGCTTCTTTTACTTTATTGGACATATTATGATCATTTCGGCTCAGAATTTCTTCAAATATAGCATCTAGCATACGATTAAGATATTCTTTTATCGTATCATACGTTTCCATCTGAATCAGTTCACATGAATAATGCTTCTCAATACTTGAAATATGATCATTCTTAATCTCCATTTTAGAAGCGGTTCTAAGCATCATATCCGCTAATTCTATAGATTTTTCCCTTAAAACACCGATGTATTTAGGCCTTAGCAAATAATAGTCTTTTACAATTTCATTAAGTAAACTTTTTGCTTGTTGATCATCACCTGTTTTTATTTTTTCAGATAATAATCGTTCCTTAACATTGACATTATTTCTTCGATCATTAATCTCCATAATTTGTGTGCTTAATACATCTAACAGCTTTTCCGGCCTTACAGGCTTCAATAAATAATCTTCTATCCCAATTTTTAGTGCATCATAAGCAAATTCAAAATCACTATAAGCACTTAAGATAATAATAACTTTATTTTTATCTTTCTTTTTAATCATTTCAGCTGCTTCAATACCACTCATTCCTGAAATCTTGATATCCATCAATATAATATCCGGGTCTAGCCTTTCAGTCATCGCTATGACTTCTTTACCTGATGTTGCTTCCCCTACAATTTCCACATCTTCTCTTGCCTGACTAATGATAATTTTCAACCCTTCTCTTTCTATTGCTTCATCATCCACAATCAAAATTTTATACATTCGTAACGCTCCTTTAAGCATATACTGGCATGATAATTTTAGCCTCTGTTCCTACATCTATTTGACTGGTAATCTCTACCCCATAACCCTTGCCAAAATAGTGTTTAATTCTTTGATTGACATTATTAATCCCTATTCCCGTATTCACAGGTATCCCATTGGTATTATCCGTTTCCCCTCTACCATGATTTTTCACCATTATGCGTTCTAACTTATCCTGAGACATACCCATCCCGTCATCCGATATGATAATAATCATATTCTTTCCTTCAATAGATGCTTTAATATGAACTGTTCCGCCTTCTTTTTTATCTATTAAACCGTGTACAATAGCATTTTCAACAAATGGCTGGATAATCATAAAGGGAACTTCTAGCTTTTGGGCTTCTTCTGTTACTGAAATTTCATAACTGAGCCTTTCCCCAAATCTCACTTTTTGAATTTTTAGATATCTCGTAATATAATCAATCTCCTCTTTAAATAAAACCATCTGATTGGATTTTTTAATTGTATATCTTAACATATCTGCTAATGAATAAATCACTTCCTGCGTTCGCGGTGCCTTTTCAATCAGTGCCAGTGTACTGATCGTATTCAGCGAATTAAATAAAAAATGAGGGTTAATTTGAGCGTACAAGGCTTGTAACTCCGCATCCTTTAAAGCTTTTTCCAGTTCAACCTGTGCTTTCTGCGTTGCTACCAATTTTATATTTTTATAGCACAATTCTTTTTCAATACGCCTGATATAAGCTTTTTCAACAATGTAATTCTCAATGATTGAGATCATGTTCATGATCGCTTTAACCTTAACCAATGACATCACAGGTAATGAATGATAAGCATCTAATAATTCTTTCTTTTGTTTCCAGTCTGTTGATTCTTTCATAACATACTCTAATTGCGTCTCCTCTTCTTCTTTAAGTCGCGCTTGTCCCGCCGTAATCGCCCCTAAATATTGTCCATTAACAATAATCGGAATAGAAAGACTAATGAGCCCGGTATGACATTTAAATATATAGGGTTCTTCAGCCTTTACAGCTTTTGAATAAGCACGAATATCTGATTCCTGACAGTATTGATTGCGTGTGGTATCCCCGATTAATTCACAAAAACTTTTATAATTACTTTTTTCCGTAATATACTTTCCATCATCATCAATAATTATCATGGCTAGCCCGGTAGCTGTCGCAATTTCATCCTGTATCTTTTGTAAATCCTCTAAATCAATAATATCATTAATATGCAATTTTGTATCATCCATATTTTTCTTCCTCTCGGTTTATTCAAATATTCTGAAAACATTTATACACAATACATTATTATATTGCTTATGATCATCAACTGCAAGATTTCTATCTATAATTATAAATCAAACGCGTTTATTATTTAAGTGGAAATATAAAATTAATGATATATACAATTAAAAAGAAATCCCTATAACTTGCTCAGGATTTCTTCTTTTATCAAAAATTAACCAATTCAACTTTTTGGATATATTTTCCTGCTTGCTCTTTTAAGGGTTGTATGTTTTCCAAGCTATAGGGCTCGATATTCAGCAAATGTTTGTCCAGCATAGTTTCTACGGGCTTAAATTGCTGCAACACGTAACATTTGGCTCCTTTAATTTGTTGAATGATCTCTTTGATATCATTCAACTCAATCAAGGTAGGGACAACTGTTGTTCTAAATTGATAATCTACCTCAGATTGCATAATATATTTGATTGAAGTATGAATTAAATCGTCATCAATGTGACAATGACATACTTTTTCATATTTATGTAATGGTGATTTGATATCCATAGCAATATAATCTACCAGTCGTTTCTCTACCGCTTGCTTAATAAATTCCGGATGAGAACCATTAGTATCCAGTTTAACAGCATACCCCAAACTTTTAATATCTGCCATGAGGTTCAAAACCGATGGATGCAAAGATGGCTCTCCGCCTGACACCACCACCCCATCCAAAAGCTTCTGCCGTTTTATCAAGTAAGGCTTAATGGTATCCTCCCAGGGAATAGTCAACTGATCCCCTTTAAGAATGGATTCATTATGACAGTACGGACACGCAAAATTACACCCGCCAACAAAAAGAACCGCTGCTACTTTACCGGGATAATCAACAAATGATACTTTATGAAAGCCTTTAATATTATATATCAAAATGGTCACTTCCTTAGTTAGCTCATCAATACATTGATAATTCTCAGCTTTAAGCGGTAAAGCAGGTAGCTCGCTCCCTATGGTCGCTTGTAGCAGGTAGGAGGTAGGAAAAACCGCTTCTTTTAGCTTTCCCTACCTACTACCTGCTGTTCGCTACCTGCTTTTTACATTACAAACTCTTTCCGTTCTTCAAATTCTTCCTTCTTCCCTTTATTCCAGTTAGAAACAGGACGATAAAATCCGACCACTCTAGACCAAACTTCTGCTTCTCTGCCACACGTTGGACACTCAAAATGTTCTCCGGCAATATAACCATGCTCTGGGCAGATACTAAACGTTGGCGTAACAGAAAAATAGGGCAAATGATAGTTTTCCATTACCTTTTTAACCAATGCTTTACAGGTATTAATATCCGAAATGCGCTCACCAATAAAGGCATGAAAAACAGTCCCCCCAGTGTATTTTGTTTGCAATGGGTCTTGCAAATCAAGCGCTTCAAATAAATCTTCTGTATGACCGACAGGTAGCTGTGAACTGTTTGTATAATACGATTCATCTGTACCTGATGCGATAATATCAGGGAATTTTTCCTTATCAATTCTTGCGAGACGATAAGCCGTTCCTTCCGCCGGTGTTGCTTCTAGATTAAACATATCGCCTGTTTTTTCTTGATATTCAACCATGACATCACGCATATAATTTAAAATTTCTTCCGCAAATTCTTTACCCTTTTCGGTTGTAATATCTTCAGACAACCCCAAAAAGTTTTTAATGCATTCGTTCATTCCATTGATCCCAATGGTATTGAAATGATTCTTCCAATACTCACCAAATCTTTCGTGAACACTGGATAAATAGAACCGACTATAAGGATAAAGACCTAATACTGTATTCTTTTCAATGATTTTCCGTTTTATTTCCAGAGAATTGCGGGCAATTCCCATCAGTCTTGTTAAGCGTTCAAAGAAATCTTCCTTATCTACAGCCAGATAACCAAGCCTTGGCAGGTTAATGGTCACAACACCAATGGAACCTGTTAAAGGATTGGCCCCAAATAACCCGCCCCCTCTTTTGCGAAGTTCTCTGTTATCCAAACGCAATCGACAACACATACTCCTCGCATCTTCCGGATCCATGTCTGAATTGACAAAGTTCGCAAAGTACGGTGTACCGTATTTTGCTGTCATTTCCATCACCTTATCCACAATAGGACGATCCCATTCAAAGTTCTTGCCAATATTATACGTTGGAATAGGAAAAGTAAAGATCCGTCCTTTAGCATCACCCTCCATCATCACTTCACAGAAGGCCTGATTAATCATATCCATCTCTTTCTGGAACATCCCATAAGTATCTGTTTCATGATACTTGCCCCCAATAATAACCGGTTGATCGGAAAGCATCTTAGGACAGTTCAAATCCATTGTATAGTTTGTAAACGGAGTTTGAAAACCAACACGAGTTGGAATATTAAGATTAAAAATGTGTTCTTGCATGGACTGTTTGACTTCTTCATAGGTTAAACCATCATGTTTGATAAAAGGTGCCAAATAGGTATCAAAAGAAGATAACGCCTGCGCTCCGGCTGATTCACCCTGCAAAGTATATAGGAAATTCACAACTTGCCCTAAAGCAGCACCAAAATGTTTGGGCGGACTGCTTTCCACTTTTCCATTTGCCCCTCTATACCCTTTGAGCAGTAGATCTTCCAAAGACCAACCCACACAATAAGTAGCCAGTAATCCTAAATCATGAATATGTAAATCTCCATTGATATGCGACTCTCGCACTTCAGGAGGATATATTTGATGTAACCATAAATTTTTTGTGACATTTTCCACAATACTATTGTTAAATCCCTGAAGGGAAAAATCCATATTGGCATTCTCTTTCACACGCCAATCCGATTGGGTAATATAACCTTTGGATAATTCCTGTACATCTACCAGGATTTTCTTACCCTGCCGCACAGCTTCTCGCTTAAGACGATAGCGAATATAATTTTTAGCGGTCTGCCTTTCACCCATATCCATTAAGGTAATTTCTACAATATCTTGTATGACTTCTACAGTTGGTACATCATTACCAAATTGCTTCTGCGCCATATAAATCACGCGATCCGTAACCACCTCTGCTAACCTTTCTAACTCCACTAACCTGCGGTCATTATAGGTTGCTTCTAGTGCTTTTAGCACCGCTCTCTCTATCTTATCAATATCAAAAATCTGTAATGTTCCATCCCGCTTTTCAATTGCTTTAAACAAATCGTGTCAACCTCCTTCTTAACTCCCTTTATACTCACAACAGTTACAATATATGTAATTAAAATAAAATAATTACTATATGTTGTGAGCATAGTTATTATATGCCACAACATATAGATTGTCGAACGCGAAAATAGCACATAATAGATAATATGGATTATCAAATACAGATATGGACAAGTTTTCTCATTTTTTCATATAAATACAGTAAAATATAAGATATTGGCGGAAAGGGGAAAGACCGCAGCCTATGGCTGCTGAACGAGGAACGAAAAAGATTTAAAAAGATAAAACCTTAAGTAAACTCATTACATTAGGTATGGTTATGGTGGAAGCATAACCATACCTATTGCACAAACTTGCAAATAAAATTTTATACTATAAAAAAAGAGAGCCGATTTGGCTCTCCTATAATATAATAATGTCTATTTCTCTTTATAAAGACCAATCTCCAAAGATAAGATACTCACGTTCTTCTTCACTGATCGATTCACGACCTTCTTTAGCCATGCTAAAGAATATAACGCCAAGAATCAACCATGCTCCAAACACAATCCATTCTAGGGGCCATACCAACGCACCTGGACTTCCTGGTATAATCAAAACCATCGTAAAGATGATCGCTGAAACAACGGCCATATAGCCTGTTGCTATACCGCCAGGCATTTTATAAGGTCTCGGCATATCGGGCTTGCTCTTGCGCATTTTAACAGCAGAAGCAGAAACCAAAAGCCACGCTAACATAAAACATAAGGAACCCACATCAACGATCGGTAGTAAAATCGCTGTACCAATAAAAGGTGCTATAACCGTTAAACCACCAACAAAGATATTGGCATTCGTAGGTGTTTTGAATTTTTCATCAATTTCGCCGAACCATTCCGGGATCAGTCTCGCACGCCCCATCCCAAACAGAACACGCGTCGAAGCCACGAAAAATGCATTGAATGTTGTGAGCAGCCCGCATAGTGCACCCACTAGAACAATCCGACCCACAACAGGTGCAACCGTCATCATCGCATCTGCAGCTGGGAATTCAAGATTAACCAGTTCCTTCCAAGGCATAACCATCGACACAGAAGTAATAGCCAAGGCATAGAAAACCACACCAGCAATAACCGCTAGACTCAACACCTTACCCAGATTATTATAGTTTAACCCTTCGTTACTTTCTTCTGCACCTTGCGGAATGGTGTCAAACCCGGCAAAGAAAAACGGCGTAATTGCAAATACGGCAATAATACCACCCATTGTACTGAACCCTTTCAAGGAATGGCCGATTGCTGGCACCATATTAGCGGAACTACCTTTTACGAACCCCGTAATAATGAAGATCGCTGAACAAGCCAGAAGGAAATTTGTCATCCCACTTTGAAATTTGGCAACCTTATCTACCCCAATAATATTCATCCAAATAATTGCACCCGCAACAACTAAGTCTAAAATAAGAAGTGGTAGATAAACCGTAAAACCCATCACTTCATAAATTGGCATGACTTTCATAGCAGGTACCAAACTACCTACTAAACGACCAATCGCTACGGCTTCCCACGGACAAAGGAAAGCATATCCAAAACATAAAATCCAACCGGTATAAAATGATGCCGTCGAACCAAATGCCCGGTATGTATAAGCAATTTCGCCACCAGCCACAGGCATAGAAGCTGTCATTTCACCATAAGCATAGGTAATAGGAAGTAAGAAAAGTCCACCTGCAACAAAAGCAATAACCGCACCTAGAGGCCCACCGGCATTTGCAATCCAACTACCTACCGTAACAACCCAGCCCACACCCACCATGGCACCAAAACCCAACGTAAAATAATCAAATATTCCCATTGCTTTAGCTAATTCTTGTCTCTCTAAACCTTGATTCTCCATTTCTGTCATTTAGAAATCCCCCTTTTTTTAACCAAACTTACCCCAGTCACAACAGATCCAGTAACGGTTAAGTTCACCTAAATAATTTTTTGGTCATCACCCCCTTTCGAAGTTTTTAGTGAAAAGTTATTCCTCAAATACTCAAAACTTTCTCTAAAAACTTTTCATAAAATATTGTGATCAGGTGATGTCAGGTAAAGCACTCATAAATCTATAAGGGGTCTTCCTAATATAAAGATATTATGTTGACACTTCTTTAATATATGTATGATTGATTTTTATGATTTAGAACACAGCATCTCCATGACAAAAATAATTAGCAATTCTGCATATCCTTCATAATTTGCGCGGCTCGATGCGCATATGTATGATATTGATAGACATACGCTTGCCCCTGACGTACAACTTTTTCCAGCTGGTCTTGATGATCTAAATAATAAGCCGTCCGCTCTATTGTCTCTTCCGGAGACTGACTCCATACTAAATGTTTATTATTTACAAAATACCGTTCTAATGAAGGACAGTATTGCGTTAAATGCAGCGCACCACATCCCAGCACTTCGAATACCCGACAGGATAACATCGTTTTCGAAGTCCCTACGGATTGAAGCCCTAAAGCAATCTTACAGGAAGCATATACTTCTTTCTCACATCCTGGGGGTAAAACCCCGCCATAATATTTTTCCGGTAACTGATAATACGCATTTTCTTGTAACCAACCGGAACCATACACTTTTAAATTTGAATAACCTTTATCAATAATGGGTTTAAGAATATTATCAATTCCATTAATACGATATGAAAACGTTTCGGAATACGCTTTCATATTATAATTGTTAGCCAGTAAGCTTATATCGCTTTGATAAGCAGTAACAGGGTCCACATGATAATGTAAAAGCGGCCAACACGCAAATGGTAACAGGGAAGATTTCACACCATGTGTCTCATAGATAGAAAGCATTTCTTCCGCTGGCGTAAAAATGTAATCACAGCATTTTAACAAGGGAAATGACAGTGATTGAAATAATACCGGATCATCTGTCGCCCAGTAAGTATAACGAAAATTAAATTTACGTTTTAATTCATTAATTCGCTCCCCATATTCACTGATATTAATGTGCGGAATCCAAATATACCCAAAGCTAAACAAAATATCCGGCTTGAAATGTCGAATCTTTTGTTCTATCCTTTGGATCAATGAATCCGTATCATCTTGGTTCAACTCATACATCACTTCTTCCGCTTCACATCCTACGCTTAGAAATGCGTCCTTAAGCGGAAACGGGCTTTTAGGGTTAAAACTGACCACCAGAACCTTCACTTTATTTCACTCCTTTATATATATTCATTAATATGCTTCATTGTGACACGGGCACGATCAACAAAGGTATGATAACGATAAACATAAGCCTGACCCTGCAAAGCAATTTTTTCCCGCTCCCTTTCATGGGTCAGGTAATATTGCACCAATTCCTCAGTTTCCGCTGCTGACTCACTCCAAACCAGGTGTACTTTATTTTTAAAATAAGTTTCCAATGCAGGTGAATATTGTGTTAAATGAAAGGCCCCACACCCCAGTACTTCAAAAACCCGGCAAGAAATCATCGTTCTAGAATTATCTACCGATTGAAATCCCAGTGCAATTTTCGTAGATGCATAAACCTGGGGTTCTTTTCCAGGCATTAAAAACCCCCCGCAGATATCTTCCCGCAAAGGGTAGTAGGTATCTTTTTCTCCCCACCAATACCCCCATACTTTAATATCACATCCATTTTCTACCACCGGTTTTAAAATGTCTTCAACGCCTCGCAAGCGAAAGTTTTTAGGACCGTTTTTCGTATTATAGTTGTTAGCAATCAAAACCAGATCATGTTTATATTGCGCCAAGGGCAACACCCGCCTGTGGATTGACGGCCAACATCCAAACATCAACAAAGCCGCTGAACATCCATATTGCTCATATTTGAGAATTAATTCTTCCGCAGTTGTCAACGCTAAATCACAACACCCAGTTTTAATAATTGGTAACGAAAGTTGTTCAAACCCCGGCGGATCATCCATATTCCAGTAAATATGACGAATGCCCTTCGTCTCCCGCAAATGATTGATAGCTGCTGCAAATTGACAAAGATCAAATTCCGGGAACAGCCAATAACCATAACTAAAAATGATATCCGGCTTAAATTTTTCAACCCGAGCATTAAGACTAGAAATAAATTCCGGAAATGTTTCTTTATTGACCCCTAAAACAATTTTATCTGTAGGATGCCCTAACTTCCTAAACCCCTCTGCCATAAACTGTAAACCTGCTGCTTTATTAAAATTGATAAATAGAATTTTCATTGGTTTCGCCTCCTTTTAGCCTTAATCAAAAATGTTCCTGCAATTTAGAATATGTCTTGATGCTAATATTGGTGCAATTAACAATAATATTTATATTTAACATAAAAAGGAAAATGATATAGCAAAAGCGTTAAGCTATATATCATTCAATAAAGAACTTACATTGCAGGTTTGCAGGAAAAGCGAAGGAAAGATGGAGCCATTCTAAGTGTATAAACCTTAATGCAATTTATATGATTATGCTTTTTATGAAAACAAAAAAGACTAGCCAATAGACTAATCTTTCACCTTTCCTCTAAGTAGCAGGGATCATCTCATTTTCCGTGATAATCCAATCAACGGGTATATCGTGCTTTTCGACAGGTACAGCCTCAACTAATTGACAATCAAAAGATAAGGCCACCAAAAGGGGGCATTTTTTAAAGGATGCTAAAAAGCGATCATAATAGCCGGCACCATACCCCACCCGACCCCCCTGGCGGTCAAACGCAATGCCCGGCATAAGAATTAAATCAATTTCCTGAGGATCAATAACCGATAGCCGTTCTTTAGGCGGTTCCAATAAACCGATACGACCTTGCGGCTGCAAGTCTAATTTTGGGTCCTTAATCTCAGATATCAATAATTCCTTGCTCTTAGGCATGCAAACCGGTACAACCACTCTTTTTCCGAGTGCTAAACTTTCTGCAATAAAAGGCAGCGTCGCAACTTCTGAACCAAAACCAACATAAGTCATGATGACTAAACTCTGCTGAAAGAGAACCATTTCCCGCAATCGGCTCATTATTTTCTGACTTTTTTCCTCAATCTCTTCCGTTTTCATCTCTTCACGTAAAGCCAAAACCGCTTTACGAATAACATTCTTTTCCAAATAACTCACTCCTTTCTCTTTCATCTAATCTTTTTGTCTTTTCCTTTAAGCTGACAACTAATAACTGATAGCTAAACGCCAGTCTTTATATTTGAGTTCAAACCATCTAATTTTTGTCTGTATATCTCATGTAATATAATTATTGAAGCTATATATTATCCTATCATTTTTTTCTTAGGATACGAAAGTACAAATGACAGCAAAAAAATACTATAAAAATTCAAGAATTCCCTTTTGTGATAAACGTGTCTATATTTTAAGCACTTTTTTATTTATTTAAACCAAAATTTTATTGAGGTAACGTAGAAAAATTATACTAAAATCAAAGCATAAAGAGCAATATAAATATATCAAAGGGGATAGAACTATGATGTTTAGAAGAAAAAATGCTTGCCTGCCATATAACGACAAAATCATACTAGAACTGATTAACACCGCTATGAAAAAACCCATTTCTCGCACTCTATTTAACACCTATAAAACAAAAGGGCTAAGCATTGTTAGTGATAAAAATGTGATTATGATTAAGATATTTGGAGACACACAAAATGCCAACCCTATTTGTCTATTAACACAAGATCTATTTAAAGAAGTTGATATAAAAACAATGGAAGATAATTTTTTTGATCCTACCCATCAAACCATTTCCTTGTTCTGGTTTCTAAACCCACAAGTGATCAAAGATAGTTATTACGAACTCAAAAAACATTCTACCATCTTACACATCAGTCAAGATGTAAACGATATGGTTTTTGAAACCGAAGAAACCGCTTCATATCTTCCACGTGCCATATAACAATAAGAAAGACATCCTAGGATGT
The DNA here is from genome assembly GCA_030625885.1 of Clostridia bacterium. Classification (GTDB taxonomy): domain Bacteria; phylum Bacillota; class DAOUPZ01; order DAOUPZ01; family DAOUPZ01; genus DAOUPZ01. Next base: position 50,195 of record DAOUPZ010000007.1, read on the forward strand.
CTTTCTTATTGTCTCCAATTTATATACACTTTAAAATGCTGTCTACTGCATAATCAACATCTTCTACCGTATTAAAATGACTGAAGCTAAATCGAACCGTTCCATCTGGAAAAGTTCCCAGCGTTTTATGCGCTGATGGGGCACAATGCAACCCACAACGGGTCATGATTCCAAAATCCTTACACAATCTATGAGCGATTTCCCCATTATCATGTTTAAAAAAATCAATCGATACCAACGCCGTTCTCCCATCAATTCCTTTTTTACCCACAAGTCTAATATCAACCATATTATTAACTTTTTCTAAAAAACGATCTAAGAGAAACAATTCTTCTTCCCTTATCGACTTTACAGTTTGCGCCATTACATATCTCAAGGCTGTATTTAAACCATAAATCCCCGGGATATTCATCGTTCCTGCTTCAAACTTATCGGGCATATACTCCGGTTGAATTTCTATTTCGGAAAGACTTCCTGTCCCCCCTTCTATCAATGTCGTCATTTGCTTAATGAGTCGGTCATTCACAATAAAACCACCAATGCCTTGCGGGCCCAGGAGGCTTTTGTGCCCTGTAAATCCAATGGCATCCGCATTTAAAGTCTTGTAATCCATATCCAAAAAGCCGGCTGTCTGAGCACTATCAATAATAAAAAACAATCCCTGCTCCTGACAAATTCTCCCCACCTTTTCCAGATCAAGCAGGGTTCCGCATACGTTGGATGCATGCGTCATAATGACAGCTCTGGTATTAGGTTTGATGTATTTCACCACATCATCTGCATTTAATTCTCCCATTTCGTTACAGGGTACTTTAGAAAATTCTACTTTCCTACTTTCCAATGCATTTAAAGGCCTCATAACAGCATTATGTTCCATTGAAGATACAATGACATGATCCCCTTCTTTTAATATCCCTTTTATTAGAATGTTCATGCTTTCCGTAATATTTTTTGTAAAAACAACGTTTTCCGGCTGATCAAAATTAAAAAGTTCGCAAATTAATTCTCTGGTTTCAAATACAATATTCTCAGCTTCAAAAGAAGTTGCATAAGCCCCTCTATTGATATTACAGCCCACATTGATTAAATAATCTGCCATACGTTCCCCAACCCCCGGTGCTTTAGGAAAAGACGTGGCACCATTATCCAAATATAGATTTCTCATCAACAATCACTCCTATTAATTAATAATTATCAATTTTTCATAATTCAATACTTTGACTCTAATATTAATTATAAATAACCCAAAATAATATTTATAGGTTATTTAAAAATTTATTTATAGAAAATATTTATACTTAGCTAACTGATGATAAATAATCTCTATTATACATTACTCAATTAAAATGTTAAAATTATTTTGCAATTTTAATTTTTTTACAAATACTAGGAGGGATTTTTATGGAAGGTAAAAAAGGAATTATATTTGGAGGGGCTATTGTAGGTATACTGTCCGTGTTACTGGTATATTTAGGTAATCCTGCCAACATGGGTTTCTGTATCGCATGTTTTATCAGAGACATCGCCGGTGGCATTGGCATGCACCGAGCAGCTGTTGTGCAATACATTCGCCCCGAAATCATCGGCCTGGTTTTAGGTGCATTTCTACTGGCTCTTAAAAACAGAGAATTTGAATCAAGAGGCGGCTCTGCTCCATTTACACGTTTTGTATTAGGTATTGCCGTTATGATTGGCGCTTTAATGTTCTTAGGATGTCCTTTAAGAATGGTATTACGACTGGCGGGCGGCGATTTAAATGCATTAATAGGTATTGCCGGATTTGTAGTAGGCATCTTCGGCGGCGTATATTTCTTAAATAAAGGATTTAACTTAAAAAGAAATTATAAAATGCCAAAATCAGAAGGTTATTTGTTCCCAATAGTCAATGTAGGCCTATTCGCTTTATTGTTAGCTGCACCCGCATTTTTATTCTTCAGTGAAAAAGGCCCTGGTGCTGCTCATGCATCAATCTGGATCTCATTAATCGTTGGCGTTATCGTAGGGGCAATCGCACAAAGAACAAGACTTTGCATGGTTGGCGGAACGAGAGATATGATTCTTTTTAAAGACAGCTATCTTCTTTCAGGTTTTCTTTCCATATTGGCATTTGCATTCATTGCAAACTTCTTCATGGGATATTTCAATGTTGGGTTTGCCGGTCAACCTGTAGCACATGTAGATGGTTTATGGAATTTCTTAGGCATGGTGTTAGTTGGATGGGCTTCAGTATTATTAGGTGGCTGCCCACTAAGACAGTTAATATTAGCAGGAGAAGGAAATACGGATTCTGTTGTAGCTGTTATGGGTATGCTGGTTGGTGCAGCAATTTGTCATAACTTTGGCTTGGCATCCAGCCCTAAAGGACCTACGCCTAACGGGCAAATAGCCGTCATCATTTGTTTTGTTATAATTGCAATTATCTCCTATTTAAATTCAGAAATGCTCTCAAGTCAATCTGATCTTAAATCACAAAGTACGTTAAGCAAATCTTAATTTATTGAGGAACGAGGAACAAATAAAGAAGGAAAAAAAATTAAAAACTGAAAGGAGCAAGTACCATGATAAAAGTTGATACATGCGGTATGGGCTGTCCACAACCCGTTTTAATGACCAAAAAAGCTTTAGACCAAAATCCAGAAGGTGCAGATATCATCGTTGATAACAATACGGCTAAAGGCAATGTAGAAAGATTCATAAAGAATGCAGGCTATCAAATGGAAATAATAGAAGATGGTGAAACTTTTATGATTAGTGCGAGGAAATAAGACATGGAATATACAGTCATATTTTTCACACATTCCGGCGCCATAAAATTTGATCGAAAACTAAAAGCAAAAAATATTAATTGTGAATTAATGCCCGTGCCAAGAAGCTTAAGCTCTAATTGCGGTATTGGCGCTAAGATCGTTTTCGATGGCGATTTAAGGGATATTATAGATGATGAAGTCGAAAAGATTTTTCAAACGCAAGATCATCAAAAAGAATTGGTTTATGAAGCAGAATGAAAAATAACGCTAATTGTTTAAACAATTAGCGTTATTTTTTTCATAAGTTTAAAATGAAATGCTTATTAATTTATTGAAAAAATCTATGTATAAAAAACAATCTATAAATCATACTAATAGTAGTTAATACGATATGGTAATTAATTGGTATATCGTAAATTAAACCAATAATAATAAGGAGGATTTTTCATGGAAGCTGGTGTAAGAAATCAACTGGTTGGTAAAGTACAAGAAATCAAAGCGGATGATGTGATGGCGCAAATTAAAATGACTGTCGATGGCTGAGCAGGTAATCCATTGATTACGTCCGTGATGACGAATGAAAGTTTACAAGATTCAGGATTTAAAGAAGGAGATAATGTTGAAGCTTTAATTAAAGCCATCAACGTTGTTTTTGTAAAACATTAAGAAAGACAGCCTAAGGCTGTCTTTCTTATTTAAATACATGTACCGCAGTGGTCTTAAAAATCGCAGCAATTTGTCGTCCCGGAGAAAGTTCCATTTCTTCTGCACCCTTCTTCGTAATAAATGCCACCAGGGGTATGCCTGCATCTAATTTAACCTTAACTAAAGGGCCTTGCGGAATGATTTCCTCAACACAACATTTTAAGACGTTCTGTGCTGTCGTTTCTATATTGACCTGAGTCAAAATAATATCTTCCGGACGCACCGCAATATTCACTTTGCCATCCTCTTCTGTAAGAACTCTTAAATGCACATCGCCAATCTGAACCACTTTTTGTCCATTAACTTCCTTGACCTGACCTTCATAAATGTTTTCCATTCCTACAAAACTAGCCACAAAATGCGTTTTAGGCTTATAAAACACCTCCTGTGGCGTTCCCACTTGAATCATTTTCCCTTTACGCATAATACCGATCCGATCCGCAAGTACCAGCGCCTCATTGAAATCATGGGTAATATGAATGGTTGTCGTTTTAATCTGCTCATGAATTCCCTTTAATTCCTGCATAAAATTTTCTTTGGTACGAGGATCAAGCGCACTCAAAGGCTCATCCAATAATAATACATCCGGCTCAGTCACCAGTGCCCGAGCAATCGCTACCCGCTGCTGTTCTCCACCGCTTAGCGTAGAAGGATAGCGTTCCAGTAAATGACCAATACCAAGAAGCGTTACCATTTTTTCCAGTTGCGCTTCCATCACCTTTTGGGGAGTCTTCCTTATTTTTAGGCCAAAAAGAATATTCTTTCTCACATTCAAATGAGGAAAAAGCATATAATCCTGATAAACAAAAGCAATGTTACGCTCTTCCGGGTAGCACGTGGTAATATCTGCCCCATCAAAATAAATTTGTCCTCGATCCGGTTTATACATCCCCGCAACCGTTTCCAGAATCACTGTTTTCCCGGTACCTGTCGGCCCTAGAATAACAAAATACTCATGATCATTGATGATTAAATTGATATCATCAAGATGAAAATCACCTAATCGCTTGGAAACATTTCTTAATTCAATCATTTCTCTACTCCTTTTTTGTTTCTCAGTTCTCAGTTCCCGGTTCTCGGAAAAAGATAAACCCACTACTTACCACTTACTCCAAACACTCTCAGACTGTTTGGCTAACGGGAGAGCATACCTCGTTCCCCGCCCAGTAACTCAAATATAAACAATGAAATAACGGAAGCTGCAATAAGAAGTGTTGCCGCTGCCATAGCAAGTCTTAAGTCCCCTGTAGACATGTTCAAAAACAGCGATACAGGTAATGTTTCTGTCCGCATTCGTGTTGCCCCAGCCAGCATCAATGCCGCACCAAACTCACCTAAAGCTCGTGCCCAAGTAATCACGATCCCCGCAATCAACCCATTTTTTGCTAACGGCAAGGTAATTTTGAAAAACGCCTGCCATTGAGAACAGCCTAATGTTCTCCCCACGAATTCTAAACGCGGATTAATATCAGCAATGGTTGATTTTAAAACCCGTACCATATAAGGAATATTAACAAAAAATTGCGCAAGTATAATACCTTTTACCGTAAATACAAATTTCAACCCATGCTGAGCAAGCATGCGGCCAAAGGATGTAGTACCAAATAACAAAAGCAACGCTACCCCTGATACCACCGGCGGCAATGCCAGAGGGATATCCAAAATCGTATTAATAATTTTTTTACCCGGTAATTTAAACCGTTCCATACCATAAGCTGTAGGAATAGCCACTAAAATACACATCACTGTCGAAATCACAGAAGTCATCAAACTGAGACGAATGGAAAACAAGATTTCCGGCTGCTTTATGCTTTCTAAAAAACCTACCATACCTTTTGCTAACACATTGGATAACGCACCTACAATCAATAAGCATAGTAATAAAATAAATCCTATTGTTCCGGTCTGAAATAAAATGTTTTTTAATTTAAACTTTTTTTGATGCCCTTTTTTATGCTCAACTTGATTAATTTGTTGTTCCGATAATGCCGTACCCATACTCACACTGGGCTTTTCAATCTGTTTTTGCATTTTTCCACTCCTTTATAAATAGAGCAGGTAAAATGCAACACTAAACAGCTTTTTACCTGCTACCAAAATAAAACTTTCTTATCCCTTAACTATTCAACGACTTTAAATCCGTGCTTTTCAAAAATGGCTTTACCCTCAGCAGAAGCAACAAAATCCACAAACTGTTGCGCTAACTCTAGCTTTTGAGAACAGGTTAAGACACCGGCAGGAATGGTTTTAATCATATTTTGTTCTGCTGGAATTTCGATGATTTCAACTTCATCCACACCTTGCACATTATCTTCCCAAATGATACAAGCATCCGCCTGCGCCATAGCCACATGAACCATGACTTCGTTAACCGTTGCATCTTTAGAAACAACATTTTTTTCCACTGCTTCTACCAATTTATTTTTTTGCAACATTTTTTGTGCTACTTTTCCAATCGCTGCTGATCTTTCATCACCTAAGACAACTTTAACATCCGGTTTCGCAAAATCAGCTAAGCAGGTAATATTTGCCGGATTCCCTTTAGGTACGGCAATCGCCGGGATATGATAAACCACATCTTTTTTACTGGCTACAAGTCCTTTTTCTTCTGCCGACTTAATATAAGACATTGCACCCGGAATATAAACATCACCTTCTTGAACCAATTCAATCTGACTCAAATTTTGTGCAGAACCTGCATAAGTATATTCAATCTTAACACCAAACTGTTCTTCATAGACTTGTCCAATTTCATCCATCGGTTTACGCAATCCGGCACCACTATATACCATCAAACTTTCTTGCGGTTGATCCGCTGCCTGCTGATCAGAAGCTGCAGGCTCACTCCCACATCCCACCAAAGAAACCATTGCTAACATTAAAACCAAACAAACAGCCAAAACTTTTCTCATTTTCATTATAACTCTCTCCTTTTTTTGCTTTTTTGTTCTCAGTTCCCGGTTCTCGGGAAAAGATTAAAAAATTACTGAAGGCTCAAAGCTTAAGGCTGAAGGCAAAATATACGTTCCAAGCTTTTAGCTTTCGGCTTTAATCCTTGAGCCAAAGTCTTTTATCTTTTCCTACCTGCTACCTGCTGTTCGCTACCTGCCAAAGCAGCAATAAGCTGCTTTGCTATTTTGCACACTCACAATAACGCTTCAACCCCAGCAAATGTGCAGCTCCTGCAACCGTTGTACCAAAAAACACGGTCTCTTTCTCTTTACCCATAAAATTGACGATCGTTCCATTAGCCAACGTACTACCCGTGGCAAAGATCATATCACACCATGACAAAACATCCTCCATAGCAGTCTCACCATCTTCAACCAGCACACCAAATTTTTCTTTGCCAATACGGTCCACATCCAGGTCCAAAACACGTACAGCAAAATGAGGCGCAAGACTTTCTAAAAAAGAAGGTTGAAAACCCACAAGTGCAATTTTGGGATCACCATAATTTTCTTTCATAAAATCCACTAATTTTGCTGCACAATCCTCCGGCTCATTATCCTTACAATGAATCGTCCGATCCACCAAACCCAAGTAGCGCATCACCGCATTGAGTGTTGCAACAAATACTGCCATATTGAAATTGGTGCTTAAGGGTCGATTGATAATATCTTGCAAAGTTCCTTCGAAATACCCGGGCATATCTGTAAAAGCCTGTCCGCAAAAACCCTTAATTTCCGCCTGCAAAAGTTTTTCTTTACCTTTTACAATAGGGAAGTCTTGTCTGTCGGGATTGCCGATTGCTTCTTCCGTTGTCAGTGCTCTCCCTGTAATGGATACTTTTTCATCAAGCAGGTCATTCTCTTTTGCAATTTGCAAAAACTTCTCTTTTAATTGTTCAAATAAAACGTTCTTCTCCATCTCATCAACCTCTTTTTCATCATAATTATAGAAAATATAATCTAATTGTCTATCACCTCCACAAAAATAAAAACATGCCCAATATGAAAAAAGACATGTTTTAAAAAACTATTTCTTTTCCACATTGGGAGGCATATCCGTTTCCAAACACACCCTATCGGCTTTAAATCCTTAGCAAAGGCCACAGGATTAAAAGCTCAGAAACAAGAACTATATTCATTTTTTACTAAATCTAAACATTTTCATTAACATTATATAATTGTTTTGAGGTTTATTCAATAGATATCCTTAATTAGCAGTAATAATTATCTTACTTTGGCACATAATAGTAATAACAATTATATATATCGTTATATTAATAAAAGGAAAATGAAGAAACAAAAGGAAAATTGGAGAAAAAAATCGAATATCTTCATAACTAAAGGAAAAGGAGGAAAACAATGGGACTTATAAGAGATAAAGAAAGTAAAAGACTGCATATTGAAAGCAAGTTGATGGGAGAATCATTAGTCAGTCATTCATTTCTGGACAGTTTAGAAATTAGAGATCAGTTTAAAATTTTTCCAGAAGTCAATGTTATGAAAATTGGCGGACAAAGTATTACGGATCGGGGTGGCAGTACGCTTCTACCGATTATTAAAGAAATTGCGGAAAACTCTGAAAGAGAGAAAATGGTCATTCTAGCAGGCGGCGGCACCCGCTCTCGTCACGTTTATTCTATCGCACTGGAACTGGGTATGCCTACAGGTGTCATTGCTGAATTAGGATCTAGTATCTCCACACAAAACGCCTTAATGATTTCCACCCTACTCGGACCTTACGGTGGTATTCAAGTCGAACAGGACGATATCATTAAACTAGCACTTTATATTCGTCAAGGGTGCATCCCGGTTATGGAAGGTATGCCGCCCTATGGTTTCTGGGAAAAACCGCCAAAAGAAGGCCGTATTCCTTCTAACCGTACCGATATCGGTACCTTCCTGGCCGCCGACTTAATCGGCGCTAAAAATTGTATCTATATCAAAGATGTGGACGGGCTTTATACCCACGATCCCAAAAAAGATCCCAATGTCGATTTCATTCCCAAAGTTGGGGCAAAAGAATTACTAGATATGGACCTCGATGATATGATTATTGAGCGTGCTGTACTAGAATCTATGCTCTATGCACAAGGCATCGACAAACTCCAAATCATTAACGGAACAAAATACGGCAATATTACTCGGGCCCTTCGTGGTGAGCATGTAGGAACCATTATTTATAAAGACGTTTAAAAAAACGGCTAAAGCCGTTTTTCAGCAGGTAGCAGGTAGGAAAAGATTAAGAAATGGCTAAAAACTAAAAATAAAGATTAAAATACGAGGAACGAAGAAAGACCGGAGCCTTCGGCTTCTGAACGAGGAACGAAAAAGATTAAAAAATAAAAAACATGATATTAGGTATGGTTATGCTGGAAGACAGTTTGGGCGTTTGTGAAATAACACGTTACTCATTTCTACAAATAACGCTCATGGTAAAAAATTTCAGGAATGCACAAAATTCTTTAGCTTCAAAGTGTCTGGAAGCATAACCACACCTATACACAAACCTTCAGCTATAAAAGAGCACCTGTATTTGCAGGTGCTCTTTCTATTCATCTTTAACCTTCAGCAAACTCATCCCGAGTTTTCTAAATTCATGTTCCATCCAAATGGTCGCCACCACAGTTGAAACCACCTCCGAAATAGGAGCAGCAAGCCATACACCCCATAAACCTAGGTAGGGGGGCAAAATAAATACCAGGGGAATATAAACGACCCCTTGCCGCAAAATAGAAACAGTCAATGCGGGAATCCCTTTGCCCATCGCTTGAAAAACACCAGAAAAAATGATCTCGGGTGCAATAATCAAATAAGCTGCACTAACCATCCGAATAATTTTTTCCCCCATTAAGACAAGAAGCGGATCATTATTAAATAAGAGCATGAGAGGACCTGGAATTGTCCAAAATAAAATACCTACTGCGGTCATCACCACTGTGGCCACCAACGCCCCTTTAAGCGCTGCCTCTCGCACACGTAAAAATTTTTTCGCCCCAAAGTTAAAACCCACAAGCGGCATAATCCCTTGATTGATACCAAAAACAGGCATAAAAGCCAGCGATTGTAACCGCCAATAAATCCCCATCGCAGCGATCGCTGTTTCTCCATAACCTTTAAGCACATTATTGGTTATTGCCACCAGCGCACTACCCATCAACTGCATGATTGCCGATGGGCCTCCAACTTTATAAATATCACATGTTAATGGCCACGAAGGTTGGAAATGGGTCCATTTAAAATGCAAACTGCTGCGGCCGCACATAAAATAGTAAGCCGCAAAGACAGCTGATATCGCTCGGGCAATAATCGTAGCCAGTGCTGCGCCCTGTATACCCATTTGCGGAAACGGTCCTATCCCAAAAATCAAAAGTGGATCCAGCACAATATTGGTAAGCGCGGAAATCATCATGACCTTCATCGGTGTCAGTGTATTCCCTTCCCCACGCATCACACTGTTGGCAATAATGGGGAAAAATATAAATATCCCTCCTGCAAAGATGGTTATCATATATTCACGCGTATAAGGCAAAAGTGCCTGGGTCGCTCCAAATAATTTCAACACCGGATCGGTAAATAATAGACCAACAATTGAAAAAATGCAGCTAACCATCAACGCCAGCGTCATCGCATACCCACCGATATGATCCGCTTTTTCAACGTCTCTTTCACCCAAACTGCGCGAAATTAAGGAAGTCACCCCTACCCCTGTCCCAACCGCCAGAGAAATTGCAATGAGCTGCAGAGGAAAAGAAATGGAAAGCGCGGCAATCGCATTCTTACCCAAACGTCCTACAAAAATAGTATCTACGACGTTAAATAATGCATTAATCAACATAGCTGCTGTAGATGGAATAGATAGCTTAATAATCAAGGAAAGTATCTTATCCTCTCCCAAGTTATGCGATTGTTTATGTTTCATTCAAACACCCTATTCCTTCAAGTCAAATTTGTTTTTATAATAACCACTATAAATGGCGCCTGCTGTGTTATGGGCTAACACCCGATCTTTAGCAATAAACGTAATAACAGGCGCTTTAGAATGTTGGGTAAATAAAACATCATGCCCCACACAAAGACCTACAATGATATTTAAATCTGTTCCCGCTTCATTTAAAATCTGAGCTTGCATCAGCGGATGACAGCTCGCTTCATAATCATTTCCCTTACGAATTTGCGTTAAATTATAATCTTTCTTATTCACACCACAAACTTTACAGCATACTGAATCGACTTCAAAATGCTGTGCTAAAACTTTATGCACCACGGCCCCTTCACTCTGAGATCCAATACAAAAAGCGATACCCATCCGTTTATAACCCATCCGTTTTCCAAACTCAATAATTTCTTCAAGACGCGTTTTCTGGCAATAAAAATCCCCCTCGATCTCCGCTGCTACTTTCATTATTTTAAAATCTTCCTCAGAAACATTATCAAATTTCTGCGTATCTTGAACACAGTTTTTCCCCTGATAACATCCTTTCTCCTTACATAATGCACATTTCATGATATTTCCTCCCATCTGTTGCTGTAGTAAATGTGTTATTTCTGCATCTTCTCAGAAAATCCCTTTCTTTTCATCATTTTAGAGATAATAATACTTTGGCAGGCAGCGAACAGCCGGTAGGCTTTTTTTGATAATATCTTATGTATTATATGACATGAAATAAGAAATGAAACCTTCCAGTCTTTTTAATAATTACAAAACAAATAGCACATAGGTATGACATACCTATGTGCTATTTGTCAGCTGCTTTCTCTACAAAAAGGCAGCATGATTAGCTGTATTACTTTATGCAAAAAGTTTAGAATTTTTCGTTACATCTTAATTTCTTCAGGAAAGGAACAAAAAAAAGTTGTACCTTTATTGACTGTGCTTCTTACACTTATTGCCCCTTTTAATAAAAGACTGAGCTTTTGTGTTAAGTAAAGGCCGAGTCCGGTTCCCCCTTTTTTACGAGAAACAGAGCCATCCACTTGACGAAAGGGTTCAAATATGGTCTGAATATCCTCTTGATGAATACCAATACCTGTATCAGATACAGCAATATTAATCCTGGACGTACCATCTTCTAATAGAGTGGCTTGAGCTTCAAGTTTAATATTTCCCTTCTCTGTAAATTTAATGGCATTTCCGGTAAGATTGATAAGGATTTGCAATAGTTTTTGACGATCCGAACAAATAAAAATTTCCTTTGCATCTGAAGCGTTGACAAGATTTAATTGTTTGTTACGAGCCAAAGGTAATCCAATTTCAATAACTTCATCAATCAGCTCCACACAATTGAATGTTTCCAAAACCAAATCTTTTTTCCCAGCTTCAATGGCAGAAATATCTAGGATCTCATTAATTAAATTTAGAAGGTGATGACCATTGCGCTCCACCGTTTGGAGATGTTTAATCTGTTTGGAGGGCAAGTTGTTTTTAGACTGTGTTAAAACAAGCTGTGTGAAGCCAATAATAGAATTCAATGGTGTGCGCAACTCGTGTGACATGGTGGACATAAACTCAGATTTTAAACGATTGGCCTCTCTTGCTTTATGCATGAGGACTTTTATTTGACTCATGGTCTTATTAAAACTATTGACTAATAGCCGCGTTTCTTCACAGTCTTGTTGATCAACATCACAAACAACAGAAAAATCACCTTCCCCTGCTCGCAGTAGTACTTCACGTATTTTATATATGGGCTTGGTAATACTTCTGCTGATACACAAAGCCATGAAAATAGCCATTATGATACCCAGCAATAATATAATAATAACCCACTGCTTGATTTGAATAAGACCTTTCAATATCTCTTTCTCTTGTACACCAACAGCTAATACAAAGCCATTGGTAAGATGGGAAAAAGCTATTTTTTTCTTTATACCGTCTTGAGCTATATAATCATAGAGTTTACTTTCATTATTTTCAAATACGGTTGCCATTTTAGGATAAATTTGATTCAGATCATTTCCGGCCTCTCGTATCCGATGAACCACATAATGTAAATCATTATCTAAAAGAAAAGCATAACAGGTATCATAAATACTAAGATCTAATATTCTGTTTTTAAATCGCTCAAAATCGATATCAATACCTACAACCCCTAATAGAATATCACCATCATAAATCGGCTTAACATAATCAGTCAGTTCTTTTCCGATCGGCTCCCAAAAATAAGGATCACTCCATACGCCCTGTCCTTCTTTAATGGGATGATAATACCAGGTCATATTAGGATTATCAGAGTTAAAATCGCAACTCTGCAATGAGTTGTTTTTTACAAGTTGACCATTCCCTTTTTCATCCAGATAAAACATTTCATATATTTTGTTATGAGATATTTCAGGATTGATCATTACATAAATACCCAGAATGTCCTCCATTTCTTCTGAATGTCGCTTAACCATACCCTCTACTTTTTTCACATATTTTTCAATATAGCTCGCATCTTGTGCAGCTAAATCATGGTCATAAATATTTTCAGCTGCTATACAAATAGCTTTTACAACACTTTCAGCTCTTATAATCGTTTTATCAATCTTATTGGCTTCCTCATTTACATGATAGAGCAAAATATTATTTGCTTCATTAACTACCGCTTTACTAATCACCTTATAATCCATGATTGTAATGGATATGGCTACAATCAAAGTTGTAAATAAAATTGAAAAAATAATTTTTATGCTAATGCTATTTTTAATTTTAATATGATGATTATTCTCCTTATTACTTCGGTCTTTTTTCGCCGTATTTTTTTCCCTTTCCATCATCATTATATCCATCAACTCCCATAAACACGCTTATGTTTTTCAACATCGAATCGCTCTTTCAATTAGTAGATACCCTATTTAACCCGCTTAATACGTTTCATTGATTTAGAAAATCAGGTTCTCATGTTTCGAATTTAATAATTTCATATAAATATTATAATATAAAACATTAATATTTGGAATATTTTTAATAAAAAAGAAAATATTTACTAAATCAATAAAAAATAGCCAAAATCCTGTAATAATATTATGAATACTGCAAATAATAAGCCGTGAAAAAATAATTAAAAGGAGGCTTATCCATGAAAAAGAAAGTGGTTGTTGAAAACACATTGGGAGATGTTAAGAATTATCTTGGTCAACAAGGCTATGATGTTCGTACCATGTATCGTAATGATACCTTAGGGGCTATTACGAGTAATGAGTATCAGGCAATCGTTGTAGAAAATATGAACAATGCTGCACAAAACCCAAGTACTTCCTCCCCAGTCATTGAAGCAGGCAGCTTAACACCCGAGCAAGTTTATGAGAAAATAAATAATCTACAATAAAATGAAGGTGGACAATGTCCACCTTCATTTTATTGTAGATTATTTCTATCAGATCACCTCATCATTTCCTTCTTTTTCTTTAAGCATTTGAATAAATCGTGTTACAAGGTGAGGATCAAATTGAGTACCTGCACATCTTTGGAGTTCAGCTATCGCTTCCCCTTGGGTCATTCCCTTACGATAGGGTCGATTGCTCGTCATCGCATCATAAGCATCGACAATAGCTAGCATGCGACACTCTAAAGGTATTTGTTCCTCCTTCAGTCCCAGAGGATAGCCGTTACCATTCCAATGCTCATGATGCTTGAGAATCAAGCTGGCAATAGAGATCAGATCCGGTGCAGACTGTGCAATACGAAAGCCAATTTCACTGTGCCGCTTCATTTCAAACATTTCCTCCTGCGTAAGACGGCCGCGTTTAAATAGAATACTATCGGAAATACCTACTTTTCCGATATCATGAAATTGCGCTAAAAGACGTAAAATGGTTATTCTGGATTCCGATAACTCCAGTTCTATCGCCATATCTTTAACCAGATACTGCAGCCGATCCGCATGTCCTTCCGTAATAAAATCTCTTGCTTCCAACGCTTTCATAAGGGTATCCACAATGGCACTTCGATTACTTTGACTATGATACAATTTTTCTCGATACATATTATTATCTGCTTCCCTTAAAAGCGCTTTCATACCAATAGACAGCTGATGTCTAACAGCAAAACCAATTGACAAGGTTAAATGAATTTTCGAGTTCGCGTTATTATACTGCGATAGTACTATTTTAATTTTATTTACGATCTTTTCTATATGCTTTTCACTCGTATTGGAAATTAGTATTGCAAATTCATCTCCCCCAATACGATATACCTTATTACCTTCCGAGCATTCTTGAAGAATCCCAGCGGCACTTATAAGCAAATCATCTCCGATCCGATGCCCCATTGTATCATTTACAAGTTTAAGCCCGTCTATATCGCAAACGATAATCCCTGCCAAAGCACATTTTTCTGCTTCCATCTCATTTATTTTTTGAGCAAAATAAGTTCTATTATACACAGTGGTGAGTGAATCATGCGCATAATTATATTTCAATTGCTCTTCCGCTTGCTTACGTTCCGTGATATCGCGATAACTCCATACCCTCCCCATTCTTTTCCCCTCTAAATAGAATGGCTTGGAATATCTTTCAATGGTTCGCCCATCTTTTAATTCTAAAATATCACAACGCTCTTTTTCAGGATGATCATAAATGCTTTGTGTATGTTTAATGATGTCACACGCATTTTTAAAATACTTTATGATCAGTGCCTCTCTTTCGTGTAATTTTTGCAAATTAAATATTTCAGTTCCAAAATCAAACATTTTTAGAAATTTTTCATTATGTTTTAATGGTTTTCCATTATTAGAAACAACAACAATAGCATCTGCCCCTGCTTCAATAACAGCAGCCAAGAGTGCTTCTGATCTTTTTGTTTTCTCTTCCGCAGCCAGTCGAAATCGCTCTTCGCTAATCCTTAGCTTTTTCTGTTCTTCGGAAAGAACCGGATATAATTTATCAATATCAATAAGCTCAGAGAATGTATAACCCATCATCTTCACTCCTATAAATTTTATTACAACGCTCTAGCTTATTTTAAATTTTAAACTTATTCATTTCTGATTCTAACGCTCCAGCGATATGCTTTAGGTTTTCTGCTGCTTGCGCCATAGCTTCAATCGTTGCGGATTGCTCCTCGACTGAAGCAGCAACCTCTTCCGTTGAAGCCGCCGATTCCTGGGCAATCGCGGCAATCCCTTCAATATTCTTAACAACGCCTTCTTTTTCCTGATTAACATTATTAATACTATCAATTAAATGTTCAATTTCTGCAATTGTTTTTTCAACTGCGCCCACAATACCATTAAAAGCTTGAACCGTTCTTTCAAAGGATACTTTACTTTCCTCCGAAATAGAATGACTGTCTTCTACATTCCCCTTCGTAATCGAAATCTCTTTTTGAATATCATTAATAATGCCTTCAATTTCTTTGGTGGAACCGGTTGTTTGTTCCGCAAGCTTTCGTATTTCATCGGCAACAACGGCAAATCCTTTGCCCGCTTCCCCGGCTCGCGCTGCTTCAATCGCAGCATTTAGGGCTAAAAGATTCGTTTGGTCTGCGACCGCTTTAATCGCATTGGTAATTTGATTAATAGAAGTAGACTTATCCGCTAAACTCTCTACATTACCGTTTACCAACTGGGTAATTTCATGAGTCTGGTTAAACTTGACACTTAAATCATGAATATCATTCAATCCCGCTTTACCAACATTTTGTACATCATCGGCAAATTCTTTTATTAAATCGGTTGCTTGAGCAATTGCTGCAACTTCATCACCAAATTGCACAATTTTTTCCGAGCTTTGGCTGGCTTCCTTCGCCTGATCGGTGGCACCACCGGCTAATTCCTCAATTGTTGTGGCTACTTCATTGACAGAAGTCGTTGTTTCTTCTGTGGCCAGCGCAATAGAATTGGCATGCTCTGCTGTAATACTAGCACTTTCTTTCACATTTTTAATGATAACATGTAATTTTTCAATAAACTGATTAAATTCCCCCGCCAATAGGCCTATTTCATCTCTAGAATAGATTTTAAGCCTTTTAGTCAAGTCGCCTTCACCTTCAGCAATGTCTTTAAGCATCGCTGTTGTCTGAACAATCGGTTTACTGATGGCTCTGGATATAAAAATTCCCAAAATAATTGATAATAGGATACTAACAAGAATAACGATCATTAGTATTTTATTTGCAGCAGAATAGGTTTTCTCCCCTTGTTTTTTTACATCTAGGGCAACTTTATCATTTATTTCAATGACTTGATTGAGTGCTTCTTCTGCCTTTAGAAACTCATCTCTATTTTCAAGTGAATTTTCAAACGCTTTTTTATCAATTTCTTGTATTTGAATATCATCCATTGCAATCCCTGAAGCGATGAGTTGATCTTTCTGTTTTGAATAATTTACTGTTACCTGAATCTGTTGTTTCCAATTATCCCATAGGGGTACAAATCCTTCCCAAACTCGTTTTTCTTCTCCTGTCTGTGGAAGCGAGGCATAGGTATTCCACGCTGCTTCGGCTCTATTAAAGGCCGATTCAATATAATCATACTGAGCTTTTCTTACATCACCGTCTATAACCCTTCTATTAATCAATGTACGTTCCCCCACCGTTACCGCAGTCTGCGCCTCACTGATCGTCAATAAAGCCTGTACACTCGGCAAACGAACGTCCCCTATTTCCTGCTGATCCCTCATGATTTCCTTCATCGATGTATAGCTGGTAAAACCTAAAAACCCTGTAATCAAAGAAATAAGTATAAATCCTGCTAAAATTTT
Organism: Clostridia bacterium; assembly: GCA_030625885.1. Taxonomy (GTDB): domain Bacteria; phylum Bacillota; class DAOUPZ01; order DAOUPZ01; family DAOUPZ01; genus DAOUPZ01. Next base: position 67,278 of record DAOUPZ010000007.1, read on the forward strand.
TATGCTAATTTTTAAGTTTTTAAACCATTGCATCTCGTCATTTCCCCCTAGTAAATTGATAATTTTGCTTAACCTAGTATGATGTTAAATAAAGTAACATTCATGAAGTGTTTTTGGTCATCACATACTCCTCTCAATTAAATGATCTATTTTCATTATCATAAGATATCAATTATTTACTTATATGATTTGCAATAAAGATTTTTCATTAATCTATACCGGGGTAAGAAGTAAGTAGGGAAAGACCTATTCACGTCATGTATTTAATACAAATATAGTATTAAATACTGAATAATTATACATACCTCGCTATAAATTTAATATGATTATTAATTAACAACTTGGTTTTTATGCTAAATTGTTCCATTCTCACACAATAATATATTCCCACTTTCCATTTCAATTAAACATTTTCACAAAGAAATCTATACTAATAAATAAATAATAAATATTTATACAATAGTATTCAATATACATAATACATTATAATTTATAATAATATTGGAAAAAAAATTATAAAAAATGTTAAAATAGTTAATAAGTGTATATAATATATTAGGAGGAATCTAACAGATGCCTAATCAATTTAAAAGTGCCTTAAGATTTCGTTTAATAAAAATTTTTTTCTTAGTAACCTTTCTTCCTATGCTTATGATGTCCGTGATTAATTATGGATTCACTTATAAAGACTGTAAGAATATGCTACAAAAAGAACTTATGCACCTAGCAAAAGGTGCAACAACAATGATTGATCCTATACAATTAAAGCAGCTAGAAATTGACAAAAGTAAACATAGTCATGCTTATCAAACAACAAATCATTTATTATCTACTTATAAAAAACAAGTCGATGCAACTTATATATATATATTAAAAAAAGATATGAATACCACTTATTTCCTAGTAGATGGTGGAGAGATCGGTGAAGAGGATCAATCATATATTGGCGAAAAATATGATTTGAATCAATATATGGAAAAAGCTTTTAACGGTAAAGCAGACATAACAGATGCACCTTATACCGATCGTTGGGGAACATTCTTGACAGGCTATGCCCCCATTCTCGATACAAATGGTTCTATCTATGCTGTTGTAGGCGTTGATATGGATGTTTCAAAGCTTAAAACCCTACAAGAAAACTTATTTCTTCAAATAGCACTCATCTGTATTACTTGCTTTATAATTTCTCTATTTTTAGCTAACGCGCTTACAGAAAATGACGTAGAACAAGTAAGTAAGATACAGGAAGCGCTGCTGAAAGCCGGAGAAGGTGATTTTTCAGTTTGCAAGATAGACAAAAAAGATTGGGTAGGAACTCGTATAGTCATCAATAGTTTTAACAAGACAGTCGGCAAAATTAAAATATTAATGGATAAATCTCGGGAAGCCAATCGTTTAAAATCAGACTTTATGTCCACCATGTCTCATGAACTACGCAACCCTTTGAACTCTATTATTGGCTATACCCACCTCGTTTTAAATCAGGCACAAGACACCTTATCGCCTAAACACAAGAAACACCTCCAAACCGTTGAACGCAATGGCCAACACCTGCTAGGATTAATTGAACAGATGCTCGATCTTTCTGCTATTGAAGCAGGTAAAAAAGATTTAACTCTAAAAAAATTTAATTGTGTTCGTTTAATCAACGAAGTGATTGAACTCGCCTTGCCTTTGGCTCATCAAAAAAAATAACGCTTAAAAATATTTCTAGAGAAAAAGAAATTATGGTCTATTCAGACCGGAAAAAGTTATTGCAAATCCTCATCAATTTAACCGGAAATGCTATCAAATTCACAGAAAAAGGAGAGATCAAACTCAAAGCAGAGTCTGTCGTTTTAGAAGATGGTACACATACTATTAATATTATCGTAGCAGATACAGGCATTGGGATTCGCCAAGAAGATATCCATGTCATATTTGAACCATTCCGCCAGATCGACGGCTCCCTTACCCGTCAGAAGGAAGGTGCTGGTCTCGGTCTACATCTCACGAAAAAGCTTTGTGAACTGTTAAAAGGAACGATTACAGTAGAAAGTACCGTCAATGAAGGTACTACTTTTTATTGCTCTTTCCCCAATGGATTAGAGTTATAATGTAAAGAAGAGGAGCATATGCTCCTCTTCTATGGCTTTGCATGATTTGATCAAACCCTTCAATCGTATCTTTTCTATAGTATTCTCCTCCTGTTATCCTTTCTTTTGCTTTTTATCTCAAGCATCCTGTCAGTTGCTATTATGATTAAATCATCTAACCTATTTCCATCATCAGGATAAACGGCCGTCCCTATTGAAACAGAAATATCCATTTGTGTTCTTTTAGATCGTTCTTCTAATCCATTTTTAATACAATTTATCATTGATAACAAAGACATTCTTTCTGATATAGAAAAAATAACAATAAATGTATTTCCCTCCCACCGAGCCACTATATCGCTTTTTCGTGTACGGTTAATAAGTGTATCCGAGACGTTTTTAAGTACTACATTACCCTTATTGTGATCATAGGTATCCTTTATATTTCTAAAATTATCAACATCTAAAATAAGTACACCTATCTTTTCATTATTTCTGGATATTTGAGCCAATAATCTATGAAAAAGCTTATAAGTAAATCTTCGATTGTAAGCACCCGTTAAATCATCTTTTTCAGAATAAAATTTAATATTATAATACTGCCTAACAGCCCATCCATAAAATACACAAAATAGCAGTGTTATAATAATTGTGGTTTTTATTCTATCTATATCCAATAACCAGTAAGAATAATATCTGTTAATATCCATTTCTATGAAAAAAAATAGTGATACAATTACTGAGATCAATAAACCATTACATTTCATTTTTAATCACCATCTTCCTTTTATTACTATTATATTGAAATAATGGATTTATTGTTCAAAGATTATATCAGTATCAATATATGTCTTTAACAAATCTTACATTTATGCTTCTTCATATTAAAATAAATATAAATAATAAAAAAAGAAGTAGAATAATATTCTACTTCTCCAACTTATTAATGAACCAGAATGTTTAATTCATACCCTCTCAATTCATTGATTCATCACACACTTTACATTTTAAAACTATTCATTTCTTCTTCTAGTAACTCAGCTACTCGCTTTAGTTCTTCCGCTGTTGCTGCCATGGTTTCTACCGTTGCAGATTGCTCTTCAACTGAAGCAGATACTTCTTCCGTTGAAGCGGCTGCTTCCTCGGAAATAGCAGCAATCCCCTGAATGTTTTCTATAATACCTTCTTTTTCAGAATCAACCCGATGAATGCCTTCCATTAAATCATCGATTTCTATAATCGTTTTTTCTATGGCTCCCATGATTTGATTAAATCCATCAATCGTATCTTTCACTGCTGATTGGTTCTCAGTGGCAATAACATTAGAATGATCCACATTATTTTTAGTAGCATCAATTTCCTCTTGGATTTTACTAATGATCTCTTCAATTTCTTTGGTAGAAACAGCGGTTTGTTCGGCAAGTTTGCGTATCTCTTCCGCTACAACAGCAAAACCACGGCCTGCTTCCCCTGCTCTCGCTGCTTCAATTGCCGCATTGAGTGCTAAAAGATTCGTTTGATCCGCTACTGATTGAATGGCATTGACAATTTGATTAATAGAAATTGATTTTTCCGCTAATGCCTCAACATTTTGGGTTACCGTTTGATTAATTTCCGTACTTTGCGAAAATTTATCCGTTAAAATATTAAAGGTGTTTAAACCCTCCGTGCTTAGTTGATTCATATCTTCAGAATATTTTTTCACGTTCTTGGTAGCTTCAGTAATTAAATTAATATCATTACCAAATGATACCAGTTTTTCCGAGCTTTGGCTGGCTTCTTTGGCTTGATCCGAAGCACCTGTTGCCAGCTCTTCTACTGCTCGGGCCACTTCATTAATGGAAGCCGTCGTTTCTTCTGTTGCACTTGCCAAAGAATTGGAATTTTCTGCTGTTGTATCCGTACTTTCTTTAATATTTGCCACCATTTCTCTTAATTTTTTATACATTTGCAAGACTGCTCTCGCAATAATCCCGGTTTCATCTGTTAAATTTAATAAGGGATCATATCTTTTATTAGGTCTTAAATCCATATCAGCCATTTGATCGATCAATGCTGATAATTCAAGAATAGGTTTCGTAATCTTTCTGCTAATGTACAAAGCAACAAGAATTGCAAAAATAATCCCAATGACTAAGACAAAAAGAACACTATATTTTATCTTGCTAATATCTGCCAATATTTCTTTCTCCGGTGCACCCACAGCCATGACAAATCCATTAGAAAGGTGGGAAAAAGCTATTTTTTTCTTTGCACCCTCATTATTGACGTAATCATAAACTTTACTATCGTTATTATCAATAATCGTTGCCATTTCCGGATAAACTTGATGCAGATCCATTCCAACTTCTTGTATTGGATGAACCAGATAATGCAGATCATCATTCAAGAAAAAAGCATATCCTGTATCATAAAGTTTAAGATTTAATATATTGTTTTTAAATTGCTCAAAAGAAAAATCAATACCAACTACACCCAATAAAATATCACCATCATAAACCGGCTCTGTATACGATATTACATCTTTTTCAAATAATTCCCAATAATAAGGATCACTCCATACACCATGTCCTTCTCTAATCGGTGCGTAATACCAATCCATCTCCGGATCATTAGGATCAAAATCTTCCATAAAGGTGTCCTGCGCTTTAATAAACTGCCCATTTTCCTGTTGATCTGTATATAATAAATCATATACTTTATCCCCTGTTACACCTGGATCCATAGTAAAATAAATATTACAAATTTTCCCTTTCATCTGTTCCGCATAATTTTTAAGCATTGAATCGGCTTTTGGAGCATATTTATCAAAATAATCAGGATCCTGCGCTGCTAGATTATGGTCATAAAACTGTGAAGCTGCCATTTTTATCCCGCCCACAACATGTTCAATGCTAATAAAAGCTTCATCAATTTTACCTTCTTCAACCCCTGCTAAATGAAGCAATGCTTCATCCGCTTCCTTCATAATCGCTTTGCTGCTTACCCGAATAGCAATGATTGTAATCGCCAGACAGGCAATTAATGTTGTCAGTATGACTGTAGCAATAATTTTGGTGCTGATTCTATCTTTAACTTTAATTTGATGATCCTTTTTTTGATCTACTTTTGATTTCTTAATCATTTTCATTATATCTCCTCCCCATAATAACCAACTAATTATTTTATTAAAGGCATTAGTATATTTGCAATAACGATTTTTTTAATTTTTTCCTCGCCTTTATTCCATTATTGTTTTTTATTCAATATATTTCCAATATAGTTTTTATATTGCCACTCTTTCAACAGAATTTTTATTACTAGATATATACAATAAACCTACTGGGTTAACAAGCAGATTCAATTTAATAACTTGCAACCGGACGACCATCGTGTTTTACATTAAACCCGTAGCTTTGCATCCTTACCTTTCGATAACTTTGCCCATAATACGGAATTACTTAATCAGTAAATAACTAATTGCCTTTTAAATAGAAAAATTTAAATTTATAAATATACAATTACATTGTAAAACTCCCTAAACGTTTCTCCTTTAGCATATTTTCTTTTTGGCTCTCCCTTATATGTAACCTTAAACCCGTCTTTATTATTTTTTTAAGCTTTGTCGCCATATGTCAATATCATATACTCAATTATATACCACATTTATCCACAATTTAACTTTTTTCATATTATTAATGAATAAATATCATTTTATTAAAACTCTTCGACATTATTATCACTCATAAATATAAAGCAAATAAACATTAACCAAGTAGGAAATACTTCTCTTTCTGTAAATAAAAAAGAAGCAGGCTATCCTACTTCTCCAATAATAGCTTCAATTAAATCTTAAATTTATTGACTTCCGCCTCTAATTCCCCAGCGATATGCTTTAATTTCTCTGCTGCTTGCGCCATAGCTTCAATCGTGGCAGATTGCTCCTCGACTGAAGCAGAAACTTCTTCCGTTGAAGCGGCAGATTCCTGAGCAATTGCGGCAATCCCTTCAATATTCTTAACTACCCCTTCTTTTTGATCATTAACATGATTAATACTATGAATTAAATGTTCAATTTCTGTAATTGTTTTTCCCACGGCATCCACAATGCCATTAAAAGCTTTCACCGTTCTTTCAAATGATACTTTGCTTTCCTCTGAAATAGAATGACTGTCTTCTACATTCCCCTTCGTGATTGAAATCTCTTTTTGAATATCATTAATAATGCCTTCAATTTCTTTGGTAGAATCCGTTGTTTGTTCGGCAAGCTTTCGTATCTCATCGGCAACAACAGCAAAACCTTTGCCTGCTTCTCCGGCTCGTGCTGCTTCAATTGCAGCATTGAGGGCCAAAAGATTTGTTTGGTCTGCGACCGCTTTAATAGCATCGGTGATTTGATTAATAGAAGTAGATTTCTCTGCTAAATTTCCGACATTATCGTTTACCAACTGGGTAATTTCATTGGTCTGATTAAACTTGACACTTAAATCATGAATATCATTCAATCCCGCTTTACCAACATTTTGTACATCATCGGCAAATTCTTTTATTAAATCGCTTGCTTGAGCAATTGCTGCAATTTCATGACCAAATTGTATAATTTTTTCCGAGCTCTGGTTCGCTTCTTTTGCCTGATCAGTGGCACCACTGGCTAATCCTTCAATTGCTCTAGCCACTTCATTAACAGAAGTCGTTGTTCCTTCCGTTGCCAATGCAATAGAATTGGCCTGTTCTGCTGTAATACACGCACTTGCTCTCACATTCTTAATGATATCATGTAATTTTTCAATAAATTTATTAAATTCTTCAGCCAAAAGGCCTATTTCGTCTCTGGAATAAATTTTAAGCCTTTTAGTCAAATCTCCGTCACCTTCAACGATATCTTTGAGCATCATTGTCGTTTTAGTAATGGGTTTTACAATGCTATTTGTAATAAAAAACATAACGATCATTAAGAAAATGAGTGTTATAATGGCTATTAATACAGAAAATATTTTAATTTTATTAGCAGGCTCTAGAATTTTATTAATAGGTACATTGACTTCGAACGACCAAGGTGTTTTAGTTTTACCAATATTCACAGGTATGTAAATCTTATACATATTTTCCCCTGTTATTAAATCTTTTGTATTAATTAATTCATATTCCCGCCCTTCACAGATCGCATTTTTTTCTTCTGTTCTTTCTCCGTATTCACTAATGTTAGTCCCTGCTTTTTCACTCTTAATGGAAGAAACGTAAGTTCCATTGTTAGAAAGAAGCATGCAATAACCTGTTTCATAAGGCTTGATATCTGAGATTTTTTGTTGTAATTGATCTAATGAAAAATCCACAGTCACCACACCCACAAACACTTCATCACAAATAATGGGTGCTGCTACCGTACCCAATAATACCTCTTGGCCTGAAACCGTATATAAATAAGGATCAAGAATGACTTCTCCTTTTGTGCTTTTAGGAATCGTATAATAATCTCCAGAATCACAATCACTAACAGGCTCTACGATCAAGTTGTTACCATCCCTAGTCCAATAAAGAGAGTATCTCCCCGTAGCATCATATCCCATCTGATTCATAAATTCTGCATCTTTACCATCAAAAGCATTCGGTTCCCAACAAGTTGTAATACCTACAAAATGATCATTTTGTACTAGAACCTTTTTCATGATATTATTTGCTAATGTTCTATCCGTCCTATTGGATTCTTTCAACGCCGCAAATGAATTGGCTAAAACATTAGCTACGTTCATTGATTCTTCAATCTCACCTTTTACATCAAGACCATAGCGGTTAGCCATTTCTTTTGCATTTTCAAAAGCCATTTCTTTGGCATTTTTAGTAGATTTAACACTAATCATAGAAATACTAATTGAAAAAGAGATTAAAACAATAAGTCCCACGATTAATAACAATTTACCTTTAATTTTCATATACTGCCTCCTTATATGAGCTTTTGTTTTTAAGTTTAAAGCTTCATTAAAAAAACTTAGATACTAAAATAAGTTAATATATGAACTATTTGTCAAATAAAATCATAAATCCTGCTTTTGTGTATATATTTTCAATTTATATTAAATTTTGTAATATATTGAAACATTTCTTAGAAAATTATTTTTTTGTAAAATAAATATAGAAATGTTATTATATCTAATAAATGGGTATATAAATACAAAAAATTAGGAGAACAAGAAATGTACAATGACTTTAAAAAATCCATTATCTTTCGTTTTCTAAAAAGTTTTTCCTTAGTCATCTTTATCCCTATACTCATTATAGAACTCATTCATTATAGTAACTGTTATATGAATGAGAAAACAATGATGCAAAATAGCCTCATATGCTTTGCTCAAGGGGCATCCGTGTTAATAGATCCCTTACAATTAGCACAAGCAGAACTTGAGAAAAGCAACAACAGTCATGCTTATCAAGCCGTGCATGACCCCTTATCTGCTTATAAAAACAAAATAAATGCCCGATTTGTTTACACACTCAAAAAAGATGGAAATCAGACCCGGATTATCGTCGACGGCGAAGAAGTCGGCAGCAAAAATTTTTGCAATATTGAAGAACCATATTATCTCACAGCCCCTATGGAAAAAGCTTTTTCCGGTCAGGCGAGCGTAACAGAAAAACCTTATACGGATCAATGGGGGACCGTCTTATCCGCTTATGCCCCTATTTTGGATACAGATGGCAGTGTCCAGAGTGTTGTAGGCGTTGATATTGAGGCTTCAAAACTGACTCTCATAAAACAACAATTATTATTTAGAACCTCTTTATTTATCATCTGTTATTTGTTAATCATATCTTTTTTAGCTTATTATTTTTGGAGAAAATTTGACAAACAATCTTATAAGCTGCGTCAAGCACTGTTACAAGCCGGAGAAGGAGATTTCTCCATTGTTTGTCCTGAAGAAGAAGGAGAAGACTATGAGGAAATACGCATCCTTCAAAACAGTTTTAATAATATGATCGATAAAATAAAAATATTGATGAATAAATCTCAGGAATCCAGTCGCTTAAAATCCGAGTTTATGTCTACCATGTCGCACGAACTGCGCACGCCCTTGAACTCAATTATCGGCTATACCCACCTCGTTTTAACCCAGGCAGAAGATACTTTATCGCCTAAACACAGGAAACACCTTCAAACCGTTGAACGCAATGGTCAACACCTGCTGGGGTTAATTAATCAAATGCTCGATCTTTCTGCCATTGAAGCAGGCAAAAAAGATTTAGTCGTTGAAAAATTTGATTGTGTCGAACTCATTGAAGAAGTCATTGCATTAGCGTTACCTTTAGCCCATAAAAAAAATTTAACACTAAAAAACACTTCCGTAGAAAAAGAAATGACGATCTATTCAGATCGCCAAAAGCTTCTGCAAATCCTGATCAATTTAACCGGAAACGCCATCAAGTTCACAAAAAAAGGAACCATCAAACTCAAAGCAGAATCCCTTGTATTAGAGGATGGTACACCCTCTATCAATATCCTGGTATCCGATACAGGCATTGGTATTCGCCCCCAAGACATCGGGTCCATATTTGAACCGTTTCGTCAGATCGACGGCTCCCTCACGCGTCAGGAAGGCGGCACAGGATTGGGTCTTTACCTCACTCAAAAGATCTGCGGACTCTTAAAAGGAAAAATCACCGTAGAAAGTACGGTGAATGAAGGCACAACTTTTTGTTGTTCTATTAATCCTAAACTCAATATGTAGTATCCTCTTACTTCTCTAATATTTCAATAAAATTTTCCACAATTTGCGGATCAAATTGAATGCCGGCGCATCTTTTAATTTCTTCCAGCGCCTCCTCATGACTGATGGCTTCTTTATAAGGCCTTGCATGGGTCATCACATCATACGCGTCTATAATAGAAATAATCCGTGACAGATACGGTATTTCTGTCTCTTTTAACCCCTGTGGGTAACCCATACCATTCCATCTTTCATGATGAGATAATATATATTCAGCAATATGAGAAAGTTCCGGCGTTGAACAAGCAATCCGATACCCGACCTCAGGGTGTTTCTTCATTTCATGCCATTCCTCGGGTGATAATTTACCCGGCTTTGATAATATTTGATCGGGAATAGCAATCTTCCCAATATCATGCAGCGTCGCCAAAAGGCAGAGCATATCAAATTCACTGCTTACTAAATCTAGTTTATGTCGAATTGTTTTAACCATCTCAACCATACGCTGAGTATGTTCTTCAGTTTCACAACTCTTCATAAATAACGTTTCTTTCAATGAAACAATTATACCGCTTCGAGCACTTCTTGAAACCAGCAATTTATGACGATACATACGATCCTCCGCTAATTTCATAACTTCAGCCACCTGCTGTGTCCGATTCTTCATGGTAGCACAACCAATAGAAATGCTGGGTTGCAGTACCTTACACTTTGAATGTTGACACCCTTCAATAATCTGCATGCATATATCATGCGCCTTATTTTGATCTGTTTGCGGCAAGATCATGGCAAACTCATCGCCTCCCCAGCGCGCTGCAACATCCTGCTCACGAGTCGACGCCTGAAGAATTCGAGCAATTATTTGAAGTAACTTATCACCACGCTCATGACCAAATACATCATTGGCAAATTTTAAACCATTCACATCAATCATAATATAAGATATAGGCAAATCCTTAGTGGTATCCAGCGCTTGAAGCGCTTTCTCGAAATAGGCTCGATTGTAGATCCCTGTAAGCGCATCATGCAGGCTTATATACTTTAATTCAGCTTGTGATTTCTTTTGTTCGGTAACATCACGGACAATACCTTCTATCATTACCTGGCTGCTTTCAATGTCTTTAATCATCCTGGAACGTGCTTCAATCCACCGTAACGTCCCATCTTTATGTTTAATCTGAAAGATATGGAATGGCTTATTTGATATTAATTTTTTAAAATGTGATTTAAAGAATCTCTTATCTTCAGGGTACATAATGTGATAAGGCAGTTTAGGATCATCATAGTATTCCTCAGGTGTATAACCTGTAATTCGAGTAGCAGCCGCACTAACATATTGAAATTTTTGTGCAGGCTTTATGACATAGCGATAAATCATATCCTGTGCATTTTCCGCCAGCAAACGAAAGTACTGTTCGCTTTCATGTAATTCCTGATTTTTTTTCTGGAAATAGGTAATCAAATTACTTGTAGCTAGTATTAACCTCACGATGCTAACCAAAAGATATCCCCATGGAACAAAGCTGCCTATGTGATAGAACGGAATCACCATCATGACGATTCCTAGAGAAATGTAACTCCATCCTGTCATATTTTTATTAATTCCCTTTATTCTTAGAAAATGAATAAATAGTATCCCATTCCATATATGTGTTAGGGCAAAAAAACCGCATGTCATGGTTAACATCATAAAAAAGGGAAAATCAAATAATTGCCCTAATGTTACTGCCATTACTGTCGCTATACAACTGTATAACCATCCTTTTGGCATCGTAATCCCAATAAAAGTATACGTCCCCCATAGAAGCATTAGCCCGATTAAAATATAAACAACATGATTTGCAATCCCTATTAACATAAAATTTATATTTGAAATGATTAAGATTTCAATGATATGTTTGAGGATCAGAAGACTCCAGGCCAAAGTCCAAATCCCCATATAACGCTCACGCTTTTGAATAAAAAGATAAAAATAAAGAAAAAAGATTACTAATGTTCCCAGTCTTGATGAAATAGCGGTTATAATTGTTGTAGACATTGTACCCTCCTGTTGTATAGCTATTTCTTGTACTATTCCATTACCTCTACGCTTCTTTAACCGTTACAACTTAATATAGATATCCAATGTCAAAAATAAAATTATCATAGTAAACGCATTAAAAATTTTTCTTAGAGTTTAATTTTAGAGGGCAGTTGGTTAGTTGGAAAGTTGGTTAGTTGGAAATAAAAGATAAGAAAATCTGTAATTTAAGTTATCAGCTTGGAAATCTATAACTCTAAAAATCAAACTTGCATAATGGAATGGATATGCTGGAGGAAAATATTTGGCGAGTTCGAGCAAACACTGACTGTTTTCCAATACCTCTCTTCGCTATGCACCACATGACACCTTGCTATATACTTTTTTAGCATTCAAAGTTTTCCGAAAGCCTATCTATTCCATTATCTCTACGCTTCTTTAACCGTTACAAGGTATGAATTCATTTTTACTGTAAGATTTATGTCGTATAACTAATTCATTAAATATATTAAAAATATTTACATCTCTATTTTACATGATCTGTTTTGAAAATAATAGTTTTTTTGAATCTCCCTAATACATATTTTAAAACTTAAAAAAGATAAAAAATCAGCCATATTTTTCCGGCTGATTTTTTATCTTTTTTATTATCATGTTCACAGTTCTCTTCTTACTACTCCTTTTCCATCTCATCCACTAACTTCTCAAAATAAGTCAATGCTTCTGCAATAGGCTCTGGAGAAGCCATATCTACGCCTGCCTGCTTCAGTAAATTCAATGGCGTGTCTGCATTTCCCCCTTTTAAAAATTGGAGATAACGCGCGACAGCCGGCTCCCCTTCTTCAATAATTTGCCTGGAAAGCGCAATCGCAGCAGAATAACCGGTGGCATACTGATAGACATAAAAACTACTATAAAAGTGCGGAATACGGGCCCATTCCATATCGATAGCCTGATCTACTACCATATCGGGACCATAATATTCTGTATTTAATGCATGATAAATATCCTTCAACCCTTCCGCTGTTAAGGGTTGCCCTGACTCGACTTTTTGATGCGTTATCTTTTCAAATTCAGCAAACATCGTTTGGCGGTAAAGCGTTCCTCTAAATTGCTCTAAATAATGGTTGAGCAAATAACGTTTTTTGTCACGATCCTGTGTCTGTTCCAGCAGATAATGCATCAATAGTGCTTCATTAACGGTGGATGCCACTTCGGCTACAAAAATTTTATAGTGCGAATAAACATAGGGCTGAGTCTGATTGGTGTAATAAGAATGAAGCGCATGCCCCATTTCGTGAGCCAAAGTAAACACATCATCCACAGATTGATGGTAATTAAGTAGTATAAATGGGTGTACCCCGTACACGCCCCAGGAATAAGCACCACTAGTTTTTCCCCGGTTCTCATAGACATCCACCCAACGTGATTTTAAACCCTTTGCCAAGATTTCACCATATTCTTTGCCTAGAGGTGCCAATGCGGACTGTACCAACTTAACCCCTTCTGCATAGGGAATCTCCCACTTGATATCCTTGACCAGCGGAGCATAAATATCATAAAGATGTACCTCATCCACACCCAACAGTTTTTTACGCAAACGTACATAACGGTACATCGGTTCTAAAAAACGCTTAACAGTTTCAATTAGATTATCATAAACTTGAGCAGGAATACTGCTGTCATCAAGCGCCGCTTCCAGGCTCGACGGATATTTTCTTACCCCCGCTAAGAAAGCATTGGTTTTCACCTGACTGCTTAGTGTGGTTGCCAACGTATTGGAAAAAGATTCATATGTGGCATATAAACCATCGAAGGCTTCTTTTCGCACACGGCGGTCATGACTTTCCATCAAACGAATAAATCGACCGTGGGTAATTTCTATTTCCGCACCACTTTCATCTTTTATGGTTGGAAACTTCAAATCAGCATGATTCAACATGCTAAAGATATTATCGGGTGCTTCTATAACTTCTCCAGCACGGGCCAATAGCTCTTCTTCCCGCTCCGATAGGATATGCGTCTTCTGACGTGTCAACTCGTCTAAGAAACGTGCAAAAAGCCGCAAGTCTTTTTCATCTTTCAAAAATCCCTTGAGTATGGTTTCCGGAATCGCTAAAATTTCCGGTACCATAAATGCAGTGGTACCTTGTACCTGAGTAAAAAGCCCCTGCGCTCGATCTGCCAGCGATTGATAGATCGTACGCGTATTATCCTCATCCCGATGCATCCGGGCATATCCATATATTTTTTCCGCACGCGCCATCATATCATGATAGAGATTCAGCATCCCCAGCAAATTGCCTGATGATTGCCCCAACGTCCCTGCCTGTTTTTTAATTTCATCCGCTTGTTGTTTCACACGCACAAAATCGGCTTCCCAGGCCGCTTCACTGTCATAAATATCGTTCAAGTGCCAGCGGTCTTGCTCTGGAATATTTTCACGTGAAGGTAACATATTGTTTGTGTTGGTCATAAATATCCCCCTATTTTTAATTGTCTTTGATTATCAATTTTCAAATACACTTTTTATATCATTTCAAAATGTCCTATCAATGATACATCTTTTTTCTCAATTGTTAAATATGATGTGATTTTAGCTCCGTCTTAACTTTAGAATTGCTTTTTTTGTCATGTCTTTTAAGTCTTTGCGTTGATTCTCTTATTGATATGTCCCAATCATTGATTTTATTAATCAGCGGCGCATTATTAAAGATTGTTTTTAACATTAAAGGTGTCACCAACGTTGTAGCAATCGTCATCACAATCATTAAAGAAAAGACTTCCTGAGTGATAATACCTGCAGATAGACCAATGGAACAAATAATTAAAGCAACTTCTCCCCGGGATACCATACCTGTACCCACCCGCAATGACTCCAGCAAACTAAAACGGGCAAAGTACGTACCTAACCCCGAACCCGCCACCTTGGCAATAATAGCAATGATAATAACGAGGAGCGTATAGAAGATAAATTGTCCATCAATTGGAACCCTTCTGGCTTGTAACCCAACATTAACGACAAAAATGGGTACAAAGAATGAATTAGCCATCATGGATAAATTATCATGAATTTCCCGAACCGCATCGCTTTTGGCAAAACATACGCCGGCAATGTAGGCACCTGTAATCGTCGCCACCCCGCCAAACCACTCCGCAAACCAGGAATAAAAGAAACAGACAATTAGTGCCGTAGAAGTTACGGTATAGCGATTACCAATGGGACGTATATATTTGATTAATGCAGGCAATACTTTCTGACCAATCATAATGGAGCCTACAAAAAATATCGCCATTTTGCCAATCAATACAGGAATGTTAACCGCCCCGTTTCCGTAAAAACCCAATACAATGGATAATAAGATGATGCCTAGTATATCATCCACTATGGCTGCACCAAGAATGGTTCGACCTTCTTTAGAACGCAAATGACCGAGTTCCATTAAAGTCTGTGCGGAAATAGAAACACTGGTAGCTGTTAACAAGACAGCAACAAACACACTTGCATATAAATTCAATACCAAGATATAGCGCGCTAATATAAATCCTAAAACAAATGAGCCAATCACGCCGCCAA
Organism: Clostridia bacterium; assembly: GCA_030625885.1. Taxonomy (GTDB): domain Bacteria; phylum Bacillota; class DAOUPZ01; order DAOUPZ01; family DAOUPZ01; genus DAOUPZ01. The sequence goes on from DAOUPZ010000007.1 coordinate 82,629, forward strand.
AGCCACCCGTAACAGCTGGCAGCCCAACTTTTTTCATATCTTCCACATTGGTTTCAAGTCCTACCAGAAACATCATGAGTATAACGCCAATTTCAGCCGAGAATGATATGGCGCCATGCGGCTTTAAAACTCCAAATATGGCAGGCCCCAATAACAATCCTGTTAACAATTGACCAAAAATTGCAGGTTGGCCCAATTTTACACTGATTACGCCGGCAATTTTCACTAAAGCTAGAATCACAACAAGAACAATCAATAAATGCGTTATCTCCATTTTACGCCATCTCCTTTGTATATTACTCTATATTTTTATAACGTCAATACCTTCTTTTAAAAAACTATCGGATATTTTAATTAATTAGAGTTAACTAAATAATTAAGCGCAAAAATATAATGTTTTATGCTTGACTACTATCCTTTGCCTGTTTACTAATACGCACCATAATTTTATTTAAACAAAACGAAAAGGATTCAAATTCCTCAGCAGATAAATAGTCTCTTGTTTCTTTCACAAACATCCTATACATATCAAACTCAGATTCTACAACAGCTTTTCCTTTCTCCGTCAAACAAATATGATACTCTCTTTTATCTTCCATAGATTGACACTTAATGACATATCCTTGTTTAGACAGTTTATGAATCATGGTTGTAACAGAGGGGTTACTTATTTTAAGTTCCTCCGCAAGATCACTAAAATTAGGCTGATTTAACCGGTAAATAGCTTCTAAATAGTAAAAATGATTCATCGTAAATTTAGAAAAATGCTTATCGTCTACAACCGTTTGGATATGATCTTTTAATGACTTATTAAGATAGTCAACCATCTTTAATAAACACTTTTCTACGTTCATGTCAATCTCCTTACGTCATTAATTTGAAAAATAAGACGGTAAAAACCGTCTGCTCCATCTCATATAGTTAGTTTTAACTAACAAATTATATTATAAGCCTTTTGAAAATATTGTCAAGTATCATTTTAGCTTTTCCTACCTGCTGCGCCTTCAGTTGTATCATTAATGGCTTGCAAAAAGACCGACCCATACTTTTTAAGCTTAACCCCGCCAATCCCTTTAATCCCCATCATCTCTATAGATACAACAGGCTTTTTGATGCTCATTTCTCGCAAAACAGAATCATGAAAAATACAATAAGGCGGAACATCTTCTTTCTCACTCAGATCAGCTCGTATTTTCTTAAGCTTTTTAAACAATTCTTTGTCATAGTCTTCTTTATGTTTGATGATTTTTTCTTGCTTGACACGCAGAAAAACTTTTTCACCTTGCACCAGTACCTGACCTGATTTAGCTGTTAATTTCAAGATGGGATCATTGTCTCCTTCCTCTTTTAAATAGCCATTACTAACTAACGTATGCACAATCGCTTCAATTTCGTTATCCAAATGCGCGTCCGCAATCCCATAGGTACTTAGCCTATCGAGTCCCAGTTCCAGTATTTCTTTGCTCTTTGATCCCCGCAGTACCTGTTGGACAACGGTTATACCAAAACGCTGTTCTAACCGATAAACACAGCTCAGTACTTTTTGTGCTAAAACAGTCATATCCTTTTCTTTATATGTTGTACCACAATTACTACAATTATTACAATTTTCTTTCTGCATATCTTCGCCAAAATAAGTAAGAATATTTTTGCGCAGGCAATTTGTCGCATACCCATACTGCTCCATGAGCCGCAGCTTTCGGTAACTTTCGTTTTTGGGTTGATTATACCGCTTGATATCCAATCTAAACGTCAGATCAAGATTAAGCGCCCGGCAGATGCCGTTGGTGTTTTTAACCAAACCATTTTCTACTAAAATACGAATCGCAGAATCAATTTCTATACTTCTATAATTGTCTAATTCTTGATATAATTCTTCCACCCTTATATTGCCTTGGACACAAATGACATGATAAGTTTCCTTAATCATCTCTATTGGTGGAAAGGTTATCCCAATAAAAAATTGACGCAATTCAATATCCTTTTTGGAAAACAGCAGAATACATTCAGCCTGGTCACCGTCCCTGCCAGCCCGTCCTGCTTCCTGATAATAGTGTTCCATAGAACCCGGTAAATTATAATGAATGACAAAACGTACATTGGGTTTATCAATTCCCATCCCAAACGCGTTGGTAGCCACCATGATATCAATTCGATCATAAATAAAATTATTTTGGCTCTCTTTCCGCTGTGCATCGCTCATTCCGGCATGATAAAAACCTGCCTGCAGCCCCCATTCGTGAAGCTGCGTAACTATCATTTCCACATTCTTACGTGTACCCGCATAAATGATACCGCTTTTTCCCCTTTGTCCTTCCAAATAGGCACAAATATAATCCATTTTTTCTTTATCTTTTAATTGCTTAACGGCAAAATGCAGATTTTGGCGATCAAATCCGGTAACAAATGTTTTACAGTCTGAAAAAGCCAGCTGATTTTGAATATCTAATCTCACTTTTTCCGTAGCGGTAGCCGTAAAGGCAGCCACTCGCGGTGCCTTTACATCATCGATAAAACGCTGAATCCGTAGGTAGCTCGGCCGAAATTCATGCCCCCACTGCGAAATACAGTGGGCTTCATCTACAGCAACCAAAGATACGGTAACTTCTGCGATCTGACGCATGAATTCCTCGGATTCAAAACGCTCTGGGGCAACATAAATCAATTTAAAGTCTCCTGCTTTTATCCCAGCCATAATACTCAATACCTCATCATAATAAAGAGAGCTATTAATAAAGGCAGCTGAAATACCTCGGCTGGTTAAATCATCCACCTGATCTTTCATGAGCGAAATCAGAGGGGATATGACAACCGTAACACCGGGAAGCAATAATGCCGGAATCTGGTAACATAAAGATTTGCCGCCTCCGGTCGGCATAATGACCAACACTTGCTTTTTATCGATAATGGCATCAATTATTTCGCTTTGTTTATTGCGAAAAGTCGTATAACCATAATATTTTTGTAAAATTTCCTCTTTTTGCATGATCATTGTCATTCCTTTTTCTGAGATTTAAAAAAATTCGTCAACCTAAACGATCATCCCTCTTTTTAAAATGAGAAAAACGGCTTACGCCGTCTTTCTATTGTTTATTCATTCATTAATAATTTTTTGAAACATTAACATTTTATGTCATTATGAAATATGATATTAATGACCCGTTATTAATCATTTTCAAATAATTATTTATTGGAGGAGGGATCACGAGTGAAAAAGTTATTGAATAAACCAAATATCTTATATCGTACGGTAATCGTCTTTGTTATTTTTTGCGTTACTTTTATACTGGTAGTAAATTATAGTCATGTATTTGCCTGGTTCGTAGAATGGGTACATTCATATCATTCATGGCAACTTAATCCATTACGTTTAACCATTCTCTTCTTATTATTTGCGACTTTCATCTTTTCCTGGCAATTCTATAACAAATTAAGTACCAAAAATGACCTGGTAAAAAAAGAGAGCTCAGAAAAAGAACAATATTTAATAGAAGAACGCGTTAAATTGTTTTTATTAAACAAAAATGTTAAAACAAACATTTTTAATTACGTCAGTAACGATATATACTGGAGTAAATTTTTCTGCGATATTGATATTGACAATCAAACGCTTAAATCCTTAATAAATATGATGGAAACAAAAGATCCTACTACCAAAAGCCATTTATATCGCTTGCAATTTATCGTAACAAAACTGGCTAAAACTTACGATATGCCCAAAGATAGGGTAGAAACACTGCGTTTACTCGCTCTGTTTCATGATATTGGAAAAGTCCATATACCGGATTGTATTCTATTTAAACCAGAAGCACTTAGCAACCAAGAATTCATCAAGATCCAACAACACAGTGAAATCGGCAAACGCATGACCGGTCAAGACATCCCGGAACTTGCACCCATTTCAAACTTAATCTTAAATCACCACGAATGGTGGAATGGTAAAGGCTATCCCCTGGGAAATAAAAAAGAAGAGATTCCTCTAGCATGCCGTTTCTTTTCTGTCATGGATGCATATGATATTATGACCCACGACCGACCTTACGGTAAAGCAATATCACATAAGGAGGCTATACTTGAATTAAAAAATTGTTCAGGTACTCAATTTGATCCCTATATAGCCACTGATTTTGTTGAGATATTTGATGTCAATTAATATGCAAACAAACTAAAACTCCATGTGTTTTCTTCTTTCAATTTCTTGTTCCATATTTTTAAACAATCGCATTTTCTCAACCTTTGTTATATCTAAATTGGAAATATTGTCTACCAAATTATTAACAAGCTCATCTATGACATCCGGGTCTCTTCTAGTGTTAAAAGCATTTAATATCTTAACCTTTTCCTTATCACCTAACCTACTTATGATATGTAATCTATTTAAATTATCAATGGTGAATTCAAATTCATCTAATATGGTGAGGAACTCTACACCATTTTCCTGTTCCAAAACAATTGCGTGATTTCCAACTGCTCTATATATTCTTATTAATGTTCTGCTCTCTGGTCGATCCATATTATAAATAATTTCCTTAATATCAAATTCAACCGTTAATTTATTATCAGACAGATTCTCCTTAATCTTAGTAATGTTTATCATACTGTTTGCCTCCTAATTTTTATTTTCTCTATATATTTCAAAATCATGAAGCAAATTCCTCTTATTTTTGTGGTAATTTTATAAATATATGGTTTACAATGAAATGAACCTTTTTATTTAGAGTTGCTCTTGCAACACGGAGACACACCGCTCGTACCTCGTGGAATGTTGTAAATTCTTTATTACATGATAATAAAAAAGTAACTAATCTACCATTATTCATCTTTTAATATGAAGCTGATTGATCCCCTTTTTTCGCATTTTAGCCGCAATTAGCAAGAAGAGCGGCACCACCATAACGTAAATAAAGGATATTTCCGATGTCTGCTTTATTAATTCAATCCCTACAATAATATTGTCTCTAATTAACGCAATGATAAAAATAATGGGCATCATTAACACAACCCAAAAATGAATCTCACGAAACTTAAAAAGCTCTGACAAAGCAATCATGCTGGCTTCTATGACAATCGCAAAACTCGTAAAAGATACCAGTGCCCAAAGCCCGATGAAAAGCACTTCTAAACTATCTAATATTTGGATCTTTACATCAATACTACGGACGAGTGCAATGACCGACCATGGCAGACGATTTAACTCTCCTACCCTAAAATAAGCGATACAAATTATGGTGATCGCAGTATACAAAGTGGTGATAAATACAATAACAAGTATATTCTTTTTCAATATACCTTCTCTGTCTTTAACAAACGGGAGAAAAATTGCTATAATCTCAAAGCCTAAAAAGGGGAGACTGGCCCCTCTCATGGCTTTAAAAAAACCTTTCGCTTCGATAAAACGCCCTATCGGTTGAATTTGCGCATAATCACCTACAAACCCCCCCATAAGAATTAATACCATAATAGGACCAATAATAATAATAAATAATATAATAGCCGCTCGCGTCAAGGGTTCAAGCCCATTACGATAAAAAGGAACAAATAAAATTAATAATATCAATGCCAAAAAATGATCCGGTGTGCCTTTCAAAATATACATGTTGGCAAATTCAAGCATTGCCCAAACTTCATATGCAGCGAGAATTAACCAGTGTATGACAAATATCAGGATCAGTATCCCCCCCAAAAAAGGACCAACGATTTCCTTACTGTAACCAACAATAGTTTGCCCGGGAAATAACTGCCCTAAATAGGTATATAAAACGGTTCCTATTATTACAATTCCCCCCGCAGCAATAATCGCCAACCACCCATTATGTCCAGCAGATTTAACCACAGTATATGGCATACGAAGCATACCAAATCCGATCATAACAGAAAAAAGTAAAACCATCAGCCCTACGGAAGTTATTCGATCATTATCATTGAGATTCATCATCTTCATCTCCAAACGCATTGTCAATACAAATCGTATGTTGTTATATTCTTTTCCAAACAAATACATCTTATGCAAAATAGCTTAGAGCCTGACATTGTCCCTTCAACGCAGGCTCTAAGCTATTTTGCACAATATTTTAAATGTCTTAGGCATATGAAAGAAAATAATAATATGTCTTATATCTTAAATTTTGCAATAATTGAATCAAGGTCTTCAGCAAGATGGTTTAAGCTTTCGGCGGCTGCGGAAACTTCCTGAGTAGCCGCTGTTTGCTCCTGAGTTGTACTCGCAATATTTTGGATGCCAGCAGAAATCTGTTCAGTAGAAGCTGCAATATTTTGCACCTGACCGCTAAGCACCTGGACAACTTGAATGATTCTATCAAATTTCTGAGTAACCTCCTCAATACTTTGATTTCCTGCTACAACCGTTTCCTTTGCAGAATCCATTCCTTTCATTAATTGTGTGGACTCTTCTTCAATATCTAAAATAAATTGTTTTATTTCTTTGGTTGAAGATGCTGATTGTTCCGCCAGTTTTCTGACCTCATCCGCAACAACAGCAAACCCTTTACCTGCTTCACCTGCTCTTGCTGCTTCTATCGCCGCATTAAGTGCTAGAAGATTAGTCTGTTCAGCGATATTGGTAATCACTTCTACAAATTGCCCTATTTTGCTTATGGCTGTGGCAAGTGCATCAATTGAGCCACTTACCTGTATACTTGATGCTGATATTTCTTGCAAATGGTAACTGATGGTTTCTATATCCTGCTGCCCCCTGGCAGCATTTTCTGCGGCCATTCCCGCTTGATCGGCTACATCCTGGGTATTCTGTGTCATGTTTTCCACAGCACCGGCAATTTCATTCATGGTTGCAGCCGAGTCACTTGCCCCAGTAGATACCTGCTCAGACTGAGCCGCTAACTGATTTGCAGAAGTATTTAACAAATGCGTATTGTCCGTTATTCTGCTAATAATCGTTTGAATATCTTCAATAAACTTATTAAAATATTTACCGAGTTCTCCTATTTCATCATTTGTTTTGACCTCTATCCGCTTCGTTAAATCGCCTTCTCCTTCAGAGATATCCTTTAATACGGCTGTCGTTTCCTTAATAGAACCAACAACACGGCTTGCAACTAAGAAAATAACGATAAGAATGATTACGATACAAGCCATGCCAACAGCTAATGCATCATTTCTTATTCGGGTTGCTTGCTCTAAAATCTTATCCATGGGAACACTGACAACAAAAGACCACGGTGTTTTAGTTTTACCAATGGTTATTGGGGCAAAGAATCTGTAAACGTCCGTGTTTAATGGATTAGAATACATCATCACGTGATGATGTTCGCCTTCTTTTATAGCGTTTTTTGCTTCAAGCATCTCTTGCGTATTACCAATGTCCTTCCCTAAATACTCACTTTCTTTATGGGCTACAAAAGTCCCATTGTTTGCAACAAGCACACTATAGCCTGTTTCAAAAGGATTTATTCCTAAAATCATTTCCTGAAACGTATCAAGCGCCATGTCTACCCCTGCAACCCCGACAACTTCTCCTTGAGACAAAATAGGAACAGCTAAGCTGGTCATCAATACATCTTTACCCCCTACTTTGTAGGTAAAAGGGTCCAGCATCATTTCCTGCTGTGATTCTTTAGCCATTAAATAATAATCTCCTGAACCAGACACTTCATAATCAAGCAACGGTTCCAATTTTATGCCGTCTTCGCTTCGATACCAGTATGGAATAAACCGACCTGTTTCATCGTGTCCGGTTGTCGTGATAAATTCTTTATCCTTTCCATCAAAAGCATTCGGTTCCCAACACGTCCAAACCCCCACGAAATTTGGATTCTTTTCAAGAACAGTTCTTAAAATATGATTTACTTCTTCTCGGTCAGAACTACCTGTCTTTTTCATCGCCTCAAGCATCTGGGATAAAGCTCGTGCTGTATTCATAGACACTTCAATTTCCGCGCGTACACCGTTCCCATATCGATTTGCCATTTCTTCTGCTTCAATAAAAGCAGCTTCTACAGCCATAGAACTGGACTTTGTTGTTACAACAGCAATTGTTGTTACTAATGATATGAGAACAGCTGTTCCGATTAAGACAACAATCTTCGTCTTTAACCTTCTAAATTTAAACATCATTCCGCCTCCTTCTTCCTCAAAGTTAACATAATGTCATCATCATGTTATTATATGCATAATCAGGAAAATGAGCCAATATTATATAAAAAGCCTGCGTTTATACTAAAACGCAGGCTCTAAGCTATTCTGCTATTAACAGGGGTTGAAAATTCAGATGATCGCTGGAGACCAGTTTAAACTTAATGCCCCATTTCTCTCCTTCAAACGCTTCCTTGGTATGCCGACCGTGCAAATGTCCGTAAACACAATATTCAACACCATAAGACTGCATCAATTCGACAAACCCGGATCTTTCAACTTGCTCATTAAATGGCGGATAATGCAGCATCGCAATCTTTGTTCCCTGTTTCTTAGCCCCATCTTTTAAGGAAAGTTCAAAACGCTCTAATTCCCGCTGATAAATTTTTTCTGATTCATCATTAAATTTTTCTGTTCCAGGACAAATCCAACCTCGCGTACCCATCACGATACAATCATCATAAGAAAAGCTATTATTCCTCAGCAAATGAACATTTTCAGGCAGGATAGCCAGCGTCTTTTTCAAGCTATCCATCCAATAATCATGGTTTCCTTTTAACAACAAAACACGTCCCGGCAACCCGTCAAAAAAACGTTCTAAGTCATACTGCGCATCCTCTAAATGCATCGCCCATGAAATGTCCCCAGGACACAAAACCAAATCATCACACTGCACCATTTCCCGCCACTTATGCCTTATTTGTTCCTCATGCTCCTGCCACTGCACCCCAAATATGTCCATGGGTTTATTTTGACTGTAAGAAATATGTAAGTCCGCGATCGCATAGATCGACATATGGTTCACCACTCTCTCTATTAGTTATCAGCTATCAGTTATCAGCTATCAGTCATCAGCTATCAGTCATCAGTCATCAGGAAAAGATTAAGAGACTCTAAAGACTGAAAGCAAAAGAAAAATATTAAAAACGTATTTTGCATCTTTTATCCTTCAGCCTTCAGCCAACATCAATCTATTACAAAATAATACGAATTCAACAAGTCATTGATCTCATATTTGATGGCTAATCTTTTTAAATAATTCTTGATCGACTTTAATTTAACCTGCTCTTGTTCATACTGTTCTAACAAACTAAAAAATTTAGCCCGTTCTTGATCTGAAGTGTAATTTTCGAGACATATCCATACTTTCTGTGCTGCCTCAACGATCTGTTTGAGTTTTATGGGTTCACTTATCGCTTGTTCAACAAGGGTATAAAAATTTTTAATATAGCCTTGTTTCTTTTCCTGAAGTATTTCCTGTACTTTCTCATAAGCTTCCCGACTGTGGGAAAGCACGGTATATTGATAACACGACCATTGATCTTCCATCTCTTCCGGCGAAGCTCCAAATGCCAATCGATTACACTTGATGGCCGAGATATCCTTATCTTTGACTTCCAGCATCATATCCACCTCCCTATCTCTTACCGTTTCAAAAAAATCAAGAAATGGTTTCACATAAATTGTATCCGAATGAGATCCCAAAAGTTTACCCGGCGCCTGACAGGAAAAATGTAATTTGGGTACCCCATCCGCAGCCGACCACGTTTTGGAAACAGCACTTATCTTATGGGATAAATCATTTTCTAATGGAGCAGGGTTCACAAGGTGATGTAATTGATCCATCACAACAGGCATACCCACTGAGATACAAATATCCAGCACATCGTCTAAATGAAACTGGGTATCATCATTTTCCAGCACCAATCGTTTCTTAACCTCAGCAGGCAATAACCGATACTGTTCTTTAAAACGTCGTATAGCCGCCTGCTTATCACCATAACACCCGCCTACATGAATAATCATTTTGTGACTCTGATCCAAACCCAGTGCATCCAAAAAACGGGCATGGTAAATCAAATCCGCTGTTGCTCGGTTAACCACATCCCGTTTTGGTGAATTAAGTACCGTATACTGTCCGGGATGCATAGAAACACGCATATCATTTTCACGAATATATGCCCCGATTTTCTGCAACGGCACTGCAAATTCCTCCCACCATATCAAATGGTTGTTAGGATGAGAGGCGAAAGGAATAATATCGGAACTGATTCGAAACAAGCTAACGCCCTTCGCTTTATTATATTTAAGGATCACCATTAAATCTTGCAAATTAGCATTAATAAGCTCTTTTAATCTGCTTTCCGAAGCATTTTTAAGTAAACACCGTCTGTTGGTCGTTGCCTCCACCCCTAATGCAATACACGCATATCCAATTCGCATCATCAAGCCCCTTTCAACGCTTTAACTCGCTTATCACATTTTCCTACTAAAGTCACTACATTATCATCTCTCAATTTTCCGCTGCACATGTGAATTTAATTCATAATTCACAATTCATGCTCCACAATGCATAATTCACAATTCATAATTTATAATTAAAAGACAAAAAATCAAACTGACATAATGGAATGGATATACTGGAAGAAAATATTTGGCGAGTTCGGGCGGAGGATTATTTTTTTAGCATTCAAAATTTTCCGAAAGTATATCTATTCTATTACCTCTACGCTTCATTAAAGCTGTAAAAATACGTATATTCCGCTCTATTCAGAACACCCTATAAATGGAGGTGATTTTTATGTTTATCCCTAAACGTGCTTTTTTTGAACCACAAGCCTTAGACTACCCGCTCGGCCAAAAAATATTAAAACAACTTAAAGAAACCCATATCCCCATCACAATTACCGGTTCTCACAACCGTGTCACGGGTATTCCCGGAAAAACATCTGATGAAGCTTACCGAGAAGGTAAAAAAACACTCGTTGTCGGTGTTCGCAAAAGCAAGACATTTCAAACCTGCAAGCCCTCTGCCCATTATCAGCTTCCCCTGACAACAAGTTGTCCCGGACAATGTGAATATTGTTACCTGCAAACGACTTTAGGAAAGAAACCCTATCTGCGCATCTATGTTAATACCGACGATATTCTTGCTAAAGCCTTAGAATATATCAACGAAAGAAAACCGGAAGTCACTTACTTTGAAGGGGCCGCTACTTCTGATCCCATCCCCACTGAAGGATATACCGGTGCTCTGGCAAAAACAATTGCGTTTTTTGGCCAGGAACCTTATGGCCGCTTCCGCTTTGTTACTAAATTCACGGAAATAGATTCTCTTTTAAACCTGCCTCATAACAATCACACAACCATTCGCTTTAGCCTGAATAGTGCTTCCGTCATCGAAAAATTTGAACATCATACCCCTTCTCTTGACAAGCGAATCGTGACTGCACAAAAAATCGCAGCGGCGGATTATCCATTAGGCTTTATTATCGGGCCTATTTTCATCTATGATCAGTGGCGTTTAGAATATGGTGCACTGCTGGAAAAATTACATGATCGTCTCCAAAATACACCCCCAAAAAATTTGAGCTTTGAATTTATCTCCCATCGTTTTACCAAACGTGCCAAAGAAAATATTCTTGCTGTTTTCCCTGATACGCAGCTCCCATTGAATGAAACAGAGCGTCAGTTTAAATTCGGTCAATTTGGCTATGGAAAATATGTTTACCGAAAAGAAGAAATGAATGAAATAAAAACATTCTTTACGGAAAAAATTAATACCCTTTTCCCTTTGGCAAACATTGATTACATCATTTAAAATAGAAGAAATAAAAAAACAGCCAATGGCTGTTTTTTACACTTTATCCCAAACTATTCATAAACAAACGCCCTGATCGCATCATAAGCTTCCAGCGGGTGATCTATATTGGATACCAATTTCTCTACTGGACATAACCCCGTACGCGTCTGATTTTCGATAGCAGCAACCAGACGTTCATAGGAAACCGGAATGTGATATTGCTGCAAAACGACTAACGCCGGCTCACTGATCATCACACCATGGACAGCAGCTATACCTGATTTAACAGCCAATAGAGCAGCACCTTTACCAATCACTCGATCGGCTAATGCCGCCCCCTTTATCATCTCACCCAATTCAATGGTAATATCTAAAAGCGGCTTGATGCGTTTTTCTCTACGACGCGCTAAAACCACTTCATCTTTGACAACAATAACCGTATCACCTGATACATAAAGTTCTTTTTTTGCTTTGTCTAAATCAGGCGTCATTTTCCAATACCCCCGCTATCTTTTTTGCCAAATCAGGATGTTTTTTATATAAATTAATCGGTCTTCCCTCACGACCCACAAACGCATGCAATGTATACCCTTTTACCAGTACCTTGTCCGTATCTAAATTCACAATATCGTATACAAATCGTACCCGAACCCCGCTAAACTCAGTGACCCGTGTTCGTATCCCAATTCGTTCATCATAATGTGCGGGATAAAGGTACCGACAATTCACTTCTACAACAGGAAGGTAAACCCCACGCTCCTCAAACAAAGTATAGGGAAGCTCTAATTCACGAAAATACGCTGTCCTTCCCACCTCAAACCAGACAATATAATTAGAATGGTATACCACGCCCATCTGATCCGTTTCCTGATAGCGGGGCCTAATATAGGCTTCGTTCATTTGTTCATTTTCCCCTTTCATGAATATTTAATATAAAACCTCTAGCAAAAACGCTAGAGGTTTTATATTATTCGTTAATTTTTACTTCATAGGTTGCTCTGAGTTCCTTGTTTTTGTTATCATAGACGCCATGTCGCTTCTGGTCAGTCAATTGCTTCGTTAATTCATTTTTTACTTCTTCAAATGTTCTGTTATCTGACTCTTTTTTATCTAAAACTTTAATAAGGTGATAACCAAATTGTGTTTTTACAGGCTCGCTTGTTTCGTCTATTTGCATATCAAAGGCTGCTTTTTGAAATTCAGGTACCATTTGGCCTTCTGTAAAGTAGCCTAAATCTCCACCATTGGCACTTGAAGGACAACTCGAATATTTATTTGCTGCTTCCGCAAAAGAAAGTCCTGCCTCTATTTCGCTCAGTATTTCAGCCGCTTTTTCTTTGGTATCAACTAGGATATGGCTGGCCTTAACACTCGGTGGTGCTTTAAATTCGTCTTGATGTTCATTATGGAACTGACGCACTTCTTCTTCTTTTACGCTGACATCTTTCAAAAGACGCTTCACCGCATATTGCCTTAAAACATTCTTTTTAACCGCTTCCATCTCTTTTTTAAAACCCTCTTCTTGATCCAAACCACTATCAACAGCATCCAAATATAAAAGCTCTTGACTAATTAATTCCTCTAATAACTTTTCCTTTCCCTCAGGTGAAAAATATTGCATTGCATTTTCCTGCCCGATTTCTCTAACCAAAGCTTGTAAAAATGAATTCACGTCCTGCTCTGTAATCGCTTTCCCTTGAACCGTTGCCAGAATCTTGTTTTCAGTCATTTTATAAATTCTCCTTTGCGCAAATTTACTACTGTCATGTTAACAGAAAATACTGGGAATGTCCACTAAAGAAAAACGGCTAACGCCGTCTTCCTCCTTGCAAAACCCTATATCTTAAATTTAACAACCTGCTTTTGCAGATCTTCCGCCATTGATGCCAAATTCTGCGCACTAGAAGCAATCTCTTCAATTGATGCCATCTGTTCTTGTGTTGCAGCAGCTGCCTCCTGTGAACCTGCAGCACTATCCTTGGTAATATCATTAATATTATGCATAGCAGCTACGATTTGCTCGGAACCTGCTGACATCTGTTGTGTTGCTGCGGAAACTTCTTCTGCTGCACTGGCAATCTGCATAATGGTTTTGTCGATCTCCTCAAACGCTTTCCCTGTTTGCGACACGGCCTGCGAACCTGATTCTACTGCTTCTGCCCCTTTATTCATTAAATTAACAGAATGATCTGTTCCCTGTTGTACGTCTCTTATCAATTGAGCAATTTGCCCCGCTGCATGACTTGATTCTTCTGCCAGCTTCCGTACCTCATCCGCTACAACGGCAAACCCCTTTCCCTGTTCTCCCGCTCTGGCAGCTTCTATCGCTGCATTAAGGGCCAGAAGATTCGTCTGATCCGCAATACCCGTAATCACCTCAACAATTTGACCAATTTCCTGTGATTTTTTCCCTAAAGCGCGGGTTGCTTCCACGGATTGCGCCACCACTTCCTGCGTATGCTTCATCGTCTCAATGGCTTGATTGACAGCTTGCTGGCCATTTTCTGCTACTTTCTCCGCATTCTTGCCCGCTTCACTGGTTGTCTGAGCGCCAGCCGCAACCTGCTGAATACCCTCTGCCATTTGGTTAATAGTTTGCGTGGTTTGTTCTACCGTGGTTGACTGATCAGTTGCCCCTTTTGCCAGTTCATCCACTGTTTGCGCCATTTGCTCTGCCATAGAAGTCGTTTGCTGGGCTGATGCTGCCATTTGTTGTGACGAGGCCCCCAAATTTTCAGACGTACTGGCTACATGATTAAGCAATTGCCGCAAATTCTCCACCATCTTTTTAAAAGCCTGTCCCAGCTGCCCCACTTCATCATTCGTTTTTACCTCAACCGTCGCCGTCAAATCTCCACTACTAATAATTTCTGCTACGCTTGTTAATTCTTTGATCGGTTTAACAATTGCCCGGGCAATAACCATTACCACCACCACCACCATAATGGCGGCAATAACAAACATTATCAAAAGAAAATTACGTAATCGCTTAACATCTTTAAAGAAAATCACATCATTATCCGGTGTTGTCACACCAATGGACCATCCTGTCACCTCAATCGGTGCATAACCAAAAATCTTATTTACCCCTTTAAATAAATAATGATCATTCCCACTTTTACCATCGATCATATCCCGAGTAATTTGTTTAAATCTTTCGTCACCTGTAACTAATGGACTTTCCTTTTCATTGAGAATCAATTCTTCGTTAGGATGTACTATAATTAAACCTCTTTTATCAATAATATATCCGTAACCTTCTGCCCCAACTTCTATTTCTGAAATGCTTTCCCCAATTTTATCCAAGGAAATATCCGTCACTAAAACACCGGTTATTCTATCACTCATATCTATAATCGGGCTTGCAATATAGAAAGACGGCTTATTGGTAAGGTTTGAAATAAGCACATCGGATATATTGGTATTCCGCGCCAAAGCCTCTTGAAAATACTCCCGCTGACTGACATTCATACCAATGGCTGCTGAATCAGTATGATAAGTAATAATCCCTTCGGTATTAGCCATAAACATCGCTTCATAATCAGGGTTGTCCTCCACTTCTTCCTTCATGTAATCATCTAATTCACTTTCAGCAAGAAATGGAACCCCTGCAGCAACGGCTTCTGTTCCATGTTCTAAGGCAGTAAGCCACTCATTCAATCCCTCTGCTTTATCCTTGGCTCGTGTAGACAATATATGATTCAAATTTGTCAATAGCGCTTTTTGCGATTTCTGATAACTAAGAATCCCTGCAACCCCCAACGGAATAAGCGATATCAATAAACAAATAACGACGAGTTTCGTACCTAAACTGGTCGTTATTCCTGCCTTCACCTGTCTGTCCTTCTTTTTGCCTAATTTTTTCATTTTCAGATTCCCCCCAATTTAAAATTTAAGAAAATAAGCCAGTGAGAACGATCCTCAGTTTTCATTTTTCAGAAATGGTCTTATATATTATAAAAACCTACCGAGTGTTCAAGTAGGTTAGTATGACATACTTGCAACCCGGCGACCATGGGATACCTCTTTAGGCCCGTAGCTTTGCGTCCCTATCTTTCGATAAGTTTGCCCTATATTTTTTTGATATCTATACCTACGCCTGTAATAAACCACTATCTTTAGCTAAAACACTTAAACAAGCATCGACAACATCTAAATCATAAAGCGTCCCTTTATTTTGGGAAATCTCCTCAATTGCCTTTTCTATTCCTAAAGCAGGTCTGTAAGGCCTGTGCGAGGACATCGCTTCAACCACATCGGCTACAAATAAAATCTTAGCTTCTAAAAGCATCTCCGTGCCCTTTATCCCTTCCGGATAACCCGAACCATCGATCCGCTCATGATGCTGCAGGATCATTTCCGCCACCGGCCAGGGCAGATCAATATTTTTCATAATTTCATAACCTGTTACGGGATGATCTTGAATCAAACTAAACTCTTTATAGCTAAGTTTTCCCGGTTTATTCAAAATAGAGGGCGGTATGGCTATTTTACCAATATCATGCAGCAAGCTGCCCACTTTAATGCCCTGAATCTGCACTTCAGAAAGCCCCATCTCTTCTGCTATAGCACAGGCTAAAGCGGCCACTCTCTGTTGATGCCCAGCTGTATAAAGATCGACCATTTCTAACACAGATCCCAAGGAATTCACAACATCTTCTAACGTTTTTTGAAGTTTAGCATTACTTTTCTCCATTCTTTCTTCTGCTTGCTTGATATCCGAAATATCTAATAATGAAGATACAATTTTTTTGCTCCCCGGAATACAATCTACTGTTATGAGCACATGTCTTTCATTACCTTGCTTATCAATCAAGCGAAAACTATAATCTTTAGGCGCCAAATCGGGATTTTCAATACGTAAACAGCGATTTTTCAAGACTTTTCTACGGTCTTCTTTTACAATATGTTTCATCCATTTCCTAAAATCCCCTATATCTTCATAGGACAGGCCAAATATTTCTTCCATTCTGCCATTGACCATCGAAATCGTCCCATCTTCTTCAAATACCATCGTTGGCGCACTGGTCGTTTCAAAAATTGTACGATAATAAGCTTCTGATTCACGCAATGACTCCTCACTTTGGTACCGTTCTAAGGCATTTCCTAATATCTCGGAAAACACGCGAAGTATGGCTAAATCTTCTTCATTCCATTCGCCTGTTTCGTTTACATCATCAAATCCAACATATCCCGCAAGTTCCCTGCGAATATAGAATGGAAAGACAAGCAATGCTTTGATCCCCTGACCTTCCAGGACTTCTTTCTCCCCTTGAGCCTCTGAAGGCATATTAGCAATATCAACAATATGTATGGTTTTATTATTTTCCAGCTTATTCATCCACCATGAATAGTTGGCGGTTGGTATATCTTTAAGATCATTGATTTGTGATGATACCCCTTCGGCACACCACTCAAAAACATTATCCATGATTTTTCTATTTTCCTTAAAAGCAAAGATATAAGAACGGCTCGCTTTACATAATTTCCCCATATCCCGGAGCGATTCATTGATTGCCTCTTCAATGTCTAGAAAATTAATAAAGCGGGATGAAATCTGAGAAAGCTTTTTTTCAAATTCAAATCTGCGTTCCAAAGACTTTTCTGCTTTTTTGCGTGCTTTAATTTCCTTTTGCAGTAATTGATTCGCCTTTGAAAGCTTTTGTGTTCTCTCAACTTCAGTGATATCATACGCTTTACATAGGATGGCTTCCACAGATCCATTTTCATCTAATTTTGGCGTTTTAACAATGGACAGTAATCGCTCATGGCCTTGGGCATTTTTTACCCTTTCTTCCGTTTTGACCGCTTCCTGCGTTTCAAATACTTTTCGATTTCCCTCAACACACAATTTTGCTTCATCTTCGGTAACTAATTCATAGATGCTTTTATTTTCCAGAGTGATTTTATCCACCCCCAGAAAATCAGCATGTGCTTTATTTGCCCACCCATAGCTTTCCGGATCTTTTAATGTCCAAACTTGAATATCTAACAGATCTAAAGAAAGCATTTGCTCCTCTAATTTTTTTTCTAATGAATTGAGCGATGTTTTTTTTAGCATGGAAACATGATTCATTAAACTACCCCCATTTTGAGCAAATAAAGCAATGATATGGAACGCACTAA
Organism: Clostridia bacterium; assembly: GCA_030625885.1. GTDB lineage: Bacteria > Bacillota > DAOUPZ01 > DAOUPZ01 > DAOUPZ01 > DAOUPZ01. The sequence continues at coordinate 100,447 of DAOUPZ010000007.1, forward strand.
ATACATGACATCCCACTGTATTGTTTTTCCAGTTGATCATCATTCTACATTTTGTTTATTAATGGACATTTAGTACTAATTTACCACAGGATTATTATTGTTAAACAATAAATATTTTCTTATTAAAAAATTTACTTATATTTTAAATTTACTGACTTGTTTTTGCAGTTCCTCATTTAATAACTACAAAATATAAATTCAAATCCCATGCTTTCTCCATTATTTAACACTCTTTTTCAAAAATGTTAATAAATACTTTAACCAAACGAGAATCGAATTGATTACCCGCACACTGTTTAATTTCTTTAAGCGCTTCCGTATGAGAGATTGCTTTTTTATAAATCCGATCATGGGTCATCACATCATACGCATCTACAATTGCGACAATTCGGGCAATAAGCGGTATGGCTTCTTCTTTTAACCCTTGAGGGTAACCGTTACCATCCCACCTTTCATGGTGCGTTAAAATTCCTTCTGAGATTGAAAAGAGTTCAGGTGAAGATTGTGCAATCCGGCAACCTATTTCAGTATGTTTTTTCATCACCTGCCATTGTTCAGAAGAAAGCGGCCCGGGTTTCAACAAAATATCATCCGGTATGCCTACCTTTCCGATATCATGCAAAACAGCTAAAAGGCTCAACTCATCCTGCTCACTCGTTGACATTCCCAGCAAGTGCCCCATCTTCATTGCCATTTCTTCTAAACGTTTCCCATGTTCTTCTGTTTCATGGCTTCTCTCCCAAAGTGTTTTCTTTAAAGAAGAAATAAGGGCACTGCGCGCGCTTTTGCTTTCCATCAATTTATTCCGATACATTCTTTCTTCCGCTTTTTTCAATACCTTGTAAATGCTCTCATCAAACATTTCCTTAGTCGCTAACCCTAAACCGATGGTGGGTTGAATCATTTCATTACAACACATACTACAGTTTTGCTTAATAGCTTCCATGACCTTCATGGCCTTCGTTTTACAAGTGTGAGGCATCAGAATGACAAACTCATCCCCTCCCCACCGTGCAATAATATCTTCTTTACGAGAGGCTTTTTTCAATATCTCCGCCATATTAATTAACAACTTATCTCCTTCTTGATGCCCGAAAGCATCATTGGTCAACTTCAATCCGTTTACATCACCCATAATAAGACTAGTAGGCAAATAGCATTGGGCATCCAGCTGAATCAATTGTTTATCAAAATAGGCGCGGTTATAAAGCCCTGTTAAGTTATCATGAAAACTCAAATACTTAATTTCTTTTTCCGCTCTTCTCTCTTCACTTACATCGTGGAATACCAACACCACCCCGTGAATACTGCCATCAATCCCTCTAATCGGAGCAGCAGAGTCCGCAATAAAGAATTCTCTGCCATCTTTTGCAATAAGCATGGTATGGTTAGCAAGTCCAAGCACTTTATGCTCTGTTAAAACCTTATCTACAGGATTTTCAACCGGTTTTCTGGTATATTCATTGATAATCCTAAATACACGAGAAACAGGCTCTCCTATTGCATCTTCCCGATCCCAACCTGTCATTATCTCTGCTACTTTATTCATAAATGAAACCTGTCCTTCACTGTCTGTAGCTATAACGGCATCCCCAATACTTTCCAATGTAATTCGCAAACGTTCTTTTGTCCTAAACAGTTCCGCTTCTGCTTGTTTTTTAGCCGTCATATCTTTATAAATCGAAACAACTTCTCCTGAAGATAATTTATAAACATCGTTTTCACGCCAGCCAATGATCCTTCCATCTTTATACTCTGAAAGGGGAAATTTTTCCGAAATACCTGTTCGCCAAACCCTTTGCAAAACTTCAAAAAAACCAAACGCTTTGATACCCGGAAAAACTTCTAGCACACTTTTCCCAATAAGTATTTCTTTATTAATATGATCAATTTTTTGTGCAGCAAAATTAAAATCTTGAAATATGAAGTCATTCCCCTTTTCGCTTGCTTGGTATACTGCTACCCCGCTACTCATATGATCAAACAATTCGCTGTATCTTGCTTCTGCTTGCTTGCGTTGCGTAATATCACGTATGATACTCAAAAGAACAGGTGTATTCTCAACCATCACCCCTCGCGAATTAACCTCTACCGGAAATACATGTCCGTCTTTACGGCGGTGAAACGTTTCAAATAACACCCCTTTCTCCTCCGCCTTTTTCATTTGCTCTTTTGTCAAATAATTTGTTTCAGTACCACGCAAATCAAATATCGTCTTTGAAAGGAGTTCAGAATATTCATAGCCATAAATATTTACCGCTGCAAGATTTGCTTCTAAAATATGCCCATCCATATCAATAACCAACATCATATCCCGTGCATTTTCGAAAAAGAGTTCATAATACTTCATTTTTTCTCCATGATCAAATTGCATTCAATTTCTCCCCTTATGAAATATACTTATTTAAAAATTAAAACCTGCCAAATTGACGAGCAGGTTTATAAAACTTGCAACCCGGCAGCCATGGTTTTTACTTTAGGCCCGTAGCTTTGCGTTCTTTTCCTTCATTCGTGATAAAAAACAAAAATTTATGAAAATTTTTATATTATTACATAATATTATATATTTCGTCAAAATATCCTTTATTTTTTAAAATATAAAAATATTATGTAATAAAGAATTTACATCTAAAAATGCTCTTGCAACATGGGGGCACACCACTCGTACCTCGTGGAATGTCCCCCATCTTTCCTTCGCTTTTCCTGCAAACCCGCAATATAAATTCTTAACTTGTAATAAAAGTTTTACATGCAAAATTGGAGATGTAATCTCTTTATTGTGTCATACAAATGTACTGTTTTATATACTCTAAACCAATAAAAAAAAGCCTGCATCAACATGCAAACTTTTTCATTCCTATATATTGTTTCAACTCGTTAAACCCATTGTAACAATTCATCCATATGATGAATCACATGATCTGGATGGTACTTAAGAAGGTGTTCTAAAGACCGCGCGCCCCATGCCACTGCTGCGCTGTCAACCCCTGCATTTTGAGCACTTAAAATATCAAACGGGGAATCCCCAACCATTAAAACAGCCTCGTAGGGGACGGGTATTTGTTCTAATGCTTTTAAGATGGGATCTGCTTCGGGCTTATGCTTATCCGTATCATCCGACCCAACCACACAGGTCATATATTGATCCAGCCCAAAAACCTTTAACCCTCTTTCAACCATATCATTCTTCTTAGAACTAACGACCCCACAATAAATTCCCTTATGGAAAAGCCTATCCAAAGTTTCCGCTACACCGGGAAAAATCTTAACAGTTAAATCATGGTGTAATTTGTTATGTGTCCGAAAGGTACGTAACATTTCTTCCACCTGTTCCGGATGTTCCTGCTCAAAGGCTTCTTTAAGAGGAACGCCAAAGTAACTGAGAATCCGATCATCACTGATATCTTCATCAAAAAGATGCTTAAACGTATGTCTATAAGAAGCCCAAACTAAATCCTTGGTATCCAGTATTGTTCCATCCAAATCAAAAAGAATACATTTGTATTTTTTCAATATTATTACCTCCAATACGGTAGTTCTTAGTTATTAGCTATCAGTTATCAACTATCAGCTTTTAATCTTTTCCCACTTACCACTAGCCACTAGCCACTAGCCACTTACATCTTTTAATCATTATCTTTTCCTACCTGCTATCTTTCTACTTTCCCCGACATGCAAAAATGGGGACACACCGCTCGTGCCTCACGGAATGTCCCCGTTTTTGCATTAGCTTTTAGCCTTTATCCTTAAGCCTTCATCTTTAATGTAATAATCCCATTGATAACCCCTAACAGCAAACCACCAAACAAATATGTAAACCATCCATAAACAACAAATCCCTTCAATAAAGAAGGTAGAAATAAGAATATAACCATATCCAATGCTGTTGTTAATATCATAACCGTTGCCATATTAACCGTTATCTTCAAAACTTGCAATATTTGTTTCATAACCGCATGAACAAGTCCAGTAATTAAGGCTGCTAGTGCACCGCCCCATTGCATCACATAAAATCCCGGTACAATTCCCGCAACAATATAAAGTGCAAATGCATTAAATACCCAACGCCCTGCAAAACTCTTTCCATTATTGGTCATCTTTTCTCCCCTCCACCTTCATTATAATTGTTTGGTGTACTTTAGGAAAGGGGTAATCCTTCAAATCCTGCCACTTTACCCAACGTGCTGTTCCTCCTTTTGATAAAACAGCGCAGCCTCCCTGAACGCTACATGTAGTAAACGCCGTCACTTTCCACACCAGATGGGTAAAAATATGCTTTAGTGCAATCTGATCTCCATCTACTATTATATCCAGTTGATATTTTTCTTTGATGATATCGCGTAACACTTCGTGGGCTTCCGAACCACTATGCCACTCACCGCCGGGAAACTGCCACAAGTTTGCCAGCAACCCCTTAGACGGACGCTGTTCAATCAACACATCACCCTTCTCGTTATAAATCACACCGAATACCATCTTCAATTCACGCTTAGGCGCCTTCTTTTCTTTGACCGGTAATGATGCCTGACATTGCTCTTGGTTGGCACAACAGCATTTTTGCAAAGGACAGCGAAAACATTGCGGCGATTTAGGGGTACATATTAAAGCACCCAATTCCATCAATGCTTGATTAAAATCTCCTGCCCGCGCTATAGGAATTAAACAACCAGCCAATGCTTCCATTTCTTTTTTGGTTTTTGCCACATTAATGGGTTTGGAGATTAAAAACATACGGGATAAAACCCGCAGTACATTGCCATCCACTGCCGGCAATACTTGTCCGAATGCAATACTTAATACAGCCCCGGCTGTATACGATCCAATACCGGGTAACGAAAGTAGGTCATCCCAATCCTGTGGCATTCTTCCGTCAAATTCAGCGACAATCTGCTTTGCCGCACGGTGTAAATTCCGAGCCCGAGAATAGTAGCCCAACCCCTCCCAGCATTTAAGCACCTTTTCTTCCGGTGCTGCCGCTAAGTCCTGCACGGTTGGAAATGCTTCAATAAATCGTTCAAAATAGGGGATAACCGTTATAATCTGCGTTTGCTGCAACATGATTTCTGATACCCAAATTTTATAGGGATTACGCGTTTCACGCCATGGCATCTCCCGTTTTTCTTCGTCAAACCATTTTAATAAACCATACTGAATATCCTTTTTCAGCTTATCACTAAGATTGGTCATTTCAAAACCTCTTTATCCTATTATAAATTTATTTTATTCTCCAGTAAATATGAAGTACCCATGAATAATGCAAATCCAATGACTAAACTAAAAATAACACTCGCTATACCGGGCAAAGGAATCACCGTTTCCGCACCCACAATTTTATAATTTAAAAGCATATCCTGGGGAAACGCTTGATTAAGCAAATCAGAAATCTTTCCTACTAGATAGGATAATCCAATGAAAGTTACAAAGGAAATTAATCTATTATGTTTATTATTGACCAGTATGGATTTCGTAATGGTCATGGCAAAATAGATCATTAAAACAAGTACCACAAATTGCAGCGTTTCATAACCAGCCCAAGATATTGCGGGTTCAATTAATTTTGCTATTTCATCTAAGGCCACTATATCATTCATTTTGAGGAATAATTTATACACATTCATTGCTCCAAATGTTACCGTAATAAATAGACAAATGGCATATTCCATTAATGCAGTTAGTATTTTCGCGCCCAGGATCGCACTTGATTTTTTGGGCAAACTAAAAAGCAAATAACCGGTATTCCCAAATAAATCATCTCTAAAAATTTTTATCGTATCAATTAAAACAACAACAAAAGCCCCAAATGATAATAATACATAACCAAACATCATAGCAAAAGATTTTGCTCCCAATTCTTCGCCAAAAGATTTCACTACTGCTCCCTGAATAATTCCAGAACTAATTGGTGTTAATCTAAAATAAATAATACTATTCAATAATAGTAAAATGATCCCTCCAAATAACATGAATCGCTTTCTGTTTTTAATTTCATATTTTATCAAATTTCCCATTATTGATACACCTCTCTATATAATTCATCGATAGACATCTTCTTCTCATTTCTAAACGTTTCGGCACTTCCCTGGAGAATAATCTCCCCATCTAAAATAAAGACAGCTTCATCGATAATCCTTTCAACATTCTGAACTAAATGAGTAGAAATAAGCATGGTTCTTCCCGTTTCAAATTGGGTTAACATCATATCAATAATTTTATCTCTGGAAACAGGGTCAATCCCGCTCAGCGGTTCATCGAATAAATATAACTTCGCCTCACGCGCCATAACCAAGCTTAATTTCAACCTGGCCGCCATCCCCTTGGAAAGCGATGTCACTTTATCATTCAAATTTAATTCCATAAATGTTATCATTTCATTAGCCTTAGTAACATTGAAATCTTCATACATATCTGCAAAATAATCTATAGCGTCTTTAATTCTCATCCACGAATAAAAATAGTTGGCATCCGGTAAATACGCCACCCTTGCTTTTGTTTCAACACCAGGGTGTTTGCCATCTATGGTTATTTCACCGCCGCTTGGTTCTAATAATCCCGCAGCAATCTTCATAAAGGTGGTTTTCCCACTGCCATTAGGGCCAAACAGACCATAAATTTTCCCTGCATCTAATGTCAAATTGATCCCCCTCAGTGCCTGCTTGGACCGATAATTTTTTTTTAGATCATGCGCAATTAAATGATTTTCCATCATTCTTCCTCCTTCAAATATTTCTTAACCTGCTCAAGAATTTTAACATCGGTATAACCTGCTTTTCTTGCTATATGAACAAACTTTTTAAAAATTTTTTCTGCAAGCTGTTCACGAATCTCATTTATTTTCGTTTTATCGTCTGTAATATACGTTCCCATACCTCGTCTGGTGTACGTTATCCCTTGCCGATCTAATTCTTGATAAACTCTTTGGATGGTGTTAGGGTTGACCTGCGTTTCTATGGCCATTTCTCTTACAGACGGCAGCTTATCCCCGGGGTGATAAACCTCCTTCACGATATCCTGTTTGATTTTATTGATAATCTGTAAGTAAATTGGACTATTATTATTAAAATTCATCGCGCCCCTCCTCCCTAGTGTTCTATTTAAATAGTACACTAGATTGCCATATGTGTCAAGAGTAAAAAACGGCTTTGCCGTTTTAATTCACAATTGACAATTAGAAAACAATAGGAAATAAAAGATATAGCAGAAAACTTATACATTCTTATATACCAAAAAGCGCCATGCATATACATGACGCTTTTTGTTTAATCATTTATTGATTTGTCGTTTTCAACTGCTCCAATAGATCGCCTAACTGTTTCTGATACTTCCCATATGCTGTCCAATCGCCTTTGGCGATCGCATCCTGAGCACGATTGTATGCTTCCCCAGCTCGACCAATCAGTTGCTCTACCGTTGCTGCTTCCCCCGGTACTTCTCCAGGTACTTCTGGTCCTTCCGGCTTTGGCTTAGGCTGGATCGCTACATTAAAGACCTTCGCCAGTGCTTCTTCTAACGTCTCCTCCATCACAATCCGATCGCCATAAACGACGATAATTCGTTTGATTTCCGGCAGACTCCGCTGGTTATCCGAAATCAGATAAAGCGGTTCAACATAAATCAAACTGCCCTCCACCGGCACCACCAGTAGATTGCCGCGAATAATTTCTGACCCCTGCTGCCCCCATAATGTCAATTCTCGCGAAATATTGGCATCCTGAGCAATTCGCGATTCCACTTGAGCGGGACCATAGACTAGTTTCCGTTTAGGAAACTTATAGGCAATGGTTTCCCCATAATGTTCTACGTCCATACGGGCTGCCAACCAGGCCACCATATTATCCTTTTTCAAAGGCGTAAAGGGACGCATCATTAAAAACTCGTTTTCCGTCTCACCTGGCAGTCCCATATTAATATAATAGGGTTCCACCAATTGCGTATTTTTCTGATAGGTCTCTGTTGCCGTCGCCCAAACATCTTCCCGGTTAAAGAAAACGGTCGGATTGGTCACATGGTATTTCTTATACATATCGCCCTTTACCCGGAAACTGTCTTCTGGATAGCGCAAGTGAGCGCGCAATCCTTCGGGCATCTGCTCAATATCTTTGATTAAGCCCGGTAACGCCTTTTGATAGGTACGGGCAATCGGATCATCCTTGCCAATGACATAAAAATCAACATCCCCATTGTAAGCATCGATCACAACCTTAATACTGTTGCTGATATAATTACGATTCCGGAACTTATCCAGTCCTTCGCCCTCTTCTGCTACCAAGCGCTCACTGTAAGGATAGTTCGAGGAGGACGTATAAGCATCCATAATCCAGTATAGTTTACCATTATCTATTACAATATACGGATCGTTATCATACTGCAGGAAAGGCGCTATTTTTCGTACCCTTTCCCGTATATTACGATAATACATCACTTGGCTTTCCGCGGTTACGTAATTAGAAACAAAAAGTTTATAATCGCCAAACCGCAGTGCATACAGCAAGCGATTGAACCCCTTGAGGGAAACGCCGCCTGTTCCATCGTAAACGGTTTCGACATTATCGTCTCCGGAAGGATAATTAAATTCTTGCAAAGCCGATTTTACAATCACATAGTTGTTGGTTAATTCGCCATAATAGATCTCCGGACGATCGATACGTAATTCATCATAATTGGTTTCCGAAGGAATATTCTTGGCCAGCATCACCGGCTGCCCCTCTGGCGTTACTTTATTGGCAGAGTTAACCACAATATCAAAACCATGGGTATATTTGAACCGTTCGTTAATATAGTTCTTAGCTTGATCGGGTAAATTATCCGTATTCAGCTCCCTGGCGGAAATAAACACCTGGGTCAACTCCCCATCCAGAAGATAGCGATCGACATCGGTATCGGCAAATTGATAGTAGTTACGAATCCCCTGCAATTGATTGTTAATCACCTTTGTCGGCCGATAATCATTAATACGGATATTATTAATCGTATCTTTCGACTTCTGCAGCTCTTCCGCCGTCAAATCTACTTTTGCCGGATATTCTTCAAAATGAATTTCATCCAACTTATAAGCTTTACGTGTCATTTCAATCTGATGTTTAATATAGGGTGTTTCCCGAGCTAATTGGTTAGGCGCTACAATAAAGGTTTGCACAACATACCGCGTAATAGGCAGCGCAAACAAACCAATTAAAATCAGTATTCCCCCAATCATCGCCAGCTTACGGGGATTTTTTTTGCGTCGGAAGGTAAAAAATGACACCCCTCCTGCCGCACACCAGAAAACAAGATTTAAGAAATAGAAGCGGGCATTAATATTAATATCCGTATAACCCGGCACGCGTCCCGCCAGTAAGTTATAGCGTTGCAATAGAAAATTTAGACCGTAAACAATTAAAAATAAGCCGAGAAAAGTAGTCGCATACGTCAGCAACTGACGTTGTAAGCCTTCCTTATTATAAATCTGGTACACATTGCTTTCTTCATCATAATATGCACCTTCTGCATTCTGACGTTGCTGCATAAACTTGGAAAAAATGACATAGCTTACGACAAAAATCAGTGTCAAGAATAAAAACATACTGTTAAATATGCCGGACACATTATTTAATAAGGGTAATTTAAAGATATAAAACCCAATATCCATATTAAATATGGGATCAACACTGCCAAAGTTCTCCCCATAAAGAAAATGGAGAAGATTCACCCAACTCATCCCTGTACCGGAAAGAACATACGCTAAAGAGGCACCTAATAGAATCGGAATCCATTTTCGCTTTAAAATAAGGTTCATTGCAGGATTAGTACCCTGCCCCCCCTGCAATTTAGCAAGCCGACGCTGAATCCAGATGAACAAAAAAGATAATAGCGCAAATATTACGAGTCCCATGCCAATTCGGGCGCCCATTTTAAGCCAGAGCATTTTAATAAAAACCGCACCATATCCCAATTGTTTAAACCATTGATAATCAGTCGTTAATGTAATAATATTACGGAATAGGGCAATGAATATTAATAGTAGAATGATAAAGATGCCGCCTCGAAAAAACCGACGCTGCTCTCCAGATAAACCCAATCCTCCGCTTTTCTTCTTTTCTTTCATGGATTCTACCACATCTTTTTGTTTAAATAAAAGGCGTTTTAATATATCTGCCAGTGAGAATTTATCCATGTATTGCTCTCCTTTCGATTCAAGTATCTTCTCTTTGTTACTATTGTATAGCAATGAAAGAAGTATTATACAGTTTGATTCGTTATTTGTGATGATAATCCTGCATTTCTATAAGAAAAAGCCATAGGGGTTTTTCAGTTGACAGTGGTCAGTTGATAGTGGTTAGTTAAAAGATAAAAAAATGATATATCAAAAACAAATGGAATCCCTTTAACAAAGGATTCCATTTGTTTTAAATCATAAAACCAACATGTTTAAGCATACGTAGTAACATCACGACTGACTCTGCACGCGTCGTTGGATGATTCGGTTCAAAGCAACCCTGTTCATTTCCCTGAACAATCTTTGCTTCCACTGCTTTGGCTACGGATTCTTGCGCCCATTTTTTAATTTGATGCTGATCTTTGAACTTTTGTAGTCCAACGCCTATATCCGTAATACCAACCGATGAACCCGCATACTCCATCGCTCTAGATAATACCGCTGTCATTTCTTCTCGAGAAATGACTCGATTAGGTCTAAAAGTATCATCTCCATAGCCTTTAAATAATTTTGTTTCTGTCACTACACCAACAATATCTGCATACCATTCATCGGTAACGTCACTATAAGCTGCTACCGCTTTTCTTTCCGTTATTCCTAGTGCTCGCACCATCATAGCAGCAAATTCTACCCTGGTAACTTCCCCTTCGGGGTCAAAGGTACGCTCATCTTGACCGTTCACAATCAATTTGGAAGCCATTTTTTCAATCTCTGCTTGCGCCCAGTGACCTTTGATATCTTCAAAGGTTTTATTACCAATAGCAGGAATTACTACATCTGTATCTGGGGTAACCCCATCTTTAGGAGAAAAGAGGTTGCTGGGAGAATGATGATGTTTCCTTTTAACCTGTACGGTTCTTGTCACTTGATCTGCTGCATGACCGGATGCGTCCGTTACATCATAGTAGATCGTATAAATGCCTGACTGACTGGTATCCACCTGATCCCCTGATATGATCACCTTATAGGAGATATCCTGATCCAGATTATCCGTTACTTTAACGCCGGGGTCGATAAATTCATGACCTTTATAAAGGAACATATTGGCCTCACCGATCAGCTCAATTTCCGGCTTGTCAGAGTCTTTGATAACTGAAACGATCCTTGTCACTTCATCCGCTGCATTGCCTGCCGTATCAATAACATGATAGCGGATCGTGTAATCTCCTAGGTTGTTAATATTGACCGTATCCCCTGTAATGATAATCCTGCCTGAAATATCTCCCTCGATATTATCCTGTGCCGTTGCACCGGGTTCTTTGTATGGAACGCCTAGTGCGATCTGGATATTCGCTTCGCCATTTAGTGTAATAACAGGTTTAGTCGTATCGCTGTTTATACTCGTATCCTTTGCAGTAACTAATCTATCAAAAGTTACCTTGAGGTCATTTTTGTCACCATAACCCGTTACAGATCTTTCATCAATGATATCCTGAGCGATATCGTCCTTTCCATTATCACTAAATTCTGAGTATGTAGAAGGTTTAGCTGTATTTAATTCAAGTGCATCATCTTCAATAATTCTTCTAACTTTGCGGCAGTCATCCTCATCGTTGATAGCTTGTACTAATGCGACTGCTTTATCTTTTACTTCCATAATCCCATATGTACTGAGATGATCCGTATAAAAAATCATAGACTGCGTTTCAATATCATACTCGCCACCGACGTATTCCCATGGTGATCCATCATTGCCTGCCCCAACATTTTCATTATAGTAATAGGTTATTAGATTTTGAATGTTTTGTATATTTTGGTCGCTGAGTCCAATACCCAACATAATCTCCTGATCGGATGCAAAATTCGTAATTATAGTTCTATTACCTTGACCATCAATAATACTCATTCTGAAATCAAATACCCGTCCCTGCACGATATTCGTATCTTCTTGCGGCATACATTGCGCCATATTCTGATTTTCATCTGCCTCCATATCCATCCTCTCGCTGACTAACTCCAAGTGGGAATGCTCCCGATCAGCTACCTGGCTGGTATCAACTGCTCCTGCCGGTACTTGCATAAGCGTATCATTTGTTTGTGCTGTTACACCTATTGTATTGCTTTGATCTGATGCGATACTTCTTAGAGGAATGCCACATTCTGCTGTATCGTCTGTATCTTCGTTTACGCCTACATGAATAGAGTCATTACCGTTCAACCGCGCATGATTGACAGCTTGATCAACTTGTTCAGCATCTGCCCTAGTGCCATCATCAACTGCTATCGCTGAGTCTCCCCCATCAGCTTTCTCTTTAACTGTTATTGTTCTAGTCTTCGTCGAAATATTTCCTGCTGTATCACTTACTGTATAAGTTACTGTATATTCTCCGGCATTCATTGTATCAAAGTCATTATTAATTATTACTTGGGCAGAGATATCACCGTCAAAATTATCACTTGCTGTTGCACCTTCTTCTACGTAATGACACCCTTTGTCAATTGTTATTTCTGCATCACCCTTCAAAGTAATGACCGGCCCTGTACTATCTTCCGTTATTACTACCGTTGCTGCTGGACTTTCGTTATTACCCGCATCGGTTGACGTTACGCTCAACGTGTTAGCTGCGTTCTGCATTAACGGTACTGCTATGCTGTAGCTGCCGTCACCTGCAGCTGTACCACTCGCTTCAGTTGCACCGCCGCTTATCGTTACGGTTGCCCCAGCTTCCGTTGTTCCTTCTATTATGATGCTATCTGCATTTATGGTTTGTGCTGGTGTGGTTATGACTGGTACTGCTGGATTTGTATTATCTTCCGTTATTACTACCGTTACCGCTGGACTTTCATTATTACCCGCATCAGTTGCTGTCACTACCAATGTGTTAACCGCGTTGCGATTTAACGGTACTTCCGCTGTATAGTTTCCATCGCCATCTGCTGTTACTGTTACGACTTCTTTTCCACCGGCTATTCTTATGGTTGCCCCAGCTTCCGCTGTTCCGGTTATAGTGATACGATCTGCATTAATGGTTTGGTCTTCCGTCGTTATGACTGGCACTGCTGGTCCTGTACTATCTTCCTTTATTTCTACCGTTGCCGCCGAACTTTCGTTATTACCTGCATCGATTGCTATCACACTCAAGGTGTTAACTGCGTTCTGCGTTAACGGTACTGCTATGCTGTAACTGCCGTCACCCAATGCAGTTGTGGTTACCGTTGATGCGCCGCCGGTTATCGTTACCGTTGCACCCGCTTCTGCTGTTCCTTCTATTGTGATGCTATCTGCATTTATGGTTTGTGCTGGTGTGGTTATGACTGGTACTACTGGATTTGTGCTGTCCTCAGTTATTACCACTTGTGCTGTACTGCTTTCATTTCCTGCTGTATCTGTTGCTGTTACTACCAACGTGTTATCTGCATTCTGTGTTAGGTTTACGTTAACTGCATAGTTACCTGACCCATCAACTAAACCTGTTGCTTCAGATGCACCACCCGTTATCGTTATCATTGCACCAGCTTCTGCTGTTCCTTCTATTATGATGCTATCTGCATTAATAGTCTGCGCTGGTGTGTTTATGGCTGGCTTAACCGGTTCTGTACTGTCTTGTATTATTTCTACCTCTGCTGCTGAACTTTCGTTACCCGCTGTATCTGTTGCTGTTACTACCAATGTATTAGCTGCATCCTGCGTTAATGGTACTGCTATGCTGTAGCTGCCGTCACCTGCAGCCGTACCACTCGCTTCAGCTGCACCACCCGTTATCGTTATCGTTGCACCAGCTTCCGCTGTTCCTGCTATTATGATGCTATCTGCATTTATGGTTTGTGCTGGTG
>DAOUPZ010000002.1 GCA_030625885.1 Clostridia bacterium
AGATGACTATTTAGTTACTTATGAAGTAGAAGGTGTGGAAATAGATGATGTAGACGATGATGGAAACCATTCCTCAATAAGAATCTACCGTAATTATGATGATGGTACGAGTACGTGGTACAATCGCTGTACAAATGTAATAGGCATCGGTGTAATAGCACCAGTAGTGGACAATGTATTCACTATCAGTGGTGACGGAATAGATACACCAATTGGATATACGATGGATGCGTTAAAAGGAATGACAGCAACAACAGCATCCTATCTGCATAAAAGTGTAGATGAAGCCGAAAGTTGTACAGGTGTATTGCTGAGTACATTACTAGCAGACGCAGGCATAACAAGGACAGATTTAGAGATAAAGATTACTACCACAGATGGATTTGAAGATATACCTATGGGAGCATGCTTGACAGTACCGATAGGAGAAATCAGTTCAGATGACTATTTAGTTACTTATGAAGTAGAAGGTGTGGAAATAGATGATGTAGACGATGATGGAAACCATTCCTCAATAAGAATCTACCGTAATTATGATGATGGTACGAGTACGTGGTACAATCGCTGTACAAATGTAACGGGCATCAGTGTAATAGCTCCACAGGAAGGTGTCTTTATTAACACAGTTAAACTTCTTAATCCTTTTGGTCAAGAAATAACATCTGTCTCAAATCAGGGTTGCTATCGTATTCAAGCAGTTGTTAACAATAATACGGAGCAAGCACAAAATGCGTTAATCATCATTCAGGTAAGAAATGGAGAAGGCGCAACAGCAATTGCTGGTGGGCATGTTTTAGAATGCATGGGTCTTGAAAGTGCCATACCAACAACAGGTTCACAATTAACTGCTGAATTTACCATGTCGGATGATGTAGATGGAGAATCATTTGTGGATGTATTTGTTTGGGATGGTTGGGATAGTCAAGTGCCATTAGCAAGTGCAGCGCAAGGTCTGAGTTTTGATATTAATGAGTAAGTAATAACAGATAAGTTGCGGCAGCATTTTGCCGCAACTTATCATGTCATTTAAAGGTAACGCAAGAGGGGAGATAAATAAATGTTTAGGGTAAAAAACAAATGGCGATTATTATTATTCATAACTTTATTTTCAATATTTTGGGTAACGACCGGTTTAGCAGAAAACAACGCTGGTCAGGTTACGCTCACATCTCCTGGGTCAGAGGATATTTTTAAGCCTGGAGATCAAGTGGCCATTGGCGGAACAGCACAAAACATATCACAAATTACTATTTCTATTCGCAATGCAAATGGTGGGTTGATTTATACAGCACAGCCTACCATTGTTAACGGAGCATTCACGACTGATTTTACATTAGCAGATGATGCTGTAGAAGGAGAATATCAGATTAAGATGGGTGGAGCAGGATTAGCGGCTTCTCCATATGAGTTTAAAGTAAGCCGTGAATCCGATAACAGTAGTGAAAACCCTAGTGAAAACCCTAGTAACCCTCCTAGTAATTATAGACCTAGCCCTAGCCCCCACAGTAGCAGCAAGCCGAGTAACACAAACGATAAGATTCAGCCTACTATTCATGCAGGAAGAAATTTTAAAGATATAACTAATCATTGGGCGAAAAAGGAAATTGAAACCTTAGTAGAAAAAGGAATTGTTAATGGTATGACTGAAACTGAATTTGCGCCTAATGCCAATATTACCCGAGCTCAATTTGCAACGCTTCTGATTAAGGCGCTTGAAATGGATGTGCCAAAGGGTGCTTCCGTTGCTTTTAAAGATGTACCGGCTAATGTGTGGTATAAAGATATTGTTGCTGCTGCTGTCAAATCAGGTTTAATAAACGGTTATGATGTCAATACGTTTGGCCCGGATGATAATATCACCCGTGAACAGATGGCCGTCATGATGGCTCGAGCGCTAAAAGTTAAGCCAAGCGGGACTCAGGAAAATGAAAACTTGAGTGAACTTAACAAATTTAATGATTTAAACCATATCTCAAACTGGGCTCAAGAGGGCGTTGCCATAGCGGCTAAAAATGGAATTGTTAATGGTATGGATGAACATACTTTTGCGCCGAGCACCAATGCAACTAGAGCGCAGGGTGCTGTTATGATCTTAAGGTTATATAATTTGTTATAGAGCCTAGCAACCAGTCTTATTATAAAAAAATTACTTTAGATGCAAAGCAGGCATTTTTTGTCTGCTTTGCAATTGATTATTTATATCTTACTTACTGGAGGAAATATGCAACAGATCATTGAAGTGCAAAATTTATCTTTTGCTTATCCCAATCGTGGACAAGTATTAAAAGATATCTCTTTTTGTGTACCAAAAGGACAAATAGTTGGGCTAATAGGAGCGAGTGGCTGTGGGAAGAGCACGCTCTGTTTGTGTTTAGCGGGTATTATTCCTCACAGCATCAAAGGAAAGATGAAAGGGAAAATATGGATTGACAGTAAAGATGTTATGGATTGTACTTTGCCTCAATTGGCACAAAAAATAGGGATGGTTTTTCAAGATCCAGATACACAACTGTTTTGTCCGACGGTAGAAGACGAATTGGCGTTTGCACCTGAGAATCTATGTATACCGCCGGGAGAAATTCAACAGCGCGTCAGTAAAACACTAAAAATGATTGATATAGAACATTTGCGTTATAGAAATCCATCACAGCTTTCTGGAGGGGAGAAGCATTTGGTTGCTTTGGGTGCGGTGCTGACATTAGACCCGGATATTCTTATTTTTGATGAGGTGATGCCTCGTCTGGATGAGGCAGGAAAAAGCAAGATAGAACAAGTTATCATGCAGTTAAAGTCACAGGGAAAGACGATTGTGATGGTTGAACATCATCCCGGGTATTTTTTGCATATGATTGACAGGGGGATTGTTCTGGAGAATGGAAAAATCATATATCAAGGATTGGAAAAAGAGACGATAAGAAACTTCTTCAATTAACTTTTGAGTGGAAAATGTAAGAAGCAAGGAAGGATTATCTAAATGGATTTTTTAGAAGTACAAAATGTGTATTTTAGATATAAAAACCAACAGGGTTGGGCATTGCAAGATGTCTCGTTACATATTCATAAAGATGAAGCGGTTGGTTTAATCGGTCATAATGGTAGTGGTAAAACAACATTAACTAAATTATTAATAGGGGCTTTAAAGGTTACGGGGGGAAAAATTTTATTACAAGGCAGAGATATTAATGGACTTTCTTTAGCACAGGTTGGCAGGCAAATAGGGTATTTGTTTCAAAATCCAGATAAACAGCTATTTGCAACGACTGTCGAAGGGGAGATCCGTTTTGGTTTGAAAAACTTGGATTTACCAGAGACGGAAATTCAACAACGTGTCAATCATTATCTTACTTATTTCAATATGGAACATCATCGTCAAGATTACCCGCTGCATTTAAGCCAGGGAGAAAAACAACGATTGGTTTTAGCTTCTATCCTGGCAATGCAACCACAATATTTAATTTTTGATGAGCCGACAGTTGGCCTGGACACCTATCATTGTCGGCAACTGGAAAAGATATTAAAAGATTTAAAGCATCAGCAGGTGGGTATGATTATAAGCAGTCATGATCGGTCTTTTTTAGAGAGAATAGCAGATTGTTTTATAACGATGGAAGGTGGGAGAGTCATAGCTGATGCAGGGAATGGAGTGTGATGGTTTTGAGGGATATATGGGATCCACGCACAAAATTGGTGATGGTGATTTGTATTTCCACTCTGGCTGTTGTTTATAGTGAACCCATGTTATTATTGGGCTTATTGTTTAGCACTTTTGTGATTTTATTGTATCTAAAGGTTGATTTAAAGCAGGTGTATTACCGTCTAAAAGGCATGATCGCGATCTTGATTTTATTAATGTTTGTTCAAAGCGTATTTTCACCTGATGGTCAAACCTTAATAGAACTGAACCATTTACCCCTCTTAACTACTGGTGGGATGATGAAAGGATTAAGTGTTGGAATCAGGATGGGGGTTATTTTAAGTTCAGCACTTATTCTTAGTACGATTAATGCTTACGACTTAATGAGGGGACTGGTTCAATGGAAGGTGCCGTATGAAATCGCCTTTATGGTATTTATTTCAGCTAAGTTTCTACCGATATTGGCTGAAGAAGCAACAGATACTTTTACAGCCATTCAAATGCGAGGCGTTGATTTTGCAAAAATATCATGGAGAGAAAAAGCCCATGTCTATACCTCACTTTTAGTCCCCATTATATTTGGCACAATGGTTAAAGCGCAGCGGCTGGCTATAACCATGGAAGCGCGGGGAGCACGTGCCTACCCTCGGCGAACCTATATGCGGCAATTGGTGATGAAGAAACAAGATAAGATTTGGAATGCAATTTTTGTAGGGGGAAGTAGTATGTTGCTTATGTATTATTTTTTTGCTAGCAGGTAGCAACCAGCAGGTAGAAGGTAGGAAAAGATTTGTTAAAAGCTAACTACTAACTACTAGCTCCTAAGAGCTACAGAAGCAAGGTATTATTTCATAGTATTGAGAATTAAGGAATCAAATGTTTTATGGAGAGGAGAGGAATCATGAAAATTTTTTCTGTCTTTGGTATATCGGATTCAGGGAAAACGACAACGGTGGAATGTATCATCAAGGAATTGAGAAGACGTCGTTATTCCGTGGGAACCATTAAAGATATTCATTTTCAAGGATTTCAGATGGATCAGGAAGGAACGAATACTTGGCGACATCGGGTTGCAGGTTCCCAGTTGGTAACGGCACGTGGATTTTATGAAACCGATATCCTGTTGCAGGAAAAGATGGACATACAGGATTTATTGCCTTTTTATCACCATGATTGGTTGATATTGGAAGGCGTTTACGAAACTAACGTGCCTCATATTCTCTGTGCACATGAAACAAAAGATATCGATGAACGGTTAACGGATCTCGTTTTTGCCATTTCCGGACGTGTTTCTGAAAAAATGACAGCATATAAAGGAATTCCAGTCATCAATGCCTTAAAAGATATAGAAAGATTAGTTGATCTTCTTGAAGAAAAAGTATTTGATCATCTGCCTTTTTTAGAGCCCGCTTGTTGTGATTTATGTGGGTTAGATTGTCATCGATTGGCAGTTGAAATTTTGCAAGGAAAACGCAAGCGGGAAGATTGTGTATTGGTAGGTCAGCAGCAGGTAGAAGTTAAGATAGGCGGGCGTTCGTTGAGCATGGTACCATTTGTTCAGGATATCGTACGAGGAGCAGTGGAAGGAGTGCTGCGCGAATTGGATGGGTATGAAGAAGAGCAGGATATTGAGATTGTTATTAGGAAGTAAGAAAAACGGACGGAGCCGTTTTTCGGCAGGTAGCGATCAGCAGGTAGCAGGTAGGAAAAGCAAAAGATATTTTAGCTATCAGTTATCAGCTATCAGCATAAAGGGAAAGATTAAGGGTCAGCTAAAGGCTATATAACGTAGATATTCCTCGGAGAGAGGTGAGATGGTGTATGTGTGAAAAGAATTTAATAAGAGAGCGTGTAGAATTTATTGTAATTTTTGTTTTGTTGATGGTGTTGGTGCTTCCTTTTTTATCGACTCCAGCCATGGCAACGGTGGTGGAGGAGAATCCGGATCAAATTACTTTATCATGGACGGATGATCCTAAAACATCTCAGACAATTGTTTGGCGAACCAGTCATGATGTTACAAAAGGAACCGTTCAGTATGTACCAGCGGTTGATTTTAAGGGGAGCTTTTCTAAAGCCCGACAAAAAGAGGCAATATTGACAGAATTAAATGAGAATAATAATCATAATCATTTTGAGGCGACGATCAATCAGCTTATGCCTGAAACGGAGTATATTTACCGAGTAGGTACAAAAGGTGCGTGGAGTAAGCCTCTGTCTTTTACAACAGCAAGTGAGACAGATACTTTTTCTTTTCTCTATATGGGTGATGTTCAGGCGGGCTATGAACAATGGGGACGAATGCTCCATGAAGCTTATGCAGCACATCCCAACTTGAAGTTTTCTCTGATGGGAGGCGATTTAGTAGATAATGGGGATGATTCGGGAGAGTGGGCACAATTTTTAAGCCAGACTGCAGGTGTGTTTGATTGTATGCCCTTGATGCCAACTTTAGGTAATCATGATGATAGCAGAAATACCTATTACTTAAAACATTTTGCATTGCCTCAAAACGGTCCATCTCATCTTAAAGAGCGGTTTTATTCATTTAACTATGGCAATGCTCACTTTGTTATTTTAGATAGTAATCGGATGGGAAACGAAGGGTTGCTTTATGAAGAAGCCAGTCAATGGTTGAAAAAAGATTTATCGGATAGTCATCAAAGATGGAAATTTGTGATGTTTCATCATCCCCCTTATCCTGCTCATGCTGGGAAAGAACATGATGCATTACAAGAAAAGTGGGTGCCGATTTTAGAGGAAAATGATGTCGATATGGTATTTGTCGGGCACCAGCATGTGTATATGCGTACATATCCACTGTATGGGGGAAAGATTCAACAGCAGCCTCAGGATGGCGTGGTTTATATAATGGGAAATGCAGGAACAAAACATTATAATTATGATGATTTTGATTATATGGCTGCTGTTAGTGCTGGGGCCACTTATCAGGTAATTGATATAACAGAAGATGCATTAACATTGACAGCTAAAGAGGCTAGAGGCAAAGTGGTTGATACGTATATCATCGATAAAGGGAATACGATGGATGGTTTATCGTGGTATGATCAGCATTTACTTCTTATGATTAACTTATTGGGAATGATCCAGGGTGCATTGAATATATAGAATGATGAGATGAAAGAGCGAAAGGAAGGAAAGCGGATGATAAAGCACAATAAGTTTAATAGGTGTTTCTTGACAATGCTGGCTATTTCTTTGCTGCTTATGGTGTTTGGGTCGGGTTGCGGTACTGAACAGACAGGACAACCTGTTGCGATTCAAGATGAACCCCAGGCGGTTATAACGGTGAGCGGTTCAGGGGTCGATGGCATACATGAATTTAAGATGGCAGAAATGAAAGCGTGGGAAGAGGGTCAATTTGAACATATTTATTCTACAATCAATAATTGGCCAAGTCCTAAAAAATATGCAGCACGCGGGATTAAGCTTCAAAGAATCTTAGAGGCAGCGGGTTTAAAGGCGGAGGCTAAAAGTTTTACCTTTAAGTCAGATGATGGATTTGAGTGGTCATTTACGCGTGAGCAGCTTTTAGAAACACCCCAGTTTTATTTTCCCGGGGTCAAGGAGCGGGATGGTCAGAATTCGGAACCCGTAGAGCCGGTGATTGCTTACGAATATTTAGAAGGTTCTGATGATCTCAGCAAAGCTGTAGCGGGTGATCCCTGTTTGATTATTGGTCAATCTAATGTTAATGAACAAACAAATATTACTTTTGTGATAAATGTATCAGAGATTGTGGTGTTAAATGATAATCCGGGACAATGGAAGATGGCAGCGTCCTATCCATTACCGGGGCAGATTGCACAGGGAGAGACAGTGAAATTACAACATCAGGAGATGGGCAAGGTGAAAATGTACTATACGTTGGATGGATCAACGCCAACGGAAGAAAGTGCACTTTATAACCCCAGTACCTATCAACCTGAGTTGAGCAAACCCATTCCCATTGAGAAAGATACGGTCATTAAAGTATTGGTTAAGGGGTTTGGTAAAGCAGATAGTGATATTGAAACATTTGAGTATACAGTAGAGTAGAGGGGGAGTTATGATGCAAAAGAGAAACGGGTTAAGTTTTTTACTTGTTGGATTACTCATTTTATCTTGCGTGTTTGCAGTGGGTTGCGGTTCACAAGAGGCGATAACCAGTGGGAACCCGGCGTATGAAAATCAGATCATTAGCATTGAAGGGGCGGTAGAAGGTAATAAAGAAATAACGGTAGCAGAATTGCGAAAATTACCTCAAAAACAATTTGATGCTAGTTATAAGCGGACAACGGGTAAGATTGATAAATTTAAAGTTTCCGGGCCCTTACTAAACGATGTGCTTAATAAGCTGGAAATCAATCTTGAGGATTACAAGGGGATTGGTGTCACAGGCCGGGATGGTTACTACTGTTTGATTTCCCCGGAAATTTTGGCTAATCGGGAAATCGTTTTAGGAATGGTGATTGATGGGCAGCCAGAGTTGGAAGAAGTTGAGCGCCCCGCACGGTTATGTGTACAGGGGGAGTTTGGCCCTTACTGGGTAAAGATGGTGCAGACGATTTCTTTGTATAAAGAAATACCTAAAAAAGATATTACCTCTGTTTGGATATTTAAGAATTTAGCTGACGGGATTGAACCTTATGGATATGAATATTATGGAAGCAAGGATGATTCGATTGAATTAGGACAGGTATTTGCGCGATTAGATGATGTCAATAACAAAGCTTTTTTTACTATGAAATCAGTGGATGGTTTTGTAAAGAATGAAGCTTTAAATATGGTTAATGAACGTTACTTTATAAAAGTTGAAGGCAAAGATGCACCAACAAATATTTCGCCATATATTAAACTAGGGATGAACGTCAAGCATATTGCCTGGGTTTCTACCAACGCAGATGCCATGGTTTTCCCCAAAGAGATGGAAAAGATTTTAGAAACCAAAGAAATTAATGGTATGAACGGTGTGACCATTAAAGATACACTTCGGGAAGTACGTGTTAAGAATGTAGACGATAAAGAATTTGAGATTATTTCTGTAAAGGGTCAAAAATTAAAGGTTAAGGGTGAAGACTTAACTAAGGGGATTATTGTTCCTAATGAGGGTAAAACCTATCAAGTGATTTGGGAAAAAGAAACAGGATTAGCAAACATAGATAACTTGTTGCGGATTCGCAGTGTGCAATAGAAAATGAAAGGAGCATGGTTCATGCAGATGAGAGATCAGTGGCAAAGACTAGGTGTATACTTTCTTATTGTACTGTTAACAATGAGTTTGCTTACAGGGTGTTTGAATCATTCCCAAACCGAACAATCGAAAAGTGTCGATCAACAGCAGTCTGTGCAGCATGAAGTGCAGGCTCCGCAATTTAATGAGTCTGAAGCATTGCAAGAACCTGAAGCACCAAACAAACCTGCTGTAAATAAACAACAATCGGATGTAGAGGCTATTGAAAAAGAAGATCCAATACGAGAAGATTCCGATGATGATCAAGTAGAAATAACGGCTAAAGAAGAGACGGTTTCTAAAGAACCCATTGTTTTAACCCTTAAAGGGAATGGACTTAAACAGTCAGGGTCATTTACTTTAACAGGTCTTAAGGATATGAAAGGCGGATATGCAGAGCAGGTCTATTCTGCTGTTAATAACTGGCCCTCAAAAAAGTTTTTCGTGGGTAAAGGGATTAAAATAACCTACTTATTAGATAAATTGGGTTTAAAGGATGATGCAAAAACCATTATTGTGAAGTCTGAAGATGGCTATAAAGCTACTTTTACAAAAGAACAGTTGTTGGGGCAGCGTTACTATTACCCTAATATAGTGGATGAGAGCAAGGATGGACAACAAATCGTACCTGCCATTATTGCTTGGGAAAACAGGGAATCAAAGGATCTAAGTAAAGCACAGGGTGGCAATCTAATGTTGCTTTTAGGACAGAAGAGCCTGCATGATGTGACGACAAATGGATTTGCAAAACAAGTTAATTTGATTGAGGTCTTAACATCTGAGTCCGGACGTTGGGAAGATGTCACTGTGAGTTCGGAACCTGGAGCCGTTGAAGCAGGGACGGAAATCAGTTTGAATCATTCTGAAATGGATCGAGTTAAAATTTATTATACGGTAGGTGGCAGCATACCCACTTATGATAGTCCGGTGTACAACCCGAGTACCAGTTATTTTCAACCGCAGTTAACTCAACCTGTTACAGTTGATGAAGCCATTATTATTAAAGCCTTTGCCAGCGGATTTGGAAAGCAAGATAGTGAAATGACGACTTTTCAGTATGAAGTGAAAAAGTAAAAAAGGTCAAGGAAGTGGTGATATTATATGAGGCGAAGTATTGCTATATTAAATATAATGATTATCTTAATAGGTGTTTTAATATTAGGAGGCTGTCAGAATAACCAGACCGTAAGCGGTGAACAGACACAAAATCAGGGGAAAGAAGAAAAGATCATAGATACGACCATTCAGGTAGAAGAGGAAGTGGCGATTCATGATATTTTATCCAATGATGCAGAGATTGAAAATATCACGGGGGATGTTTTTGAAGCGTCGTTGGAGGAAAAGTTTCCTGCTTTGAAAAAAGTTTTTAAAATGGTTCAAAAAGAAGGATGTGATTATGCTTTTCTCGTCAGCCCTGTTGGGTATCAGGGATCGATTGACATGATGATTGTTGTTAATGAAGAAAAGAAGATGACGGTTGGGATAAAGATATTACATCATGATGAAACACCGGAATATGCGGAATATTTAACCCAAGCATGGTTTACGGATCGTTTTAAGGATAAGGCGGTTAATCCGTATTTAGAGCGGGTCATTCTGGAAGCGGAAAAACCTAATGAAATTGTACAAATTACGGGTTCAACGGTAAGCAGTCAGGCGGCGATCAATGGTGTGAATGCGGCGATGGGTGCATTTAGAAAAATTGTATTGGGTGAAGAAACAGAAGGGGTACCCCTCAATGTATTGACACATATTACAGCGAGTGAAAACTAGAAAGAGCAGGTAGCGAACAGCAGGTAGCAGGTAGGAAAAGCTTAAAAGAAATCATGTAAATCAAACCAAAAAGGGGGGGATTTATTTGAGAAAACAGTTTTTTATAAAAGGGATAATATCTTGTGTGATATTACTTATGATGATGTTAATTGCAAATTTTGGACAGGCTTTAGCGGTAGATGAAACACTTTCAATCATTGGTGACGGGGTTACAACACCCATTGAGTTTACACGTGGTGAACTGGAAGCCATGCAAGGGGATATGGTTCAATACATCTATTCCTCTCAAAACAATTTTCCAACTAAAAAGTTAATTGCAGCAAAAGGGATTCCTTTGGCTGTTCTTTTAGAAAAAGCAGGGATTAAACCCGAAGCACAACTGATTACCATTAAAGCTTTTGATGGATATAATAAGACATTTACACGACAGGAATTGCTGGAAGATACTCGATATACGTTTCCGAATATCATGGCAAACGCTACAAACGATGCCCAACCCGTAGAGACCATTATTTCTCTAATGGGTGGAAGAGGGGACGAAGGTTTTGAGGGGATGAGAACGGAAAATCTTAAGCTGTGTATGGGTCAGCGGGCTATGACGGAGCAGACGAATCCCTGGTTTGTTAAAAATGCAGCCATTATTGAAGTTTCAAACGAGATGCCTGAGAAATGTGAAGCACCTGAAATAGAATTAGATACACAGACATTAGTTGCTGGTCCGGGACTGAAGTTTACACATCTAGATTTTGATAAGGTTAAGATCTATTATACAACAGATAGTTCTAAACCGGACTTTAACAGTGGGATGTTTAATATCAGCACCACGAACTGGCAACCCCAGTTAAATGTACCCATTTTACTAGATGAAGACAGGATATTCAAAGCCATTGCGATTGAACCGGGAAAGCGCAATAGTGAAGTCGTTAGTATAACCTGTAAGAAGGAACAGGATGAAATCGTTTTAATATCGCCTTCAATTGAAAAAACCATCAAGCCGGGCAATTGTATTTCCATCATGGGAACAGGACAAGATAAGGAACAGCGGACGATTAATGTTATCGATTCAAAGGAGAAGATGATTTATACACAAGAATTAACCATAAATGATGGTCAGTATGGTACAAAATTTACTTTGGATCATGAGGCGGCTGAAGGTTACTATACCATTGAAATTAAAGAGGAAAGTCTAGAAACGTTGTATACCTATCAATTTGAGGTTAAAATACCCAAAATCACTTTAACAACACCTGTAGAATTACAGAAATTTATGCCAGAAGATCAGGTGAATATCAGTGGAACAGTCGAGAATATTTCAAGCGTTATCATTACGGTCACAGATCCTGATCAGAAGCAGGTTTACGCTAAAGAAGTAGATACAAGCGACAGCCAGTTTACAACCAGCTTTGTTTTACCACTGGATTCCGTGGGAGGTGACTATACCATAAGCATCGGCGGTGAGTATATAAACACGCCGTACAGGTACCTATTTAAGGTAAAAAAAGCAATGCTTGCGTCACCCACGGAAGAACAAATATTCAAGGCTGGCGATTTACTGGAAATTAGGGGTACAGCAGCACAAAATGTATCCAATCTTACAGCAGCGGTTAAAGATAAAAATGGTGAATCTTTACTCACACCACAGGTTAGTATCGATCATGGTGTATTTACAGCCAGTCTAGTCGTAGATAATAATTTAGAAGCAGGGGAATATACTGTTGAAATTGACGGTGAAGCGTTGGATGAACCCTGTGTTAGAAAAATCAAGATTGTGGGGACAGTAGAGCTGTTATCACCTCAAGCCAATCAAATTTTTAAAACAGGAGAAAACGTTCAAATCAGCGGGATTGCAAAAAATCTTTCCGCCATTCAGGTAGAGGTTCGAAATAAAAACCAGGAAATAATTCATTCGAAAGAGCTAATCATAAGTGATGAAGCATTTGCAACGCATTTTGAACTTGAAGCAGATGACACAGTTGGAAAATACAACATAAAAATATCGGGTGAAGGGCTTCAATTACCCTATGTACAAGAATTTTCCGTTGAAACCGATGAGGGTAATTCAGGCGAGGAACCGGATGAAGAGATTGTTTTAACCGTTGATGGAGCAGTTGAAGAAAATGTTGATTTCACCCTTCGTGATTTGAGAAATATGGGAAAAGGGAAAATAGAGGATATTTATTATGCATTGAATAGTTATGGAACCCAGAGAGAGTATGAAGCCATAGGTGTTTCACTTATGTATTTACTGGAGAAAAAAGTAGAGTTGGAATCTGACGCGAAAAGTATTACGATTATTGCAAAAGATGATGGTTATAGTCGCAGCTTTAATATTAAGGATTTAAAGGGGCGTTACAGAGATCATACGGTGCCGATACTATCATGGAAGAGTCGCTGCCGTTCCTATAATGTATTGAAAGAGAAGTGGATGCCGTGGGAGGATGATTGGGAAGAAGATGTATTGAAGCCGATTATTGGACAAAGAAGTAATAAGCAGGCCATAGAGATTACAGAGCCTGCAGACAAGCAGGTTTTCAATCCTGGGCAGGACGTGACCATAACAGGTTATTTACCTGAGTCCAATAATGCGTACTTTGTAGATGATGTGAGTGAAATCACGGTTTCTACCAAAAGTGTTGAGTATGGTTCTGGATCTTCCGGGAAATATGATGAGCCAAAGACGATTACTGTGATGGTTAGTCCTAAAGATGGAGCATCTGTTTTTGAGGAGGAAATTGAATCGAGTAATGGCGAATTTTCAGTTAGCTTTACGCTGGAAAAAGATGCAGTGTCAGGTGAATATGAGATAACCATTAGTGAAGAAAAATCGGCAAAAATATGTAGCCGTAAGTTTCAAGTTGATGGGGAGTATGAGGAAGCAGAAGAGGTTTTAGATGAAGAAGGCATCAGTATATACGGTGATGTTGAGGAAAATAGTTACTTTGCTTTGAGAGATTTAAAAAATATGAGTAAAGGAAAAGTAAACGATACATATGATGTTGTATGTGAAGACGGCATTCACAAAGAATATGAGGGTTATGGCATATCCATACCGTATTTATTACAAAAGGAAATAGATTTGGATAAAAACGCAAAAAGCATTACCATTATTGGTAATGAAGCCGCTCATAAAGCATTTAATATTGAAGACTTAAAGGGAATTTATGAAGATCATACGATACCAGTACTTTCCTGGAAATATCGTTATCGTCAGTATAACGAAGAAAAAAATAAGTGGTCGGATTGGGAAGAATGGGAGGAAGAAGGCCTTAAATTTATAGTGAGTCAGAGAAAAGGCTGTTCTGAAGAAGTCAATGCGTTGTATATTGTAAATGGCGTTACGGATATTTCGGTATCCGATCAAAGCGTGGAATATGGTTTTGAATCGATGGAAAAATTGGATCTGCCAGTTGCAATCGATCATTTCACTGATTTAAAAGATCATTGGGCAAGAGAAGAAATAAGGATTTTAATAGAAAAAGGGATTGTGAATGGGGTCAGTGATACTGAATTTGCGCCAGATGCGTCCATTACGCGGGCACAATTTACAAAACTGTTAGTTAAAGTCCTTGATTTAAATGTTAATGAGATAGAGAACGTATCTTTTGAAGACGTATCTTCAGATGCCTGGTATTATAAATTCGTCAGTGCTGCGGTACAAGCAGGTTTGATTAACGGTTATAATGTGGAACGCTTTGGTCCGGATGATCTGATTACTCGTGAGCAAATGGCTGTTATTGTTGCTCGGGCAATGAAGATAAAAGATATGGATGAAGAACAGATTGAAGGTGACAGGGCGACATTTAAAGACCAATCAGAAATTGCAGCCGGCTTTGAAAATGAAATTGCGCTTGCATTAGATAAAGGGGTTATAAAAGGCGTGAGTCAAGATACATTTGCGCCAAAAGAAAATGCAACTCGGGCGCAAGGTGCGGTTATGATTTTGCGGTTTTATAATCTATTGAATGAGGCAGGTTAAAAGAAACGACACATATCGTTTTTGAGTGGAAAGTGGAAAGGCCGCTCCCTTTGGTCGCTGAAAGTGGAAAGACAAAAAGATAAGATAAAAGCTGAAAGAATAAAAATCTTTATTGCAAATCATATATTATTAAATATAAGTCAAAGAGGTGTTTATAATGAGAAAAGGATTTATGTATAAAGGAATGGTTGTTTGCATGATTTTATTAGCTGTTATCATAGTGACTGATATCAACCAGGCATTGGCAGCGGAGGATGAAACACTTTCAATTATGGGAGACGGTGTTACAACGCCAATTGAGTTTACGCGGGAAGCGTTAGAGGTGATGCAGGATGATTATGTACAATATATTTATTCATCTCAAAACAACTATCCTACTAAAAAATTGATTGCGGCGGAAGGGATTCCGTTATCCATTCTTTTAGAAAAGGCAGGGATTAAACCTGAAGCGCAATTGATTACAGTGAAAGCGTTTGATGGTTATGCGATTACTTTTACACGGCAGGAAATACTGGAAGATAATCGTTACTATTTTCCGGGTATGATGCAAGATGATTCACAGGGGGCAGAACCTGTAAAAACGATTATCGCATTAAAGCTGGGAGATGGGAAACAGGGGATTTCCGGGTTACAGGAGGATTACTTTAAACTATGTATGGGGCAACGGGCGGTTACCGAACAAACGAACCCCTGGTTTGTGAAAAACACCGCTCTGATTGAAGTTTCAACAAAAGCACCGGAAAAGTGGGATTCGGTAACAACAAAAACATCGCAGGGGACCATTACGGCTGGGACAAATATTACCCTTGATCTTCCTGATTTTAATAAAGCTAAAATTTATTATACGCTGGATGGCAGTCAGCCTACTGTTAATAGTCCAATGTTTAATATTAGTACGACATATTGGCAACCTGAATTGAATGTGCCCATTGTATTAGAAAGAGATACAACTATAAAGGCTGTTGCGATTGGGGCAGGGAAATTAGATAGTGCTATCGTATCTTTTGAATACACGATAGCAAAAGGTGATCGTGAAAGGGGTCAATTTAGTGATCTGCAGGGATTTGAATGGGCTCAAACAGCGATTGAAGATTTAGCGGATAAACAGATTATTAACGGTATGGCCAAAGGTCAGTTTGCACCTGAAGGCATTTTAACGCGAGCACAATTTGCTAAAATTACGGTAGGTGCACTTTACGGAGAACCAGATGCTATTGAAAGCAGTCGATTTTCGGATATTGATGGAAACGCATGGTATGGTAAATATGTAGAAAAGGCAGCACAAGAAGGACTGATTAACGGTTTTGATGATGGCCGCTTTGGGCCTGATCAGAGTCTTACGAATGAACAGATGATTGCGATTGTTATCAGAGCGATGGGGAAAAATGATGCAGCATCAAACTTGAATGGCGCTGGTCTTAGCACCAGTATCAGAATTGATACGGTTTCCAATTGGGCTAAAGGTTATGTTGAATTAGCCGAACAAGAAGGATTGTTGGAAACACAGCATTTAGAAGGGCCGCTTATAGCCAATGAAGCAGCGACACGGGCAGAAGCAGCTGAGATCGTTTATCGTATGCTTGGAAAGAGATAAGCAAAACAACCTTTGGTTGTTTTGCGGCAGGTAGCAGGTAGCAGGTAGCAGGTAGCAGGTAGCAGGTAGCAGGTAGCAGGTAGCAGGTAGCAGGTAGCAGGTAGGAAAAGATTAAAGGATAGTTATCGGTTATCAGTTATCAGCTTAAAGGAAAAGATAAATAACAGATAGGAAAAGATTAAAAGACGAGGAACGAGGAAAGATCGCAACCTGTAGTTGCTGAACGAGGAACGAAAAAGATAAAGAATAGAGGAATGATAAAAGCCTAATGCAATAATGGGGACATTCCGGGGGGTACGAGCGGTGTGTCCCCATTATTGCATGAAGAGAATAGTAGGAAATATCAAGATTGCTTTCTGAGAGCTATCAGTATCAGCTATTAGCTTTTGGCTTTTAGCAATTTAAATGTATCAAGAAAGGGAGATGAACATGAGTCTCTGGCAGAGGTTTATTAATCGTTTTTCCATGTTTGATCTGGTTATGATTGCTATGACGGCGGCGTTGGGTGTGGCTACCAAGCCGATTATTGTTCCTCTGGCACATTTGATTACGGGACCGCTTTTTATTCCCGGCGGGGCGTTAGCGGGTGGCTTTTATATGATGTGGCTGGTGATCGGGGCTGCTATAACGGGTAAGCGGGGTACGGCTACACTAGTGGGTTTGGTGCAGGGATTCATGGTATTAGTCACGGGGTTTTATGGTACGCATGGGGTATTGAGTATATTGACGTATTCATTTCCCGGTTTGGCGGTGGACTTAGGATTACTATTTTATAGGAGCTATGTTAAAAGCGTGAGCGGTATGTTTATAGCAGGTATATTGGCTAATGTTGCGGGAACCATTTCTACCAACTGGGTATTTTTTCGCCTTCCATTTATTCCACTCATGTTATCTTTGGCGGTAGCATCTTTTTCAGGTGGATTAGGGGGCATACTGGCCTATAAAATTGTTCAGCAATTAAGCAGATTTTTACCAACTGAAGGGGAAGAAAGTCAAGAAATGGATATGGAGGAATAGCAGGAAGGGTGTGAGCATATGACGGAAATCTTAACACAAAGAAAACAGTATAAACGAGTGGGTATGATTATGGTGTTTTTGGCTGTCGTCATTGGCGTATTTGCTTTTTTAAATTTGCAGGGAAAAAAACCTGTGGAAGGTGTGCTGGAAATTAAAGCTGAAGAATTGGTCATAGCAACACTGGATATCGATGATGTTAAACAATTACCTGCCGTAAAAAAGAAGGTGGTAATTAATTCAACCCAGGGATTAAGTAAGCACGAGTTTACGTGTACACCACTTGCTGTCGTTTTTAATAAGATAGATCCAGAAATCGTTAATCAATACCAGAAAGTGATTACAAAAGGGGTAGACAATTATACCTCTGTTGTGGAAATGGAAGAGGTTTTGGAAGAGGATAATGTATATCTTGTTTATGAAGATCAGGGGAGTCTGCTTAAAATGAAATCGGGTAAAGAAGGTGCCATGCAGGTTATTGTTTTGTATGATGAGTTTGGGCAACGGTTTACGAACTTTTTGGTAGAGCTTGAGTTAGAGTAAGCGTAATAAAGTACAAGTTGAGTTTAGACAGGATTATGCTTCCAGATAATTTCTGAAGCTAAAAAAGGTTGTACAAGGTAGAAAATGAGAGTAATGTAGATTATTAGTAAAATCGAGTAATGTTGTTATTTCACTGACGCCAGAAATTATCTTCCAGCATAATCCTGTCTATGTAAGTTTAATCTTTTACTACTTACTATTTACTACTTACTAAAGTGACCGCAGGGAGTGTGCCATTTCCCCCCAAAAAACAGCTTAAAGCTGTTTTTTTGTTTACTTTTGTCATTTATCTGTTATAATAATAAGGTTAGAAATGAATAAAGTTATTTATATTAGGAGGAAACAAAAGAAATGCAGATCGAGAAAATTCGTAATTTAGCCATTATTGCCCATGTTGATCATGGGAAAACGACGTTAGTGGATGGAATGTTTAGGCAAAGTGGTATTTTTCGTGAGAATCAACATATCGTAGAACGTGTGATGGATTCCAATGATCTGGAGCGGGAGCGCGGTATTACCATTCTTTCAAAGAATACCAGCATTCATTACAAGGATTACAAGTTTAATATTGTGGATACCCCTGGCCATGCTGATTTTGGTGGTGAGGTGGAACGGATTGTGCAAATGGTGGATGGGGTCTTATTATTAGTAGATGCATTTGAGGGACCTATGCCGCAAACACGTTTTGTATTGCGGAAAGCGTTGGAGGCCCATTTAAAACCGATTGTTGTCATTAATAAAATCGATCGTAACGGGGCACGACCCTTAGAAGTAGTAGATCAAGTCATCGATCTATTTATTGAGCTAGGCGCGGATGAAGATCAATTGGATTTTCCGGTTATGTATGCGATTGCCCGGGAGGGTGTTGCTACTCCTGATCCAGAGGTACCGGGAAAGGATTTGCAGCCTCTATTTGAAATGATTGCAGAACAGGTACCGATGCCGAAAGGTGATCGTGAGAAGTCAATGCAAATGGGTGTTAGTGTTATCGATTATAGTGAATATCTCGGTCGAATGGCCATAGGTCGGGTTACTAGTGGTGTGATTAATAATCGTGAAAATATTGCCGTTGTTCATGCTGATGGAGAAGTCAGTCAAGGAAAAATCAGCAAGCTTTTCATTTTTGATGGCTTAAACAGGAAAGAAGTGGAAAAAGTAGAAGCGGGTGATATTGCCATTGTTGCGGGGATTGAAGGGATTAATATCGGAGACACCCTTTCTGATCGGGAAAATCCGCAGGGACTAAACTTTATTAAAGTAGATGAGCCTACTATTTCCATGACTTTCCTTGTGAATAAGAGTACCTTTGCCGGTCGGGAAGGGACCTATGTAACATCACGAAAGCTTCGTGAGAGGCTTTATCAAGAAATTGAATCAGATGTCAGCTTGCGCGTAGAGGAAACGGATTCTCCGGATGCCTTTAGAGTATCCGGAAGAGGTGAACTGCATTTGTCTATTTTAATTGAAACAATGCGGCGTCAGGGATATGAGATTGAAGTATCCCGTCCACAGATTATTCTTAAGGAGATGGATGGGAAAAAGTGTGAGCCCGTTGAACGTCTTGTCATTGACGTGCCAGAAGAGTACATGGGTGTCGTGATGGAGAAACTGGGTATGCGTCAAGCAGAAATGAAAAACATGGTCAATAATGGCCAGGGACAGGTACGTTTGGAATTTGATATTCCTTCCCGCGGATTATTTGGCTATCGTTCTGAATTTTTGTCGGATACCAAAGGTTTAGGAATCATGAATCATTCTTTCGATCATTATGAACCTTACAGAGGACAGATTGAAAATCGGAGTCGTGGATCCCTTATTGCGAGTGATACCGGAACAGCAGTGGCCTATGGTTTGGAAAATGCCCAGGAACGCGGCACACTCTTTATCGGACCGGGCATGGAAGTCTATGAAGGCATGATTGTGGGTGAAAATGCCCGTCCAATGGATATGGAAGTCAATGTATGCAAGAAAAAGCAACAGACTAACGTTCGTAGTTCAACGGCCGATATCAGTGTTCAATTGACACCGCCGCGCCAGATGAGCTTGGAACAATGTTTGGAGTTCGTTGCTGATGATGAATTGTTGGAAATAACACCGGATAATTTACGGATGCGGAAGCGTATTCTCAATGCCCAGGAACGGAAACGATCGAGAAATAAGAAATAAGGGGAAAGTGGTAAAAGCAGACGGTGATAAAAGGAGATCGTGATGGATTTCAAACTGCTTGTTTTGGATATAGATGATTCGTTAATGGCTTATGGCGCAAAAATATCGATTTATACCAAAGAAGTCATTCAGGCTGTCTATCAAAAAGGCATCAAAATCGTTCTAGCTTCAGGTCGTATGTATCCCAGTATCGTACAGGTGGCTCAGGAGCTGGATATTGAAGTATCTGCTCTGATTGCTTTAAATGGGGCTCTTGTTGTTAATGAAACCAGGCAGCTATTATGGCATTCGCCTATTGAAACGGATGTAGCTTTACGTTTTATTAACGAAAATCATAGGTATGCAACACATTTCTTTTTTGCAACCTCCGAACACTTCTATCTCGATCGGCAGGAACCGCTTTTTCAGGATACCAAACCTTTTCTAGTCTATCATCAAGATTTAAAAAGTCTTTTGGAGAAGGAACATTTGCGAATTTATGAATTTGGTTTTTATAACGTTAATCCAAAAAGTTTATCCCATATTTTCATAAATGGAAAGCGACATAATCAAGCGTATTATATAAAAACAAGAGGGAAGATTACAAAGCTGATGCAGAAGAATATCTCCAAAGGAAGATGGGTTATTAGGCTTGCAAATTTGTGGGGTATAAGACGCGAACAAATTATGGCGGTTGGAGATGAAACAAATGATATTAGCATGTTGCGTGCTGCTGGAACAGCGATCGTTCCCGGTAATGCCAGACAACTTGTGCGCCAATATGCAGATTATATTACGAAATCCAGTGCTAAAGATGGTGTGGCACAGGCATTAGAGAAATTTTTGCTATAAAAAAACAGCAGGATATCCTGCTGTTTTATATTTTAATGAAAGCATAAAAACGATTATGAAATTTACCAATGGAATGAGTAAATGATAGCCATTTTTAGATATTTTTCTTTTTCGTTCCTCTTCCAGCAACTGTAGGTTGCAGTCTTTCCCCTTTCAGCGAACAAAGAGAGCGGTCTTTATTTAATCATAAACATACAAAGCAAGGCGTTTATTAACCACATCCCAATCTATATTTTCCATAAAAACATCTAAATATTTAGCGCGATTGATGCCAAAGTCAATCATATAAGCATGCTCATAGACATCAAGCACTAAAAGTGGAATAACCTGCCATACGCCGCCCTGATTATGACGATCACCAGTATAAAGGTGCAAATGGCTGTCGAATGGATCATAAGCCATGATGACCCATCCTCGTGAAGCTTTGCCACAGGCCTTAAAGAAATCTTTCCAACGTTCGTAGGAACCAAAATCTCGTTTGATAAGCTGCAGTATTTTCCCGCCTGGTTTGGTATCGGCACCACCCAAATTTTCAAAATACAATTCATGCAGTTTAACGCCGTTAACAGCGTAGGTCTCAGCTTGTTTGATACAGCGAACTTTACTATAGGTGTTATTTGCTGCTGCAAAATCTTCTTTGGTTAATCCTCTCATGTCTTGTCGAATCTCATTCATTTTTTTAATATACCCTTTGTATAGAGCATAATGTTGTACCAATTGATTCATAGAGAGGTCCTTTATACGGCGCAACCTGAACTTTCTTGGAACCCGTTCTTTTGCCATTCCCATTACCCCTTTCCTCAATTACATATTAAGCAAGATCAAAGCATACGTTATGTTATGCAATGGCGGGGTATATTGATTATTGAGGTCGTATAGAAAAACAGCATAGCTGTTTTTCCTAGTGTACTAATGAGGCGGGCGGTTGATTATGAACCTCGATCTGAGTGGCATCTTGTTCATATAATATATCAACGATTTTAGGTAATTGATAATCTTGAATCGTGTTCATTACTAAAAGAATTGAACCCGCTCTGATTTGTTTTTCATAGTCGCTATGGCGATCAACTGGCAGGCCTATGTAAGTTAAAGTATCTAAAATTTCATGGTTAGAGGTGATGGCAGCGGATGCGGCAGGACCCATGGCGATGATCCCATGAGCATGAGGGGTTACCAAGACCATTGTTTCTGTGCTCATATTGACTGAAAGTAAATCAGCAACGGTTTCTGTTGAACCATATTGTAAATCTTCAGAAAGTGGTTGTTCGGAATTTTTTGACATGATGATTGAAAGATGTTGCATGGGGTATCCTTCTTGCTGAAAGATGTTCAGCGTGTGGCGCACATTATGAAATTCATGATAAATTGCAGAAATAATAGCCATTATTTATTCCTCCTCAATGATAGTACTTAGGCGTAGTATGCCCCCATGTTGCAAGAGCCATTCTAAATGCAAAATCTTTACTCAAAGCATATGTGCTGTTGTTATAGATGGGATCATGTGGAACAAAACTATATGGGTGGATAAGTTCTAGTAAATAATGGCGATAAAGGGTATGTTATATCTATTAATTTTAAAAATATGGATTATTTTGTTCTTAGGGGAGAAAATGGCATCATTGATTTGATAAAACAGAGCATTGTAAATAGTAGAGTGTATTTAGTAAGGAGGGAAAAACATGCTAAAAAAACATCGGCGAAGGGTAAGTGTCATTCTATTGATTTTGTGGCTTACGTTTCTTGGAACAGGAATAGCCTTGGCGTATCGTCCGCTGCCTACTGATTCAGGAGGCAACTTAAATATTCCTGTGCAAAAAGAATATGATACCGATATTTTAGCAGCAGGAAGGAAAGTTATTAATAATGGCTTGATTAAGGGAGATTTTATGGCTGCCGGGGCCTATATTGCTAATAATGGGCAGGTATCGGGGGACTTATTGGCTGCGGGGGAAAGCATTGATGTGGCTGGTGATATAGCGGGAGATGTGCGTGTAGCAGGTAGAGTAATAGAAGTCATGGGTAACGTTGGACATAATGTCAATATGTTTGCGGGAGAAGCAGTGATTTTTAAAGGGGCAACCATTAAAGGAAATGCCCTTTTAGCAGCTGGGGATATACAAATTGATGGAAAAGTAGCAGGGGATATCTTAGGTACAGGTGAACATATTGTTATAAATGGTGAAGTTTTGGGGGATATTAGGTTGGAAGTGAATCGGTTGATCATTGGTAAAGATGCTATGATTCACGGGAATATTATTTATACCAGTGCTCAAAAAGGGGAAATTTCTCCAGATGCGCAGATTAAGGGGAAAATAGCGCATCGTATGCCTTCTCCAGAAGAGATGAAGGAAGACGGGAAGCCTGTTATAAGTTGGGGCAAAATGGGATTTTCTGTGACGGCCGCGTTTTTGATAGGTTCGATTTTAGTAGGCCTTTTTCCCATTCAAATGGTTGCTTTGGAACAACAGATGCGTGAGACACCATGGAAAGTTTTTGGAACCGGTATTTTATCTTTTGTCGTCATTCCGGTTGTTATTGTTATTGCGTTTGTTACAATTGTGGGTATCCCGCTAGGGATTATTTTAGCACTTCTATATGGGATGATTCTTTACCTGGGGAAAATTTTTGTTGCTTTTCACCTTGGTCAAATTATTTTACGTAAAAAGGGGAAAAAACGGATCTTATCTTTATTAGTAGGGCTAGTCATTTTGACGATTGTATATCAAATTCCTTATTTAAAAATATTGGTATGGTTCATCGTTGCGTTTTGGAGCATGGGAACATTGATTTATTATTTGGGATCATATATTGCGGAAAAATATAGAAGACAGGAAGCGTAAAGAAAATACAGGGGATTTCCCCTGTATTTTCTTTACGAGAATGGGTTGATAAGCTATACTTATAGGAAAGTGTGGGATAGGAGGAATGATGATGTATGAAACCTTAATATCGTATTTAAAGAACAAATCTGAGACAAATTCTTATCCATGGGTCTTCTTAAAAGCACTTTTAGAAACTGTAAATGATGAGGGGATGGCTCCCCTTGAGCGTGTTTGTAATCAATTTAAATGTTTTTATCGTGAGCGATTCAGGGAAGGACTCATGCCAGAAGTAAAAACAAGCCCGATTTATCGTCTCAAGATGTTAGACGACAGACAGATATTGGCGATTATGCTGGAACAGGCATATGAACCGCTTTCAAACTACCAATTTGTTTCTCTACGGGAAGATCAAATGGTGGTTAGTGAGTTGCTTTGGGATAATTTGCGTCATGACATGAAGAAAATAAAAGCACTTAAATGTCTTGAAGATCGGATTCATGCATACTATCAGCAACATTTTGGGAATAGCTGCATTTTTTGTAACATTAATGCTGAAGAGATGATCTTTGAGAATCAAATGGCTTTTGCAACAGATGATGCTTACCCTGCTACACCCGGTCATATGCTGGTCATTCCCAAACGGCATTTTCAAGATATCAGTCAGGCAACAGAAAAAGAGGTTGTCATGCTATTTCGTTTGGTAGAAGCGGTGCGTAAGAGGTTAATGCTAAAAGAAAAAATAGATGGTTTTAATATTGGTATTAACGGGGGAAGAGCAGCAGGTCAATCTGTTATGCATCTCCATATTCATGTTATGCCACGGCGATGGGGAGATGTTGAGAAGCCCAGAGGGGGCGTGAGGAATATATTGAGAGAGTGTGGCAGGCCAAAGCGGTAAAAGATGCAGGTAGCAGGTGGGGAAAGATGGAGGAACGAGTAACGATAAACGAAAAAGATTAAATATGCTTAAGGATTAAAGATAGGAGAAGAGGGATTGTTATGTGGATGGTTATTGTTGCTTTGTTGGCGGGGTTTTTGATGGGACATTTTAATGTGCTGTCTGAAAAGATACGGGGTTATGTTAGTAATGTCATCACTTTTTGTTTGATTATGTTGTTGTTACTCATTGGTGCTAAGATAGGGTTGGATCGGGAAATGATTCATCATCTGAGTACCTTGGGTATTCAATCTTTCTTGTTGGCCTTCAGTACTATTGTTTTTAGTCTTATTAGTTTATATATATTAGTAAAAATTTTGGGCTGGGAAGATGAGACTAAAATGATGGGAAAAGGTGGTGAAAGTGATGACATGGGTCATTATTGCTAGCCTTGTAATAGGCATTTTGTCAGGTCTGTGGTTATTACCTGCAGACATGATGCATTTAATGGATAACTATAGTACGGCAGCTTTAGTTATTCTTATATTTTGCGTGGGTATTGAATTAGGGCATAATCGAGCGATTTGGCGCAAGCTTTATGATATGGGATGGCGCATTATTTTAGTGCCTGTTTTTATTGCCTTGGGGAGTTTATCAGGTGCGCTTATTATGGGATTTATGCTTCATTATGCGCCTTATGAAAGCCTCGCTGTTGGGGCAGGTTTTGGCTGGTACAGTTTGTCGGGTGTTCTGATTGATCGGCTTTATTCAACGCAACTGGGTGTTGTTGCTTTTTTAACAAATGTTTGGCGTGAAGTTTTAACATTTATTATATTACCGTTTATCGGGAAGTATTTTACGAAGTTACTAACCGTTGCTCCGGGTGGTGCAACCACAATGGACACGACGCTTCCCCTGGTATTACGCTATGGCGGAAAGGAAATTGCCGCCATAGGGTTTTTAAGCGGGGTTATTTTGAGCATGCTGGTGCCTTTTCTGGTACCACTTATGTTACAAGTTGGAAGATAGCAAGTAAGGACAATTTTGTTGCCGTAAGTGGTCTGTAGTAAGTGGTAAGTGGGAGAAAGATTAAACAAGCAGTTAGAAGTTAGCAGTTAGGGAAAAGAGATAAAGAGGCTGAAGTTTTAGGGAGAAGCGGTTTTCGGATTTTTTCCTAACTACCAACTGCTAACTTCTAAGAGCTATCATATGATATAAGATTGCGAGTTGTCGGCTGTTATTACTGAGAACTGAGAACTGAGAACAAATAATGAAATGAAGGGGAGAGAAAAGATGGGAATTATTGTACAGAAATATGGTGGCAGTTCGGTTGCCAACTCGGAGCGCATTAAGAACGTTGCCCGACGGGTTGTGGAAACGATGAATGAAGGGCACCAAGTGGTGACGGTCGTTTCTGCTTTAGGAGATACAACCGATGAATTAATTGAACTGGCTTCTCAGGTTACCGATTGCCCGCCTGAGCGGGAAATGGACATGTTGCTTTCTACGGGGGAACAGGTTTCGATCGCTCTGCTAGCGATGGCGATTGACCAGATGGGGTATCCGGTTATTTCCTTAACAGGACCTCAGGTTGGTATTATTACAACAGAAACCCATAATAAAGCAAAAATTTTAAACGTCAATAATAAACGGATTAAGGAAGCGTTGGATAAAGGGAAAATTGTGATTGTGGCTGGGTTCCAGGGTGTGAATGAGAATAATGATATTACGACGCTGGGGCGAGGGGGTTCTGATACGACTGCTGTAGCGGTAGCTGCTGCCTTGAAAGCGGATGTTTGTGAGATTTACACGGATGTAGATGGGGTTTATACGGCTGATCCGCGTATGGTTGTTGACGCAAGAAAATTAGCGGAAGTTTCTTACGATGAAATGTTGGAGATGGCCAGTTTGGGTGCAAAAGTATTGCATTCTCGTTCTGTTGAATATGCTAAAAAACATGATGTTGTGATGCATGTTCGTTCTAGTTTTAATCACCATGAAGGAACCATTGTAAAGGGGGAAGCAAAAATGGAAAAAATGATTGTCAGTGGTGTAACGTGTGATACACATACAGCGAAAATTACGATTAAAGGGTTACCCGATGAACCCGGAATCGCTTATCATGTATTTAATGACCTTGCCAAAGCTGAGGTTAATGTGGACATGATTGTACAAAGTGCCGGACGAAACGGTATTAATGATATTTCCTTTACGGTAGAGGAAGATGATTTTCGTAAAGGGTTGGAGATGGTAAGGGAAATTGCAGAGAAGTTAAAAGCTGAAGATATTGGTTATAACAAAGGCGTGGCCAAGGTATCCATTGTGGGTGCCGGAATGGCCAGTAATGCGGGTGTTGCTGCCAAAATGTTTGAAGCACTCATGGAAGCGGGGATCAATATTGATATGATCAGTACGTCTGAAATAAAAGTTTCCTGTATTGTTGAAGAGGTGGATGTGCAGAGAGCGGTAGAGGTCATTCATAAGAAATTTAATCTTGGGGAATAAAGCTAAAAAACGGCTATTGTGGTTTTCCCATATAAAAGAATGAAGCGCATCTTGATGGATATAATAAGATTAAATGATGACAAGTAAGGAGGATAATAATGTCGGCTATTTTATCTTATTTTAAATCTATGGATGATGCGAAAACGGCTAAAGAAGTTTTGCTGCAAAAAGGATTTGATACCGTACAAATTGATACGATTGATCTGATACCGGATGTTGACAATGCACAGCTTAATAGTCCCATATCCGGCAGTTCAACCAGTCAAGCAGGATTGTCTTTGTATCAAGGCGAGAATATCTTATCCCCTGATGCAAAAATTTTACAAGCAGCCAGCCCTATGGTTAGCGGATATGGAAATTTTGAAGAAGTTGCAGATACCAACGTTATTTTGACGGTTGTAACTGAAAGTGAGCGGGTTCGGGAAGCCGTAAATATTATTGAAAAGCATGGTGGAGATGCATAGTGTTTTTTTTGAAGAAATGCTGCCCTTATTAAGGGTAGCATTTCTTCTTTTTGCCTTTCCTTTTGAAAAGACAACAAGGCTGTTTTTGTACGGATGATTTCATTGCTTTGGGGAAAACTAGAAATTAAACTTAGCGTAGATAAAAAATATTTCTGCTATGCTCTTTACAAATAAGGATTAATGTTTTAAGATATTATAAATATTGCGTATGGCGTATTTTGTACTTTGTATTATTAAGATGCTTTGGAAAAACATTAAGAACCTTTACATGTTGTTATTATGGGGGGATACCTTATTTCGAGGGATGTGCCTGCAATCTCAATTAAAGAGCATTTTCGTTATGTAATACTGTTGTATTATAAATATAATAATTAGGAAAAGGAGTGACTGACTTGGAAATGACAGAAAAATTTTTACCTCAACAAGGATTTACTTTTGATGATGTATTGTTAGTGCCTGCTGCTTCAGAAATACTTCCGAGAGATGCGGATTTAACAACTTATCTTACTCGAAACATTAAGTTAAATATCCCCTTTGTTAGTGCTGGTATGGATACAGTAACGGAGTATCGTATGGCGATTGCGATGGCCCGTGAAGGTGGCGTTGGTATTATTCATAAGAATATGTCAATTGAACAGCAAGCGGCTCAGGTAGACCGGGTAAAGCGTTCTGAAAGCGGGATTATTATTG
Source organism: Clostridia bacterium (assembly GCA_030625885.1). Taxonomy (GTDB): domain Bacteria; phylum Bacillota; class DAOUPZ01; order DAOUPZ01; family DAOUPZ01; genus DAOUPZ01. The sequence continues at coordinate 28,123 of DAOUPZ010000002.1, forward strand.
ATCCGGTTTATTTATCTCCGGATCGTACATTAAGGGATGCTTTAGATATCATGGAACGATATCATATCTCTGGTGTGCCGATTACAGAACAAGGGAAACTGGTCGGTATTTTAACAAACCGAGACTTGCGTTTTGAGAAAGATTTTACACGTAAAATTTCCGAGGCAATGACCAAAGAAAATTTAATTACGGCACCGATGGGGACAACCCTGGAAGGGGCAAAGGAAATTCTTCGTCACCATAAAGTAGAGAAGTTACCCTTAGTAGATAAAGATTTTAATTTAAAAGGGCTTATTACCATTAAGGATATTACTAAGGCAAGGCAATACCCTAATGCTTCTAAAGATAAAAATGGTCGTTTACTGGTTGGTGCAGCTTTGGGGGTGACTCAAGATACGATGCAGCGTGCACAGGCATTAGTGGATGCCGGTGTAGATGTGATTACCATTGATACGGCGCATGGTCACTCTAAAGGTGTTATAGAGATGGTCAAAAAAATAAAACAAACTTTTTCCGGAATAGATATCATTGCCGGTAATGTAGCAACAGCTGCTGCAACACGTGATTTGATTGAAGCAGGTGCAGATGCTGTGAAAGTGGGTATTGGTCCCGGCTCGATTTGTACAACCCGGGTGGTAGCGGGTGTCGGGGTTCCTCAAATTTCTGCAATTTATAATTGTTCTCGTGAAGCTAAACGTTATGGTGTCCCGATTATTGCGGATGGGGGTATCAAGTTCTCCGGGGATGTTCCCAAGGCAATTTGTGCAGGTGGAGATACGGTTATGATGGGTAATCTTTTAGCGGGAACAGAAGAAAGCCCGGGTGAAATGGAAATTTATAAAGGGCGTAGCTTTAAAGTTTATCGTGGGATGGGTTCAATTGGAGCGATGAAAGAAGGTAGTAAGGATCGGTATTTCCAGGAAAACGAACAGAAATTAGTTCCTGAAGGTATTGAAGGTCGTGTTCCTTATAAAGGGGTTTTAGCAGATACGATTTATCAATTGCTTGGTGGATTGAAGGCGGGTATGGGATATTGTGGTACGCCATCGATCCAAGACTTGAAAGAAAAAGGACAATTTGTACAGATTACAAATGCAAGTTTACGAGAAAATCATCCTCATGATGTTCAAATAACAAAAGAAGCACCTAATTATACGGTGGGTCTATAATAAGAAAAACAGCTTTACTGTTTTTCGCAGTTAGTAATTAGCAAGTAGGGAAAGATTAAAAGATGATAAAGTATTAAAGCGTAAAAAACTTTATTCCTAAGTTTTAGGAATAAAGTTTTTTTTTGTACGCTTTTCTAGCAATTAATAGACACTTTTTTGAAAAAAGCGAATATATTATTTGTAGTTAAGATTATTAATAGATTAGAGGGAAAGGAGATATAATCATGGGGTTTGGGAAGAAGAAAAGTTATAATTACTATGATATGAAATATGAAGAATACTGTGCTCGTTTAGAAGAATTAAGTGATGATGCAGAGGACTGCATAGAAGAACTGGATGATTTGTTAGATGAGTTTGATGAAATTCTTTGTAATGTGGAAGGACTAAAAAATAAAATTGAGAAAACCGGAGAAGGCTCAGAAGAGGATAACGATAAAAAGAAAAGACGTTCAGGATGTGAAGAAGATATTATTTTGGATATGGATGAACTTCTAGAAACGGCTGAAGAAGACGAGAAACTTTTTCCGGAGGGGGAAATTAATTTAGAAGAAGGAAGTTTTGATGAATGGCTGCGTGGAGAAGAATGGGATGAAGAACAATACCAAGAACAAAAACGCGAAAAGTGTCAAGAAGAAATAATGGATCAATCAGATTCTTCAGAAGATGAATGTAAATGGGATATGAAAGAGGAAAGTGAAAGCTCAGAAGACACATGTGAATGGGATGGAAGCAGTAAGGACGAATATTTTAGATATAAGTATAAAATGTCAGAAAAAGGTGATTTGGAAGAAGCGGATCAGCCGGATATTGTAAAAGAAATTGAAGAAGGAGAATGTGGTTGTCAAGAGGAAAAAGAAATTAATGAAAAATATGAAGAATATAAAAGATTTTGCGAAGATTTAATGCTAGAGGATGAAGAAGAGATTAAAGAAGAGATTGAGAATGAGTGCCCGCCAGTAGATGAAGAAGAAATCAAAGAAGAAATCAAAGGAGAAATCAAAGAAAACATACAAGAAAACATACAAGAGAATGTGGAGAAGGAAGAATGTCCACGCTTTGAAGAAAAATATAAAGAACCACAGAAAGAACCAGACAAAGTAAAATATCCAAAATCGCCTACAGAGGATAAGAAACCCGTTCCACTAAAGCCGGATAAGAAACAAAGATATTATGAGCAATACTTAAAAATGCGTAGTAAAAAGCCTTCTCGGAGTAAGTACTACCAAAAAGGTGAATGTAAACGTGATGCTGAAAAGGAAGTTGCACCTGAATTGACACCTTCTAAAAAAATGGGTTAAAACAATAAAACAGCCTGGGCTCAGGCTGTTTTATTGTTTATGTACCAAGAAACATAACCATTTCTAAGTGTTTTTAATTTTTTCCTTGATATTCGTTTGACATATGACGACCGCCTTATTATAATAAATCTATTACACAAATATTAGTGCAAATGGTTTGTATTTCTTTGTTTAGGATGAAAAATGTTTTTTAAATGGAATAATGGGTTAATATACTGGATATAGGGAATATTTTTATATACATAATGATATATGAGTGTTGCATAATAATAAGATTAAAGATGTTAGCCAAAGGCTAAAAGATTTAAAAGCTTTTCATTGTAAGATCATAATTTTTGCTGTTCTATAAGGGTTATGTAAATGAGAAAAGACTGCTGCCTTTAAATCTTACTAACACTCACATCAGTTAATAAATGCCCATTGCTTGGAATTCTTTTGCTTTAGGCCTTCAGCTTTGAGCATTAAGTATTTTATACTGATGCAACAGTTATAATAATAATGATAGGAGATGATAAAATGACACAGGATGTTCATCAAGAAATGGTGATTGTATTGGATTACGGTGGTCAATACAGTCAGTTAATTGCACGCCGTATACGAGAATGTCATGTTTTTTGCGAAATGTTGCCTTTTAGCACGTCTTTGGACAAGATAAAGGCTAAGAACCCGAAAGGAATTGTGCTTTCAGGTGGGCCAGCCAGTGTATATGGAGAAAAATCACCCATTTCACCTAAAGCGTTATTTGACATGGGGATTCCTATTTTAGGGATTTGTTATGGTATGCAAATGATGACTTATCTTTTAGGCGGTGAAGTTCGTGGGGCCGAAAAAAGAGAGTATGGAAAAACCCAACTAGATATTTCTGATCATCAAGATATCTTTAAGGATATTGATGCAAAGCAGCAGGTTTGGATGAGTCATGGCGATTTTGTCTATCAGGCGCCGTCTGGATTTGATGTTATAGCAGGAACAGAAAGCACCCCGGTTGCTGCAATTAGGAATGCTGAAAAGAATATATTCGGGGTACAGTTCCATCCTGAAGTGGTTCATACCCCTCAGGGGAATAAGATGTTGCAAAATTTCTTATATCAGACGTGTGGTTGTGCCGGATTATGGAATATGGAATCCTTTGTTGAAAATACGATTCGTCAAATTAAAGAGAAAGTGGGCAAGAAAAAAGTATTATGTGCCCTTTCTGGTGGAATTGATTCTTCTGTAGCTGCTGTGTTGGTTCATAGAGCGATTGGGGATCAATTGACCTGTGTTTTTGTGGATCATGGCTTGCTGCGAAAAAATGAGGCAGAGCAAGTGGTTAAAACATTTAAAGAAGGGTTCCACATGAATTTAATTGCCGTTGATGCTAAGGAACGATTTTTGAGTAAATTGCAAAATGTGATTGATCCGGAAAGAAAGAGAAAAATCATCGGTGAAGAATTTATTCGAGTGTTCGAAGCAGAAGCTAAAAAATTAGGTCATATTGACTATTTAGTTCAAGGAACGTTATATCCTGATATTATTGAAAGTGGTACGGATACGGCTTCGGTAATCAAGAGTCATCATAACGTAGGTGGTTTACCAGAGGATATGGATTTTGAATTGATCGAACCACTTCGTGATATCTTCAAAGATGAAGTGCGTCTTGTGGCTCAAGAAATTGATTTGCCGGAAGAGATCGTATGGCGGCAACCTTTCCCAGGTCCGGGACTAGCCATTAGAATTATTGGAGAAATTACAGAAGAACGTTTAGAAATCCTTCGAGAAGCAGATGCTATTGTGACCGATGAGATTAAAAAAGCAGGCCTTTATCGGGAAATTTGGCAATCGTTTGCTATCCTTCCGCCACTGCGCAGTGTGGGTGTGATGGGGGATGAAAGAACGTATGCCTATACAATTGGTATTCGTGCTGTTAACAGTTTTGACGGGATGACCGCGGATTGGGTACGTTTGCCTTATGAGGTATTGGAAAGTATCTCGAGTCGTATTGTCAATGAGGTGAAAGATGTTAATCGGATTGTTTATGATGTGACATCTAAGCCGCCATCAACGATTGAGTGGGAATAGAGTTTAAAGCCTCATAAATGGCTGTATAGGTATTTCTTCGAAATTTAATAGCAGCAGTTTTTAAGTAATAGGTGGTTTGGATTTCCCCTTGATTTTGAGGTGATCTAAACCACCTTTTTTATAGATACATCTTAAGTATTTTACTAAAATATTTAAAAAAATATCCATAAAAGCAAATAAAATCATTCTTATTTACAAGTTAAAAAGGAATTACCAGAAATTTTGTCGAATAAATTTTGATAAATTAAATTCTAATTTAAAAATGAGTATTGTAGAAGGAGAATAGTGATGTGGTATTATGAACAGTTTTTGTTTGGGTTAAACTTGTTTTTTCTGATAACAGCATATGTTTTTACTAAGAAAACGCCCCAAAAATTTAAACTGATTTTTATAACAACCAGTTATGCTTATATTTTGGCTGCCCTTTTCCCTTATTTATTAGAGCATATGATCTTTAACCATATTATGCTTGCTTATACCTTTGCCATTATTGTCGGGGTATTTGTACTAGAGAAAATGGTATATAAGAATGAAAAGTTGATGGCGGTAACAGATACGGAATCCACGTTGGAAGCGTTGGCTGCTAGTTTGACAGAAGAGGAAAACGTACAGGTTGAACTTGCAAAGCCGGATATACAAGCCGAAATTAGCGAAGATATTTCTAATCAGGGATTAGCTGAAGATTCTAAAAATAGCAATTTAACGGTGGAAAGTTCAGAGGGTGAGGAATCAGTAAATCAATCAGATGACGTGTTGGAGCAAATTCCAGAAATAACGGAAAAGGGAGAGGAAATTCCAGGTAAAGCGGATAAGATTTTAGAGGAAGCTCAGAGATTATTGGAAGAAATAGAAGCAACAGAGGATAAAACGAATGAAGAATTAGAGCAAGGTCAGGAAATGATTGATAAGCTAGAAGCATTGGAGGATAATACAAACGCAACATTAGAAGAAGCTCAGGGATTACTAGAAGCAACAGAAGATAAAACGAATGAAGAATTAGAACAAGATCAGGAAGTATTGGAGGAGGGGAAATTAACAGTAGATAAAGTCATTGAGACAAGGGAAGAAGGTTATAAAGAGAAAGTTATTGAGAAAGATGTAGCGCCAGAAGAATCAAAAGAAACAGTAGAACTGGTACAAAATGCAGATCAGATAGATTTTGAACACTTAATTAATGAAGGGTTTAATGCGAAATCGAGTGATGATTATGATACAGCTATCCAGATATTTGAGCAATTACTTTCGCAAAATCCCCCGGAGGATCTGGCGTATATGGTTAGGTTAGATATTGAAATTATGCGTAAAAGGCGGTTGTCAGTCCCCAATATTAAGGAAGAACGGTAATCATATTTCGTTGGATTTTAGGATTAATAAAAATTTGAGGAGGTAGTTTTGTGAAAACAAGTGATGCAATTAAGGAATTAGCTGTATTTAGTATTATTGATGGTAAGGAAATTGGTAAAGTAAAAGAGCTTTTAATTAACCCAGGTGAAAAAACAGTAGCGTACTTTATTGTAGATATTCCAAATTGGCATTTAGGTTTGAAGGTTATTCCCTTAAGTTTGGTTGAGGGTATTGGTGAAGATGCGGTGATGATTGAATCTGAGAATATAGTGAAGAACTTAAATGAAGAACCCGTAGGGATTGAACTGGTTGAACGGGATATTAAACTAATTGGAAATAAAGTTTTAACTAATAAAGGACGAGTAATAGGAAAAGTCAGCGAATTTTATGTTGATGAAGATAATGGACAGGTCAGTGGTTTGGAATTGGTCGACAGCAATAATAATATTAAAGGAATCATACCAACGGATGTTACGTTAACGTTTGGTAAGGATGCACTCGTGGTTAATAACGATGTAGAGAACCATCTGATCAGTTGTTTTGAAAAGACTCAGGAAGAACCGCTTTCTGAATTGGAAACAATAAATGAGGGTGCAGCGGAAGTGGAGATTGAGGTTCAGCTTGACGATGAAGAAGCACAACGCTTTGAAGAAACATCTGTTTTGGAACAGGAAGAAACAGAATCAATCCCGATGGCAGAAGACAAGACCGAAGTTGCTAATTTGTTTGAACAACGGCAACGGGAGTATTTAATCGGTAAAAAAGCAACTCAAGATATCGTTGATTCTCAAGGGGAAATCATTATTCGTAAAGATGATACAATCACAGAAGAAGTCATTGAAAAAGTAACAGTGGCAGGAAAATTTAAAGAGTTGGTACTTAATGTTTAACTTATTCCTAGGAAAGGAATCAAACATAAATGAAGCGCAAAATTATTTTAATACCCTTGATTGTCATCATACAGCTCAGCTTTAATATTGTGACGGGCGCAGCATGGGTTACATCGTTCAGTGAAGGATTAATTCCTTCAGGTATTACAGTCGGAGGGGAAAAGGTTGGGGGATTAACAAGAGAGCAGGCAGTCTTGCATTTAAAAAACAATTCGTCAAATTTAATCGATCAAAGGATTACGATTAAAGATGGTGAAAAAGAATGGTCCCTGCAGACACAGGATTATAATTTTAGATATGATTATAATAAAAGTGTTAATCATATTATGACTGAAATGCCATTGAGTAAAGAGCCAAGTGAATGGTTAAACACCTTAAAGTGGCAGAGTAAAAAGCGAGATATACCGCTTGAAGTCATTTGGGAACAGCAAAAGCTGACGGATTTCTTAAATGATATGTATCAGGAGACATTTATACCGCTGCAGGATGCTAAAATTGTTTATCAGAATAACAGAACTATGATTAAACCTGAGAAAAAAGGGCAAGAACTAGATTTAAAAATAACAGCAGAAAGAATTGTAGAAAATATTCTAACGGGTAAACCAGATCCTGTTTATGTTGTTAAAAATAGTTTGCTGCCTCAGGTGGTAAGTCAAGATTTAAAAGAGATTGATCGTAATTTAGGGTTTTTTACTACAAATCTTGATAACACGACGTCCAACCGTTCTTATAATATTTCTCTGTCAGCTCAGTATTTGGATGGTACTGTGGTTATGCCTGGTGAAGTTTTTTCATTTAATAATCAGGTAGGCCCTCGTACCCTCGAAAATGGGTTTAAACGTGCCCCCCAGATTGTGGGGGGACGCCTGACACAGGGTGCTGGAGGTGGTGTTTGTCAGATGGCAACTACCTTATATAATGCTGCCCTGCGGGCGGGCCTTGAAATTGTTGAACGATCACATCATTCAAGTCCTGTATCTTATGTACCTGTTGGAAGAGATGCAACGGTGTTTGATGATCAGCTTGATCTTAAAATCAAGAATAATCTATTTCATCCAATAGCGCTTGAGTGTAATATTGAAAATAATGCATTAAAGGTTCGAGTTTTGGGAAATAGTAAAGACTATAAGCAAGTATGTATTATTACCCGGGACTTTGTAAAAATACTGCCCAATGTTTCAACCATTAAAAATCCTGATTTGGAAGAAGGAACGGTGCGGCAGAGCAAAAAAGGAAGATCCGGTCATGGGGTAAAAGTATACCGTGTCATTACGGGTCAGGATGGCCAGGAATTTGAAGAACTTATTTCAGATGATTATTATCAGTCTGTTAATGCTGTTATTGAAATGGGTACAAAAAAATTAGAGGAAACCATAGACAAATAGTATATTATTAAGAAGTTAGAGTAAGAAAAAATGATGAAGGACGTGATTGATTCATGCAAAAACCTTTAGTTGGAATCGTGATGGGCAGCGATTCGGATTTAAGTGTGATGTCTGGTTGTGCTAAAATGCTGGAGGCGTTTGATGTGCCCTATGAGATGCTCATCTCTTCTGCACACCGTTCTCCGGAAAAAACATTGGCATATGCTCGTACAGCTGCATCACGAGGGATAGAGATTTTAATCGCTGGTGCGGGTAAAGCAGCACATTTAGGGGGGGTTATTGCCTCCGAAACACCGTTACCTGTCATCGGTATTCCTATGAAGACATCAGATTTAGGCGGGGTAGATTCTCTTTATTCCATGGTGCAAATGCCCGGCGGTATTCCTGTAGCTACTGTAACAATTGGTGCTGCGGGGGCTAAAAATGCGGCTATTTTAGCGGTACAGATGCTGGGTATTAAATATCCTGAATTACGACGTAAAATGATTAATTATAAGGAGAAAATGAAACAGGATATTCTTGAAAAGAACGAACGATTGCAGTCTATTGGCTATGAAAAATACTTGGAAGAAATGAATCAATAATGAGACTGTGATTTAATTGCTAAAAATCTTAAATAAAGGCTTGAAAAAATGGACGGCCTCGTTATATAATAAACGTGTAAAAATTAGAAAACAATTAAATATCAACTTCGTAAGTTGTGGAAACGGAATAATAACGATCCATTTACGAGGGAAAGTGTACCTAGGGTTCCGCTCTTTGATAGAGGTCTGGTCCGAGTGGTACAGGTATTGATTTCAATATCACACCGAAGGGACAAAAACCCGGACGGGTAGGTTTCGCTCGCTAGTTGTTGCTAGTTGCTGTAGGGAAATTTACTTGTGCGGGTCTTTTTATTTTTAGAAAAGGAGGAAAACATAGAATCATAGGGATAAAGAAATAGTAGGCAGGTAAGGATAAAAAAGAAGGTAGCAAACAGCAGGTAGAAGGTAGGAAAAGATAAAAGAACTGGAAAGAAAAAGATAGTAAGTGGTAAGTAGTAAGTGGGAAAAGATTAAAAAATATGTAAGATTAAAGGTATAAAGTATAAAATGATTCTCACAAAAAGATACTAGTAACCGAGAAATAATAATTTTAAACTTTAATTTTCAATTTAAATTTTGCCGAAGGCAATAGGGAGGTTATTGACTTGATTGAAAGATATACATTACCGGAAATGAAGAAAATATGGGAGCCTCATAATCGATTTCAAAAATGGTTGGATATTGAGGTTGCTGCTTGTGAAGCGCTCGCAGAATTAGGTGAAATTCCTAGGGATGCGGTGCAAACGATTAAAGAGAAAGCTGATTTTGATGTAAATCGTATTGATGAGATTGAAGCAGAAGTGCGTCATGATGTGATTGCATTTTTAACGAATGTAAAAGAATATGTAGGGGATGCAGCTAAATATATTCATTTGGGATTGACATCATCGGATATTTTAGATACGTCACTTTCCATTATGATGCGGGAAGCCAGTGATATATTATTAGAAAACTTGCAAGATCTTAAGCAGGTGCTTCTCAAAAAGGCCAAAGATTATAAATATACGCCCATGATTGGTCGGACGCATGGCATCCATGCAGAGCCTATTACGTTTGGTATAAGAATGGCATTATGGGTAGATGAAGTTGAAAGAAATATTGTTCGTTTGCAGCAGGCGCGGGAAACCATTAGCTTTGGTAAAATCTCCGGTGCGGTAGGAACTTATGCCAATATTGACCCTAAGATTGAAGCGTATGTGTGTGAGAAACTGGGGTTAACGCCTGCTAAAGCTTCGACGCAAGTACTGCAGCGTGACCGGCATGCGCAGTATATGACCACTCTGGCTGTGATTGCGAGTTCTTTGGACAAGTTTGCAACTGAGATTCGCAATATGCAGCGAACAGATATTCTAGAAGCTGAAGAACGTTTTTATAAAGGGCAGAAAGGTTCTTCGGCAATGCCGCATAAGCGGAATCCTATTACTTGTGAACGGGTTGCTGGTTTATCCCGGGTGATTCGTGGTAATGCAGTAGCTGCATTAGAAAATGTATCTTTATGGCATGAACGAGATATTACTCATTCTTCAGTAGAACGTGTTATTATACCTGATAGTACGATTTTGCTGAACTACATGTTGGATAAAATGATTAATATTATGGATAATCTCATCGTATATCCGGAAAATATGGAAGCAAATATTAATAAGACAAAAGGTTTAATATTCTCCCAGCGTGTACTTTTAACTTTGATAGGTAAAGGGATGAACCGCGAAGATGCATATCGTATTGTACAGCGAGATGCAATGGCTACTTGGGAAGGTGAAGGCACATTTAAAGCGCATTTGTTGGATGATGAAGAGGTTCTTGCGTATTTAAACAAAGAAGAAATTGAAGGATGTTTTGATTATTCATATCATTTGAAGAATGTCGATACGATTATGGCGCGTTTTGGGCTGTAACAGAAATTTTAAATCCTGCCGTAGGCAGTAAAGGAGGATATATGCAAAAAGGCGAAAAATTATATGAAGGAAAAGCAAAGATGATTTTTGCGACGGAAGATCCAGATTTAGTGTGGGTTGAGTATAAAGATGATGCAACAGCCTTCAATGGTAAAAAGAAAGGAAGTATTGAGGATAAAGGACGATATAACAATCAAATTTCCGCTATTCTCTTTAATCTTTTAGAAGAAAAAGGTGTGCCAACCCATTTTAAAGGGTTAATTGGCGCCCGCGAAATGTTAGTAAAAAAAGTGGATATTGTATTGGTTGAAGTGGTTGTCCGAAATATTATTGCTGGCAGCTTAGCAAAGCGGACAGGTCTTGAAGAAGGTGTCATTCTTTCAGAACCCGTATTAGAATTCTATTATAAAAGTGATGAACTAGATGACCCATTTATTAATGATGATCATATTAAAATGTTGAAATTAGCAACGGAAGAACAAGTGAAAGATATTAAAAAACTTGCTTTTAAGATTAATGATATTCTTTTGGGATTTATGAGAGAAAAAGGATTGGATTTAGTAGATTTTAAATTAGAATTCGGTTTGTTCCATGGTAACGTTATCTTAGGCGATGAAATTTCCCCTGATACGTGTCGCCTGTGGGATACTGATACACATCAGAAATTGGATAAAGATCGTTTTCGTCGTGATATGGGCGATGTTGAAGATGCCTATCAGGAAGTATTGCGAAGAATTAGTGAGTAGGCGAAAATGCATGGAAAGGAAGATAAGATGAAATACGGAGAAATGAGCCAGCAAGGCAATGATTTTAACAATGAGTTCAGTGATTGGAAAGAAGAGTGTGGTGTTTTTGGTATCTATGCACCTAATCTGGATGTAGCCCGCTATACGTACTTTGGTTTATACGCGTTGCAGCATCGGGGGCAGGAAAGTGCCGGGATTGCGGTTGCTGATGGTGAAAAAATTATGATTCATAAAGGGATGGGGTTGGTTTCACAGATTTTTGGTCGTAAAACATTGGATGGACTCCAGGGGAAAATAGCAGTAGGGCATGTGCGTTATTCAACGACGGGTGCTAGTATGCTGATGAACGCTCAGCCTATTTTAGTCAATTATTCGCGTGGCATGATGGCTTTAGCCCATAACGGGAATTTAGTCAATACGCGGCAATTACGTTATGAACTAGAAGAGGGTGGTGCAATTTTTCAATCGACCATTGATAGTGAAGTGATTGCCAGTTTAATTGCCCGGACCGGAAAACAGAAAATTGAAGAGGGTTTAATGGAAGCGATTAAACATATTAAAGGAGCGTATGCTTTAGTCATTGCTACGGAGAATAAGTTGGTAGCCATGCGGGACCCGCATGGTTGGCGGCCTTTGTGTTTGGGGAAAGTAGACGGCGGATACGTGGTTTCTTCTGAGAGTTGTGCTTTCGACACCATTGGGGCGGAATTGATTAGAGAGGTAAAGCCGGGAGAAATTATTGTGATTGACGATGAGGGTTTAAAATCCATTCAAACGCCTGTGCCCGATCATCCATCACTATGTGTGTTTGAATTTGTTTATTTTGCTCGTCCGGATAGTACGATTGATGGACAGAATGTACAATTGGCGCGGGAGGCGATGGGACGGCGTTTGGCTCAGGAACATCCTACTGATATTGATCTGGTTATTCCTGTTCCTGATTCCGGTATTCCTGCTGCTCTAGGATTTTCTCAAGAATCGGGTGTACCGCTTTCAATGGCTCTCATTAAAAATCGGTATGTAGGGCGTACGTTTATTCAACCGGAGCAAAAGATGCGGGAACGGGCAGTTAGTGTCAAACTGAATCCGATTCGTGCATTAGTAGAAGGTAAGCGCGTGGCGTTAGTGGATGATTCTATCGTGCGGGGGACAACTAGTAAAAAGATTGTGGATATGTTTCGAAGAGCAGGTGCTAAGGAAGTCCATTTTTATGTCAGTTCCCCCCCTGTTGCATATCCCTGTTTTTATGGAATTGATACATCGGCACGGAGTGAATTGATTGCTTCTTCCCATAGTGTGGAAGAAACTTGCAAAGCCATTGGTGCAGATGGATTGTATTATTTAAGCACAGAAGGAATGGTAGCAGCCATTAATGAAGTTCCATCTAATCATTTTTGCCTTGCGTGTTTTGACGGTCATTATCCTGTTGAAATACCTCGCTTAGGTCATCCTCAAAAATTAGGTATTGAAGAGACGCGAGCAAAAGTTGATACACGATAGGGGGAAAAGTCGATGGAAAAGGAAAACAAGTTAACGTATAAAGAAGCCGGTGTGGATATTGAAGCAGGGTATGAAGCGGTTAAAAAGATGAAAGCGCATGTAAAGACGACCATGCGTCCGGAAGTGATTGGGGGTTTAGGTGGGTTTGGCGGTCTTTTTGCGCTGGATACTACAAAATATAAGCAGCCGGTTTTGGTTTCAGGAACCGATGGGGTAGGGACTAAGCTCAAAATTGCTTTTATGATGGATCAGCATGATACGATTGGGATTGATGCGGTTGCGATGTGTGTGAATGATATCGTGGTTCAAGGGGCTGAGCCGCTCTTTTTTCTCGACTATATTGGGGTAGGGAAATTAGTTCCCGATCAGGTTGCGGAAGTTGTCAAAGGCGTAGCGGAAGGCTGCCGGCAGGCAGGTTGTGCTTTGATCGGTGGCGAAACAGCAGAAATGCCGGGATTGTATACGATAGGTGATTACGATATTGCCGGGTTTTCAGTAGGTGTTGTGGAACGGGATGGGATTATTACGGGAGAAGATATAAAGCCCGGAGATGCGATTATTGGGTTGGCTTCTAACGGTATTCATAGCAATGGCTATTCTTTGGTACGTCGCATTCTGTTCGATGCGGGTCATTATAACTGGAAAGATGAAATTAATGTCTTGGGAAGTACATTGGGTGCAGAGATTATCAAGCCAACGCGTATTTATGTCAAGTCCATTTTAAGCATTTGTGAATCGTTTGATATAAAGGGGATTGCTCATATTACAGGTGGGGGTTTACCGGAAAATGTCGCTCGTATTTTACCAGAGGCAGCCAATGCTATGATAAAAAAAGGAAGTTGGCAGATCCTTCCGATCTTCTCTTTTATGCAAGAAACGGGGCATATTGAAGAAGCGGAAATGTTTAAGACATTCAATATGGGTATTGGGATGACATTAGTTGTTAATCCGCAGGAAGTGGATGCGTTAATGCAAAAACTAGTTGAATTAGGGGAAACACCTTATGTCATTGGTGAAATAACCGAAGGGAATGGCACGGTAAAAATTATATAGGGATAAGAGGGGAGAGAAGTATGCTTAAAATAGCAGTTCTAGCTTCTGGGAGCGGCACGAATTTACAGTCCATTATTGATAACATTGAATCTGGAAATTTGGATGCTAAAATTGAAGTTGTTCTATCTGATAAATCAGAAGCATTTGCTTTGGAACGTGCGCGTAAACACCACATAGATGCTGTCTCTATAGGAAGAAAATCTTTTGGTAGTAAGGAAGATTATGAGCAAGAAGTTGCAGCTGTACTAAAAAGCTATCATGTGGATTTGGTTGTATTAGCCGGGTATATGCGTATTGTAGGTAAAACGATCTTAGCAGCGTTTTCGGGACGGGTCATGAATATTCATCCCGCGTTATTACCTGCTTTTCCAGGACTTAATGCTCAAGACCAGGCTTTTCAATATGGTGTAAAGGTGGCAGGCTGTACGGTTCATTTTGTGGATGAAGGAATGGATACAGGACCGATTATCTTGCAAGCGGCTGTTCCTGTGCAGTCAGGGGATACAGTAGATACGCTTAGACAACGAATCTTGGAGCAAGAACATCGTATCTACCCCCAAGCGATTCAGCTGTTTGCGAAGGGAAGGTTGAAGGTTGAAGGCAGGAAAGTGATTGTTAGAAATTGAAAAGATTGAAAGAAGCAGGTAGCGAACAGTAGGTAGCAGGTAGGGAAAGATAAAAGATTAATTGACAATTGAGAATTGACAATGGACAATTAAGGAAGTTTTGCATACGCAAAACTGAACGAGCATAAAAATCAACCACAATTGTCAATTGTGCATTGTAAGTTGTCAATTATATTGAAAGAAAGAGGTACGCACGGTGTGTTCCCGTTGTTGCATGAAGCATAAAGGGAAAAGGCAGGAATTATCAAATTGAGACCTACCTGCTATCTGCTACAAGCGACCGAAGGAAGCGTTCTACCTGCTGCTTAACATTGATTATTTTATGGTTGCCAAGTTATTGTCTGGAGAGAAGTGGATTATCTTAATAATCATTTACCAAAAAGGAGAGTGACAGACGTGAAAGTTAAGATTAAAAGAGCATTGATCAGTGTGTCTGACAAGACAGGAATTGTTGAATTGGCGAAGGGATTAAAAGATTTAGGTATCGAAATTATCTCTACAGGGGGAACAGCAAAGCTATTAGCAGGGGAAGGAATAGAAGTAATTCGTATTTCGGATGTGACGCATTTTCCAGAAATTTTGGATGGACGTGTTAAAACACTTCATCCTCTTGTTCACGGTGGATTATTAGCTGTACGTGATAAAGAAAGTCATCAGCAGCAAATGAAGGAAAATAATATTGAACCGATTGATTTGGTGGTTGTAAATTTATATCCCTTTAAACAGGTAACGAATCGCCCGGATGTTGCTTTAGATGAAGCCATTGAAAACATTGATATTGGCGGTCCGACTATGATTCGATCTGCAGCTAAAAACTATAAATATGTGACCGTCAGCACTTCTCCTGTAGATTATTCTGAATTATTAGAAACACTACAAAAGAATGAGGGAATGATTGACTTACAAACACGATTTAGATATGCAGTGGAGGCTTTTACGCATACAGCAGATTATGATACAGCGATTAGTACATATTTAACACGGCGTGGCAACAACAATGCATCAGAGAATTTGGAATTGCGTTTTGAAAAAGTACAGGACTTACGTTATGGAGAAAATCCGCATCAAACGGCAACCTTCTATCGTGATCCGAATGTCATGGGAGCGTGTGTTGGGAATGCGCGGCAATTACATGGTAAAGAACTTTCCTTTAACAATATCATCGATTTAAATGCTGCATTGGAGATCGTAAAAGATTTTCCAGATATAACAGCGACAGTCATTAAACATACGAATGCCTGTGGTACGGCTACAGATAAAACTTTGGCTGAGGCTTATAAGAAGGCATTTGCCGGAGATCCTCTATCTGCTTTTGGCGGTATTATTGGGGTTAATCGGGAAGTGGATAAAGAAACAGCAGAAGAGATTCACAAAACGTTTGTAGAAGCGGTGATTGCGCCTTCTTTTAGTCCTAAAGCGCTAGAAGTTTTAACTCAGAAAAAGAATATTCGTCTTTTAGAAGTAGGACCCTTTGATAAATCACTAGATTTAAGAATTCAAGATATGAAACGAGTGGTGGGTGGCATTTTGGTACAGGATTTTGATACCCAAATGGCAACTAAAGAAGAAATGAAAGTTATTACCGAACGAGAGCCTAATGATGCAGAATGGGAAGATTTGCTTTTTGCCTGGAAAGTATGTAAACATGTAAAATCAAACTCAATTCTTTTTGCCAAGGGACAACGATCAGTTGGTGTAGGGGCAGGTCAAATGAGTCGAGTGGATGCTGTTAAAATTGCTGTTGAAAAAGCAGGTGACAAAACGCAAGGGGCTGTCATGGCCTCCGATGCCTTCTTCCCCTTCAGAGATGCTGTTGATGAAGCGGCAAAAGCAGGTGTAACGGCTATTATTCAGCCAGGTGGCTCTATACATGATGAAGAATCTATTCAAGCAGCTAATGAGCACGGTATTGCCATGATTTTCACAGGCATGCGTCATTTTAAACATTAAGAGAGCAGCTTTGCTGCAGCAGGTAGGGAAATATAAAAGAAGCAGGTAGGAGTTAGCAGGTAGCAGGTAGGGAAAGATAAAGGATTAATTGACAATTGAAAATTGACAATGGACAATTAAGGAAGTTTTGCATATGCAAAACTGAATGAGTAAAATATTTAAATAGATTTTTATGCGGAGCATAAAAATCAACCACAATTGTCAATTGTGCATTGTAAATTGTCAATTATATTGAAAGAGCAAATGACGGGGAATGTAAAACCCCTAACGCAACAAGCAGGAAATATCAAATTAAAGCCTACCTGTTACCTGCTACAGTGACTGAAAGGAACGTTCTACCTGCTTATATTTATCTAGAAAAACGATAACTGACTGATAAAGATAACCTTGCTAAGTAAAGTTAATATTAAAACGAGGTGAAATGAATGAAAATTTTGGTGATTGGCGGCGGTGGCCGGGAACATGCGCTGGTATGGAAGATTAAACAAAGCCCCAAGGTAGAGAAAATTTACTGTATTCCAGGCAATGGGGGTATTGCGGAAATAGCCGATTGTATTCCGCTTCCTTTAGATGATCTGGAAAGTTTGGCTCAGTTTGCTTTTGAAAAAGAAATTGATTTGACGGTGGTTGGGCCGGAGATACCGCTTTCTCGGGGTATTGTGGATGTATTTATGGAAAAAGGATTGCGTATTTTTGGGCCGACTAAAGCAGCAGCAGAAATTGAAGGTAGTAAAGTGTTTGCCAAAGAAATTATGAATCGTTATCATATCCCGACAGCAGCCAGCGGGTCATTTGAAGATGAACAGGACGCCGTTAACTTCATTGAGGCGATGGATACACCTATTGTTGTGAAAGCAGATGGCTTAGCAGCAGGAAAAGGTGTTATCATTGCCCAAACAAAAGAAGAAGCTAAAGATGCGGTTCATGTCATGATGGCGGAAAAAGCATTTGGTGATGCAGGGACATGTGTCTTAATTGAAGAATTCCTGGAAGGTGAAGAGGTTTCTATTCTGGCATTTTCGGATGGGAAAACGGTTGTACCGATGGTCCCTTCTCAGGATCATAAACGGATTTTTGAAGGGGATGAAGGGCCTAATACGGGTGGAATGGGGGCATATTCTCCTGTTAGTATTTTTATGCCTGACTTGCAGGATGAAGTTATGCGACAAGTATTGCAGCCAACTGTGGATGGGATGGCGAAGGAAGGAATGCCGTACAAAGGTGTATTGTATGCCGGGCTAATGCTAACAGCGACAGGAATTAAAGTTTTGGAGTTTAATGCTCGATTTGGCGATCCTGAAACCCAGGTGGTATTACCTCGTTTGCAAACAGATTTAATAGATATTATGGAAGCGGTTATCGATCAGCGTTTGGATCAGATGACTATTGAGTGGACTTCTAACCATGCGGCTGTCGTGGTGGTTTCTTCTGGCGGGTATCCCGGAAAATATGTAAAAGGAAAAGTGATTACATTTAACCAGCCCCAAGATGAAGAAGTGATTGTATTTCATGCGGGAACGAAAAAGGACGGGCAGGATATTGTTACCTATGGTGGACGGGTGTTGGGCGTTACCGGTATTGGAGAAACGTTACAGGATGCGTTGCATAAAGCATATAAGGCGATTGAGCATATTAAATTCGAAGATATGTTTTATAGGCGGGATATCGGGCATCGTGAATTAGCTCGAAAGAAAGATTAAGCAAGGGGTTTTTACCCTTGCTTAATCTTTTTTTATAATATCTCCCTGAGAAAAGGTTATTATATATTATATTATGACTTCAGTATATTCCATAAAATACAATACCCCTAAAAAAGGAACGGACGTTCGCGTACCGAATAAGGATATAAGTAAGTGTGAGCAGGAAGGAGAAGAAATATGCTTAATTTATTAGAAGCGATTCCGCAGATTGCTGCAATGGTTCAAAATCAGACCCATTTTCGCCAGATCATTCGGGAGAAGTTGGATTTAGCAATGGAGAAGATCCAACTTTATGATAACAATTATATAGATTTATTGCAAAAGCTTTGCGGCGAAGAACAGCGTTTTCTAGCGGCTCTTCCTACGGGGAAGATTACGGATTGTTTTTGGGTTAAGGATATACAAGAGAAAGCCACGGTTGTTGCAACGGATGGTTCACAAATAGAACCCAGTACGCATGAAATCGCCTTGTTTTATATGATTAATATCGCTGTTGTATCATTGGTCTATGGGGGTACAGTATCGCCCTCGCCGCGAATTGAACCTCATTTATTTTATGATGAAAAGGATTTATATATTGAGGAAGAACATCATATTTCGTTGATTAATGCACGGCAATTAGCACAAAAGAGAAGTACGCTGGAAAAGCAAGCTTTAAAGGAAGAAGTGCTTAAGTATGTTGGTAGGGAAGAACCATTAGTGGGGTTAACAGATGGCCCCCTTTTAGACTTAAATCAGAGTCAAAAATATCAATATGATCTCAAAGAGAAAATAGAAGTAGATGATTTACTGGAGATGGGCAAGAAATATCATATCCTAATTGCGGGGTATATTAGCGCGACCCGCAATACAGCTCTGGTGAACTTAGCCAAACTCAGTCTTTGTCCTGAAGCGGCAGCCCGTTGTAAACAGTGTGAAGCGCGTAAGCAGAAACGGAATGCCTGCCGTGTACTAAATGGTTTAAACGACGCCCAAATTATAGAAAGATTTTTACCTGATGGTGCGCGTTCTACCGTGTTTTATTTAATTAACAAAATACCAACGCAAATTTCCGAAACGGATATTGGTTTTTTTTATATGAATACGGGTAGAGAAATTGCCCGGATAGAGGCACCGCGGTACGTTTTAGAGAATAAAGAGATGTTAGAATGTTTGCAGGGTGTACTTTTACAGCAGATTCGGTTAGGTATGGGCTATCCTGCTGTGCTTTCGCAGGCTCATGAATATGCTGTTATTACAGGCAAGGAGCGGGAACAGATCTATAAGCTTTTGCAAAAGCAAATGATTCAAAATGGGGTAGAAATTAAGCTGTCGCAAAAGCAATTGCGGAAAAGAAGGCCGATTGGTTAAAAGATAGTTGACAGTTGAGAGTGGATAGTTGACAGTTAAAAGATAGAATGATTAAAAGATAGAATGATTAAAAGATAGAATGATTAAAAGATAGAATGATTAAAAGATAGAATGATTAAAAGATAGAATGATTAAAAGATAGAATGACTAAAAGATAGAATGATTAAAAGATAGAATGATTAAAAGCAGGTAGCAAACAGCAGGTAGCTGGTAGGCTTTAGTTTGATATTTTTTGCTTTCAATATAATTGACAATTCACAATGCACAATTGACAATTATGGTAGATTTTTATGCAAGCATAAAAACCTTAATTTCCAATTTTCAATTGTCCATTGTCAATTTATCATTTATCTTTTCCTACCTGCTACAGCGACCATAGGGAGCGTCCTACCTCCTACCTGCTTGCTGAGCACCAACATAAAGAGGAGGATTGACCATGAGCGACACCACCTACATTGGTGAAATTATAGAGAATACGGATTCCGATTTTATTGCGATGGCTAAGGATTATCATCAATTGCCATCTGTGGGCAGTTTTTTAAAAATTACATTGGGTCTCACTAATATCTATGCGGTTACGACATCTCTAGCGGCTGGCGGTGATGATAATCGGATGATGATGGCGATGGGGATGCCTTTAGATGAACTGGTAACAAAGCAGCCCCAAATTGCAGATGTTTTAACATTTCAGTTTACTGGCGTGTTAATAGGTTTTTCTGAAACTGGCGTGTATAAAGGTTATTTAACGAATCAACCTATTCTACATAGTTTTGTAAAGAGGTGCAATGAAGCGGAAATTTTGCTGATTGCCCAGGATATGAATTTTCTCAATACGCTGGTTCATGCCAAAGATATCAATAACATTGAGATATTAGCTGCTGTACTTAGAACGCTCTATTGTCTTAAAGGAGAAGGCCCAGTGGGTTATGATTACCTGGTTTGTGCAGGGAAGAAGATTTTATCGCTGTCAGGATATGATCGGGGATTAATTAATAGTGTATTTGCAAAAGTTGACTCACAGCGGAGGTGATTGGAATGCGCGGGAAGGTCATTAAAGGAAGTCTTTCGGGTGGCTTTGAAGTGAAGTTGAATGATGGAGAATATATAGAAGACGTTAATGTAGGTAATTTTGTCATCGCAGAAGGGCAAAAACATAAGTTTTTTTCTCTGGTAGTGGATGCAAAAATAGACAGTGCTGATTCGCAGGCACTTTTAGATACGGATAAGGAAAATGATTCCTTAATTCGTGATATTATTAATGGTAGTGCTGTTTTTGAAATCCTTTCTATTGCGCCGATGTTGATGATTGCTAAGGAAGAAGAGGCAAAGCCAGGAGAAAAACGTATTAAACAGGTTAAAACCATTGCGCCGCATTGTTCCGAGGTACGGTTTGCTGAAGAAGGAGATATCTTTGATGTTTTTGGCATGCCCAGTGATATTAATTTTGAAATAGGGACACCGATTGATATGGATATCCCTATTTGTTTAAATTTAAATAAGTTTGTAGAACGTTCTAATGGGATTTTTGGTAAATCGGGAACAGGGAAAAGCTTTTCCACACGGGTTATTTTGGCGGGAATTATTAAAAGCCGTTTGGCGACCAACTTGATTTTTGATATGCATAATGAGTATGGTTGGGAAGGGACAGATGAAGGACAGGATCGGAGTTGTAAAGGATTAAAGCAATTATTTAATGCAGATGTTGAGATCTTTACATTAGATGGGGCATCTGCGCGAGAGCGAAAAGTAGCGCGTTTTACTGAGGTGGAAATTCCTTATTCACAGATTGCAGCCAGTGATATATTAATGCTCGGCAAAGAATTGAATTTAACGCCTACAGCGGAAGAGGTCATGATTGCGCTAGAAAAGAAGTACAAGGAAAGATGGTTGCATGAGATATTGAATATGGATCCACTAGAAATGGAAGATATTGCTCAAGAAATAGGTGTTAATTCTAAGTCGTTGAATGCGCTTTATAGTCGATTACAAAAGATTGAGCGACTCCCTTTTGTGAAAGAAGATGGCCGGGTTGACCGGGATGCTGTTGATGAAATTATGAAACATTTGCAAGAAAGTAAGAATGTGGTTGTGGAATTTGGCACCAATCAGAATCTTTTGAGTTACATTCTGGTTGCAAATATCTTGACTCGCCGTATCCATGCTCGGTATACGAAATTGACAGAAAAGGCTTTGGCCCAGAAGAATTTTAAGGTGAAACCGCTTATTATTACTGTGGAAGAAGCCCATCGGTTTTTAGATCCATCCATCGCCCGCAATACAATTTTTGGGACAATTGCCCGAGAAATGCGGAAAAACAAAGTAACTTTACTGGTTGTTGATCAACGTCCCAGCAAAATTGACGATGAAATCATTTCTCAGCTGGGAACACGGCTGACATTGAAACTCAATGATGATGCGGATATCAGCTCAGTACTTACCGGTGTTTCAAAAGCTAAAACATTGCGTAATATTTTAGATAATCTAGAAGAAAAGCAGCAGGCGCTTTGTTTGGGTTATGCGGCGCCTATGCCGTTTGTTTTTACACCACGTCTGTATAATGAAGCATTTTACCGGGATATAGGGTATCAAGATTTTACTGTGGCTCCGGATCATGCCGGTTTTGCTGCACTTATATCTGATTTGATGCCGGAAGATGATGAATAGGAGGACTAGGATGATTAAGTTGTTTCATATTGCGGACTTACATATTAATATGGAAAATTACGGTCGTATCGATACGAAGACGGGTCTTAACCTGCGCTTCAAGGACTTTTTGCACACATTAGATCAGATGATTGATACTGCTATTGCAGAGCGTATTGATGCGCTGATTATAGCCGGAGATTTATTTCGGAATCGTAATCCTAGCCAGACCCATCAAAAGGAGTTGGCAAAGCGCATTAATCGTCTTTCAGCCTGTGAAATTGAAACATTAATGATTACGGGGAATCATGATGTCGGTAACGGCATCGGTAAAGCCCATGTGGCAGAAGTGTATGATGTTTTGGATATTCCCCATATTCATATTTTCAAAGTGCCGCCGCGGGATGGGAAGCCGATTCAAATTAAAACCAAATCAGGTACTTTTCAATTTATTCCCCTTCCATACATGAGTAAAAGCGTTTTGCTCAGACAAAAAAAATATAAAAACTTACCCATAAATGAATTAAATCGTACTTTTATGAAGGAGATGAGTGATGTTTTAAGAGCGATCATTGCTCAGGCAGATTCTCAATTGCCCCTGGTCGTGTCTGCTCATTATTCCTTAATTGGTGCTAAAATGCCTACTGGTCGAGAAGTACAAACGATTGAAGAAATGGCGCTGCCTGTGGAAACGTTTATTCACCCCCAGATTGATTATGTGGCGCTGGGGCATATTCATAAATTTCAGGTGTTGCATGAGATGCCTCCCATCGTTTATGCGGGTAGTATTGATCGAATAGATTTTGGCGAAGAAAAAGAACCTAAAGGGTATGTGGCAGTCAATTTAGAGCGAGGGAATACCACCTATTCGTTTCAGCGCATTCCTACCCGGCCTTTTATAACAGTGAACATGACTTTATTAAATGATGAGACACCTACTGAAGCGTTGCTAAAACAGTTAGAGGAAATTAATATTAAAGATGCTATTGTGCGGGTTAAATTAAAAACGACGCAGGAGATCCATCGTTTAATTGATTATAAAGCCATTCATAAGTTCTTGGAAGAACGGGCCTTTTATGTAGCGAGTATCAGTAAAGAATGGGTGCAGCAGGTACCTTCCATTCGCATTTCCAGCATTACGGAAAAGACCAATCCTATGGAGGCTTTGGCGGAGTATCTTTCCCGAAGTGAGCAATATGAAGGGTTAGAAGAAGATATGCTTCAGGAAGCCAAAATGATTGAAGCGGCGTTAAGGGACGAGATGTTGAATGGATAGAAGATTAAAAAGACGTAGAAGGTAAAAGGTAGAAGATTAAAAGATACAAAAATGTTCTCAGTTGTCAGTTCTCGGGAAAAGACTTTTTACGATCAATGTTTATTGTTCTATGTTAAGCACTTATGAAGAATGAAATAAAAAAGCAATATTTTTGCCCTTAGGACTGAGATCTGAGAGCTGAGAACTGAGAACTCAAGTTTTTCCATTATAGACACATTTTTTGCTTTGTAGAAATGGAGGAAGTATATGATACCCATTTATCTTTCATTACATAACTTCTTAAGTTACGGTGATATGGCACAGCCGTTGGATTTTACGGCTTTTCATGTGGCTTGTATTTCCGGTAATAACGGGAATGGAAAATCGAGCCTTTTGGATGCGATGACGTGGGCATTATTTGGCCGCGGCCGCGGGGTAAAAGCCAATGGGGCCGGAATGGATGATTTAGTCCGTGAAGGTGCTGAGAATATGGAAGTGGAATTTACATTTGAAATGGAAGGACATATTTTTATGATTATCCGTAAGCGGGATAAACGACGCAGGCAGTCGTCATTGGATTTGTTTATTGGTAACCAAGACCATACCTTTAAAAATATTACCGGGGAGAATATAACGGATACGCAAGATAAAATTGAAAAGATATTAAAAATTGATTATAATACCTTCACTCAGTCAGTTTTTCTCCTTCAGGGGCAGGCAGATCTTTTTACGCAGCAAACACCTCGGGAGAGAAAACAGGTTTTAAGTGATATTCTAGGGTTGAATATATATGATGAATATAGTAAAAAGGCAAAGGATAAGCGAAATGAAGTGCTTCAAGACATTGAAATACTTAAGAAAGAAATGGAACAGAATCAAGAAATGATCGTCCAAAAAGAAGGATATCAACAAGCGCTTCAAGAAAAAACGTCTGAATTAAATAAAATGGAAAAAACGCAACTCGATATTGATATCAAGTTGAAAAAACTATATGAAAAGCAGGGGCACCAGTCGCGCGCACGGGAAGAATTGGAGCGGTTAGGTCAGGATATTCAGAAGTATCGCTTGAAACTAAGCAAAACTGAAAGTAATTTATTGATTATTAATCAGGCCATTAAGGATGAGGAAGAAACGTTATCCAGCTGTGAAGAAATTGAACAGAATTATAAACAGTTGAGGGAATTGAAAGAGATAGAGCAAGAAGTAAGCAAAAAATTCTTTGCTTATACACAGAAGCAGGAACGGTTGAATCAGTTGCAACAGGTTATCAAGGAAGAAGAAAACGTTATTAAAAGTCAGCTCTCAGTTTTGGCCGCTAAGATCAATGAATGGGAATCGCAAATCATTGATGAAGAAAAAGCAGGACAGCAAATTGTGAAGTTAGAACGTCAACTTAAGAAAATAGGGGAAGACGAAAAGGAAAAGGAACGAATAGAAAAGCAATTACAACAACTCAATGTAACGTATACGAATTCAGCGGATCAAATGAAAGTATTTGAAAAGCAACGGGAAGAGTTAAGAAATAAGTATCGTGTATTGAATACGGAAGATATATGCCCGCTTTGCCGCACGTCTTTAAACCGACAGGCGCGGATGAGTGTTCTGAAGCAATATGAGCAGGAAGGAAAAAGCATTTCGGAAACCATTAATAAGATACAGCAGGTTGTTACCAAATTGCCGCCTCAAATGAGTGAGATCAGCGAAAAACTAAAGGTAATTGCTGATTCTGCACAAAAGAAGAGCGCGTATGAAGTGCAATTGACAAAGCTTAAGGATCAGATTGTTCAAAATGAAAAGCTAAAGCAAAAAATCTTTCAGCTCAAAGAGGAGCAAGATGAATGGCAGAATAAATTTCAAAAGCGAGATTTTGCCCGGGAAGCGCATCAGGGATTAGGGCAAGTACAAATAGATATTAAAGAATTTGGTTATGATCCGCTCAAGCATCGTCAATTGCAGCAGCGCATTCAGATGTTACTTCCCTACGATGAAAAACAGCGTCAATTAGAAAAGGCTAACCTTTTACTTCAGTCTAATCAAAAGCAACGCGTAGAACTACAAGAACAGGAAAGTGAATATAAACAAGTTGTTTTAAACATTCAAAATCAAATGAACGTATTCAAAGGCTTGATCGATGAAAAACTTGATGGAGAAGTTAGGAAGGTAGCGGCGCATGATCAAGAGATAAAGCGTCATCAGCAGCAGTTAGCGGAAGAAAAAGGTCTATTATTAGCAAATCTGAAGATGATTGAAGTTAAAGAAGACGAAATGAAAGAAAAACAGGTATGCTTTAAGCGTTTGAATCATCGCTATGAAGTACTGAATCAATTGGTAACGGCTTGTGGTAAGAATGGTATTCAAGCCATTATTATTGAGAATGCACTGCCGGAATTAGAAATAGAAGCCAATCGATTGTTAGGTGAAATGACGGATGGGCGTTTAGCCTTACAACTGGTTACCCAGCGAAAAGCACGCAGTAAGGAAAGTATGATGGAAACGCTTGATATTTATATTTCTGATGAAATGGGGACCCGCAATTATGAACTCTATTCCGGGGGAGAAGCTTTCCGGATTAGTTTTTCTTTACGCGTAGCACTTTCCAAAGTTTTAGCACGGCGTGCCGGGGCAAAATTACAAACCTTGGTGATTGATGAGGGGTTTGGCAGTCAGGATGTTATTGGGCGTGATCATTTAATTGAGGCAATACGAACGGTTCAAGCTCATTTTGCAAAGGTTTTGGTCATTACGCATATTCAAGAATTAAAAGAAGCTTTTGATGTGCAGTTAGTGGTAGAAAAATATGCATCGGGATCGGTTGTTAAGATGCAAGGATCATAAAAAAAGGAAGGTGAAGAGATGAAACGGGTTGTAAGGTTCAGTCTAATCATATTTTTTATACTCAGCTTAATTCCTGTAGCTTTTGCGGTTGATAGAGATGCGGTTGATATGGCTGCCAGAGGTATTATTCGCGGGAATGCTGCAGGTGATCTCAATTTAGAGAAAGCGGTATCCCGTCAGGAAGCCATTGTATTTATCGTACGTTGGCTGGGAAAGGAAAATGAAGTGGGTAAGGATTTAGAACTTTTGCGAAAGATTGAGCAGGCCGCTGATGGTGCAGCGGGGTGGGCATTGGGCTATATGGAAGTGGGCATTAAAGGGGATATTATGACGGCGCAGGAACTACTTGGGTTAAATTGGAACTTAAATGCGACACGTCAGGAAATATCATACTGGGTATCACGTGCTGCGGGGCTTGATCCTATTAGGTCAATAACGGCGTCTGAGGGCACCATGACCCGGAGCGAGATGATGAGTCTTTTAGCTCAGCAGGAAAACGATAGTCCGTACTTTCAACGGTCTGGATATGGAAAAATTGAAAAAAACATGGGCGGCAGTTTATCGATCCGGAAAGAGAATGGTGAGATGGTAACGGTATATTTGGGTTCCCAGAGCATCGTTTATCGTTTTGGAACCAGGGTATCGCCTTATTTATTGCAAGTTGGAGACTGGATCAATTATTCGCTTGATGCTAGCGGGAGATTGATTGAAGGAACGGTTGGTTTTCAGGGTAATAATACAGGGGATTTTAGCTTTGGAGGATATGATACGGATATCGTTGAAGGGAAAATATCGAATATTGATACCTGGAATGGTATATTGTCTTTAAAGACAAATAACAACAAAAGATATACCTATTATATGAATGCTTCGGTGGCAATATGGGATAGGGGACAAGCCATAACGATGAATGACTTGGAAGAGGGAGATGAGGTTGTCGTCTACGTGAATGGAAGTAACATTGAGTATATTGATGTAATGGATAACCGTTCTAGCGGATATGGCAGCGATTATGAACTCTACAGAGGAAGAATTGATGAGATAGATCAGGAAGAGGATTTTACAATAGAAAAGATTTATTTTTGGGATGACGAGGAATGGGATTATGAGAGTGGTACGATGCAGATCGATCTAACAGATGATACGGAGATTATGAATCGATATGGCAGGGAAATTGATTTAGATGACTTTAAGGAAAGTCTTTATGAAAATGATTATGTTTATGTGGTCGTAGAGGATGATGAAGCAATATATATTAGAGTTTGGAGTACACAACCCAGTGAAGATATTTACAAGGGAGAAATTGATGATATAGATGATGAGGAAATGGACCTGGACAAAGATGAAGTATGGGATGACGATGATGATGAGTGGGATAATAGTTCTGGAAGTTTAAATAATATTGATGTAGAAGATACGTTGATTTTAGATGGATATGATCTTTTAGATTGGGATGAGTTAGACGAAGGTGATGATGTTATTTTGATTAGAAAACATAATAGTGATGCATTAATTATTATTGTTCAGTAAAAAAATGCCATATGGCATTTTTTTATTTTTTAAGAACTATTAAGAGATTTGTCTAAAGAATAATCCTTAAAATGCCGAAAATAATATT
Source organism: Clostridia bacterium (assembly GCA_030625885.1). Taxonomy (GTDB): domain Bacteria; phylum Bacillota; class DAOUPZ01; order DAOUPZ01; family DAOUPZ01; genus DAOUPZ01. The sequence continues at coordinate 56,028 of DAOUPZ010000002.1, forward strand.
TGATAGACGATTAGCTTTAAAATCAATAATTTCCAACCCTTTATGAAAATAGGTCCTATTAAGCGAAGGAAAGATGGGGACATTCCACGAGGTATAAGTGGTGTATCCCCATGTTGCCAGAGCAGTTTTAAATGTAAATATATATAGGGATAACACCCATTAGTTTTAAATGGGTATTTAGTATTACTACTTTACTTTAGAGGAGGATCAATATGTTAAGAAAGATGAAAAGATGTATCAGTATTTTGGGGATGGTATTTCTCATAGGAACGATGATGTTGTCTGGCACAAGTTTTGGGGCAGGTTCCGAATTGACAGGAATTGCTGCCGGGTTCAGTCATGCCCTTGTTGCTAAGAGCGATGGAACGGTTTGGGCGTGGGGGAATAATGATTACGGACAGCTGGGAGATGGTACATCGGGATGGGATGCCAACAAAACAGAACCGGTTCAAGTACTGGGACTATCAGATGTTAAGAATGTTGTTGGAGGAGAAAATTACTCTTTAGCAATTAAAAATGATGGAACGGTTTGGGCTTGGGGGTTCAATGGTGACGGTCAACTAGGAGAAGGAACATTAGAAAATAAAAAAACGCCGGTTGAAGTATCCGGGTTAACAGATGTTCAAAAGATTAGTGCGGGTAGGTATCATGTCCTCGCACTTAAAAATGATGGAACCGTTTGGGTCTGGGGAGACAATCAATATGGTCAGCTGGGTGATGGCACAACAACGTCCAAACAGATTCCGGTTCAAATACCCGATTTAACAGATGTTATTGATATCGCTGCTGGATTTTCTCACTCATTAGTTGTTAAATCGGATGGTAGTGTCTGGGCCTGGGGACGTAATAATTATGGTGAACTGGGAGATGGGACAACCACAGACCGTTTGAATCCGGTAAGAGTAATGGACAGAAATGATATAACAGATTATCTGACGGATGCGCAACATGTTTCTGCCGGTCTTGATTATTCCATGGTACTTAAAAATGATGGTAGAGTGTGGACGTGGGGTTATAATGGTTATGGACAATTAGGGAACGGTAGTAAAGCTACGAGTAAAGAACCTGTGGAGGTAGCAGGCGTTTCTGCTATAAAGGCAATTGCGGCAGGGCGATATCATGCTGCTGTTCTTACGGATAGTGGTAGTGTTTATACCTGGGGACGTAATAACTATGGTCAATTGGGAGATGGGACAACTATAACCCATGATACGCCTCAGGATATCGGATTGAGTAATGTCGAAACAGTTTTTACGGGAGATTATTATACGTTGGTTTTCAAAAATGATGGTACGATTTGGGCGTGGGGATGTAATGACGATGGTCAACTGGGTAATGGAAGAACGACAAATTCAAATATCCCCGTTCAAACGAATATAGGGACGGTTAATGTGGATCCGCCTCAATTTGTTTTAAGTGTCCCTGCCAATAATACAACCGATATTCCTGTTGAGCAATGGGTTACGGTTAAGTTTAACAAGGAACTGAAGCCGGAAGTAGATGAAAGTCAGATTATGTTTAAAGCAGGAACAACGAGTGTTGGTTTTGACAGCGAAATTACCAATACCGATACCCTTAAGCTAACGCCTAAAAGTAATTTGGCTTATAATACGACCTATACGGTGACGATTAAATCCGGAGCCGTACAAGATACAATCGGTAATCTATTCAATGGAACATATACCCTGATCTTTACAACAGAAGCGTCTAATGAACCGAGTTGGTCTTCAGGATGGGAAGAAAATGTTGAAATAACAGAAGGAATTCCTGTAGGGGAAAAAGCAAATGTGAATTTAACCTGGCCTGAAGCAGTAGATGATGGCGGAATTCAGTATTATAGGGCTTATCAGTCAAAAATAACGCTACAGGAAGGTCAAAGCTTTGAAGATATTGATCTTACCAGTGTAGCAGAAACAGATTGGGAATTTGCAGATGTGCTTGAAGGGACAGTTAACACCTGTAATTTTACAAATTTAGAAACAAACGCAATATATGTATTGAAAATTGAAGCAGGTGATAACGAGGGGAATTGGAGCAGCAGTCCGCTCTGGGTGAAAATTAGAACAGCAGATACAAAGGCACCTTTATGGCCGGACGAATGGATAGCAGATCCACAAGAATTTAAAGTGGGAGCTATTAAGGACACCATTGGAAGGTCGAGTTTTGTGTTAGGGTGGATGCCTGCCGAGGATAACAGAGATGTTGCAGGGTATGGGATTGAAGTATACAAGAGCGATGGCGATATACTTTTGTATACATATGATCCTTTAGATAGTATGCTTGTATTGCAAGAAAATAAACAACTGGAAGGCGAAGCAGATACATATTCGGTGTATACGTATAATATTACCGGGTTGGAAGAAGGCATTACATATTACGTTAAAATTAAAGCTTATGATGAAGTTGGGAATGATTCAAGCGTAAAACAATCGGGTGATATTAAAACGAATGGGACGTCTGTAGTTGATGTAACAGGGCCGACGTTTCAAAGTAGTTGTTTTGATGGGGTAGAAGGTGTATCTGCAAGTATTGTCAGGATTCCCGTTAATTTTAGTGAACCCATCAAAGCGGGAAATGTGAATCATATTGATATTCAAGATAGTTTGGCTAATGCTGTTAACTATCATGTTGATGAGATCGTAGGTAGTACTTTATATCTCCTGACAGATGATCCAGTGAATTCGGAAGAAACGTATACGGTTACGATTCCTGTTGATGCCATTATGGATATGGCAGGTAATACTTTGAATGCTGAAAAAACTTTTTCATTTAACACAGTAAAGAACGAACCTGTTGAATTAAAAGTAGAGGATACATGGGGAAATCCTGATCGTGATATCTCTGTTCCTATTATGGTCAGCAATGGTGGTGGTATGGCAGGGTTTCAGTTTAAAGTAAGTTATAACCCAAACTTACTTTCCGTATTAGGCGTGGAAGAAGGCGAACTTATTATTACGAATGAAAGTAGTACGGGGACAGGTTGGACCGTTCAAAGTGATTTTTCCTCAGGCAGCATCACGGTCATTGGCTATAATTCTAATGCACAAGAGCTGGATTTAGGAAAGGGAGAGTTAGTAAAACTCAAATTTGCAGTGGCGGAAAATGCCCAAAAAGGTGATTTTACAAATCTATCTTTTGAAGAATGTGTGGTGAGTGATCGCTGGGGGTTAAATCCCATAAATGTTGTGACAACAGATGGGCAGGTTAATATTTCAATCTGTAAAAAAGGTGATGCAAACGCTAATGATACGATTGATATTAATGATATTATACGGGCATTAAATATCATTATGGGTGAAATTACACCAACGATTGACGAGGCATATGGAGTAGATGCTAATGATGATGGGGTGACTAATGTAGGAGACATTATTTGGATTGCGGATGAGATTTTTGGCAGACCACATAATTGATGAACAAAATACCTTGTGATAAAGGAGTGGAAATGTATGAGAATAGGAAGCGCTTACATGAGGGGGGTCTTATGTTTAGCTTTGTTTTTAGGGTTTATATGTTGTCTGGTTCCAAAGAGTCAGGCAGCAACGCCATTGCAATTAAAAATAGGAGATATAAGTGCTGCTCCGGGTGAAACAATGCAGATGCCTGTTTCGTTAGATAGCACAGGACAAGTAAGCGGCGTGCAGTTCGACTTGATTTACGATAGCGATTTACTGATCTGCCAGAATATTAGAGTAGGAGGAATCGATTCCGATTTTTCATTTATGGCTAATGAAATTGAGCTGGGGAAGCAAAGAGTTATCATCTACAGCTTACACGATTTAACCTTAACAGCAGGTAATCAGACCATCGTATTTGTTAATTTTCAGGTTAAACAAAATGCTATAAAAGGACAAAATTGCGAATTGAATTTGAATGAAGTTTGCTTATCGGATGCAGATGCAAAAATGATTGAAGGTGTCATTGTAGCAGACGGACAATTTACCGTAGAAAACCTAGAGGGACCTGATGTCATTTCACCAACAATTGTGAACATAGATCCAATTCATGGTGAAGATGATGTTCCGGTAAATAAGACGATTGCTATTACTTTCAGTGAGCCGGTACAATCAGGTGCTACAATGGGATTTGCTAGCTTAAAGACGGGTAATACGCTAGTTGATTTTACCTATAGCTTAGTAGATAACACTTTGCTTTTAACACCAACAAATGATTTGGCATATGCAACAAATTATGAGGTTCAGATACCTGCTTATGCCGTAAAAGATCAATATGATAACTTTTTAGTAGATGAATATACATATACCTTTACAACATGTAGTAATACCCCTGGCTTAACAGGTGATTTTAACGGGGACAATTGTATAGATATTGAAGATATTTCAACACTGGCTTTGGCGTATGGAACGACACAGGATAATGAACACATGGATCTTAATGGAGATGGTGTGGTAGATCTTTACGATTTGGTCATTTTAGCGAGAAGTTTAGAATACTAAAAGGAAATTATAAGGAAAAGAATGCTAACATTAGCATTCTTTTTTCTTTTTTACCACCTATATTCTAAATTTTTATCTTCAAGTGCCGATAAAAGTAATAAGGTTAGCTGTGTCTGAAAACACTGATAGGAGGCATAAGAATATGTTGAATCCGTTGTGGCGGAAAAACTTCGCAATATTAATTATAATGGCTATGTTGATCGGCTTTTTGCCCTTTAATATGCCAATGGCTTTAGGGGCTGATTCTCTTGAGATAATCAGTATAAAATCACTTTTGGATGATGGCACATATTTATCTCCTGCTAAGGGGACGGAATCAGGGAATACCATTTTAATTATCAGAGGAAAAGGTTTTGAAAATGGGGTTCAAGTTTATATTGATGAGCCCGATCAAGCGCAAAAGATGGCAACGCTTATCAGTCTAAATGCTGATGAAATTTTGGTTAAAACGCCTAATCTTTGGGATAAGGATCAGATGAATCGACCCATGGCGGTTATTGTTAAAAATCCTGATGGACAGATGGTCGCTCAGGCAAATGGCTTCAGGTATATAGAGAACCCAATTATTATACAAAATGAGGTTGGGTTGAGAAATGAGATTACATTTTTGAAAGATAATAAGGGGAATATTACAGGCAGAGAAGAACAGACATTGATTTATATTCCCGGGAATAATTTTAATGAGGAAATTTATGAGGTTAAGGTTGGCGGGCAAAGGGCTTCAATTGTAGAACAATGGGATACGGGACTTACAGCAGCTATTCCGGAAAATATCCTAGCTGGTAACCAATACGTTATATCTGTTAAGAATAAATATGGAGGGCAGGATGTGACAGAGGCTATTTTACTGGAACCTGTCACACATAATATGACCAGCATTTCTGATATTGAAGTGGTAGTGGGTAAAAATATAACGATTTACGGGCAAGGTTTTAACGGCAATCATGTAGATGCTAAAAAGGTATCCAGTGTACGAATAGGGGATAATCCAGCACAGTTTAATATCATATCTGATACAGAAATGGAAGCAACCATTGTATCCCCTAAAGACTGGACACTTGAATTTCAGGATATTGATTTAATACTTGAAAATGGCGCAATGGTAACATTAAAAGAATGGTTAAAAATTTTACCGACGCCTGTTCCATTTACGATTGAACGGGTTACACCGGATGCGGGGCCTGCTTCAGGTGGTACAGTTATCACGATTATAGGGATGGAATTGAATGCGAATATGAAAGTAACAATTGGTGGAAGGGCGGCTGCAGACGTAAAGAAAGTCATACCGTCTGGTCTGAAGGATGGAGAGACGGCCTTAGAAGCGATAACACCTGCAGGAGAAGAAGGGTTTCAGGATGTTGTTGTAATCAATACCTTGACAGGTGAATCCTTTAATCTGCCTAATGCATTTAATTATATCTCCCTATCAGATGCCCTCGTCGTAGCAGATATTAGTTTTCCGGCAAAGGGGTATGAAACGGGTGGAGAATCTATTGATATTTTTGGAAGGAACTTTGTTCTTTTAAATGAGCATCCTGATTTATATGAAATAGGAACATTGATTGGGAAAGATGAGTTAACATTAAGAACAGATGTTTTTACATATCATGATCCGATTAGCGATTTAGATAAGCGTGTTATACGTGAACGGAAACTGGTTGCAACACTTGCGGGGCAAAAAGCTGAATTGCAGAAAATTCTGGTGAATTCAGGAACAGGCAATCAAACCATACGAGCAAAAACACCTCGGGTGACGTTAGACCCACGCCAGGCGACGGCAGTTGATGTGGTTGTCACGGTAACAACAACGATTTATGAAGTAGACGACGAGGGCACTATCATAAAATCATTAAAAATATTTAGTGAAAATTCTAGGTCACCGATTCAGTATACCTACTTACCTGTGCCCAGTGATCCTGAAATAACCCGCATTTTATTATTGGAGGATTATCAAAAGCCACAATGGCCGGAAGAAAATGATGTGCCGAAAGGAACGGTAGCAGGCGGTACAGAACTAATCATCATTGGGGCTGATTTTAGACAGGACCCTGTAGTATATATTGGCGGGAATAAAGCAACGGTAACACAAATAATGGCTTTGTCAGGGGAAACGCATGGTAAGCCTAACGGTGCAATTATTGTGAGGACACCGTCTGCCAGCCAAAAAGGGTTAGTAACGATTCGAGTAGAAAATAAAGATAAAGATGAGAGTGGCGGCGTTGCCGTTAAAGAGAATGCATTTGAATATGTTTCTAACCCTCAGATAGTAAGTATTACGCCTGATATCAGTCCGGTTTCAGGTGGTATCTATGGGACAATAACAGGCTCTGATTTTATGGTGGAACAGGATGAAGATGATCAGGTTATTTTACCTAATGTATTAATTGAGAGTCAATATGTTCAGGTGCGCGAGGTTTTGGATGAAGATGGCAATCAGGTAGATGGCAAGAAAGTGACGTCTGGAACAACGATTAAGTTTTATATTGATGTTGAATATGATCATCCCGGGTTTGTAGCGGTAAAGATAGAAAATCCTGATGGGGGTCAAGTAGAACAAACTAATGCTTTTGAATTAAAGCCCCTTCCAGCTAAATCTCCTGTTATCACTCAGGTAGAACCACTGAAAGGCTCAGTGGATGGGGGAGAGGAAATTGTGATTTCCGGAAGCAATTTTCATTTGGGAGATGAAACTTTGGTAACGATTGATGGCATACCTGTGACAGATCTTAATGTGTCAAGTAATGGGCAAACCCTAACGGGTAAAACACCACAGGGAAGCGAAGGTCAGAAACCCATTCAGGTTATCAATATGGATGATGGGGGTGTAGCAACTTATACTGAATCATTTGAATATGTGCGTATTCGTACGACACCCGAAATTACAAGTGTCGTGCCCAGCCATGGAGGAAAAGGGGCGACCATATATATTTGGGGGCAGGATTTTGTAACCTCTATAGAAGAAAATGGACAGGTGATTTCTGAAGGAAGCTGTGTTTATTTAGGGGAAGATGAGATACCGGCAGACGATATTATTGTTAAAGATGCAACCCGTATTCAGTTTAAGATGCCTGATTTGGGTAGGAAACCGGGAGAATATGTTGTTATCGTAACCAATCCAGATACAGCTCGTGCTGAATCTTCAGAACCGTTGCGTTACCAGATCCCTGACAGCAGTCCTCAAATTAAGAGTGTTTTTCCTCAAAGAGGACCGATTGCGGGGGGGACTATCGTAACCATTGAGGGAACAGATTTTAGAACGGATATAGAAGTTCTTTTTGATGGAATGGCTGCTACTGTATTGGAACAGGATAAAACAAAGATTATTGTAAAAACACCAGCTAATGCAATAGGAAAATCGGATATAATGGTTGTTAATTATGATGGGGGGAGTACCATCCGGGAAGATGCATTTGAATATGAAATACCCGGGAGTGAACCACAGATTATTTCTGTAGAGCCAGCAAGTGGTACGGCTGCGGGTGGAGATGAAATTATTATTAATGGGCGTGATTTTAGAATTCGCAAAAATGAAGACGGCCATTATCTTGACGGTAATGGTGATGTTGTTCAAGATGCTGCACAGGCTCAACCCCCTGAGGTATTGATTGGCAATGAACGGGCATTATTTGTCAAGTGGATCAGTGACACAAAGTTAGAAGTGATAACACCTCCAAGCAGTGGGGGAGGTGCTAAGGATATTACGGTAATAAATGATGATTTAGGGCAGGCAATTTTAAAGAACGGCTTTACCTATGTACAGCAACCTGTTTCTATCTCCTCAGTGGCACCTAAACATGGGGGGGCAGGAACATGGGTGATATTAAAAGGGAATCATTTTATTATGGAAAATGAGATGGAAAGTCCGGGCAGTGTTCACGATATTTTGCTTTCTACCTCCAAAACCAAAGTTTATTTAGGAAATTATCAAGTATCGGAAGCGGATGTAATTGTTGAAACTAGTTATCAATTGAAGTTCAAAGTACCGGATTTTGGGGAAAACACAGGAGAATATTCGGTAAAAGTTGAAAATCCCGATGGCGCCACTGCAATCAGCAGCGATCCATTTGTTTTTCAAATTCCTGATAGCCATCCGGAATTAATAGAGATTGAGCCTGATTATGGGTGTACAGCTGGAGGAACATCGGTAGTGATTAAGGGTAGACAATTTTTGAATTCTGCTGAAGTTTATTTTGATGGAAATCTCTTAACGGATATGGAAATTAATGAATCAGGTACAGAAATTACTGGAAAAACGCCTTTAGGAAACCCGGGAATGGTAGATGTAACAGTGGTTAATTATGATGGGGGCAGCGTGACATGGATGGATGGCTTTACTTATAAAAGTACAGGCAGCAATCCAATGATTACTGAAATAACGCCCAGCACAGGTTCAACACAGGGAGGAGAAGAAGTCGTTATAAAAGGAACAGATTTTCGCACAGGTGCGCAAGTCTATTTTGGACAGCGGAACGTGGGTAATCAAGCAGAGGTGATTGCCTTTGATAAGATAAAGGGGACGATAACGGTTAAAACACTGCCTCATGACCCGGGGCCTTGTGATATCATCATCATTAATCCTGATCCTTCTTATGGGGAAACGGTATTTGAAAATGGTTTTACGTATGTGCGCACCAAACCGGAGAAACCGTTCCCATTTCGGGCTGTTCCAATCAGTGATCAAGTTATTATGTTGCAGTGGGCTGAGGCTCCAGGTGCTACTCAGTATGAAATTTACGGCAGGAGATTGGACGATGATACAAGGGATCAATTTATTGGGACCACGGGGCAATTAGAGTATTATGTGAAAAATTTAACCGCTAATACACGATATCTATTCAAATTACGTGCTTTAAATGAATATGGGGTATCGGCACCTTTCTTGGAAGCAACAGCCATGACGGAGATAGAGAGCGAGACTGGACATGAGGTGGATGAATCGGCACGCGAAAACAACTATATTTCCTTTAAGGGTGACAGGGTGATCTATACGGTTGGGGAGAATAGAACGAACAGATCATCCTATGGTATTGATCTTGATCAACGTGCATATACTGGAGTTAACAAAAAAGCGGTCAATGTTCCGTTTAATGTTATTGAAAAAGACAAACCTTTACTGACTATTAAAACGGGGGAACTGGAATGTCGTTTAGACCCTGAACAGTTAGATAATGTCTATTTTAAAAGACTTTCTTCCTGGGAAGAAAAGAAAGCCTATGCACAAATTTTATTTGAAAAAGTAACGGGTCCTGATAAAAGCCGTTTGTTAAATCCAATTATATCCAAGATGCAATTGGCTTCACCGCTTATAAAAATTTCACAGGCAGCAAACATAGGTCGAAAATCTTATGCTGTTCGGGAACTACGATCACCGACAAGGTTGACATTTTATTATGACCGGACTCAGATTAGAAATTTAGATGGATTAGGATTGTATTATTTTAATCCTGCATTACGAAATTGGGAGTATGTCGGAGGCGCTACAACAGGTAGTTGTATTCAGACACAGTTTAATAAAATGGGTTATTATGGTGTGTTTTATAGGCGATAAGTATTAGAATGGCTATGGCCCTCATTTTAATTGAGGGCCTTTTCATCATTGCTGAGGAGGAAGAGAGATGAAACGATATCTTTTGTTAATCATGCTTGTGGGTTTGATAGTATGTGTTTCTATGCCAGCTGGTGCACAAGAAAACGATGGTATTTCATATGGCCTCGTGTTATTAGAAAACATTCAATTTAACGATATTCAGAATCATTGGGCACAACAATCGATTGGTAAAATGACGGCTTTCTCCATCGTAAGGGGATATGGAGATGGGGATTTCCATCCTGAAGCACCCGTTTCGCGTCAGGAAGCATTGGCTTTTTTGATTCGGCTTATGGGATTGGAAGACTTAGCCCAGTTGAAAGCTGAGAGTGAAGCGAGTGGCAGTACAGGTATATGGGATACGCCAATGGATTTTTGGGCCCGCGGGTATTATCTTGTTGCAGTGGAAAAAGGAATGATTACTCAAGATGAAATGGAGAGTATAGACTGGACTCAGTCAGCCCAACGGCAGGAAGTTGGTGTGTGGACAGCAAAAGCGTTGGAAATGCAACCGCAACATGGAGCACAACCGATGATTGACCAGTTTTCTGATTTTAAACAGTTTAATCCTTTTTACATCCCTTATATTGAACCCATTTTACAGAAAGAGATTATGGTAGGGCAAACGGCTCAAAGTTTTGCGCCTCAAGCAATCATAAAACGAGGAGAAATGATAACGATTTTAGATCGGATTAGTAATCGTTTTATAGGGGATCATGGGATCACACGTCATATGGGTACAGTTACCGGTCAGCGTTTGGGCGTAGAAAAGCAAGAAGATATGGATATTTCACATACAATATGGGAAATACAGGATCCTAGTGGTGAATTGAATGATGTTGTCATGAAAAGAGGGAAAAAAGGAATTAATGAGATGATCTTGAACGATATGATCATTTGCAAAGAAGGGAAGTTTTCATTGAGCAACTTGCTTTCTATAGGGGATGAAATGACATATTTTCTTAATAGTGAACAGAAAGTTTTTTATGCAAGTGTAACGGGCCATCGGGAAGAAATATTAGAAGGGACATTGGAAGTCATTCAGGGAAATGAAATAATAATTTCTAGTGTATCTGGGCAAATGATTTCTGCTCAAATTTTGCCGGAAGCTGAGATTGTGGTAAATTTACATCCTGGGAAACGATCTGATTTACATTATGGTCAGCATGTCATGATTTATCTTACAAATGGAAAGGGTCGTAAAATAATGAGTACCTTGAATAACGATGATATTCAAGGATATATCCCCTTGGAAAGCCGTCAGTATTATGGGAAAGTATTGTCACTTGAACAAGATGAACTCACTATAAAGCCTTCTCAAGGGCAGGAAGTGACTTATTATGTAGACGCACAAACGCGTATTTTGAAGGAAAATCATCCTGGTTCACTGAGTCAAATTAAGTCAGGTGACTGGGTGAAAATATCTTTTGCTGACAAAGATACGGATTGGATTGATGTCATTGAGGTTCAGGGATCTGAAATGATGATTAGTCATATCTATAAGGGGTATTTAGCGAAAACTTACTATCCAAATCCTGAATGTTTGCTGGAAGATGTCTCTATATTGAACGAGACAAAGTGGGATTCAGGACCCGCACAAATGGAATTGGAAATGGCAAAAGATATAAAGGCTTATGATGGTGGCCGCCCTATTAAAGTTACCGGCATGGGAAATTTCATCGGCCAAGAAGTCTATGCAGCCACAGTCAATCATTTTGGGCACGAAAGGGTGATTCAATTACTTTTCAAGCAAGGCTATGAGAAAGCATATAATGATATGTTGGAAGAAGTAGATTGGATGAATGAAAATCTACGCCTTGATGATAAAAACATTCATTATTCTGATGGTTCAATTTTAGTGAAAGAAGGACGTTTGATTCATCCATATAACTTGAGTGAGGATGAACAAGCATTTGTAATTTCTAATAAAGGAGATGACGTGCAGCAAGCAGCTATTGTTTCCATACAAACAGAAGAAATGTCAGAGTGGAACCTTTTTAGAGGACGTATTGAACATGTGTATAATGATTATTTGATCTTGAACAATGATGAAGATTTAGCGTTTATCGAAGAACAGGATTGGAAACACGAGGAAAGCGATGACCCATTATTTATTAATGATGAAACACGAATTATAGGCAGTGAAAATGAAATCATTAAACCTCAGCTCTTTTTAGATCGGGGAGAAACATATTATAGTGGGCAGAAAGTTTACTTAGTAACAGATAAAGATGAAATATTGGGATTGGTTATGACGACCAGAGAATTTTCTACTAATGCTAGGATTACAGTTGGAAAGGTTCTTAAACCAGTCGCAAACGGTATGATTGAGATAGAGCAAGCCAAAGATTGGAGCAGCTTTACCGGGCAGTGGCAAATGAGTTCTAGTATGAGCACCGTCAATATTACTAAGTCTCTGATCATTAAGGATAAACGAGCAAGGACAGCAAATGATTTGGCTGCAGGTGATGATGTATACGTCTTAAGAGAAGGCGCTGATGGATTGATAGTTATTGTACAATAGAAAGGTGAAGGATATGAAAAGGATAATAGTATTCTCATGTTGGATTGTGACATTCTTTTTTAGTGTATTACCTGCTGATGGGGCAATTGTAACGCCTGGATATGAAGGGGGCGTACAGAACGAACAGACTTATGAGGAAGTGGTATTTATTACAGGAAAGCCGCTGGTTTTTACAGGGACAGTAAAAATAAATACACAAGGAGATCGGATCAGTTATTCGCTGGGAAATTCGGAAGTAGGTGGGCTGCTTTCCAGAAGTATTACGTTAGATAAGACAGTGGAAGAGAAAGAAGGTCAAACCATTTCAATAACGGAATTAAAGCGCTACACGGAAAAAATTAAGATAGGTAATGATACTTATCAGGTAAAGGATGTGGAAGTCTATCCTTTTCATCAGTCTATTGTGACAGATCATAAACCTGCAGTGGATTATTACGCAGGCAATTGGGCAGGGTTAAAGACATATACGATAAATAAAGATGAGGGGACGGTTTCAGTCAAAGTGACTGGAGAGAACGTAGGATATGATCATTTTTGGGGAAGTACGGAAACTCAGATCATTAAGCAGGTTATCGATTCAAAACGTACCCAAGTTGTGCAGCGAACGGATAATAATGGTAATACACAAGATGTTTCACAGACGGTGAGTTGGATGGGTACAGTAGATCTAAACGTCTCATATAATCAAACGCGCAAGCTAAACTATATTGATAATGAACCTACTCAAATCAGTTTTCGTGGTGGGTATTTGGAAACGACACAAGGAGAAAATGTGATGCAGTATAGCTATAGTTTGCCGTCATTTACGGAGCAAACAACTGCAAACGGAGAAACCGAAAGTGTTGTGGATGAAAAGCATCGTAATCGAGGTTCAAGTGAACTAAAATTGCAGACGGTACCCACCCAGAGGCGGTTATCTGTCGTTCATTATCGTGATGTTGACGGTCATTGGGGAAAAGAAGATATTGAACAGCTGGCAAGTATGGATGTATTCACTCAAAAAGAAGGATTTTTTGGTCCTGATTTACCCATGACTCGAGCAGAGTTCGCAAAAGCGATTGCTTTAGCAGCTAATATGGTGACGGAAGAACCTGAAAATATAAAAGCTTCGCGTTTCAGTCGAAACAAGAATGAAGAGACAGCGGAAGAAATATTTGTTGACGTGGTATCTACAGATCCTTATTACCAATATATTAAGGAAGTAGAAAAACGAGGGGTGATTAAGGGAATTAATGAGAAGCAATTCTCGCCTCAAGGCGAATTAACCCGAGCACAAGCCATAACCATTATTATTCGTGCATTGGGTTTTGAGAATTTAGCACCTAATCCAGGTTATCAGACAGGGTTTATAGATGATTATGCGATTCCCTATTGGGCTAATGATAGTATTTATTTGGCGAATGAAATGGGGCTGGTTCAGGGTGATGAATATGGTTATGTCATGCCCAATCAGTATATGACACGTGCAGAAGCAGCGGCCTTCTTGAATCGATTCATTCGATATTTGCAGGATGAGTTAAGAACGGATTATCGAGAAAGGATTATATATTTTCAATAATAAATTTAATACTTATTGATGCAATAAACCAGCTTTTTTGGGCAAAATAGTTTTGAAAAAGCTGGTTTGTTTTTTGTATATTATTGTTGTCAGTTCTCGGTTCTTAGCAAAAGAATAATTGCATTTTATGTTAATAAAGAGGTAATTGGAAGGAAGGAACTTTTTCGTTATAAAAAGATATATGAACAGAGAATTTAGTCCTTATTTCTGAGAACCGATGACTCAAAAATCTTTTCCCGAGAACTGACAACCGAGAACTGACAACTAACAACCGAGAAACATACAATGAAGAGAGAAAAGCATAAAAGATGCAGGAATTTTCTGCTATTATAGCAAATAATTTATAGTTATCCAGCTAGGAAATAAGAAATGGAGGAAAAAGAATGAAAAACTATAAAAAGGATATATTATCTAACGGAATTACTGTAATAACCGAGGAAATCTCCTCAGTTTGGTCTGCTGCTGTGGGCGTTTGGATCGCAACAGGTTCGCGATATGAAGATATCAATAATAATGGGGTGTCCCATTTTATTGAACACTTATTGTTTAAAGGCACCAAAACGCGTACAGCGACAGATATTGCAGAAGAATTAGATGCAGTAGGTGGACAGCTTAATGCTTTTACCAGTAAAGAGCATACTTGTTATTATGCCAAAGTATTGGGAGAACACGTACCGATTGCCGTGGATATCCTATCTGATATGATTTGTAATCCTGCCTTTCCAGCTGAAGAAATAGAGCGGGAACGAGGGGTTATTATTGAGGAAATTCGTATGTACGAGGATTCGCCGGGAGATTTAGTTTATGAAATGTTAGAAAGGAAAATGTGGGAGGACCATCCTATTGGATGGTCTATTGCGGGAACAGAGGAACGGATGAAAAGCATTTCTCGCAAAGAGATCATGGATTACTTTCAAAAGCATTATTTACCACATAATATGGTGATTGCGGCTGCCGGAAATATTAAGCATGATGAGGTGATCCTACAGTTAGAGGAACATTTTAAATGTTTGGCTGGTAATGGGCATCAGGAACGGATAAAGCCTAGCGCAGCTTTGCCCGGTGCCATTGTAAGGAAAAAAGATATTGAGCAAGTCCATCTCTGCTTAGGATTAGAAAGTTATCATTTAACGGATGAAAGATTGTATGCCCTGTATATTTTGAATATGGCTTTGGGTGGCGGTATGAGTTCTCGTTTATTTCAAGAAGTGCGTGAAAAACGCGGCTTAGCTTATACCATTTATAGTAATCAGGCACCTTACAAGGATACGGGCCTTTATTCGATTTATGCTGCTACCAGCCCGGGGAAATTGGATGAGGTATTGCAATTGACCCTTACTGAATTGGAAAAGGTAAAACATAACCCCCTGACGGAAAAAGAGTTTTTACGCAGTAAAGAACAATTAAAGTCTGGTCTCATTATGAGTCAGGAGGGAACAGCGAGTCAAATGTTACGTATTGGTAAATCGCAGCTTAGTTTCGGTAAAATTATGCAAACGGAAGAAGTCATACAAAAGATTGAAGCCGTAACCATGGAAGGAATTCAGTCAGTGGCGCAAGAATTATTTAATAAAGATCATTATGTTGTTTCTGTAGTTGGAAACATGGATGAAGATGTATCTCGGGAAAAGATCAATCAAATTTTAGGGAAGTAATTAAGAATAAGAAGGAAAAGGGAAAAATGAAGATTAAAAGAGGAAAGCTGTTTTTGCATTCTGTATACAAACGGTTCTACCCTTGCAAAACCTCATTTTAACCTTTATAATAGTGAATAATAGGGTTTTTTATAACCTGCTACGGAAAATGCAAAAATATTCAGTATAGCTCCTTTATTTTAATGTTTATGAAGGAGTCCTTTAAATATATTATGGTTTGAGCAACAGAGAACGAGAGAGTGAGGAGGGGGAATATGGATAAAAAGATTGTAAAAATAACAGACACGTCATTTAGAGATGCCCATCAGAGTCTCTGGTCGACGCGAATGCGGACAACAGATATGTTACCCATAGCTGAAAAGATAGATGAAATAGGCTATCATTCCTTGGAAGTATGGGGGGGTGCAACGTTTGATGTTTGCATGCGTTATCTTAATGAAGATCCATGGGAAAGATTGAGGCAAATTAGAAAGCATGTAAAGAAAACAAAGTTACAAATGTTGTTGCGGGGACAGAATTTGTTAGGGTATCAACATTACCCGGATGATGTAGTAGAAGAGTTTGTCAAAAAGTCTGTAGCTAACGGTATTGATATTATTCGTATTTTTGATGCGTTAAATGATATTCGCAACTTTGAGACATCTGTAAGGGCCGCTAAAAAAGAGGGTGCGCATGTTCAAGGTTCGGTCAGCTATACGGTAAGTCCTGTACATACATTGGAACATTATGTACATGTTGCTAAAGACTTAAAAGAAATGGGTGTTGATTCTATTTGCATTAAGGATATGGCCGGCTTATTAACACCTTATAATGCTTATGATTTGGTAAAAGCGTTAAAAACCGAAGTGAAGTTACCGGTTCAGCTGCACTGTCATTATGTTGGAGGGTTAGCTGCTATCAGTTATATTAAAGCAGCAGAAGCCGGAGTTGATGTCATTGATACGGCAAGTGCACCGATTGCTTTTGGTTCATCTCAGCCGCCGGTTGAAACGGTTGCTAAGGCTTTAGAAGAAACAGATTATGATACAGGATTAAATGTACATAAACTATTCGAAGTAGCGGAATATTTTGATGCGTTGCGTAATCAATATGGAAAAACCACAGGAACAAGCGATTTGAGTGTGATGCGAGTTTTTGAACATCAGGTTCCAGGCGGTATGTATACAAACTTATTAAGTCAGCTTAAAGAGCAAAAAGCATTGGATAAATTGAATGATGTTTTGGGAGAAATTCCTAAAGTGCGACAAGAGTTAGGGTATCCGCCACTAGTAACACCTACAAGCCAAATTGTAGGGACGCAAGCTGTTTTTAATGTTTTATTAGGACAACGTTATAAAGTGATTCCTGGTGAAGTGCGGAATTATGTAAGAGGGCTGTATGGGAAGCCGCCTGCTTCTATTGATCCTGAGGTGCAAAAAAAGGCGATTGGCGAAGAAGAGCCTATATCCTGTCGACCCGCAGACCTATTGGACCCTAAACTGGAAAAATATCGGGAAGAGGTAAAAGATGAAATCATTCAAGAGGAAGATGTGTTATCCTATGCGCTTTTTCCACAGATTGCGTTAAAGTTTTTCAAAGAGCGTCGGGATGGCCGATTAAATCAGCCTGTTGAGAATATCTATGCTGTCGAAGGGGAGGAAGAAAAAGAAATGAAATTAAATGAGGTTAAAGAGTTAATTGAATTATTAAACAAAACCGATATCAATGAGTTAAGTATCGAAACAGAAGGTAATAAATTAGCGATTCGCAAAGGATTGGCTATGACTGAAGCACCCGTTGCAGCAATGCCCGCACAAGCGGGAGTGCCAGTTACTGAAACCGTTGCTCAAGCAGCATCTGCTGAAAAACCGGAGGCAGAAGATATCAGCCATTTAACACCGATTCCATCTCCTATGGTAGGAACCTTCTATCGTGCGCCTGCGCCTGATGCACCACCTTTTGTAGAAGTAGGGGGGCATGTTGAAAAAGGACAAACGGTTTGTATCGTAGAAGCTATGAAGTTGATGAATGAAATCGAAGCAGAAGAGAGTGGGAAGATCGTCAAGATTTTAGTAGAAAATGGTCAGCCTGTAGAGTATGGTCAAGCCATGTTTTTAATTGAAGAAGATTAAATAATGCGAAAATTACAGCTGGGAGTGATATGATGTTTAATAAAGTACTTGTTGCGAATCGGGGTGAAATTGCTGTCCGTATCATTCGCGCATGTAAGGAATTGGGGATAAAAACGGTTGCTGTATATTCTGAAGCTGATCGGGATGCTTTGCATGTACAATATGCCGATGAAGCTTTTTGTATAGGACCGGCACATTCTAATCGCAGTTATTTGAATTCGCATGGGATTTTATCTGTGGCCAATATTACTGGGGCAGATGCGATTCATCCAGGGTATGGATTTCTAGCAGAAAATGCTTATTTTGCAGAGATTTGTGAAACCAGTAAAATTCGATTTATAGGGCCATCTCCTCGTGTGATTGAAAAAATGGGCGATAAAGCCACGGCTCGGGAAACGATGATTAATTCGGGTGTTCCTGTTGTGCCGGGAACAAAAGGTATTATTAGTAGTGAGCAGCAAGCTCAACGTATTGCCGCTGAAATTGGATATCCAGTTATTATCAAAGCTTCCGCAGGTGGTGGGGGGCGTGGTATGCGAGTTGCCCATAGTAAAGAAGATTTGATTAAAGCATTATCAACAGCCCAATCGGAAGCACAAGCTGCTTTTGGAAATTCTGAAGTTTATATTGAAAAATATGTAGAAGAACCACGTCATGTAGAGATTCAGATTTTGGCAGATGACTTTGGCAATGCGGTTTACTTAGGGGAAAGAGACTGCTCCGTACAAAGGCGGCATCAAAAGTTAATTGAAGAGTCCCCTTCTACTGCATTGAATGAAGATTTAAGACGGCAAATGGGAGAGATCGCTGTAAAGGCAGCTAAGGCCGTTGGTTATACGAATGCAGGAACTGTGGAGTTTCTACTTGATAAAGATCTTAACTTCTACTTTATTGAGGTGAATACACGGATTCAAGTAGAACATACCGTAACGGAAATGGCGACTGGAATGGATTTAATTAAAGAACAGATTCGTATTGCTGCGGGTAAGCCTTTAGAAATTACACAGGATGAAATCAACCCGCGAGGGTGGACGATTGAATGCCGTATTAATGCGGAAGATCCAGAACATGATTTTAGGCCGTGTCCCGGAAAGATAACGGCTTATGATACACCGGGAGGTCCTGGAATTCGTGTGGATAGTGCCGTTTATTCAGGGTATTGTATTACACCTTACTATGATTCCATGATTTCTAAGTTGATTGTGTGGGGGAAAGATCGTGAGGAAGCCATCAATCGTATGAAGCGGGCTTTAAACGAATACCGTATTGAAGGGGTAAAAACAACGATACCATTCCATTTAAGAGTATTAGATAATGCATTTTTCCGTAAGGGAGAAATATACACAAACTTTATTCAAAGAAGAATTTTATCAGATGAATAAAAAAGGGGGGAGAAGGGATTCTCCCCTTTACCCATATTTACGAGGCGATAATATTGTATACATGTTTTTGTGTAAATATATTGTATACTTCATTTGGAGGGGTTAACTTTTTATTGGATATATGCATAATTATATTATAACCACAATATAAATAACGGAATATTCTTAGTAGTCTAAAATATCAGACAATTCCGGAATGGGTTAATATCTTAAGTATGACAAGGCCCATATTGTTTTTATTCTCAGTTGTTAGTTTTATTATTCTTGAAACTAAGAACCGAGCATAAAAGAAAAGGAGGAACGCTTTGATGTCACTGATGGAAGAGATTAAGACAAAGGCGAAATCTTTTGGCAAAACGATTGTATTGCCAGAAGGTACTGAAAAACGGATCATAAAGGCAACAGCGGCTATTTTGGCTGAACGGATTGCGCATGTTGTTTTATTAGGAAATGAAGAGCAAATTAAAGCGACGGCAGAAGATGAGAAGGTAGATGTTGATAAAGCAACGATTATAGACCCTTTTAATTCTGAAAAATCAGAGTATTACGCCAAAGAGTTAGTAGTCCTGAGAAAACATAAAGGTATGACGATTGAAAAAGCACGCGAATTGATTAAAAATCCACTTTACTATGGTGCGATGATGGTTAAAGAAGATGATGCTGATGGATTAGTGGCAGGTGCTGTTAACCCAACAAGCGATGTATTAAAACCTGCTTTGCAAATTATTAAGACTAAACCGGGTATTTCAGTTGTTTCTGGTGCATTAATCATGCTTTTACCTCATACGGATTATGGGGATCAGGGACTGTTTGTTTTTGCGGATTGTGCTGTAAATCCTAATCCAAACGCCGAGCAATTAGCGGAAATTGCGATTGCCTCTTCTCATACGGCAAAGGCGTTGGCAGGGATACAGCCCCGTGTAGGGATGTTATCTTTTTCTACATATGGTAGTGCCAAACATGAAATGGTAGATAAAGTAAGGAAAGCAACGCTTATAGCAAAGGAAAAAGCAAATGATTTAATTATCGATGGTGAAATGCAGGTGGATGCAGCCATTGTTCCCAGTGTAGGGGCTTCAAAGGCACCTGGCAGCGATGTTGCGGGCCAGGCAAATGTTTTGGTTTTTCCAGATCTTGAAGCAGGAAATATTGGCTATAAACTGGTCCAACGATTGGCATTAGCGGAAGCCATTGGTCCTATTTTGCAGGGGATGGCAAAGCCGGTAAATGATTTGTCAAGAGGATGTAGTGTGGAGGATATCATTAATGTAATATCTATTACGGCAGTTTTAGCCGGGGAAGAAGCAAAGGAGGCGGAATTTATGAAGGTATTAGTGGTTAACTGCGGAAGTTCATCATTAAAATATCAATTATATGATATGAAAGATGAAGTGGTTATAGCAAGAGGGCTTGTTGAAAAAATTGGATTAAGTGGTTCTGTCTTGAAACATCAAGAACAAGATGGGGCAAGACTTGTGCAGGAAGTGGATGCACCCAATCATGATGTTGCTTTTAATATTGTTATTAATACCTTAACAGATTCCGAAACAGGGGTCGTTTCCAATATAAAAGAAATCGCTGCTGTTGGTCATCGTATTGTCCATGGCGGAACAAAGTTTTTTGAATCTGCTATGGTGACAGATGAAGTGATCAATGATATCCGGGATTGTATTGATTTGGCGCCCCTTCATAATCCGGCCCATATTATGGGTATAGAAGCGGCACAGCATATTTTGCCGGGTGTCCCTCAGGTCACTGTGTTTGACACGGCTTTCCATCAAACCATGCCCAACCATGCTTATTTATACGCTGTACCCTATGATCTTTATGAAAAATATAAAGTCAGGCGCTATGGTGCACATGGAACCTCCCATTTTTATGTTTCCCAGCAGGCCATAAAGCACCTAGGCAGAAAAGAGGATACAAGAATTATTACCTGTCACTTAGGTAATGGTGCCAGCATGGCCGCAGTAAAAAATGGGCAATGTATTGACACATCAATGGGAATGACGCCGTTGGAAGGACTCATGATGGGAACGCGTTGTGGTGATATTGATCCAGCATTAGTTTCTTATATTATGAAAAAGGAAAATATTTCTGTTGATGAGATTGATCATTATCTCAATAAGAAAAGTGGTATGTTAGGTGTTTCAGGGATAAGTAGTGATCTTCGCGATGTGGCTGAGGCTGCCTATGCTGGAAATGAAAGAGCACAGGTTGCTATTAATATGTATGCTTATCGAGTGAAGAAGTATATTGGCCAATATGCGGCGGCCATGGGTGGATTAGATGCCATTGTATTTACGGCTGGGATTGGCGAAAATTCGTGGGAAATACGTCATAAAGTATGTAAGGGTTTGGAATTTATGGGCGTAGAAATAGATACGTATAAAAATGATAATTATGTTCATGGTCATGAAGAACTTATTAGTACACCGAATTCTAAAGTTAAAGTTTTCATTATTCCAACCAATGAAGAACTTGTTATTGCTGAGGATACGAAGCGAATTGTAGAAAAAATACCTGGTTTTAAGGATCCGGATAAAGAACTATTAGTAGGCGTATAAAAAACAATCATATAAAGACATACTATGAGAAGGTTGAAAGAACATTTTCAACCTTTTTGTGGTATAATGTTATTGTTTCTATTTATCGTCCAGAAAATAGCAAACCTATTTTTGTAATGAAATTGTCGTATTTTCTTGACAATGAAAATGAATCTATGTATAATTATTGAGGTGAATCATATGAAAATTGATATTTCTAAACTTAAAGAAAACATTGGAGAAAGTGAATATTATTCGATTGATGAGTTTCTTGGCGATGGTACTGAGCCTTCAGGTAAAATCAAATGGCTTAAGCCTGTTACAGGTCGATTAAAATTAACGAATACCGGAGTGAGTCTCCTGATTGAAGGAGAAATCCATACGGCAGCTTTACTTCAGTGCAGCAGATGTTTGAAAAACTTTACTTTCCCTGTTGATACAACATTTAAAGAAGAATACTTTGAAAAGCAGGACGATGAAAGTGAAAGCGAAAGTGTCAAAGAACAATTATTAAGCGCTAAAGATTTGAGCACCTTTTTTTATCAAGGGGATACTTTGGATTTAGATGATTTGTTCAAAAGCAGTATTCATTTGGAACTACCAATGAAACCTGTTTGTGATGAATCATGTAAAGGTATTTGTCCACGGTGTGGACAGGATTTAAACGAAGGTAAATGTGAATGCAAAATAGAACACATTGATCCTCGCTGGGATAAATTAAAAGGATTTTTAAAAGAATAGAAGGGGGTGGAAAGCATGGCAGTGCCAAAGAGAAGAACATCAAAAACACGTCGGGATAAACGTCGCGCAAATTGGAAATTATCAACTCCCAATCTAATTGAATGCCCTCAATGTCATACAAAGAAATTATCCCATCGGGTTTGTCCTGAATGTGGGTATTATAAAGGCCGAGAAGCTGTTGTAGTAGAATAATTTCTAGCTATAGGGCAAATGATAGAACCAAGTAAAACTTGGTTCTTTTTTTTATTTGCTCCCCTTGGTCGCCATAGTTAGGGAACAGCAGGTAGGAGGTAGCAGGTAGGGAAAGATAAAAGATTAATTGACAATTATATTGAAAGGAAGAGGGACGAGGAATGATAAAAGCCCTAATGCAAGAATGGGGACATTCCGGGAGGTACGAGCGGTGTGTCCCTGTTATTGCGTGGAATAGAAAGCAGGAAATATCAAACTAAAGCCTACCTGTTACCTGCTACAAGTGACCGGAGGGAGCGTGCTACCTCCTTAGTTGCTACCTGCTTAAATTGACTCATTATCCAATATTTTACTTACATATTGCAAATTAAATAAAATACATATATAATTAACACCAGGTACTAATACGAGGTGATAAATATGGTGACAGGAAGAATGGGTAAACTAAAGCGGCATGAAAAACTCAAGAATGCTTTGCAGCACGAACCTTTTATCACCGATGAGGAATTAGCGGCTCACTTTCATGTCAGTATACAGACGATTCGGTTAGACCGTATGGAACTTAAGATTCCAGAGCAGCGGGAACGGATGAAGCAGATGGCTACGCAGGCTTATGGGTCTGTCAAATCATTATCTCAGGAAGAAATATTTGGAGAATTGGTTGATTTAGAATTAGGGAAAAGTGGTATCTCTATATTGATTGCACAAAAGGAAATGGCTTTTGAAAGAAACGGTATTATTCGGGGACATCATATTTTTGCGCAAGCAAATTCTTTAGCAGTAGCTATTATTGATGCGGAAGTCGTGCTGACAGGTGAAGCGCGTTTGCGTTATCTAAAACCAGTTGTTATAGGTGATAAGATTATTGCTCGTGGTAAGATCATGAGCTCAAAAAAGGACAAATATAGGGTTGAAGTCATCACAAAAGTCAATGGAGAAACAGTGTTTAGAGGTGAGTTTGTGATGGTGACAAAGATGCGGGATGAGGAGGGAATATAATGAAGATTGCCATTGATGCGATGGGGGGCGATTATGCGCCAACTGAAATTGTGAAAGGAACAGTTGAAACGGCAATTGCTGCACCCGAATTGGAACTTGTTTTAGTGGGTGATAAAGAACGTATCGAAAAAGAGTTAGGAATGTTCTCAACAAAACCTGCTAACATTTCAATTTTCCCATCATCAGAAGTGATTGGCATGGGAGATCATCCGGCGACGGCTGTACGGCAAAAGAAGGATGCTTCTGTTGTTGTAGCGAATCGACTTGTGAAAGAAGGAAAAGCAGATGCTGTTGTGTCAGCAGGGAGTACAGGCGCAGCAATGGCAGCCTCTCTTTTGCTGTTAGGACGGGTTAAAGGGATTAAACGACCGGCTATTGGAACCATGATTCCAACTCAAAAAGCACCCATGCTGCTTTTAGATGCGGGTGCTAATGCGGATGTAAAACCGGAAAATCTTGTACAATTTGCCCAGATGGGCAGTATATATATGGAGAAAGTATGGCAACGCAAGAATCCACGAGTGGGGCTTGTCAACATTGGGGAAGAGGAAACAAAGGGAAATGAACTTGTGATTGCTGCTCACCAAGCATTAAAGAAGGTGACAATAAACTTTTGCGGTAATATCGAAGGTAGAGATATTCCTGCTGGAGAAGTGGATGTTGCTGTTTGTGATGGGTTTGTAGGAAATATCATATTGAAGCTTCTAGAAGGGCTTGCAAAGAGTTTTGGTGTGATGTTAAAAGACGCTTTTACAACGAGTTGGCGCACTAAATTGGGAGCGGCACTTGTATTGCCGGGGTTGAGGCTGTTTAAACAAAAACTGGATCCGAGTGAATATGGGGGAGCACCTCTTTTGGGTTTGAAAGGGGTTTCCATTATTAGTCATGGCAGTTCCAATGCCAAAGCTATTAAAAATGCCATTCGTGTGGCCAAGGAAACCATTGAGGCGGATGTGGTTGGGAAAATTACAGAACGTATAAGGGAGGAGAAACAGTGTGAAGAATAGTCAATATGGAGTAGGTATTGTTGGGTTAGGATCGTATACGCCTGAAAAGATATTAACCAATCAGGATTTAGAAAAGATAGTGGATACGAATGATGAATGGATTACGACACGAACAGGAATTAAACAACGTCATATTGCAGGGGAACATGAAACAACATCTGATATGGCGATCATAGCAGCAGAAAGAGCATTGAAAGATGCCGGAAAGCAAGCTGAAGATATTGATTTGATTATTGTTGGTACGATAACGCCGGATATGAGCTTTCCAGCTACGGCGTGTATTGTGCAAGATAAGATTGGTGCCGTGAACGCAGCAGCTTTTGATCTTCAAGCTGGATGCTCTGGTTTTGTATATGCACTTGCCGTGGGGACACAGTTCATCCAAACAGGTGTCTACCGTAATGTATTGATTATTGGGTCAGATGCCCTTTCAAAAGTTGTGAACTGGGAAGATCGGGGTACGTGTATTTTATTTGGTGATGGAGCAGGTGCAGCGGTTATTTCCCGCTTGCCCGAAGGGGAAGAAGGACTATTAGCTTTTGATTTAGGGGCTAGAGGTTCCGGGGCAGAATTGCTGAAATTACCTGCCGGCGGGATTCGGCAGCCTGTAACGCCGGAGGCAATCGAGCAGAAACTCAATACCATTCATATGGCTGGAAATGAAGTGTATAAATTTGCGGTGCGGATTATGGGTGAAGCTGCAGCCAGTGCATTGGAAAAAGCGGGATTGACACATGAGGATCTAGATTTTTTTGTTCCTCATCAAGCGAATATTCGAATTATTAAAGCGGCTGCCAAAAGATTAAAAATGCCTATGGAGAAGGTATTTGTGAATGTTCATAAATATGGTAATACTTCAGCAGCTTCTGTACCGATCGCTTTGGATGAAGCTTATCAGCAAAACAAAGTGAAAAAAGGAGATTTGATTGCGCTGGTTGGTTTTGGTGCAGGATTGACATGGGCAGCAAGTGTTTTAAAATGGACAAAAGAGGAGAGAGAAGATGTTTAAAACGCCTTTATGCGATTTGTTAGGAATAAAGTATCCCATTATTCAAGGGGGAATGGCCTGGATTGCCACGGCTGAATTGGCAGCTGCCGTTTCTAATGGAGGGGGATTAGGAATTATTGGTGCGGGGAATATGCCCCCAGAAATGCTTCGTAATGAAATTATTAAAGCGCGTCAATTGACAGATAAACCATTTGGGGTTAATGCCTATTATATGTCACCTTATGTGGAAGAGGTGATTCAAGTTATCATTGAAGAAAAGGTTTCTGTTATTACGACGGGAGCCGGTAATCCGGGTAAGCATATCTCGGCATTGAAAGAAGCGGGGACGAAGGTCATCCCGGTGGTTGCGTCTGTTGCGTTAGCTAAACGGTTGGAGAGGCTGGGAGTAGATGCTTTAATTGCGGAAGGAATGGAATGTGGCGGTCATATTGGTGAGATTACAACCATGGCATTGTTGCCTCAGGTGGTAGATGCTGTATCTATTCCAGTCATTGGAGCGGGAGGAATTGCTGATGGCAGAGGTGTGGTAGCTGCTTTATCATTAGGGGCAGAGGGCGTTCAAATAGGCACACGATTTGTTTGTGCCTCTGAATGTACGGTGCATCCTAATTACAAGAAAGCCATCATTAAGGCGAAAGAAAGAGGTACAGCAGTAACTGGAGAAGGAACATCTCATCGCGTTCGTATCATAGATAATAAGCTGGCAAAAGAAATAAAAAAAGAAACATTAGAAACAGATATCGAAACAGCTTTACAAAAATGGGGAGGCGGTTCGCTGCGCCGTGCTGCTCGAGAAGGAGATATAGACATGGGTTCTGTGATGGCAGGTCAGATTGCAGGTATGGTGAGTCAAGAGATGTCTGCAGCGGAAATGATTCAGGAAATGATGACGGAAGCAGAAACAGTTACTAAGCGTTTAAGCGGGGTGTGTGTTAGATGAGTAAATTAGCTTTTTTATTCCCCGGTCAGGGCTCGCAATATGTGGGCATGGGCAAGGAAATGGCAGCCCATTTTTCCGAGGCAAGGGCGATTTTTGACCAGGCTGATGATTGCCTGAATATGAATTTGAGCGAACTGTGTTTTGAAGGACCTAAGGATGTATTGCTGCAAACCGTCAACACACAACCTGCCATTTTAACGACCAGCATGGCATGTTATCGAGTCCTTGCATCTGCAGGGATTTATCCTGATCAGGTTGCAGGGCATAGTTTAGGAGAACATAGTGCATTGGTTGCAGCAGGAGGTATTGATTTTTCAGATGCTGTTAAATTAGTGCAAAAAAGAGGACAGTGGATGCAGGAGGCTGCCGGAGAAAGAAACGGCGGGATGGCTGCTATTTTGGGATTGTCAGCGCATGATGTAGTCGAAGTGTGCAAACAAGCTGAGTCGTGTGGTGTTGTACAGCCTGCTAATTTCAATTGTCCGGGGCAGGTGGTTATTTCCGGAGAACAAAAATCACTGGAAAAAGCAATGGAAATAGCTAAAGATAGGGGAGCTAAGCGAGTGATTTCTCTGGCTGTAAGCGGACCGTTTCATTCAACACTTATAGAAACAGCAGGCGAAAAACTCAGAAGTGCAATAGAAGGTATTTCCTTAAATGTGCCGAATATTCCATTAGTTGCTAATGTGACATCAGACTATATAAAAGATTTGACAGATTTAAAGACGTGTATTGTTAAACAAGTGAGCGCGCCAGTACGATGGGAAGAATCGATTAAAAGGATGATTGACGAGGGTGTTACTACTTTTGTAGAAGTGGGGCCGGGGAAAGTTTTGTGTGGATTGGGGCGGAAAATTAATAAAAATGTAAAGTTCTTAAATGTTGAGGATTCTGTTTCTTGTGAAAAGACACTTGATTATTTGAAAGGGGTTTTGTAAAATGAACCTAGCGGATAAAGTGGCTCTGGTTACAGGTGCTTCTCGGGGAATTGGGCGTGCAATCGCAGAAACGTTGGGAAATGCCGGTGTGAAGGTTGCTATTAATTATTATGGTGAAGGTGAAGCAGGGAATGCTGAGGAAGTTGTAAAAGCCATCCAGAGCGCTGGATCAGATGCTATTGCATTTGAGGCTAACGTAGCGGATATGCAGGAAGTTGAGGAAATGGTAGGGGCAGTAATATCAACATACGGCCATATTGATATTTTGGTTAACAACGCAGGTATCACCCGAGATGCATTGCTTATGAGAATGAAAGAAGCAGATTGGCGAGCGGTGATTGACATAAACTTAACAGGTGTGTATTATTGTACAAAAGCCATTATTCGTTCTATGATGAAGCAAAGACAGGGGAAGATTATCAATATTACTTCTGTGGTTGGCCAGATGGGGAATCCCGGGCAAGCTAATTATGCTGCTGCTAAGGCGGGTGTTATTGGCTTTACTAAAACCATGGCTAAAGAATTGGCTTCGCGAAATATTTGTGTCAACGGGATCGCGCCTGGTTTTATTGAAACGGCAATGACAGATGTTTTGCCTGAGAAGGCTAAAAATGAATTGATAAAATCAATTCCGTTAGGTAAATTGGGTCAGACACAGGATATTGCTAATGTGGTAAAATTCCTAGCCTCATCTGAATCTGATTATATCACGGGTCAAATTATAAATGTTGATGGTGGTATGGTGATGGGGTAAGGAATTGAAGATTTAAAATTTAAAATTAAGGGATAAAAGATTATGTTGTTAAAAATAAGTTGAAGGATTTTCAAAATGGTAAGTTTAAGGAATAATTGTTTTTTGAATAAGTAAATTTGTTTATTAAATTTTATCTATAAATGTTATGTATTTGATTTTTTTAGAGTAATATATTAGCATTACTTTGTAAAAACTTTGTAGTAATAAATCAATCTTAAATTTTACATTATAATTATTAATTGTGTTAGCAATTAATAAGGTAAGGAGGTGAGATGGGTGGCTGTTTTAGATAAAGTGAAAGCTATTACGGTAGAACAGTTAGGCGTTGATGAAGCGGATGTTAATTTGGAAGCATCTTTCATTGATGATTTAAACGCTGATTCTTTAGATATTGTAGAATTAATTATGGCGATTGAAGAGGAGTTTGATATTCAAGTTCCTGATGAAGATGTAGAAGGTTTGAAAACGGTTGGAGATGTTGTAGACTATATTAATGAAAATGCTTAATGATATGAGTCCCGCCTTTGGGCGGGATTTTTTCCAAGAATATTATTTTTCTGTTTTTTTCTTGTTCTTTCTTCTTGGCATCTAAAAATACTTTAGGAACCAAGAAAAGAGAGCTAGAATCATTTTGGAGGTGGAATTTTTGAATAATAGAGTAGTTGTAACAGGGATAGGGCCGATCACACCCATTGGTATAGGGAAGGACGCTTTTTGGAATGGATTGGAAAACGGTATTTCAGGTGTGGATCATTTTACATTAATTGATGCCGCGGAAATGGCCTCTAAGGTTGGCGCAGAAGTTAAGGATTTTGATCCCAGTCAGTTTATAGGGAAAAAAGAAGCGCGTAGAATGGATCGATTTGCTCAATTTGCTGTTGCTGGTGCCAAATTGGCTGTAGCCGATGCTGATCTTGTGATTGATGAACAAAATGGTGAGCGAGTTGGTGTAATAATTGGATCAGGTATTGGCGGTTTAAAAACATTAGAAGATCAGGTGGAAGTTTTTCTGAAAAAGGGTGCAGGGCGTATTAGTCCTTTCTTTGTTCCTATGATGATAGGTAATATGGGTTCTGGTCAAGTTTCGATCGCCCTGGGAGCGAAAGGCCCTAATACGACTGTGGTAACAGCGTGTGCTTCAGCAACACATGCCATAGGAGATTCTTTTAAAATCCTACAGCGCGGTGATGCGGATGTCATGATTGCGGGAGGCGCGGAAGCATCTATAACAAATATGGCTGTGGCAGGTTTTTGTGCTATGAAAGCACTTTCTACTCATAACGATGAGCCACAGAAAGCCAGTCGTCCATTTGACAAAAACCGTGATGGTTTTGTGATTGGTGAAGGCGCTGGTATATTAGTGTTAGAAACATTGGCGTATGCTCAGGCGAGAGGCGCTAAGATTTACGGGGAAGTCATTGGTTATGGGGCGACTGGTGATGCGCATCATATTACAGCACCTGCACCAGATGGTGAAGGTGCTGCGCGATCTATGCGAAAGGCGATTGCTGATGCAGGAATTATGCCGGAGGAAGTGGATTACATTAATGCGCATGGAACGTCAACGTCATTAAATGATAAATATGAAACAATGGCAATAAAAACTGTTTTTGGGGAAGCGGCCTATAACTTACCTGTCAGTTCTACAAAATCAATGACGGGACATCTATTAGGCGCTGCAGGTGGAATAGAAGCCATTGCTTGTATGTTAGCGATGGAAAATGATATGATACCACCGACTATTAATTATGAAACGCCAGATCCTGATTGTGATTTGGATTATGTGCCGAATGAGGCACGTCCAGCAAAAATCAATGTAGCATTAAGCAATTCCTTAGGGTTTGGCGGTCATAATGCAAGTATTATTGTAAGAAAATATAAATAAATGTCCTGCTACTATAAAAAAAAGCTGGTGTAATTATGAAATTAGATAAATTGATCCTTAAAATTCAACCTTTAGAAGGTGCGATTGGTTATACGTTTAAAGATAAAAAAATGCTATTAACGGCATTGACGCATACTTCATATATTAATGAAAATCGGCACAGCAATTTTGAACATAATGAACGTTTGGAATTTCTGGGGGATGCTATATTAGATGTTATTGTTAGTGAATATTTATTTAAAGCGTTTCCTGAATTACCGGAAGGTGATTTAACCAAACTTCGTGCGGCTGTGGTATGTGAGCCTGTTTTAGCGCGAATTTCCAAGACGATGAATATTGGACAGTACTTGTTATTAGGAAAAGGTGAAGCCCTAACAGGGGGGCGAAATCGGATTTCTTTGCTAGAAAATACTTTTGAGGCTTTGACTGGGGCTATTTATTTAGACGGGGGACTGGAAAAAGCATCTGCTTTTGTTATGCAGTTTATGAAAAAAGAGATTTGTAATGTAAGACAAGGAAAGTATTTTCGAGATTATAAAACAGCCCTTCAGGAAGAAGTCCAAAAAAAGGGGACGGGTAATTGCCGAAAAAAAGATCCTATCGATATACACTATGACATCATAGATGCAGAGGGGCCGGATCATGACAAAGTATTTGTTGTTTCTGTCACTGTAAATGATGAAATATGGGGCAGGGGTCGTGGCAAAAGCAAAAAGGAAGCGGAGCAGCAAGCAGCACGGGTTGCCCTTGAAGGGATAAAAAAATAAAGTGGAAAGAAAAAAAATTATCCCCATCTTTGTAAGTCATCAAGGCTGTCCTCATACGTGTGTGTTTTGTAATCAGGTTAAGATTACTGGTAAAGGTTCTACCGTCTCAGGTGAAATGGTGTACGAAATTATTCATGTTGCTTTAAGTCATATGAAGGGAAAAGGGTATAAAACGATAGAGGTTGCTTTTTATGGCGGGAGTTTTACAGCATTACCTTTAGCGGAGCAGGCCGAATTGTTACAACCTGTTACTGAAGCGCTTCAGGCGGGTAAAATTAGCAGCATTCGCTTGTCTACGCGGCCCGATGCGATTAATGAAACTATATGTTGCTTTCTTAAAGGAAAAGGGGTTAAAACGGTTGAGTTGGGTGTACAATCCATGGATGATGATGTGTTGCAGCTTTCAGAAAGAGGCCATACCAGACAGCATACCTTTCATGCTGTTCGTTTATTAAAAGCACATGGATTTGAATTGGGGCTTCAAGTGATGCCCGGACTGCCAGGTGCATCTTTTCAATCGGATTGGCTGACAGGGAAAGAGATTATTGCTATGGATCCTGATATGGTAAGGATTTATCCCACATTAGTGTTGCGAGATACTAAATTAGAAACGATGTACCAAAATGGGAACTATAAGCCCCTCAACTTGCAAGAAGCCATTGATATTTGCAAAAAACTTGTTATTTTGATGGGAGAAGCGCATATTCCTGTTATTCGACTGGGCCTGCAAGCTTCAGAACAGATTGGTTTACAGGGCGATGTCATTGCTGGGCCTTTTCATCCTGCTTTTAGGCAGCTTGTGGAAAGTGATATTTATCGAGATGATCTGAATGCATTACTGGAAAATGTCTCGCATGAAGCAATCGAACAGGTGGTTTTTAAGGTTCCAATGCGTGAACTTTCTACAGCTCTAGGGCAGAAAAAAAGTAATGTGGATTATTTGAAAGCACAGTATAGCATTAAGGATGTCAAAATAATGGGGGACCATGATTTGTGTCCTCACACTGTTGTATTACAGCAAGTTAATGGAATAGAGTTCAATGTAGAAAAGAAACTTCCTTTGTATTAAGGGAGTTTTTATTTTTCAAAATGGTAATCTTTCTAATCTATGCGAATATACTATACAAAACAAATCTAACCTACAATATTTGAACAGAAAATAAGGAGGTCGTTATTAAAATGGAGATGCTCAAAGTATCAGCGTCATCAAAACCAAAAGCGGTTGCAGGTGCATTAGCTGCTGTTTTACGGGAAGAAGGACGAGCGGAAATTCAAGCTGTTGGAGCTGGAGCAGTTAATCAGGCGATTAAAGCTATTGCGATTGCGCGGGGGTTTGTTGCACCTAATGGAATTGATTTAGTGGTTATTCCTGCGTTTTCTGAAATATCTATTGAAGGGGAAGAGCGTACCGCGATCAAGTTTATTGTTGAACCTAGATGATTGGGTAAATGTGAATATATATTTTTTGTAAGAATGGCCTTGTGTATACAGATGTATATGCAAGGTCTTTTTTGAGTGGAAGGTTGTGCACGGACATGATTATGCTTCTAGCCACCTTCTAAGCTAAAGAAGTTTGTACAATATAGAAAGATATTACTCATGAAGCGGAGTAGTTGATATTTGATAATGAGGAGACCACCGACGCGATAAGCTGTCTTCCAGCATAATCATGTCTTGCATGTACACCTGGGGATATGACACGAAGTATGAGGTTGTGCACAGACATGAGTATGCGTCTAGACACTTTTTAAGCTTATAGCAGGAAAAATGATTAATATACAGAATATCTTATAGTTATGATGGAATATAGTGCAGGAGGATATCAGGTTGTATTTAAAAAAATTAGAAATTAACGGATTTAAATCGTTTGCACATAAAACAGAATTATACTTTAAACCAGGCATGACCGCTATTGTTGGGCCAAACGGCAGTGGTAAAAGCAACATTTTGGATGCGATTTATTGGGTGTTAGGGGAGCAAAGTGCTAAAATGTTGCGGGGCAGTTCCATGCAGGATGTGATATTTGCGGGAAATAGTAAGCGAAAGGGTTCCGGAAGAGCAGAAGTTTCCTTGATCTTGGATAATACGGATGGGTATTTTCCTTTGGATTTTAGTGAAGTGAAATTGACTCGTAGGGTACTTAGGTCTGGGGAAAGTGAATATTTCATGAATAAAACACCTTGTCGGCTTAAAGATATACATGAGATTTTGGCTGACAAGGGGATTGGGAAAGAAGCGTATACCCTCATTGGTCAGGGTAAAATTGAAGAGGTTCTCAATGCCAAACCGGAGATTAGAAGAAAAATTATTGAAGAAGCAGCCGGTGTTACAAAGTATAAGTGGAAGAAAAAAGAGACTGAAAAAAAATTATCGGAAACTCAAGGGCATTTATATCGTGTTAATGATTTGCATCAGGAAGTCAGTACTCAACTTGAACCGTTAGAAGAACAGGCAGAAAAAGCATGTGCTTTTAAAGAATTAGAAAGAGAGAGAGAAACATTAGAGATCTATTTTTTGATGCGGGAAATGATAAAAACAAATCAACATCTTCAAGAGGCACAATCATCTTACGAGGGGTTAAATAAGCAGTATGAGGAATATAAACATAAAATTGCGGCTCATGAACAAGAAAACGACGTATTAAAGGGAAAAATTGCAGAAATAGGTCAAGAGATTGAGCAGTTACGGGAGGCTTTAGATCAAGACAAAGAAATAATTGAACAACTTGAGCGAAGCCAGGCTATAGATTATGAAACAGAAAAGCACGTATCTGCCAATACGTTGCGTATTGAAGAAGAGATGACAGGTTTAAAAGAAAAACAGGCTGAAACGATTAAGCAGTTAGAAGCAGAACAGCAGGAGCGGAATAATTTATGTTCAAAAATTGAAGTAGAAAAGCAAAATCTAGCTGCGATGGAAGCACAGTACCAGTGTTTGGAAGAAGAACTGGTGCAAAAACAAGGAACAATCAATGAAAGGAAAGAAAAATTCTTTACTTTTTTGAATCAATTAGCGGATTGCCGTAATAAGCTTTATCGAACGGATGAAAAACAAGAAATGATCGTACATAAACAAGAACGATTACTGAAGGAAAAGCGGGAAAAGATGGTTCAAACTCAAGACATAGAAGAAAAATTAAATAATGCAAAGGATGATCAAACTACTTTACAAGAAAAGCAGTTTGGTTTACAAGAAATGATTAAGAATCTTCATATAAAACGTCAAGAACTGGAGAAGACTATAAAAAGTATACAATCAGAAGCAGAAGATATTCGAGAAAAAGAGCGAATGGTTCAATCTCAGCTTAAAGTGACAGGTCAGATGCAAGATAATTATGAAGGATATTATGCAGGGGTAAAAGGTGTGTTAAGATCAGCTAAACAACAACGATTGCAAGGGATTTGTGGTTCAGTTGCTGAAATTATACAAGTGCCGAAAACATATGAGAAATCAATTGAGGTTGCTTTAGGTGGTGCACTGCAAAATATTGTTACGTTATCCCAACGTTATGTGGAGCCTGCGATACAGTATTTAAAGCAAAGTCATTTAGGGCGTGCAACCTTTCTGCCGCTTGATGTCGTGAAGGCAAGCACGTTGACTGATTATGAGAAAAATATCATTAAAAAGGAAAAAGCGATTGGAGTAGGACTTGATTTAGTGAATTATGAGGAAACATTTGCAAACGTGGCTGCTTTTTTATTAGGTCGTATTATTGTTGCTCAGGATTTTGCTCATGCTCAAAAATTAGCAAAAGCGTTATCTTATCGTCTAAAAGTGGTTACCCTGGAAGGAGAAGTTATTAACCCTGGAGGGGCAATGACAGGCGGGAGTTTGGGTAAGAAAACATCAAGTTTAATTGGAAGAAAGCGAGTGCTAAAAGAATTACAAGAAAAAGAGGCAACGTTAAGGGGGATGCGCTTACAAAAGGAAAGAGAAGGACAAGCGTACCTTGATAAACGGGTTGAATTAGAGCAAAGCGCAGCATCAGCTCAGAATGAAAGCCATCAAAAAGATATGGAACGTATTGCTTTAGAAAAAGATATTACTCAATGGCAAGAGGCGTGGAATCAAGCCATTTCTGATTCACGGTCGATAGAAGTAGAAGAAGCAGCTGTGGCTGATGAAATAATTAAAATTGAAAAGGAAAAACAGATATTCCAATTAGATTTGGGGAATCTTGAAAACGAAGAAGAAACACGTCAATCAGAAGTGCTTTCGTTAGAAGAACGGCTTAAACAAGAACAAGATCATTTAAAAGAGATCATGTTATTGATGACAAAGAAGAAAATGGATGTGGCAGCATGGCAGGAAAAAGGATTGACTCAGGAAAAGACGCATATTTCGCTTAAGGGGCTTTCAAGAGATATTCAGCAACAAATACAGAACAAGGCGGAAGAAAAAAGGATTCTTCTAAAAAAACAGGAAGATTTACAGAATCGGGTATGCGACAGAAAAAAACAAATAGATAGGTGCAGTGAACGAAAAAAAGAAAAAGAGGATCATTTAGGGGAATGTCGGTTGGAGCTGAAAAATGATACAGATCATTTAGCTCAACAGGAGGAAAGGCTTTCTCAGTATCATCAAGACACGTCTCATATTCAGGAAAATTTGTATTCAGGACAGCGTAAAGTTGACCGTCTTCAAATGCAATGGGAAATATTAGTGGGAAGATGTCAGAAAGAATTTGAACTGGAAGCTGAAGAAGCTATAAGGCGTTTCGAAAAGCAAAACACACCACCGGGTGGGTTAAAGCGCCTTAAGGAAATAAAAAGTGAAATTCGTAAGTTGGGGACAGTTAATTTGGCTGCGATATCTCTTTTTGAAGAAATGAAGCAGCGGGAAGCATTTTTACGGGAACAATATGATGATCTCATGGAATCTCAAAAAACATTACAACGTATTATTGATGAAATGGATCAAGTGGTTAAAAAACGCTTTTTTGACACCTTTTTAGAAGTAAATGCTGCTTTTGAGGATATTTTTGCTTTGCTCTTTAAAGGGGGGAAGGCACAATTGGTTTTGACTGAGCCGGAGCAATTATTGGAAACCGGTATCGAAATCATAGCGCAACCGAAAGGGAAGAAATTGCAGTCTATTTCTCTTCTTTCTGGAGGCGAAAAAGCAATGACTGCTTTAGCATTCTTATTTGCGCTCTTGCATGTTAAGCCCAGTCCTTTTTGTATATTAGATGAGGTAGAAGCGGCTTTGGATGAAGCGAATGTTGATCGGCTGGGACAATATCTCGAAAGCTTGTCTCAATCGACGCAAGTGATTGTGATTACCCACCGTAAAGAAACCATGGAAAAGGCGCAGGTGCTTTATGGGGTGACGATGCAAGAGGTTGGGGTGTCGAAACTCGTTTCAATGAAATTGACGTCGTAGGATAACGAGGAACGACCGCAGCCTATGGCTGCTGAACGAGTAACCAATAACGATTAAATTAGATTGCTATTATCTTTTTATCGTTCTTCGTTACTCGAATATATAACAATGGAGGTATAGGAAAAATGGTCAAAGGATTATTTAGTAAATTAAAGGATGGATTGAGTAAAACCCGTAAAGGATTTGTAGAGAAAGTTGAAAACTTGGTTAATTTTAGAACTCAGATTGATGAAGAACTTTATGAAGAGTTAGAAGAAATACTGATTGGTGCGGATGTGGGTGTAACTACCACAATGAATTTGTTGGAAAGAATACGAAAGCTGGTTCGTGAACGGAAAATCAAAGATCCTAAAGAACTTACGGAGTTGTTGAAAGAAGAAATTGCAGCGATTTTAAAAGATGAATCGGATGATATTGTTTTGAACCAAGAACCGAAGGTAATCATGGTTGTGGGTGTTAATGGTGTGGGAAAAACAACGACGATTGGAAAATTGGCGCATCGATTTCAGGAAGAAGGAAAAAAAGTATTATTAGCGGCAGGCGATACATTTCGTGCTGCAGCCATTGACCAACTAGAAGTATGGGCTGGCCGTGCTAATGTTGAGATTATTAAGCATTCTGCCGGTGCGGATGCAGCGGCAGTTGCTTATGATGCAATTGTAGCGGCCAAATCTCGCGGCGCTGATGTGGTTTTAGTTGATACGGCAGGAAGATTACATACTAAGACTAACTTAATGACCGAACTTTCCAAAGTAAAGCGTGTGATGGGGAAAGCAATGGAAGATGCACCTCATGAAGTTCTACTCGTATTGGATGCGACGACCGGACAAAATGCTTTATCCCAAACAAAGATTTTTACAGAAGCAGTCGATATCACGGGTGTTGTACTTACAAAATTAGATGGGACAGCTAAAGGGGGTATAGTGATTGCCATTGCTTCTGAGATGGGGGTACCGATTAAGCTGATCGGGGTTGGTGAGAAAGCGGAAGATTTAAGAGATTTTGATCCGGAAGAGTTTGTAGAAGCGTTGTTTAGTAAGTAAAATTCAATATATTGAATTTTACTTACAGTGGGTAGCTGGTAGCACGCTCGCTTCGCTTGCTGTAGCAGGTAGGGTATGATTAGAACATTTACGGATTTATAGGTAAGGTTGGTTATTGATTGATTGTTAGTAAAGGACTTTACTGAAAAAAGCAGGAAGTATCAAGCTAAAGCCTACCTGCTACCTGCTACAAGTGACCGAAGGGAGCGTCCTACCCGCTAAGACTGACTAAGCAGCAGATAATTACCAGTGTCAATAAAAACAACTTGACACGTGCACGATAATTGCATATAATAATATCATTGTCAAGCTAAACTACTTAACAGGGCGTGAGCGCATGTTGGAAAAAGTGAACCAAATGATCGTGTTGTTAGCATTCTACCGCCCGTTGTTAACTGAGAAGCAACGCTTATTTATGGAGTTGCATTATGAACAAGATTTATCTTTGGCAGAGATTGCCAAGCAATTTGATATCAGTCGTCAGGCTGTGCATGATCATATACGGCGAACAGAAATGATACTTCAGGATTATGAAGCTAAGTTACAACTAGTAAGCAAGTATGATAGAGAGCAAAAACAACTGGAAAAAGTTTTGGAAGGCATAGATTATTTAGAAGAAGACTGTAGAATGAATGATTGGGAGAAAGCGGCGGGGAATATTGAGAAAGTGAAAGCGATGCTGTTAGAACTTAAGCGTTCAATTGAAGGATGATAATGGGTACTGATCCAGATGTCAGGAGGTTTAAGCCATGCTGGAAGGGTTAACGGAAAAACTACAAAGTACGTTTAAACGATTACGTGGAAAAGGGAAGTTATCGGAAAAGGATGTTAATGCTGCTTTAAGAGAGGTTAAGATGGCCTTGTTGGAAGCAGATGTTAACTTTAAAGTTGTAAAAGATTTTATTAGTATACTGAAAGAACGTGCGATTGGCGCGGAAGTTTTAGAAAGTTTGACACCTGCACAGCACGTTGTTAAGATTGTTAATGAGGAATTAACACGCTTAATGGGCGGAGAACAGAGTAAGATTAACATTGCTTCCAAGCCGCCAACTATT
Source organism: Clostridia bacterium (assembly GCA_030625885.1). Taxonomy (GTDB): domain Bacteria; phylum Bacillota; class DAOUPZ01; order DAOUPZ01; family DAOUPZ01; genus DAOUPZ01. The sequence continues at coordinate 94,560 of DAOUPZ010000002.1, forward strand.
GTTATGTTGGTAGGACTTCAAGGGGCCGGCAAAACAACGTCAGCAGGGAAATTGGCCAAACTTATGCATAAACAGGGAAGACGTCCCTTGTTGGTAGCGGGAGATATTTACCGTCCGGCGGCTATTAAACAACTTCAGGTATTAGGTGAGCAATTAGATATTCCGGTTTTTACCATGGGGGATAAGCATAGTCCGGTAGATATAGCAAAAGGCGCTTTGCAACAAGCAAAAAGCATCAATTGTGATATGCTTATTATTGATACGGCAGGTCGTTTGCATATAGATGAAGTTTTGATGGAAGAGCTAAAAGCGGTAAAAGATCATATTCATCCCCATGAAATTTTGCTGGTAGTAGATGCAATGACGGGTCAGGATGCGGTTAACGTAGCTGAAACGTTTAATGAGCAATTGGGTATTGATGGTGTGATTTTGACAAAATTAGATGGTGATACGCGGGGGGGTGCAGCCCTTTCTGTAAGAGCGGTTACAAATCGACCCATTAAATTTGTGGGTATGGGTGAAAAGCTAGATGCTTTGGAGCCCTTTCATCCGGAACGTTTATCTTCTCGAATTTTAGGAATGGGTGATATGCTCAGTCTGATTGAGAAGGCGCAGACGAGTTTTGATGCTAAAAAGGCCCAAGACATGGAGAAGAAAATTAGAGAGCAGTCTTTTACGCTTGAAGATTTTTTTGATCAATTACAGCAAGTCAAGCAAATGGGGCCGCTTGATCAGATTATGGGTATGATTCCGGGGATGAATAATATGAAGAATGTTCCGGGCGGCGAAGTAGATGAGAAACAACTGGCAAAGATTGAAGCGGTTATTTGTTCTATGACGCCACATGAACGACAACAGCCGGAAATTATTAACGGGAGCCGGCGGCGACGTATCGCTTTAGGTAGTGGAACCCGTGTGCAAGATGTTAATAGTCTTTTGAAGCAATTTGCGCAGGCGAAAAAAATGATGAAAAAGATTTCGGACATGCAAAAAGGTGGCAAGAAAATGGGCGGCAAGTTTCCATTTTTTTAAAGAATAGCTCTCAGTTTTTAGTTCTCAGTTCTCAGGAAAAGATAGATCAAATAGATAGGTTATGCTTGTAGAAGGTAGAAAGAAGAAAGACCGCTCTCTGCGTTCGCTTAAAGTGGAAAGACTAAAGAAATTAAGCTTTTAATTATAAATTATTAATTATAAATTGTGAATTTTCTTTTCAATGGGGGGAGGTGAAAAACATGGCTGTAAAAATTCGTTTGAATCGTATGGGTGCTAAAAAGAAACCTTTTTATCGTTTGGTAATTGCTGACGAACGTTCCCCAAGAGATGGCCGTTTTATAGAAACCATTGGTTACTATAATCCAACAGCTAATCCTGTGGAAATCAAAGTAGATGAAGAAAAAGCTTTACAGTGGTTAAAAGAAGGGGCAAAACCAACGGATACTGCACGTAATATTCTTAAAGGTCAAGGTATTATGAAAAAGTTTGCTGAAGAAAAATAGTTATTATCTTCATGTTAAGGGGGTTCAGTCATGAAAGAATTATTGGAAGTGCTGGCCAAAGCCCTTGTTGATCAGCCTGAAGCTGTTGAAGTGAGTGAGGTTGAGGGAGAAAAATCTCTTATTCTTGAATTGAAGGTTGCTCCAGAAGATATGGGGAAAGTTATTGGCAAGCAAGGTCGTATTGCCAAAGCAGTCCGTACAGTTGTAAAAGCAGCTGCTGTGCGGGAAGGAAAGAAAGTTATTGTAGAAATTATTTAATAATAGAAGGGCTAGTGAATAGATATTTGCTTTAGCGGGCATGCTTCAACTAGCCTTTTGTTTTTATAAAAGTTCGTATAAGGCACATTCAAAAAATAACAAGTCAGTATGCTCGTATCTTTGGCTTATTATTTTCTTTCATATGCCTAAAGCAGAAAGATAAGAGATGAGAAATAGAAGGGGTGCTGGTGGATGGTTGAGGTTAATCGTACCATTACTATTAAAGCAATTGTAACCAGGCGTTATAAAGAACAACTATTAGAGGAATTGAGATCTTCTATTAAGCGGATTGAAATGGAAATTCAACAATTAGAATTTCAAAGTAAGCGCCATTTGGTTGATATGGAAAGACAAACCCCTTCCAATGCACTGGAAAGAAAGCAGCAAATTGATCTGGAAAAAAAGAAAAGATGTGAAGAGAGAGCACGATTAGTTGAGAAAATAAAAAGCAATTCACATCTGGAAATAGGTACTGAAGTGCGCGCTGGAACACTTCAGGGAATGGTTAATGTTGAGATTGGTGACGATTGGGATAATCTCATGAATGTTGAAATCGTTTTACAAGATGGTAAAGTAGTAGAAATTAGAGAATGAAATGGTGATGGATATGCAAAAGCAAGAATTAATAGCAGTAGGGCAAATTATCAACACCCATGGAATCAAGGGAGAAGTAAAAGTACTTTCTTTGACCAGTTTTATGGAGCGATTTCAAGATTTAGACGAAGTGTTTATTGTTAGAGATGAAAAACAATTGGCAACACTATCTGTGGAAAAAGCACGACCCTTTAAAAAGGAATTTATGATTGTAAAATTTAAAGGAATTAATTCTATTAATGATGCCGAAAAATATAAACAAACGTATATGATGGTTACAAAGGAAAATACCGTTCAATTACCAGAAGGGCATTATTTTATTTTTGATATTATTGGATTGGATGTTTATACAACCAGCGGCGATTATTTGGGTGAAGTGGTTGATATTATTACGAGCAGCAATGATGTTTACGTTGTTCGTGATCAACAACAGAGTAAGAAAGAAATTTTGCTTCCGGCAATTAAGGAAGTTGTCAAGGAAATTAATATGGATCAAGGAAAAATGATGGTTGAATTGATACCGGGATTAATAGGTGACTAAATGATGCAAATTGATGTAATTACATTATTTCCAGAGATGTTCGATGGACCGCTTAGTGAAAGTATCATAAGGCGTGCGCAGGAAAGAGCGTTATTGCAGATTAATGTGGTAAATTTAAGAGATTTTGCCCATAATAAACACAAAACGGTAGATGATTATCCTTATGGCGGGGGAGCAGGCATGGTGATTCAGCCTGATCCCGTTTTTAAAGCGGTAGAATCTTGCTTAGAGAAGCGAGGAAAGGAATTGGGTTCTGCGCGTGTTATTTTGATGACGCCGCAGGGAACGCCTTTTAAGCAGCAAAAAGCAGTTACGTTGGCGCAAGAGGACTACCTGCTGTTTGTTTGTGGCCATTATGAAGGGTTTGATGAGCGCATCCGTGATCATCTGATAACGGAAGAAATATCTATAGGAGACTATGTGCTGACGGGCGGAGAATTGCCTGCCATGGTGATTATTGATGCGGTATCTCGTCTTATCCCAGGTGTGATAAAAGAGGATTCAAGTGAGGGAGATTCCTTTATGGAAGGACTTTTAGAATATCCTCATTATACTCGACCGCAGGTATTCAGAGATTGGAAAGTACCGGATATTCTTCTTTCAGGACATCATGCGGCTATTGAACGTTGGCGGAGGGAACAATCACTAGTGCGAACGCTAGAGCGCAGACCTGAATTGTTGGAAAAGATATCGTTGACAGAGGAAGATCGAGAGTTTATTGATAAGGTTAAACGGGATGAGGAATAAGTGAGAAAGTTAGTAGCAGGTAGGAGGTAGGGAAAAACTAAAAGATATTGAAAGCTTAAGGGTTTGTGGTCGTTTAGTGCTCTTTTCCCTACCTGCTACAGCGAGTAAAACGAGCGTGCTACCTGCTGTTTGCTACCTGCCTTTTACATTTTTCCGCTTACTGTTTTCAAGGGTATCCTTTTTCGCATAGATAGACAAAAATATATGTTGTCACACCTATCAAAATATGATATAATTTCTTGGTAACTATGGGTGGTCCGCTATCTTGATATCAGGCAAGGTATGAACGCCTAGAGAGGGAGGAGGGAATCATATGAATATTATAGACGTATTGGAACAAGAACAGATGAAAAATGATATTCCTAAATTTAAAGCAGGTGATACTGTACGAGTTGACGTAAAAGTAAAAGAGGGAACTCGGGAAAGAATCCAGGCTTATGAAGGTGTTGTTATTCGTAAAAAAGGCGGCGGATTGAGGGAAACATTTACTGTACGTAAAATGTCTTATGGTGTGGGAGTAGAAAGAACTTTTCCACTTCATTCACCCATCATTGATGGCGTTAAAGTACTTCGAATTGGGCGTGTACGTCGCGCAAAATTGTATTACTTACGGGAAAGAACCGGTAAGGCTGCTCGCATTAGAGAAAAGAGAACTTGGTAGATGTAAGGGACTGTATGCTCAGTCCCTTTTTTTGCACGAAAGAGCAGCCTGCGGCTGCAGCAGGTAGGACGCTCTCTGCGTTCGCTGTAGCAGGTAGGGAAAATATTAAGGCTAAAAGCTAAAAAATTAAGGGAGAAGAAAAAGATATTTTAGTTATAAGTTATCAGCTATTAGCTTAAAGGAAAAGATAAAAAAAGGCTAAACACATAAATGCTTATTGAATTAATCTTTTATCCTTTGCTTTAAGCTTTCAGCCTTGAGCCTCAAGCTTTGAGCATCTTTTAGTTTTTTCCTACCTGCTAAAGTGACCAAAGGGAACGAGCTACCTGCTGGTTGATGCTTACATTTTTACCGCTATATTCAACAATTCTGCATATATTAACGTAAAAGAGTAAATCTTAACTACATAAGGAAGAAGGATGAACGATGTCAGACAAAAAAATGAGCTTTATGGAATTGCTTCAGACAATTGTTATTGCATTTGTCTTAGCATTTTTGATAACGACATTTGTTGTTCAGGGTTTTGTTATTCCGACAGGTTCCATGGAGACAACAATTATGCCGGGAGACCGGGTATTTGCCAATAAATTTATTTACCGTTTTTCTGAGCCGGAAAGAGGGGATGTCATTGTATTTAAATATCCTCTAGATCCAAGTAAAAACTATGTAAAACGGGTGATCGGGTTACCCGGAGATAAACTGGAAATTAAAAATGGTGTGGTATATATTAATGATAAGGTTCTTTCTGAGCCTTATGTTGCCTATCCTAGCAGTGACAATTTTGGACCAAAGGTGATTGGAGAAGATGAATTGTTTGCGATGGGGGATAACCGCATTAACAGTGAAGACAGTCGTTTTTGGGGAACGGTACCGATGGAGAATTTAAGGGGTGAAGCATTTTTGACTTTTTGGCCATTAAATAGAATCGGATTATTGCATTAATTATTACAGTTATCAGTTCTCGGTTCTTTGGAAAAGATTTTTTACGCGTCATATTTGTTGTTTCATGTTAGTCATTATATAGGATTAGGATAGAAAAACCCTGAGCTATAAAAAGATTATATAAAGTAGTAGAAATGGTTCGCTTAAGGCTGAGAGCAGAGAACTAATAACCGAGAACTTTTTAAGGGAGGTGCAGTTTAGTGTCTATACAATGGTATCCCGGCCATATGGCTAAGGCTAAAAGGCTGATACAAGAAGATTTAAAGGTGATTGATGTCGTTGTTGAATTATTGGATGCCCGCGTTCCTGCTAGCAGCCGTAACCCCGACTTTGAATCACTTCTTAATCAAAAACCGCGAATCTTTTTGCTAAATAAGGCCGATCTAGCGGAAACTGAAAAAACGAAGCAATGGATTGAACGGTTTAATCAAGAAGATATACCTGCTGCTGAGGTTAATGCGATGAGTGGTGCAGGCATAAAGAAAGTGGTTAAGTTTATTGAGGAAGCAGCAAAAGAAAAAATGGAACAATTGCAGCGGCGTGGTAGAAGACCTCGCGCGATTCGTGTGATGATTGTGGGTATACCCAATGTAGGAAAATCCTCTTTGATTAATAAACTAGTAGGCCGCAGCTCTACAAAGACAGGTGATAAGCCTGGGGTTACCCGAGGGAGACAGTGGGTACGCATTGGTAAACAGATGGAACTATTGGATACACCGGGTGTTTTATGGCCAAAATTTGAAAGTGAGCATCAGGGTTTCCATCTGGCTTTAACGGGTTCAATTAGTGATGATTTGTTTGATTGGGTAGACGTGGCAACTTATTTTCTTGATTATTTGAAACAAAATAATTTTTCAAGGGTAAAAGAGCGTTATGGTTTTGAAAATCCAGAAGCAACTCCTGAAGAATTGTTAAATCAGATGGGTGTTAAGCGGGGATGTGTGGAAAAAGGCGGTGCGGTTAATTTGCAAAAAGCAGCTTATTTACTGATACAAGAATATCGCAGTGGTAAGCTGGGGCATTTTACTTTGGAATTGCCGGAACAAGCAATTGAGTAACAGTCTGTGGCGTCAGGCTGTTTTTTTATTTCCCTTTCTAACTGCAGCGAAGCTGCTTGGTACCAAATACCTATATTAATAATTAATATTAATCATTAATAATTAAGAGGAATTCTTAATATTGGTGGAGAAATTATGTAAAAAATACTAAAAGATGGAGCAAAGAGATGTCTGAAGGAATAAACTGTAAAGAGATGACCGTGAACCAGATTAAAGAGTGGTTTCAAAAAAGTGAATGCTGCTTGTCCCCTGAAGATTTCCTGGCATTAGCGGCTGATCCTCGTAAAAGCATACAGAATATAATTAAAAGGTATGAAGAAAAGCTGCTACAGCGTAAGCGTGAGGAAAATCGTTTGGAAGAGATGGGTTTCTTTGAGCGGGAAATGTTGCAAAAAGGCTATCAATTCATTGGGGGGGCTGATGAAGTAGGGAGAGGTCCTTTAGCAGGACCAGTCGTATCTGCAGCTGTGATTTTACCACCTGAAACAAAAATTCCGGATATTAATGATTCGAAGAAGTTATCTTCTCAAAAGAGAGAATATTTATTTGAAGTGATTAAAGACAAAGCGGTTAGCATTGGAGTTGGAATTGTATCCGTCAAAGATATAGATTCGCTTAATATTCTTCAGGCAACGTATATGAGTATGCGATATGCGGTAAAACAACTTAATCCTCAGCCGCAGTGCCTTCTGTTGGATGCTTTGAATGTTCCGGGAATTGATATTGAACAAAAAGGTATTATCAAAGGTGACCAAAAAAGTATATCCATTGCGGCTGCTTCTATTGTTGCAAAGGTAACGCGAGATCGAATGATGTTGGAAATAGATGAGGCTTACCCCCAGTATGGGTTTGCAAATCACAAAGGGTATGGTACGAAACAGCACTTGGATGCATTGCGCAAACATGGGGTATGTCCGATCCATCGCAAGAGTTTTGCGCCTGTTAGGGATATTTTAAATGAACAACAATCATTTCAATTCTAAAAAAGGGATTGTATATAATGAAAATTGCTAATAATGATTTAAATATTTATAAATCGATTAACCCGTCCCAGGGTAAGGAAAAAGCACTTGATTCATTACGTGTGGGACAAACGCTTACTATGGAATTAGTTCATAAAGAAGGACAGCAAGGTATATTAAAGTTTCAAGGGCAGGCGATTAAGGCGTTCTTAAAGCAGGGTAGCAATTATTATCCGGCTGCTGGAAGCCAGGTGACTGTGTTGGTTGAAGGATTTGAAAGTAATCAGGCTGTATTAAGATTAGTTGATCCGGTCAATACGGTTCTAAAGCAATATACAGTGCAGGATATTAAAGGCATGTTGATGGAAAGTGGTTTCAGTCCCACAGAAGAAAGTATAACGATTGCACAAAAACTATTACAGCAACAATTACCTATAACGAAAGGAAATATAGATAAGATTTTGCAAGTGATGAAGGCTTTCCCCGAAAAAGGGGAAATAGGAATGAATACAGGTATTTTTCTTATGGCACGCGGCTTGCCCCTTCAGTCTACTTTGTTGCAGGTTTGTAGTTGCTATTTCCAGCAGGATATGATGCTGGGGGAGAATATGCAGAATTTTTTACAAGGCATAAAAGTTATGATATCAGAATGTACTGATCCAGAAATAAAACAAGTCCTAACACAGATTCAAGAGGCATTAGAAACCATACCAATTTCTTTAGAAGACCAACAAATAGAAGGAAAATCGATCAGTACGATTGCAAAAAAGTTAATGGCATTTTTACAAAGTTATCAATTAGACGGAAACGAAAGATTGGAGCAGGGATTAACAAAGAATTTACAAGAAATAGCACTGAAGTTAACAGGTGACTGGCCGGAAGGAATGAAAGAAGTTATTCAGCATTTTACAACACAACCCCTTGTGAATCACCGTAGTGAACAAGGACTGCCCTATGCTTATTATCAAATTCCCATTCGATTTAATGAACAATTGGAAACAGGTGAATTATTTATTGTTCCGCGGAAAAAAAAGCGTAAAGGTATTTCTAAAGAACGGATGCAGGTGGTGTTTTGTATGGATACGGTTGAGCTTGGTTTGCTAAAAATTGATCTTTGCATTGAAGAAAATAATATCTATGCTAAAATGGGTGTAGAAAATGAAGCAATTCGAAAATTTGTAAGCCGGTACACATTTTTATTGGAAGAAGGGCTTAAGAAGTTGCATTATGAGGTTAAGCCTATTGAATGTTTAGTTGATACTCAGAAGCCTTTTGTGTATGTAGATACATTATTAGAAGTTCCCAGGGATAAATTGGATGTTACGATTTAAGGGATAAGGGAAAAAATTTTGTTTATCCTGAAGGAAGGGTGAAAGTATTGCGGGACAAATTAGAAAAAGCCATTGCCGTCCGCTATGACCCCAAGAAAGAATCAGCACCACGTATAGTGGCGCAAGGCAAAGGAGAAGCAGCAAAAAGGATTAAAGAAATCGGAAAAGAGCATGACATACCTGTTTATGAAGATCCTGAATTAGCACAAGCTTTGAATGATATTGATTTGGGGTGTGAAATTCCTATTGAACTTTATCAGGTTGTCGCTGAAGTTCTAGTATTTGTGAAAGGATTAAAGGACAAAGCACACGTGAATTGAAACTATAATAAATAAGTCAATATTAGCTTAGGGATAAACGGACATTGACTTACAAGGAGAAAAGAATATGAGACGAATATTAGTAGAAGATTTAATATCAGGGATGGTATTGGGTAGGGCTATTTATCATGCAAATGGGCAGATATTGCTTGCAAAAGACATGGTGCTTAAGGAAGCTTATATTCAAAGATTGTTGGATCTAAAAATACCCACGGTCTATATTGATGACCAATTAACTAAAGATATCATTATAGAAGATGTGATTTCCGAAAAAACCCGAATCAAAGCTATAAGTCAAGTGCGTCAATCAATGGAACGGCTTAAATTGGGGCGAAATCTAGATGATAGCATAGTGTGTAATACCAAAAATGCTGTGAGTCAAATTGTTGATGATTTGTTAGAAAACCCTGAAGTGATTATTAATCTTTCTGATATTCGGACAGTAGACGATTATACCTTTGGTCATTGTGTTAATGTTGCGGTGCTTTCGATTGCTATGGGAAAAGCACTGAGATACAATCAGAATGAGTTAAAGAACTTGGGGATTGGTGCTGTTTTACATGATGTGGGAAAAATTAAAATTGAAGATGAAATTTTAAACAAACCCGGTTCTTTGACGGAAGAAGAGTATGATAAGATTAAGAATCATACCTGGTTTGGCTATAATGTCCTAAGAGATTATGAAGAAATCAGTATTATTTCTGCCCATGTTGCATTGCAGCATCACGAGCGTTTCAATGGCGATGGGTATCCGCGGGGGTTAAAAGGCAATAAAATTCATGAATTTGCACAAATTGTAAGTATTGCCGATGTTTATGATGCACTAACGGCCAATCGGGTCTATAAAAAAGCAGCGCCGCCTCATAAAGCCATTAATTTTATTTCTACTGTCAGCGGCTATCAATTTAATCCTAAATTTGTTGATGAATTCCTTAAACATCTTCCGTTGTATCCTTTGGGGACTATGCTGCGTTTAAGTACAGGAGAAAAAGCAATCGTCATAAAGATTAATGGAGAAAATATTAACCGTCCGGTTGTTCGTCTTGTTCAAGATCATAATGAGGATGATATTTCTCAATATGATGAAATAGATTTAATTCGTAAGCCTGATCTATTTATTACGGAAGTGCTGAGTTAGTTGACAGTTAAAAAACAATTCACAATTGACAATGTACAATTGACAATTAGGGTTGATTTTTATGCGTTGCATAAAAATCTATATTTAATTGTTGATTCAGTTTTGCGTATGCAAAACATCCTTAATTGTTAATTGTCAATTTTCAATTAATCTTTTCCCTACCTACTGATTGCTACCTGCTATTATTTCTGAAAGCTGGTGAATGTTGTGGATTCTAAAGAACTGGGGAAGTTTGGGGAAGACTATGCGGTAGAGTGTTTGCAGCGAAAAGGCTACCGGGTGTGTTGCCGCAATTATAAATGTTTAATAGGTGAGATTGATATCATTGCGAAAAAGGATGAAACCCTCTATTTCATTGAAGTTAAATGTCGTAATCATACCGCTTTTGGTTTTCCCTATGAAGCGGTTAATAAGCGAAAGCAGCATAAGATTAGAAAAATTGCTTTGAATTATTTACGCGGCCACGCCAACGGGGAACAAAATTATTCGTTTATAGTCATTTCAATTCTTGTCAATCATCAAGGCCATGTTGTTGAGATGGAGATGATTGAAGATGGTTTTGATGGTGAAAGTTACTGATTTAGAATAAATTTCCTGTCCACTTGAGAAAAACTTTTTTCTTTGTGGGCAGGATTTTTTGCTTTTCGGACGAATATTATAAAATTAGAATAGCTCCTGAATTTTAAAAAATACGCCTAAATACTTTATTATTCACTCTTTTTTATAAATATACCAACCTGGACGCATGTTTTGCATGAGAGGTGAATAAATATTGGATGCATGCAGTGGATTTTTCCAGGCTATTTTTCATGGAAGGAGGGAGAGCTTTTTTTATATTTACTTTTTAAAATAAAATAATTTTACAGGGGGTCAAGAAATGAAAAAATTAATGGTTTTATTTGTTGTAATGGCAATGGTTTTACCCATGGCTTTAACAGGTTGTGGTGGTACTACGACAGCACCAGAGGAAGCGCAAGCGCCTGCTGGAAATCCTGAAGGAGATACGATTGTAATTGGTGTTTTTGAACCGATGACGGGAGATGCTGCTCAAGGCGGGCAATTGACTGTTGAAGGAATTGAACTGGCGCATGAACTGTATGGAGAAGTAAATGGTAAAGAAATTGAATTAAAAGTTGTTGATAACAAGAGTGATCAGGCAGAAGCAACAACGGCTGTAGCTCGTTTGATTGATAAAGAAAAAGCAAATGTTATTGTAGGTAGTTATGGTAGTTCTTATTCAATGGCTGCAGGTGAAACTTTAAAGAATCAAGGCGTACCGGCTATTGGTTGTTCTCCTACTAATCCATTGGTTACCAAAGATAATGATTACTACTTTAGAGGATGCTTTATCGATCCTTTCCAGGGAACGGTACTTGCAAACTATGCAATTGATGACAAGAACTTTAAAAAAGCAGCGTTGCTTGTAAATAAAGGGAATGCTTATTCTGTTGGGTTAGCAAACTACTTTAAAAAAGCATTTGAAGCAAAAGGCGGCGAAATTGTTGCGGAACAACAATATCAAAAAGGTGACCAAGACTATACGGCACAATTAAATACCATTAAACAAGCTAATCCAGATGTTATTATTCTACCCGGTGAATATGCTGAAATGGCTTTAGGGGTTGATCAGGCACGTAAAATGGGTCTTGAGGTACCTTTCTTCGGCGGCGATACCGTAGATGTTGATAAATTCTTAGATTATGGCGATTTAGTGGAAGGTGTTACCATCAGCTCTCACTTTGATCCTGCTCAACCTGAATTAACGGATGAAACCGCTAAATTTATGGAAGCGTTCGAAGCAAAATATCCGGATCGTACGCCTGGTGCTTTCCATGCATTAGGTTATGACGCATATTTGTTAGCTGTTGATGCGATTGAACGTGCGGGATCAGCTGATTCTGACAAAATACGTGATGCATTGGCTGAAACAAACGGATTCGAAGGTGCGACGGGTGTGATCACTTTAGATGAAAATGGCGATGCAACAAAACCTGCTGTTATTCGTGAAGTGAAAGACAGCGAGTTTAAATATGTGGCAACTGTACAGCCTGAATAATTAATGTTATAATTGGTAAACTAAAAAAAGTTTTCCCCTTTCCGAGTGGGGAGGGGGAAACTTTTTTGTTTATATGATATTGGGTTAGGGGATGAAAAAATGACGATAAACTTTTTTATGGAGAACTTGGCAAATGGGGTTTCTCTAGGAAGTTTATATGCGCTGATTGCGATCGGTTATACCATGGTATATGGTATTTTGCGTTTGATTAATTTCGCGCATGGTGATTTACTGATGGTTGCTGCGTATGCTGTATTTTTTATGATTGCGGCGATGGTACCTTGGTGGATTGCTGCTATTTTAGCTGTTGTGATTACTGCAATCGTAGGCGTATTAATTGAAAAAGCGGCCTATCGGCCTTTGCGAAATTCACCTCGTATTTCGGTTTTGATTTCAGCGATTGGTGTTTCATTTTTGATTGAAAACTTAGGTTTAGTTGTTTTTAGTGGTGTACCACGTGCTGTATACCGTCCAGAAATTTTTGACAAATCTGTTAGTATGGGTGGTATTACAACTAGTAGTCTGACCTTTTATATTATTGGGGCAACGGTTATTTTGCTTTTGGCACTGGTTTATTTATTGAATAAGACGAAAACAGGGATGGCCATGCGGGCATTAGCGATCAGCTTTGATACAGCCAGTTTAATGGCGATTAATGTCAATCGTATTGTTTCATTTACCTTTGCGATTGGTTCTTCATTGGCTGCATTTGGGGGGATTATGTGGGCTTTGAAATATCCACAAATCAATCCTTTGATGGGTGTTTTTCCGGGACTTAAATGTTTTGTTGCTGCTGTTTTAGGTGGTATTGGTAATGTAACAGGTGCAGTGATTGGTGGATTTATCCTAGGAATTGTGGAAATTATGGCAATTGCAATATTCCCTTCTTTGGCCGGTTATCGGGATGCTTTTGCTTTTATTATATTAATATTGATTCTCTTGTTTAAACCCACAGGAATCATGGGTGAAAAAATGACGGAGAAGGTGTAAGAATGAAAAAAGAAACCAAAATTTTAGCAATTATTGTGACCATTGGAACAATTGCATTTTTATTTTTTGCGAATCAATTTTTTGATGGTTATAAAATAAGAATAATGAATTTAGCTGCGATTAATATTATTCTGGCATTAGGTCTTAATATTATTAATGGGTTTGCCGGTCAGTTTTCACTTGGACATGCAGGATTTATGGCGATTGGGGCTTATACGGGGGCACTTTTAACATTATCTCCTTCCGCCAAACAGATGAACTTTTTTATTGACCCCATTATTTCGCCATTGGCAAATTTTCAAATGGGCTTTTTACCTGCTATTATTATAGCTGCTTTAGTTACGGCTGTTTTTGCATTTATGATAGGGGTACCTGTACTTCGGTTAAAAGGGGATTATCTGGCGATTGCCAGTTTGGGATTTTCGGAAATTATTCGAGTGGTACTTACAAATTTGCAGAGTTTAACGAATGGTTCTTTGGGGCTTAAAGCCATTCCGAGTTATATTAATCTTTTTTGGAGCTGGGGTTTTGCATTTCTTGCTATTATCTTTACCTTCTTTTTGATTAATAGTAGTTATGGGCGGGCTTTTAAGGCCATCCGAGAAGATGAAGTGGCTGCCGAAGCCATGGGTATTAATTTGTTTAAACATAAAATTATGGCTTTTGTAATCGGCTCTAGTATGGCGGGGGTAGGCGGGGCCTTATTTGCCAGCTTACTCACAGCGATTGATCCTAATATTTTTAAATTTGCTTTAACATTCCAGATTCTATTAATGGTTGTATTAGGCGGAATGGGAAGTATCAGCGGTACGATTGTTTCAGCTACCATTGTTACGATTATGATGGAATGGCTTCGTATTGTAGAGTCACCTATGACCATAGGGTCATTAACGATTCCGGGTATTTCCGGGATGCGGATGGTTATTTTCTCGGTTCTTTTAATGGCTGTTATTTTGTTTTATCCAAAAGGGTTTATGGGAACACGTGAAATCACGTGGGATTTCATTCAAGAAAAGATCAATCGTCTTCGTAAAAAGGGAAAGAATGAAACCCTCCAGAAAGATGAGGTGTAGGTATGTTGCTCCATGCAGATCATTTAACCATTAAATTTGGTGGGTTGACAGCTGTAAAGGATTTGGATATGCAGCTTAATAAAGGAGAATTAGTAGGACTTATTGGTCCTAACGGTGCTGGGAAGACAACGGCATTTAATATGATTACAGGTGTTTATGCACCCACTCAGGGAAAGGTTCTCCTAGAAGATAAGGACATTACGGGTAAGAAGAGTCCGACAGCGCCAGGTATGCGCCCGGATCAAATTACGGCTTTGGGTGTTGCCAGAACCTTTCAAAATATTCGATTGTTTACGAACTTATCTGTTCTGGATAATGTGATCATTGCCCATCATTTGCATTTAAAATCTTCTTTAATGGGTGCGGTATTGCGGTTACCCGGGTATCGTCGAGAAGAGAAAGAGATGCGTGAAAAAGCTATACAAGTTCTTAAAGCGGTAGGGCTTGAAAAACTATATAAAGAAGAAGCGGGTAACCTGGCTTATGGGCAGCAGCGTCGCCTGGAAATTGCCCGAGCTCTGGCAACAAACCCCAAATTGCTATTATTGGATGAACCGGCTGCCGGGATGAACCCCCAAGAAGGGGAAGAATTGATGCAATTTATCGAAGCCATACGCAAGGACTTTGATTTAACCATCCTCATGATTGAGCATGATATGAAAGTGGTTATGGGGATTTGTGAGCGCATTTACGTATTAGACCATGGCGAAACGATTGCGCAAGGAACACCTAATGAAATTCAAACGAATTCGCGCGTGATTGAAGCTTATTTGGGGGTGGATGCCAGTGCTTAAGGTTAAGGATTTACATGTTTATTATGGTGGGATACATGCCCTTCAAGGTGTAGATATGATCGTTCCGGAAGGCAAGATTGTAACTTTGATTGGTGCCAATGGTGCGGGGAAAAGTACGACCCTTCGGACAATAACAGGACTGGTTAAGCCCAAATCAGGAAGCATCGAATTTATGGGTCAGCCTATTGTGGGAAAACCCACGCTTGAAATTGTTAAGACAGGTGTGACGTTGGTACCTGAGGGACGACAGGTTTTTCCGAATTTGACGGTATTGGAAAACATTCGTTTAGGTGCCTATGCCCGTAAAGATAAGGCGGGTATTAAAAAAGATATTGAGTGGGTTTATGAATTGTTTCCCCGCCTTAAAGAACGGGAATGGCAGATGGCAGGTACGTTATCCGGTGGGGAGCAGCAAATGCTGGCTGTAGGCCGGGCGTTGATGTCCAGACCGAAACTGCTGATGATGGATGAGCCGTCTCTAGGGTTAGCGCCGCTTTTGGTGCAAGATATCTTTAACATTATTAAGTTTATTCATGAACAAGGCATGACCATTCTTTTAATTGAACAGAATGCCCATGCAGCCTTGAAAATTGCAGATTATGGCTATGTTATTGAAACAGGACGGGTCGTTTTAGAAGGAAAAGGGTCTGAACTGGTTGAGAATGAAGCCATTCAAAAAGCGTATTTGGGTGGATAGAGGTAACCCTCCAGAGCATATGTTCTGGAGGGTTAATTTTTTGCAAAAGGTTAGAACTATCGCAATCACTTTTTATAGTGTCTGATATTTAAAACAGTTTATGGTATGATCATTTACAATACCCACTGCTTGTAAGTATGAATATATGATCGTTGTACCGATAAATTTGAAACCTCTTTTTTTAAGATCTTTAGAAATTTTATCCGAAAGATCCGTAGAGGTGGGTACCTCAGAAATAGCTTTCCAATGATTCACAATAGGCCGATGATCTACAAAGCCCCAGATATAGTTATCAAAAGATCCGAATTGTTTTTGTATCTCCAAAAATCTCTGCGCATTATTTATGGAAGATTCTATTTTTCTACGGTTGCGTATAATGCCTGAATTCTCAAGTAATTCATTTGTTTTTCTTTCATCATATAATGCCACTTTTTCGTAGTCAAAATGATCATAAGCCTGTCTATAATTTTCCCGTTTTTTCAAAACAGTGATCCAGCTTAGGCCTGCCTGGGCCGATTCCAGTACGAGAAATTCAAAATGAATCTTATCATCATGAACCGGAATACCCCATTCATGATCATGATAATCTATGTATAGGGGATCTTCTGTAACCCACTCACATCGTTTCATAAAACTTCCTCCTTCTTAATCAAAACCCAAAAAGAATAAATATGTCATATAAATACTTGTAAGAAAAAATGTAATGATTGAATCTAATGATGCATAAATAAAAAATTTTTTTTCAAGGTGATGTTCTGCATAACAGGAAATTTTGCTTTTCAAAACAAGTAATATGAACCATCCAAGTGTTAGAACGAATATGGATAAGTAATATTTATAATTTTCTATTTGCATTTTTCCCTCCTATAACTTTATGAATATACGCTATATATTTGATAATGAACATAGGATTTCTAATTGGTATTATATACCATGAATCTATGATATTCAATACTTAGAAAAAGGGAGGGATGGAGTAAAAACACAGGTGAGTGGTATTGATTGGGTAAAACCCATAGCTTTATAGGGAAGATACTTTGCGTTTTTTATAACAAGATAAAGGATAATGGAATATATTGGCGAACACTAAACATAAAACCAATATATGGGAGAAGGGTTTCGGATGCTTGCTAAAGTATATAGCTGTGCTTTATTAGGGATACAAGGCTATCTTGTAGAAGTACAAGTGGATATTACCCAGGGTTTGCCAGCGTTTGACATCGTTGGATTACCAGACGCCTCTATTAAAGAAGCAAAAGAGCGGGTGCGTGCTGCTATTAAGAATTCAGGGTTTCAGTTTCCAATGCGGCGCATAACCGTTAATTTAGCGCCTGCTGATATTAAGAAGGAAGGACCGTCTTTTGATTTGCCAATCGCCTTAGCCATTTTAGCGGCTACCGGTCAGGTGGACAGTAAGCAGTTAAAGGATTATGTGATTGTGGGAGAACTGGCTTTGGATGGTGAGATTAGGCGAGTGAATGGTATTTTACCGATGGCAGCTAAGGCAAAGGCGCTTCAGATGAGAGGCATGATCTTGCCGGAGAATAATAAAGAAGAAGGGGCGCTTGTTAGAGGCCTGAATGTGTATCCGTTTTCTTCTTTGGGAGAAATCGTAACCTGTTTATTAGGGGAAGAACCCTGGCTGCCTTATGAAAAATCAGAGAAAAGTTTAGGGGAAAATGAGGTGATTTCTGCTGTCGATTTTTCTGAAGTTAGGGGACAGGAGAGTGCTAAACGGGCTTTGGAAGTAGCGGCAGCCGGGGGACATAACATATTAATGGTGGGTTCTCCCGGTTCCGGTAAAACGATGCTGGCACGGAGGATACCAACCATTTTGCCGTCCATGTCTTTTGAAGAAGCACTGGAAGTGACAAAAATATACAGTATTTCAGGTCTTTTGAGTAACGAGCATGCTTTGGTAGAACAGCGTCCTTTTCGAGCACCGCATCATACCATATCGAACAGTGCATTGGTAGGCGGCGGGCGAATTCCTAAACCCGGGGAAGTAAGTCTTTCGCACCATGGGGTCTTATTTCTAGATGAGCTGCCGGAATTTAAGCGCAATGTATTGGAAGTACTGCGTCAGCCTTTAGAAGACAGCATTGTTACCATTTCGCGGGTTAATGCGACCCTGACCTATCCGGCAAAATTCATGCTTGTTGGAGCCATGAATCCCTGTCCGTGCGGCCACTTTGGGGACCCCTTGAAAGAAT
Organism: Clostridia bacterium; assembly: GCA_030625885.1. Lineage (GTDB taxonomy): Bacteria > Bacillota > DAOUPZ01 > DAOUPZ01 > DAOUPZ01 > DAOUPZ01. The sequence goes on from DAOUPZ010000002.1 coordinate 112,431, forward strand.
GTACCTGTACGCCGAATCAGATTAGCCGGTATCTCGGCAAAATTTCGGGGCCATTACTAGACCGAATTGATATTCATATTGAAATTCCACCGGTGAAATTAGACGAGCTGGATACGGTGCAAAAAGGGGAAAGCTCACAAGAAATTAGAAAGCGTGTTGAAGCAGCACGAATGATTCAAAGAGAACGCTATCAGGAAGAAGGGATCTACTATAATGCACAGATGGGACCCCTGCAAATTGAGCGGTATTGTAAGCTGAGCCATGATGTGAAAAATCTGATGGGAGAGGCGTTCAAGCGTTTGGGCCTAAGCGCCCGGGCGTATATGCGGATATTGAAGTTGGTGCGGACGATTGCAGATCTTGCGGGAGAGGGAGAAATTAAGGTGCGGCATGTAGGGGAAGCGATACAGTACCGGAGTTTGGATCGGAAATTGTGGGAGTAAATTTAAAATTAAACCTAAAATGTAAATATATGTGGGGATGATTTGAGAGGTGTAATGTATGGCTTTAAAAAAGTCAAATGAAAAGTCTCTGCAAATAGGACAAGAGATGTATAAACTGCTTTTTAATTCCTATTATAAAAAAGCTTATCGTATTGCGTATATGCTTACTAAGGATCATGCTTTAGCAGAAGATATTGTACAAGAAAGTTTTATAAAAGCTTTTCGCAATATTCATCAACTGAAAGATATTGATCATTTTGCTTCTTGGTTTGCTACTATTATAAAGAACACTGCCAGTAATTTTTTTCGCAAAGACCCCAATACTTTTCCAACAAATGATTTAGAGAAAGTAATTCCTTTGGTAAGGCAATGGGAGCAACATGGGGAAAACCTCGATGATATTATTATCAATAAAGAAATGAAAGAAATTACATTGCATACTATAATGGAGTTAAATGAAAAATATAGGACTGTATTATTGCTTTATTATTACTGGGAATTTTCATATGAGAATATAGCAAATCAACTTAATATAAATATTGGAACGGTTAAATCAAGATTGCATAAAGGCAGAATGATGATAAAAGAAGTTTTAGAAGGAATATATGAAGAAGGGGGGAGAAAGCAAGATGGACTTTTACGACAAGTTAATCAAAGAAAGTATTGAAGAATTTGCTGAAGATATCCCCTGTCCTCCTGGTGATGAAATGTTTGAAAGGATTATGAAAGGGCTTAATGAACAGCAACCATCTGAAAAAGTAGTAAGTACGAAGAACTTTAAATATAAAAAGCATATTGCTGCAGCAATCGTTATTTTTATATTCGGCAGTAGTTTGATGTTAACTACAAACCAGGCATCTGCTGTAAAGGAAAGGTTTATTTCATTAGTTACAAATGATTCTGAGATGAATAATAAACTAACTTATAAGCAAAGAAATAAAGCAAATACTACTCCACCACCTAACATAAACAATATAATTGTTTTTCATCCTGATACACTTGAACAGGCCCAGCAATTAACAGCATATAACTTGGTAGAGCCAAATTACATTCCAAAAGGTTACGAGCTAACAAAATTAGAATTAATAGGTGATAAAGAAATATATTTTACATTTATAATGATTTATAGTAATGGAGATAAAATAATTAAATTTACTCAGCAGTATCGCGAAACAGAGTCAGCTAAAAAAATTCATTTTAGTGAGGATGATACAACCATAAAAAAGGTAAATATCAATGATAAGAAAGGGAATTTAATTATTTTTAATAAAAATAAAGCTATGTTTTTAACTTGGCAGGATCACATGTTTGATTATACGCTCATGTGCGATGACGGAGAGGAAGAAACTTTAAAAATAGCTCGAGCTTTATATGAATGATTGTAATATAAAAGGGGGGAAGATAAATATTTATTTATCTTCCCCCCTTTACAATTGGTAATATATTAAATATCAATATTCTTTAGTTAGACGGGTAATTAATCAACAAGTATTGAATCAGATACAGTTGCCTTCGTTTCGGTAATACCATTATCGGTAACAGTATGAGCTGTTGTCACCCGGTAGTAATATCCGCTTGGAACGGTGTAATTAGCACAGATATAAATATCCCTTGTATTGTATTCTGTTTTGTTCCATGACTTGCATAACACCCAACTAGAGCCTGTCCATCTTTCTAGTTTCATGGTAATAACGTGCTTATCTACCGTATAATAAGCCATCGTTTCTCCGTCAACAAACACGCTTGTAGAGCTTGTTCCATAAATACCATTCGTCCAATACTGCATGAATTCCGTACTTCCGGCAGAAGGGGTAATATCAATGATATTCTGCTCTTGATTAACCTCGCTGGCCAGCCCGTAACCCGGCAGTACCACCATAAACAACATCACAATACTTAAAACTACAGCCAACTTCTTTCTCATACAAACCACTCCTTTTTATTAGTTTTATTTGGTTTCATTTACTAGACACAAGAAGTTTTGATTTTGTTCACTAAAATTCAAAAATATTTTTAAAATATTTTATGAAAAAAATGAACAAAAATGGTTTTGTGTGTGTCTTATTAATGAACCACGTAAAATTGGTAATCAATAAGAAAGGAGGGATGCAATATGAGAGGGCCGCCAATAAAAATAGGTTTCCAGTAGGTATTAGTGCATGTGAGTAGGGTCTCAACATTTTAATTACCTTTACGGAAACCTAAAGAGTTTGATGTTGTGTTGTTAATAGTATTATACTATAAGGAGGAAATAAAATGAAAAAAATTATTGTGTTAGCGTTATCATTGTGTATATGTGTAGGATTGATGGTTACGGCATTCGCTGCTGAAAGCAACAATAACACTTGCTATTCAAAAGAGAAAAAAATTGTTTATAAAATGTCAGAGAAAGAAGTAAATGAAAAATTAACTGAAATTGGGGTACCTGAGGATTTAATTAATAAAATGAGTAGGATTATGAAAGAAGATATAGCACAAAACACAACAGAATTTATTTCATCAGAATTGGTTACAAGAGGAACAATTCCATCCTATGATTTAGAATTTTATGTAAATGTTTATAAAACTTCTGATTCAAGTGATGGACGCGAAAGATATAAATTATACACATTTTATAGATGGCTAAATATACCTTTCAATCGTTACCAAGATCCATATGGAATAGCGTGGGATGATAGCATATGGAGAGCAGTACCTGATACTAGTTATAATTTAGATAAATGGAAATTTACAGGTGAAAGTACATGGTATTATGCTGATGATACTGCTTTAGCTTATGCTGATGATGCTGGAGCAGGGTGGAATGCTGATTTAAGATCAGGAATTATTGATGGTTTAGAAGGATATTCAAGGATAACCATTGAAGCACAAACACCTGGATCTATTTCAGGAAGTTCACAATTAAACGCTAATTATTCTCATGTTAAATCAGTTGGGTCAGTTGGTCTAGTATTTGATACAATATCAGTTAATTTTTCAGGTTATGCTTCTCAGGATAGTCAAGGCATATATAAAAATTTTAACTATTAGTACACAATAGTATTGATTTAGTATACAATACAATAATATTAGTTAAACATTTCTTACCATAAGCTGCATGTAAACAAAATGCAGCTTATGGATTATTAAAATAATTAAGGTAAAGGAGGCATATTAATTGACTGATAACGAATATATTATATTCTTAATAATTTTTGTCTTGGGTTTTTTTGTTTCTTTAGTTAGTATTATTATGCGATTCGATATAAGTTTATGTATTATTTATCTTGCAGCTATTATAGGTTTGTACTCAACAAAAATAGTAAAAATTTTAAATAGTATTAACAAAAAACCTTAATTAAATTGATAAATATAGTTTTTAGCGTCTTTTATTCAAAAGGTTAAGTTATGAGAATTTGATACGATATAAAAAGGAAAAGTTTACAACTAATTGGTTTGTATGTGGAAAGTAAATATAATTGCAAAGAGGGAGAAATATGCAATTGACCTTTAATCAATTTATTAGAAAGATAAAAAATACAAATGATAGAATCATCAATATTGGATAGGCTACAATAAAAAGGATATGTTATTTTATAATTAGTGAAAAAATGGACTAACGGATAGAGTACCTGTTAGTCCATTTTTTCTGATTTTGTATTGCTAATAATATTTTCAACTTTATTTAACTTATAAATAAACTTTTTGCCGATTTTTACTTTTTGTAATAACCGGATGTCTACCAATTGGTTCAGATCTGTTCTTGCAGTTTCATAAGCGATTTTAAATTTTTTCTTATATTCATCAATAGTTAAAAAATTTTTATCTTTTTCTAGCAGCTTTTTTAGAGCTTTATTTTGACGTTTAGATAATATGATATCATGTCTATCTAAAGCCTTCTTAATAAGCTTTTTGGTTAATTCTTTTTTGAAGTTTTTTAGAACATTATTTATTGATTTTATAATCATAGAACAGTAATAATTTATAAAATACGTCATATCACTGTCATAGTCTTCTGTGTCTTTTATGGCATTATAATATTTTTTTCCTCGTTAATAACGCTTGATATTGAAAAGAACTTAAAAAATGCATATCCATTTTTCAAAAGATACATATAGGAGATAGCCCTAGCAGTTCTTCCATTGCCATCAAAGAAAGGATGAATATATACTAAGTAAAAATGAATCATGCAGGCTTTAATAATCGGATGAAAGTCATCATTGGTTTGCATAAAGTTGACCAGAGAGTCCATTAACAATTGAATACGAGAATGATGAGGAAGGGTTATGCTGGATGCATAGCTTTGCCTTTCTTTTAATTTGTATTCAGGTTTAATTTGGTATCCAAAGATGAAGAATTAGGACAAAGGAACTAGAATCACATATAGTATGCGAGGCTTTATTATAAATTATGTAAAAATATTACATAATTTATAATAAAAGGTTGATTTTTTAAAAAATATGTAATAATATGAAATATATAATGACAATTTAATTTGTTGATTACTATAATTGTAAACAGGGTTGCTAGAAAATAAAAAATGGGGGAAGCACGATGATATTGGAATTAAAAGGAGAAAATAAGAAGATTGAAGTGTTGCGGCAAAAGTTATTGAATGCAGCAGTATGCAGGAAATTAATAGATTATGAAGTCATTGCAATAAGTGAGAGGCTGGATGTGGAAATTGTTAACTATTATCGTTCAGCTGAACAGAAAAATAAAGGTGAATTACTAACCGCCTATTAGGCGGTTTTCTTTGTAAATAAAAACATAAAAAGGAGTTATCATCTATTTATAGAAGTATTAATAAAGAAATGAAGATAGATTACAGATTGCAAGTTAAAAATTAAGCAAGAGGTGAACAGAATGATAAAAACTAAAATACTAATCTTATTTTATTCACGTTACGGCCATACATATGAAATGGCAAAATCTATCGCTTCAGGTGTTGAAGCAGTTGGCGGGGAAGTGCGCTTGAAAAGAGTAGCAGAAATGCTTCCAGAGGAAAAGTTAGATGAATATGCACAAAAAGCGCTGGATGGGATGAGAGATGTTTCCGCTGCTGATCCGGCAAAAGATCTTGAAGGAATTGATGGTGTCATTATCGGAACACCGACCTGGTTTGGAAATATGGCTTATCCCATGAAATATTTCTGGGATCAGACGGGAGAACATTTTGCCAAAGGGACACTCGTTGGAAAACCAGCTGGTGCATTCACAAGTTCCGGGGCACAGCATGGGGGACAGGAAATGGCTATTGTCAATTCCTTGATAGCGCTTATGCATCATGGTTGTGTGATCGTTGGATTACCGAACTCATGTGAAGGTCAGGATAAGATTGATGAAGTATCTGGCGGTACACCGTATGGGGTTTCTACTATTACAGGTGAATGGGGTCAAAGAATGCCCAGCGATAATGAAAGAAAACTCGCAAAGGATTTTGGTATGCATTTTACGAAAATTGCGCAAAAATTAAAATAAGTATAGTCAAATAAGCTTAGTCTGTTAAAAACTTCTACTTTTTAGGTAGGAGTTTTTTGTTTATTAGCAACGAAGTTAGAAATACTAAATATATGGCTTGCAATAAATATATGATGTGAAGTTTACAATCAAAAATTAGATGGTTTGCTGTTAACCATCAGCTTAAGGGAAAAGACAAAAAGATGAGATGAAAGCTAAAAGAATGAAAAACATTTATTGCAAAGCATATATTAATTCACAGGTATAGGAGGCAATATGATGAATTTACTTGAAAGAAGTTACGGCCGTGTTTTGGGAATCATGCTGTTGTTTTTAAATCCATTTAAGAAGGCTGTAATTAAAACGGAATGTCAGGTGCATCAATTTATCAACGTCCAAGCTTTACAAATCTTAAAAAATGATCAATATAATCGGGAATATGAATTTTTTAGCCCGTTTATAGCTGTAGTTAATGAAGGGACAGTATGGGCTGATCAAGATTTTAAAAGCAGCGGGCATTTTTATAATCCAAAAATAAAAAAAGGGCTGTATGGTCGTAAAGATGCCATGAGCCTTGCGAAAGAATATTATCAGACAGCGATCAAAAAATGGGATGATAGATCTTTTGAGCAATCCTTATTCTATTTAGGGGCATCACTACATCTTATTCAAGATATGGTTGTCCCCCAACATGCGAATATCAGATTATTGGATGATCACAGAAAATATGAAAATTTTGTTAAAGAAACATATTTACATGTGGACGACTTTAAAGTTGAAAGAGGGACTTATTTATTAGACTCAATAGAGGCGTATGTTAGATTTAATGCACGATTGGCGCTTAAGGTGCACAAAAGATTCAAAGAAATCCCGGAAGATGATCAAAAATTTTATCGGGTAACGCAATGTATCCTGCCATTAGCCGAGAGAACAACAGCGGGTGGTATGTTGATGTTCTATCGGGATATATTTAATAATGTATAATTTAAGGGTCAAGCAGGAATTTCTTGTAGCTTTATGGAATTATAACCGACAAAAGTTCTATGTTTTAATGAAGATGATGGGGGGAAAAAAGGTGCTGGAATTAAAACATGTCTCGATGAGTGTCGAAAATGGGCTTAATGAGAAACGGATACTTAATGATATGAATATTAAATTTGAAAAAGGGAAGTTCTATGCCGTAACGGGGCCTAATGGTGGTGGGAAAACCTCTCTGGCAAAGGTAGCTATGGGGATTTATCAACACCAGGATGGACAGATCATTTGGCAGGGTGAAGATATTTCACATAAAACGATTACAGAACGGGCAAGAATGGGGATTTGTTATGCTTTTCAACAACCACCTCGTTTTAAAGGGATGGAAGTTCATGATTTGTTTCGGATTGCCAACCCGGATATTACTAAAAAAGATATTAGTTTACTTTTGAAAAATGTGGGGCTTTGTCCAGAAGACTATTATTATCGGGGAGTCGATGCCAGCCTATCGGGCGGGGAAATGAAACGGATTGAAATTGGGAATATGTTGGCGCGAAAAGCAGATTTGGTGATGTATGATGAACCGGAAGCGGGTGTGGATTTATGGACGTTTGAACAATTGATCAAAGTTATTTCAAATGAACACCAAAGCCGTGAAATGACAACGATCATTATCACTCACAATGAACGATTTTTAAAGGTAGCCGATGAAATTATTCTTCTGGCAGACGGTGAAATAAAGGATAGAGGTAATGTTGATAAAATATGGCCGCTCATTAAAGATGAAATGGCTTGTAAATGGCGTAATACATGTGGAGGTGACCTAGATGGTGCTGAATGCAATTGATAAAAAACTCTTAGAGACGGTAGCAGACCTGCATGATGTGCCTCAGGGTGCATTTAATATCCGGAAAAATGGTGGGGGTGCCGGAAGGAAGACGACCGCAAATATTGATATCCGTACCAAAGAAGGAATGTCTGGTATTGATGTTATTGTTAAACCAGGTACTCAAAATGAATCGGTACATATTCCGGTTATCGTTACGGAAACCGGCTTGGATGATATGGTCCATAATACGTTTGATATTGGTGAAGGTGCTGATGTGTTAGTTGTTGCCGGGTGTGGTATTCACAATGGTGGAGATGTTAAATCTGAGCACGAAAGTGTTCACGAATTTATCATACGACGCGGAGCACGTATGCGATATGTAGAAAAACATTATGGGGAAGGAACTGGAGAAGGAAAACGTATTTTTAATTCAACAACTAAAATTCATTTAGAGGAAGGCGCTACTGCAGAAATGGAAATGGTTCAAATTAAAGGGGTAGACGAAACAAGTCGTCCGGCAAAGGCCATTCTTCATAAGGATTCATCATTGATCATGATAGAGAAATTACTAACGCATCGTGACCAAAAAGCAGAGTCAGATATCGTTATAGAAATGATTGGGGAGGGTGCTAATGCCCATATTTTATCCCGATCTGTAGCGCAGGAACAATCAGAGCAAGTATTTAAGGTAGAGCTCATTGCTAAAGAAAAGACAAAAGGACATGTGGAATGTGATACCATTATCATGGATGAAGCCAAGGCTATTTCTTTACCGGGTTTGCATGCGATGCATAGTGATGCGGAATTAACGCATGAAGCAGCGATTGGTAAAATTGCGGGGGATCAAGTCTTAAAACTAATGTCTTTGGGGTTAGACGAACAGGAAGCAGTACAGGCTATTTTAAACGGATTTTTGAAGTAGTTTCCACTTATTGTTCTACATTCATAATGATTAGCATAAAAGTTAAGGATAGGAAATTTGTTCAAATCTTTATCAGGAAAAAATATGACTTTTAGGATAGATAACTCATACATTAATAACTAAAAAAGGAGGAGGAACATGACTATACAAGTAGGAATTGTTGGTGGAGGACAAGGTGGATTAGCCTTACTTCAAACATTTGCGCGGCTTTCGTCTATTAAAGTTTTAGGTATTGTTGATATTAATGAGGATGCACCAGGAATTAAACTCGCTAAACAATTAGGTATTTCATGTTTTTCAGATATAGAGAGACTATTAACATTACCGAACCTGGAGATTGTTATTGAGGCGACCGGTAATGAACATGTGAAAAACACTATTTTGGAAAAAAGGCAGCCAAGTACGCATATTGCGGACTCATCAGTTGCTAATTTAATGATGTATTTGGTGGAATCAGAAGCGGTTATTATGGAAAAAATGGATCGGCAAGTACAGCAAATTTCTGAGTTAAGTGTTCAAACGTATGCTGCTGTTCAAGAGATTTCTGCGGGTGCAGAAAAGTTGGTTAATGTAGAAGGGGTGTTAACGGAGGCATCGGCTACAGCTTTAAAGGAAGTTGAAGAAACGGATAAAATTTTAAAGTTTGTCCAAAATGTTACTAAGCAAACGAAATTACTCGGATTTAATGCCACAATTGAAGCTGCACGGGCAGGGGAATTTGGGAAAGGGTTTGGTGTGGTTGCCGAAGAAGTAAAGAAATTGGCTCAAAATAGTGAACAATTTAATGAACAGATTAAACAAATATTATTTAATATAAAGCAACATATTCAAGATATTAATCAATATCAAGGTGATTTAAGCCATGTCTCTATCGCGCAGGAAGCAGCAAGCAAGGAAGTGGCGACAGCCATGCAGCAACTGGTAGAACAGATGGAAGATGTTAATAAGGGTACCACGAACAGATAAAGAATGATTTGCTGGTGGCGATGTTCACCGGCTTTTTACTTTTTTAGTTCTCGTTCTCGGTAAAAAATACTGATGCGTCATGTTTTCTATTTCATGTTGGTCATAAGAAAAATTGAAGGCCAAGAAATTTTTCTCCGCTATGAAGCGATATACAAAAACTATAAATTTTGTCCTAAGGTTTGAGAACTGACAACTCAGAACTGAGAACATTTTTCATCGGTTCAAATTATTAAATGATAGGGATGAACATATATTGTTTAGTAAGTAATATATTGAATGGCATAGGGAAGTTGGAAGGAGAGACCTTTAAGATGAAGGTTTTAGTGACTTATTATTCAAGGACAGGAAATACAGAAAAAGTAGTACAGTGTTTGAAGGAAGGATTAGAAAAAGGGGGAGCTGAAGTAGACCTCAACCCTATTGAACTGAAAAAAGAAATTAATATTCTTAAGGGAATTTGGTGGAGTATTTTAGGCAAAACGATTCCCATTAAAATAAAGCATCATGATGTTCAACAATACGACATGATTTTTTTGGGAGGACCTGTTTGGGTAGGGAACCCATTTGCTGCAATCAATACTTTTATTGATGTCTGTGATCATATTGAAGGGAAGAAAGCAGTTGTTTTTTTAACATTAAGCAGCAAGGGGGCACAAAGTGCCTTAGAAAAGTTATCTCATCGGTTTGAAAACCGGAGAGCCCAGGTGATTGATACATTTGAATTTTCAACAGGACCTAAAGGTAAAAGCTTAAAAGGCGTAGAAATGGAGAAACTAGTTGAGGTTGGCAGAGATTTTACGTTGAAATGGTGAGGGAAACCTCATCATTTTTTGCTTTAAAAGGGAAAGATAAAAGGACAGTTGACAGTTGATAGTGGACAGTTGATAGTTAAAGGATTAAAAGAAGCAGGTAGGCGTTAGCAGGTAGCAGGTAGGAAAAGATTAAGGGACGAGGAATGAGGAAAGAACGCAGCCTATGGCTGATGAACGAGGAACGAAAAAGAAAAAGGAAAAAGTAGAAAATATCAAAATAAGACCTGCCTGCTACCTGCTGTTGGCTGCCTTTCTTATTGACAGCAATTCTTGATAAAGATATAATAAAAAACAAATGACCGAATAGTCAGTAAAACTTAATGATGGAGGTTACAAGATGAGAATGAAACGAATACTAAGTATCATGATGATTCTTTTGGCGATCATGACTTTTGCAGGATGTGGGAAGAAAGGTAAGCAAGCCATGTCACAGAATATAGCGATTCCTGTCGTGACGGAGAAAGCGAATACCGGTTCCATTAATAGGACGACCGTAATTAATGGGACGATTGCACCTAAGGAAGAGATCATATTAATGTCGAAAATCGCATCACAAGTTGTCGCGGTACCTTTTTCAGTAGGAGATACTGTGGAGAAGGGGCAGACGGTTTTAAAATTAGATGATACAACGTTTGCACTTCAAGTGAAACAGGCTGCAGCAAGTTTGGCCATTTCTCAGGCGCAAACATCTGCTAAGGCTGTATTAGATAATGCGAAAGCGGAATTAGAGCGCTACAAAAGTCTTTATGAATCGGGTGCAGTATCTGAACAATTATTAGACCAAAAGCAATTAGCTTATACCAGTGCAGTGTCTCAGTATCAGGTAAGCTTGGCACAAATGGATCAGGGGCAGGCCATGTTAGATATCGCTCAGGACAACTTAAATAATACCGTTCTGGTATCACCTATTACGGGTGTGATTACAGCACGGAATATTGATCCAGGTGAAATGGCGTCTCCTGCTGCACCAGCATTGACAATTTCCAATGTTGATCAAGTAATCGTTAAAGCTAATCTGACGGAAAGTGAAATTGGTAAAGTACAATTAAATCAAAAGGTTCGTGTTGAAGTTGCTTCTGGTGTGGAACAGGTCTTTGAAGGAGAAATTACTTCCATTAATCCAGCAGCCAGTGCTCAGAGCAAAGTCTATCCTATTGAGATTAATATTGAAAATGCCAACCATGTTTTAAAAGCGGGCATGTTTGCCAGGGTAACGATCGAGCTGGAAAAGAAAGAAAATGTAATGGTTCTTCCTAAAACAGCACTGGTTAACAAAGAGGATGGGGAAACTAAAATCGTTTATGTGACTCAGAAAAATACCGCTAAAGAAGAAAATTGGATTGTTAAAGAACGTGAAGTTCAGGTAGGGTTGGAAGGTGAAGAAACAGTGGAAATTTTAAAAGGGATTAAGGAAGGGGAAACGGTCGTTATATCAGGGCAATTATTATTGAGCGATGGAACAGAAGTCACACTCAAAAGTAGGGGTGAGCAATAATGAAATTACCTCATTTAGCGGTTAACCGTCCTGTTTCCATTGTTATGGTTGTTTTGATTGCCATTTTATTAGGTGTCGTTTCATTATCCCGTTTGGCAATTGATCTATTGCCGGATTTAAAGCTGCCTATTTCTGCTGTCATAACCAGTTATAGTGGGGCAGGACCGAAAGAAGTAGAAAATTTGGTATCAAAACCGATTGAAGAAGCGATGGAAACGGTGAATAACGTAAAAACGGTTCGTTCCATTACTCAAATGGGTTCCTCTATTGTCATTGTAGAATATGATTGGGGAACCGATATGGATTTTGCGACGTTGCAAATGCGGGAGAAAATCGACCGTATTAAAGGATTTTTGCCTAATGATGTGGATGATCCTATGGTTGTGAAATTTGATCCAACGGCGATTCCGGTTATGGGATTGGCCATAACGGGAAGCCAAAACCTGGCTAGTCTTAAGGAAATTGGGGAAGATACGTTAAAGAACCGCCTGGAGCGGTTGGAAGGGGTTGCTTCCGTAGAAATCCAGGGTGGATTAGATCGCGAAATTAGCGTTGAAGTTGATCCCCGTAAGATGGAGGCTTACCAGTTATCTTTTAATCAACTTTCTCAAGTCCTCAGGGGAGAAAATATGAATTTTCCCGGCGGAACCGTTGAGGATGGGCAGAAGGAATTTTTGGTAAGAACAACGGGTGAATTTAATAATATCGAAGAAATTAAACAAATTCCCATTATGTCGCCTCATGGTACGATGTTTTACTTGAGTGATATCGCTGTCATCAAAGATGGCTATGCTGATGTAACACAAAAAAACAAAGCCAATGGAGTTTCCAGTATTGCGCTGTACGTTAAAAAACAGAGTAACGCAAATACGGTAAAAGTATGCGATGGCATACGGGCAGAATTAGAAAGACTGAAACCTGAGCTGCCACAAAATATGAATATTGTGGTCACCCATGATCTTTCTACTTTTATTAAGCAAGCGATTAAAACGGTTGTAAAGAATGCACTGGTAGGAGCCTTATTGGCAATTATTATTTTATACCTATTTTTACGTAACATACGTAGTACGTTTGTTGTTGGGATATCGATCCCAGTCTCTGTTATCACAACTTTTATTTTGATCTATTTCTCTGGACTTACCTTAAATCTAATGTCCTTGGGAGGGCTTGCTTTAGGGGTCGGTATGCTGGTGGATAATGCGATCGTTGTTTTGGAGAATATTTATCGGTACCGGCAGGAAGGTTATAGTCAAATGGAAGCGGCTAAGTTGGGTGCCAGTGAGGTTGGCATGGCGGTAACGGCTTCCACGCTTACTACTATGGCTGTATTTCTTCCTATTGTATACGTTGAAGGAATGGCTGCGCAAATTTTCCGAGAATTAGCGATGACGGTTTCATTTTCCTTATTGGCTTCTTTAATAATGTCGCTGTCTTTAGTTCCCATGCTTTCTTCTAAGATCTTAAAAGTAGAAGATGATCATGGGGGACAGGAGAAGACAATACGCAGACGGGATAAGCTTTTGCAAAAATGGGATGATGGTTTTACATGGCTTGCAGAGCATTATCAGCGTTTATTAAATTGGGCTTTGGATCATCGCCGAAGAATTCTTTTAATGGCCGGAGGCGCTTTTGTGGGAAGTTTGCTGTTGATTCCATTTATTGGTGCGGAATTTATGCCCGATAGTGATGAAGGGGTATTTACAGTAGCCATTGAATTACCGCAAGGTGTTGTTTTGCAGGAAACAGAAAAGATCGTAAATCAGGTAGAACAGAACATATTGGAAATTCCAGAAACGGATGTGGTTGAAACCCAAATTGGTTCTGCCGGTGGTGAGGGGGGGCCTTCAAGTTCAGGTTCCGAACTGGGGGAGATTAAAGTCCAGCTTGTCTCGAAAAAAGATAGGAAACGTGACATTAATGTTATTATTAATGAATTGCGGGATGAAGTATCCCAGGTACCAGGTGCCAAAATTACGGTTACCAAGTCTCAACAGATGGGCGGCGGTTCGTCTAGCGGCGCACCGGTTACCATTAATTTAAAAGGGGAAGACTTAGATACTTTAATCCATTATGCTAACTTTGTTAAAGAGAAAGTGAGAGCAGTGCCGGGGACTGCAGAAGTCGATACATCCATTGGTGAAGGTCGTCCGGAATTGCAAATTATAGTGGATCGTGTTAAAGCCGCTGATTATGGATTGGGTGTAGCGCAAATTGGTTCTGCCATTCACAGCGCTATAGCGGGCGATATTGCGACACAATATCGGATTGATGGGGATGAGATTGATGTACGTTTGCGTTTCCCGGAGGAAGAACGAGAAACGATCCAAGACTTAGGGAACATACTGATTACTGCACCTAACGGACTAACGGTTCCCGTAAAAGAAGTGGCAAAGTTACAGCAAAAAATGGGTCCCAGTACCATTAACCGTGAAAATCAAACGCATATTATTAGTGTTACATCCAAACTGCGTGATCGCAGTTTGGGTGAGGTGATCAAGGACATTCAACTGAGTTTAACAGATTTCGAAATGCCACAGGGATATGAACTGGAATATGGCGGTGAAAATAAAGACATGATGGAATCCTTTAGAAATTTAGGATTAGCCTTAATTATGGCGATCATTCTTGTTTATATGATACTTGCCGCTCAGTTTGAATCATTGGTACATCCGTTAACGATTATGTTTAGTGTACCATTGGCGTTAATTGGGGCGCTGTTAGGGTTGTTTGTGACGCATCGGACGATCAATGTGACTTCTATGATTGGTATCATTATGCTTTCTGGGATTGTGGTTAACAATGCGATTGTCTTAGTAGATTATGTCAATACATTGCGAAGAGAGGGTATGGCGAGACGAGAATCAATCCTTAAAGCGGGGCTGACCCGGATGCGTCCCATTCTGATGACGGCGATGACGACGGTACTGGGACTGATTCCTCTGGCATTAGGAATTGGTGAAGGTGCGGAAGCAGATGCACCCATGGCCACTGTTGTTATTGGCGGGTTAATCTTTTCAACTTTGCTGACGCTGGTGATTATACCGATTGTTTATACCCTATTTGATGATATGCGGACAAAGGATGGAAGGGCACGGTTATTAGGACGGCTTAAAAAATTGAAAATTAAAAATTTAAAATTTAAAATGCCGAAAATTAAAATAAAGAAGGTAAGTAGTTAGTAGTAAAAGATAAAAGAAGCAGGTAGGAGTTAGCAGGTAGCAGGTAGGGAAAGATTAAAAGACGAGGAATGAGGAAAAAACGTAACCTATGGTTGCTGAACCAGGAATGAAACAGATAAAGGATAGAGGGACGAAGGAAGAGAAAAGGACGAGGAATGATAAAACCCTAATGCAAGAAGCAAGGAGCATCAAATTAAAGCCTACCTGCTACCTGCTACAAGTGACCGAAGGGAACGAGCTACCTGCAGCAGTAAAGTTATTGCATGGAGGGGAAAGTAGAAAATATCAAAACATACAAAAAGGGGTGTTGATATGCGTAAATTAATGAGTATTCTATTAATTGCAATGGTTGCTTTAACGGGAATGTCATTAAATCGAAGTCAAGCAGCGGATGAAGTTAAGCCGGAAGTGATGCAATTGAGTTTACAAAAT
Organism: Clostridia bacterium; assembly: GCA_030625885.1. Taxonomy (GTDB): domain Bacteria; phylum Bacillota; class DAOUPZ01; order DAOUPZ01; family DAOUPZ01; genus DAOUPZ01. The sequence continues at coordinate 127,923 of DAOUPZ010000002.1, forward strand.
AGTGTGGATTTGGCTTTGGAAAATAATATTGATTTGAAGCAGGGAAAGCTAAATGTCAACCAACAGAAATTAGTTTATAAGATGGCGGATAACACGGCGGATAAGATCTCTGATAATTCACCTGGTACTTATCAAGGGTTATTAACTGAGAAATTTACACCTGAAGAGAAGAAAATGATGCTTGCCATCGCAGAACGGGGCTATGTAAGGCAACAGAAACAGATGGAAATTCAGGTTAAGCAAGCATACTATGCCATTTTGCTCAAGCAAAAAGAAGTAGAGGCCAAGAAGGGAACTTTGGATCATGCTAAACGACAGCATGAAATTGCAACGTTGAAATTCAATCAAGGTATGGTGGCAAAACATGATGTTTTAGCGGCAGAAGTGCAGTATAAGACCAAAGAAAACGAATGGGCCAGTGCCAAGCGTGAACTCCAAAAATCACAGATGGATTTTAAACTGTTGCTTAATTTGGATATTAACCAAAACATTCAAATGACAGATGACTTTAATCTTAATAAAAAAGAAGTTTCACTTGAGGATAGTATCAAGGATGGCTTAGAAAAAAGATTGGATATGCTTCAAGCACGGGAAAAAGAAGATTTATATGAATTAAATCTGGAGTTGGCAGGAGATTATTATACGTCAAATACATGGGCATATAAGCAAGCGGTTTATCAATATGAGCTGATGAAAATGAATTTGGAGAAACAAGTTGCGCAAGTCAAAGTGGATATTAACAAAGGCTATTTAGATTTGAATGGTTCCTATGAAGCACTTGAACCCGCACAAAAGAATGTAGAGCAAGCTAAAGAGAGCTTGCGTATTGTCAATCTACAATACGCAAATGGCTTGGCTACCACTTTGGATGTGTTAAATGCTCAAAATATGATGGAAAATATGGAAATGCTTTATGCCAATGCTGTATTTGCTTATACAATGAGTGCAACGAACTATGAGTTTGCTGTCAATCACGGCAGTCCAATCCAATAATAACTTACTGAAAAAGAGCGGGTGATTCGCTCTTTTTTTGGTGTATAGGGTTTGAATTTGGTGTATAATGGAATATGGTAGTGAAAGAGACGAAGAATGAGGGAAGATGCTAAAAGTAAAGTGTAAGCAGGTAGCAACCAGCAGGTAGCAGGTAGGGGATGACTAAGTAGTTTGAGGATCTAAAGGAAAACAAGACCCTAGTCTCGTTTTCAAGGTTGATTGTGGATTGAAGGTTAGTAAAGAACCTTACTGAAAAAAACAGGAAATATCAAACTAAAGCCTACCTGCTGTTCGATACCTGCAAATTTTGCAGAAAGCTGATAATATATATTAAAGAAAGGGCTGAATAATAGTGGCATACAAATTGATGGCAATGGATTTAGATGGTACCCTTTTGAATGAAAAGTGGACAATAGATGGTGATGTTAAAGCGGTGATGCAGAAGGCACGGCAAAAAGGGGCTCATTTTACGCTGGCGACGGGCAGGGTATACTTTTCGGCAGTGCGTTATGCCCGGGAATTGAATTTAGACACGCCCATTATTGCTAGTAATGGGGCACTAATTCGTAATCCAAGAACACAAGAGATTAAACAGCATTTCAAGGTACCTATTCACTTGGTGCAAGAAGTCATAACGGTTTTAAAGGATGAAAACGTGGAATTTTATGCTTTTACAACCGATGAGGCGTTTACAAATCGCAAAACAGTATTTTATGATCTCTATACAGCAGCACTCAATATGAATATTCAGGTGATTCCCAATTGCTTCATACAAATGAAGGAAGCGCCTACATGTTTTATTATTTATAATTCCCAGCCTAACCGTAATGAGCAATTGCGGGAGAAACTGATGGACTATTTTAAAGGGCAGTTGTTTTTTACTTGTTCAACCAACTCTTTTATCGATGTAATGCACCCCGAAGCATCTAAAGGAAACGGGTTATCATATGTTGCCAAAAGTCTCGGGATACCTATGGAAGAAACCATTGCAATCGGTGATGGTTATAATGATCTAGAAATGATTGAGAAAGCCGCATTAGGTGTTGTGGTAGGGAATGCGGAAGAATCGGTTAAAAAACGGGCTGATTATGTAACAAAAGGCGAGCGCTCTAAAGGCGTGATTGAGGTGATCGAGAAGTTTATGCTGTAAAGAACAGTAGTTAGGAGTTAGCAGGTAGCAGGTAGGAAAAGATAGAGGGAAGATCGCTCTCTGCGTTCGCTGGAAGAAGAACGAGACCTTTTGCTATTTGTTTTTATTGCGTTATTATAGGTACAAATGTTGAATGTCTTTAGTCATTTAATTATGAATTATGAATTGTGAATTGTGAATTTAAGAGGTACGCGCGGTGTGTCCCCGTTATTGCATGGAGGGAAGAAGTAGAAAATATCAAATTAAAGTCTACCTGCTGCAGCGAAGCTGCAATAACTTATTCTACAAGGAAGAAGTGTTACATTATGACGGAACGCGACTATTGGATTGCTTTTAATATGATAGATGGTGTAGGGACAGCACGGTTTTTAAAATTACGGGAATATTTCGGAACTGCTGAGAAAGCGTGGCACGCCGGTGAAAAAGAACTCGCAAGGGTTGAAGGGATTGGGTCTATAATTGCTTCTCAAATTGTAAATGGACGTCAGAGAATTGATGTAAATAATGAACTGATAAAAATTAGACAGCACAATATTTCCGTGTTAACTTTGGGGGATGAGGCATATCCTGCTTTACTACGTGAAATTTATAATCCTCCCATGGTTATGTATGTTTGGGGAACAATTCATAAGGAAGATGAAAAAGCGGTTGCGATGGTGGGCTCCCGGCGTGCGACAAGCTATGGCAGGGATATGGCTGTTAAAATTGCAGACGAGTTTGTAAAGTCTGAAATTACAGTCGTGAGTGGAATGGCTGCCGGCATTGACAGCTGTGCCCATTGGGCAGCAATCAAAGGGGGCGGGAGAACGCTGGCGGTTTTGGGGTGTGGACTGGACGTGGTTTATCCGCCGCAAAACCGTGAACTGATGCAAGAAATTGCATCAAATGGAGCCGTGCTTTCAGAATTTCCTTTAGGAACGAAGCCGGAGGCACGCCATTTTCCGCGCCGTAATCGTGTGATTAGTGGTTTGTCGTTGGGAACGGTGGTAATCGAAGCAGCGCAGAAGAGCGGTTCATTGATTACGGCTGATTTTGCATTGGAACAGGGACGGGAAGTTTTAGCTGTTCCTGGCAGTGTTCATTCTAAAAACAGCAAAGGAACACATGCCTTAATCAAGCAGGGCGCAAAATTGATAGAAAATGCTGCAGATGTATTAGAAGAATTAGGAATGGCAGAAAATAAAGCACACGATAAAAAGCCAATGGTGATTCCTGCTGATTTATCTCCCCAAGAAAAAGAAATGGCCCAAATGCTATTAACAGGTAACCAATCATTGGATGCATTAGCAAAGAGAAGCACATTAACGCTAACGGATATCAGTACAGCCCTTTTGATGCTTGAAATGAAGGGCAGGGTACGTCAGCTACCGGGAAAAATTTTTCAGTGGATGGATTAATTGTTGGGGAATTAAGTATAATATTTAGAGAAAAGCTGAAAAAGCAGGTAGGAGTTAGCAGGTAGCAGGTAGGGAAAGATTAAAAGACGAGGAATGAGGAAAGAACGCATCCTATGGCTGCTGAACGAGGAACGAAAAAGATACAGGACAAGGAATGATAAAAACCGTTATTGCATGAAGGAAAAAGCAGAAAATATCAAAGTAAGACCTACCTACTACCTGCTACAAGTGACCGAAGGGAGCGTCCTACCTGCTGCTCGCTAGTTACCATTTTTGTAGAAAGCTGAGAACTGACAATTAATAACTAAACTAACGAGGTGCCAAGATGATCAAATTATTTGCTGACTACCATACACATACGACATTTAGCCATGGAACGGGAAGCATTGAGGATAATGTAAAAGCAGCCCTTAAAAAGGGATTGAAAGAGGTCGCGATTTCAGATCATGGGCCTTCTTTTAAGCTTTTGGGCATTAAGCGTGCAGATATATTGCTAAAAATGAAGGAAGAAATTAGGTCTTGTCAAAACAAATACCCAGATATTAAAATATTATTGGGCTGTGAAGCAAATATTATCGGTATGGATGGAGAAATTGATCTTCCTTTGGATATTATTAAAGAACTTGACATTTTATTGGTTGGACTACATAGAGGGGTCATACCTGCCAGCATGACCGATGCATGGGATTACTACTTTTACTACGGGTTAAGGCGTTTTTCGAAAAAAATGGCTCAAAAAGCGCGGGAGAATAACACCCGGGCGCTTATTAATTGTGTCAACCGCTATGATGTGAAATTTATTACCCATCCGGGACATCGCTTTTCGGTCGATACAGGTGCTTTAGCCCATGCGTGTGGTGAGCAAGGAACCGCATTGGAGATCAATGCTAGTCATGCTTATGATATGATACCGCTTTTGCAAGCGGCAATGACAGAATCCGTTTCTTTTGTAATAAGCAGTGATGCGCATCATCCTACCCGCGTAGGAGACTTACAACGTGGAATTGAGATTGCAGAGCAGGTTGGGATTGGACCGGAGCGGATTATTAATGCGTATTAGATGAAAGGGGAAAGACCGCTCACTGCGTTCGCTGAAAGACCGTTCCCTTTGGTCACTGAAAGTAAAAGATTAAGAGATGGCACAAGGCTTAAAGCTAAAAGCCGAAGGCTAAAGACTAAAAAGAAAAAGAACGTGGAATGGTAAAACCCTAATGCAAGAATGGGGACATTCCGTGAGGTACAAGGGGTGTGTCCCCGTTATTGCATGGAAGCGAAATGCAGGAAATGTCAAATTAAGACCTACCTGCTTTAGCGAAGCTGAAAGGGGAAAGAGGAGAAAATTTATGGATATGAATAATGATATGCGTTTTGTCATCATTACGGGTATGTCTGGAGCGGGGAAGACTCAGGTAATTCGGGCTTTAGAAGATTTAGGATTTTTTTGTATTGACAATCTTCCGCCAAATTTTATTCCTAAGTTTGCCGAATTATGTATAAAGTCTCAAACCTTAAACCGGGTTGGACTGGTGGTTGATATTCGTGGAGGCGATTTTTTTGATTTTATGTTGGATGCCCTAGGGGATTTGGATCACATGGCACTTCCTTATGAAATCCTTTTTTTAGAAGCTTCCAATGACGTGCTGGTTAAACGGTATAAAGAGACACGGCGTCGTCATCCTTTAGCACATCAGGGGAGTATTTTAGAAGGCATACAGGAAGAACGAAAACGTTTGGAAGAATTACGAGGCAAAGCGGACAAAATAATTGATACCTCTCATCTTGCGCCCAAGGATTTCAAGAACCAACTCAAACGTATTTACGGACAGGAGAATCCATTGCAATCTTTGGGGATTACAGTCGTTTCATTTGGCTATAAATATGGCATTCCTTTGGATGCAGATATGGTATTTGATGTGCGTTTTTTGCCCAATCCATTCTACTTAGAATCCCTGAAAGATCTTACCGGAAATGATCAATCTGTGCGTGATTATGTACTGAAATGGCCGGAAACACATGAGTTTCTACAAAAGTTTTTTGCGCTCATTAACTTTTTGCTGCCTTACTATGTTCAAGAAGGTAAGATGCATTTTACCATTGCCATTGGGTGTACGGGTGGGAATCATCGTTCTGTTACTGTTGCCCATGTATTGAATGATTTTTTAAAAAAGCATGGATATAATGTTCGACTGGAACATCGAGATATTTACCGTCGTTTGGCGGGAGGTAACAACCATGAGAAAAGATAATTCTGGGATTGCTAAAGAACCCAAAATTGTGGTGCTGGGTGGAGGAACTGGAATACCTGTTCTCCTGCGTGGGTTGAAAAACTACACGAGTAATATTACAGCCATCATAACCGTAACGGATGATGGGGGAAGCTCAGGGCGACTGCGAACTGAAATGGGAATATTACCACCTGGAGATATCCGCAATTGTTTAGTGGCTCTGGCTACCGCAGAACCGCTTATGGAAAAGCTTTTTCAATATCGTTTCGAGGGGAATGACGAACTTACCGGTCATGCCTTTGGTAACCTTTTTATTACAGCATTAGCAGAAACCACTGGAGATTTTCTAGAAGCGTTGAGAGAATCAAGCAGAATTTTATCAGTGAAAGGAAGGGTACTGCCTTCCACATTGGAAAATACCGTTTTGGGTGCCCAAATGACAAATAGAGAGGTTGTTTGGGGGGAAACCAAGATTGTTGCCAGCCCAGGGCAAATAAAGCGTGTTTTTTTAAAGCCTAAAACAGCACGGGCGTTGCCGGAAGCTATTGAAGCGATCCAGAATGCTGATGGTATTGTTGTTGGTCCGGGCAGCCTGTATACCAGTGTTTTGCCTAATTTATTAATTGAAGAGATAGGAGAAGCACTTGGCAAAACCAAAGCGCCCAAAATTTATGCTTGTAATATTATGACACAGCCCGGAGAAACAGACGGCATGACGGCAGCCGATCATATTGAAGTCCTTTATAATCATATGGGAAAAGCGTTGTTTACGCATACGCTGCTTAATATGAATGGAATTAAACAGAATGTATTGGAACGGTATTATGCTGAAAATGCTGCTGTTGTTTTAAATGATTTTGCTGCCTTGAAGCATTTGGGTTTAAAATTCGTTGTTCGAGATATGTTGCATCAGGGAGATCAAGTAAGACATGATTCGGAAAAATTGGCGCGTGCGGTTATGGAAATTATTAGGGGAGTAGATTAAAGATGGGATTTTCAAATAAAACTAAAAATGCTTTGGCACGATTGCAGGATGATGACCCCTGTTGCCAGCAGGCAGAACTTGCAGCCTTGTTACGTATGGATGGAAGTTTACAGATTCGGGGGCAGAGAGGACTTACTTTATTGCTGACCATGGAGAATGCAGCGGTAGCTCGTAAAGCATTTAAATTTTGTAAGGATCTTTTTGGGATTCATGGAGAAATTACGGTTAGACGTAGTATGCGCCTTAAAAAAAATAATATTTATATCATCGGAATTCCTGCGGCTCAACAAGTTCGTCAAATGTTAAACCAACTGGGGATTATGGATGAACAGTACCATTTTTGGGATGGTATTAAGGAACTATTAATAGAGAAACGATGTTGTCGGCGTGCTTATTTGCGGGGCGCTTTCTTAGGAGGGGGATCATTAAGCAATCCGGAAAAAGGGTATCATTTAGAGATGGTGACGGATAATAAAAGTTATGGGCTCGCTTTGTGTGATTTAATGAGAACTTTTGGTTTGGAACCAGGTATTTCACAACGTAAAAAAACTTATGTCGTATACTTAAAAGATAGTGACCAAATTGGTGAAATGTTGAATATTATGGGTGCCCATTTGGCTTTGTTGGATTTTGAAAATGTTCGTGCTTTAAAACAAATAAAGAATAATGTAAATCGTCAGGTGAATTGTGAAACCGCTAATTTGGATAAGACCATTAATGCTGCCAGCAGGCAGCTTGAAGATATTGAAGTCATTGATGAATATATGGGGCTAGGCCATTTGTCTCCAGGCCTGAAAGAAATAGCCTATTTGCGATTAGATCATCCAGAAGCAAGCTTGAAAGAATTAGGGGAAATGTTAAACCCACCAGTAGGGAAATCAGGTATGAATCATAGAAGCAGGCGTATCAGGGAAATTGCTCGTAAGTTCAAAAAGGAGGAATAATAGATGTTGTTGAAATTTATCATGTTACCCCTGGTAGGGGCATTAATTGGATGGGTGACCAATGTACTAGCAATCAAACTCATTTTTCGTCCCTATGAACCCATCAAAATCCCTTTGACAAATTCATATGTTCAGGGCTTAATTCCTAAAAGAAGAGATGAGCTGGCGATCAATATTGGCCGTACAGTGGAAGAAAATTTACTGTCTGTGGAAGACATTTTGGCGAATATTAAAAATCCAGAACTTAAAAGGAAGATGGCTGAAGCCATTGTATCCGTAGCAGGGAAAAAAATTCAAGAGAAAATTCCACCGTTTATAAAGGCTACCTTTGGTGAACTCATTATGGATTATTTAAACAATCAATTAAAGAATGAAATTGATGATGTCTTAGATGATTTTTTGGACAAGCTAGGACAGGAAGCCAAAAATGAAATTCATCTCGGGAAAATGGTGGAAGAACGAATCGAACAGTTTGACTTGGCAGAAATTGAAGCACTGATTGTTGGTATTGCTTCCAAGGAATTAAAGCATATTGAAATTTTGGGAGGCGTTTTAGGTTTTGTGGTAGGGATTTTCCAAGCACTCATTTTGGTTGCTGTGGGGCAATAATAGATAGTTATTGACAAGCCTTGCATTGAGATTTATAATAAAAACAGTGTGAAGAATGCTTACTTTACTCGACGAAAGAGTAAAGAGTAAAGAGGAAAGAAAAAGACGATTCACGAATTGTGGTTTATCGTTAGTCGTTAAGCAGCTATAGGCTGCGGTCGTTCCTCGTTAAGCGACCGTAGGAAGCGGTCCATAATTGTTTAAAACAATGACCGGGACGAGTACTGTAAAAACCGTTCTCAGAGAGTAGAAGCCATGGCTGTAAGTTTCTATGAACAGGTGTACAGGAATACCCCCCGGGAGTGTCCGCTGAATGGTTAGTAAGCGGTGCCGGTATTTACCGTTAGATAAAAGAAAGCGAGCAGTTTTTTACTGCTAATGTGGGTGGAACCGCGGAAATGAATATTTTCGTCCCTGTTGTGTGTAGAGCATGATGGGGATTTTTTTATGGTTAAGTTTAGAAATGAAAGGGGATACAAAACAATGAGTAAAATTAAAGTGACTTTACCTGACAATTCCGTACGGGAATATGATGCTGGGGCTACAGTGAAAGATGTTGCTTTTGATATCAGTCCTCGTTTGGGAAAAGCAGCTTTGGCCGGTAAAATCAATGGGGTATCTGTTGATTTATCGAAAACAATTGAAGAAGATGCTGCTGTAGAGATTATTACCTTTGATTCCGATGAAGGAAAGCATATTTTCCGTCATAGTGCGGCACATATTATGGCACAGGCGGTTAAACGTCTTTTCCCGGAAGCTAAGCTGGCGTTTGGACCTGCCATTGAAAATGGATTTTACTATGATTTCGACTTGCCGCGTTCCTTAACGCCTGATGATTTGGAAAAAATCGAAGCGGAAATGAAAAAGATTGTCAAAGAAAAATATGGGTTTGAACATCGAAAAATGAGTAAGCAGGAAGCAATTAAAATGGAAAAGGAACGTGGGGAAGTTTATAAAGTAGAGTTCTTTGAAGAACTGGAAGATGATACGGTTTCCTTCTATGCTCAGGGAGAATTCAGTGATTTATGTACCGGTCCTCATATTCCGCATACCGGTTACTTGAAAGCATTTAAATTGATGAAAATAGCCGGTGCTTACTGGCGCGGTGATGAAAAACGCGAAATGCTGCAGCGTATTTATGGTACGGCTTTTGACAAGCAGTCAAAATTAGATGCGTATTTGGAATGGTTGGAAGAAGCTGCCAAGCGCGATCATCGTAAATTAGGGAAGGAATTGGATCTTTTCAGTATTCTAGAAGAAGGTCCCGGCTTCCCATTCTTCCATCCCAAAGGGATGGTTATTCGAAATGGGTTAGAAGATTTTTGGCGCCAAGCGCATGTTGAAAGAGGTTATCAGGAAGTAAAAACGCCAATTATTTTAAATGAACAGTTGTGGCATACTTCCGGGCACTGGGATCATTATAAAGAAAATATGTATTTTACCAAAATTGATGAAGAAGATTATGCGGTCAAGCCTATGAACTGTCCCGGCGGGATGCTCATGTATAAACGTCGTTTGCATTCCTATCGAGATCTGCCCGTTCGCGTGGGTGAATTGGGGCTTGTACACCGTCATGAAATGTCTGGTGCTCTACACGGATTGATGCGGGTGCGCTGCTTTACTCAGGATGATGCCCATATTTTTATGCGTCCGGATCAGATTAAAGAAGAAATTGTGGGTGTTATTGATTTCATAGATTATGTTTACAATGTATTTGGTTTTAACTATCATGTAGAACTCAGTACCCGTCCTGAAGATGCAATGGGATCTGATCAAGATTGGGAAACTGCAACAACAGCATTGGAAGAAGCGCTTCAGGAAAAAGGAATGGATTATATTGTTAATGAAGGTGACGGTGCGTTCTACGGACCCAAAATCGACTTTCATTTAGAAGATTCTTTGGGAAGAACCTGGCAGTGTGGGACCATTCAACTGGACTTCCAGATGCCGGAACGTTTTGACTTAACGTATGTGGGCCAAGATGGCGAAAAACACCGTCCTGTTATGATTCACCGCGTTATTTTCGGGAGTATTGAACGGTTTATCGGTATTTTAACTGAGCATTATGCCGGCGCATTCCCAGCGTGGTTGGCACCTGTTCAAGTGAAGGTCATTCCGATTGCCGAACGGCATCAAGATTACGCGCAAAAAGTAGCCGATCAGCTGATGGCCAATGACATCCGCGTAGAAATTGACGCGCGTAGTGAGAAGGTTGGCTATAAAATCCGCGAAGCACAAATGCAAAAAAATCCTTATATGCTGATTGTAGGCGATCAGGAAGAAGAAAATGGTACAGTTGGCGTACGCAAACGCAGTGAAGGGGATATCGGAGCCATGGAACTTGACAAATTTATTACCGATATTATTGAGGAAATTAAAGAGAAGAAGTAAATATATAAAAAATGTCTTGACTAAAATGTAGAAATGCATTATACTATGTGAGTATGTATTAGACAAAAAACAAAGTAGAAGCACCCGCTTCTCACCTCATAACGCAGGAGTTGATGAGGTTCATAAAAAAGCTTTTCCAAAAGAGAGGTATTTTTATGTTTATTAGTGGGTGGTTGAATGCTGCCCACTTTTTATTTTGTTCTCAATGGGTAGTTTAATTAATTAGGAGGTGACGTGCGATTAGTAAAGATTTATTTATCAATGAGAATATTCGGGCGAAAGAAGTGAGATTGGTTTCTGCTGATGGTGAGCAGCTGGGAATTGTGCACATTAAAGAGGCACTTAGAATTGCACAGGAGAAAAACTTAGATGTTGTATGTGTGGCGCCAACAGCTAAGCCCCCAGTGTGCCGTATTATGGACTATGGGAAATTCCGTTTTGAACAGAGCAAAAAAGAAAAAGAAGCTCGCAAGAACCAGAAAACAATTGACGTTAAGGAAATGAAATTTCGGCCTAAAATTGAGGAACATGATTTTGGCGTTAAACTAAAAAATATCGAACGATTCTTAAAGTCTGGAGATAAGGTGAAGGTAACAATCATGTTCCGGGGGCGGGAAAGAAGCCATCCCGAATTAGGTGAAAAAATACTAAACAAAGTTGCTGAAAGACTTCTAGAACTAGCCATTGTGGAGAAAAAGCCTAAACTTGAAGGTCGAAATATGATTATGATTTTAGCACCTAAGGGATAATTGAGGAGGAGAATTAACGATGCCAAAGATGAAAACACATCGCGGTGCAGCGAAACGATTCCGCGTTACGAAATCAGGAAAAATTAAAAGAAATAAGGCTTATAGCAGCCATATTTTAGAGAAAAAATCAGCGGGTAGAAAACGTAATTTGCGTCAAGCGACCACTGTTCATACTGCTGATGAAAAACGTATCAAAAAATTAATTCCATATAAATAGGAGAAATAAGGGAGGACTTTGTATGTCAAGGGTAAAAGGTGGCGTAACCACGCGTAAAAGACATAAAAAAATTCTTAAGCTTGCTAAAGGATATTACGGTTCTAAGAGTACTTTATATAAAACGGCCAATCAGGCAGTGATGAAATCTTTAGCGTATGCTTATAGAGATCGGAAAGCAAAGAAACGTGATTTCCGTAAATTGTGGATTGCAAGAATCAATGCAGCTGCTCGTATTAATGGTTTATCTTATAGCCGTTTTATGTACGGTTTAAAACAAGCAGAGGTAAATATCAATCGTAAAGTATTAGCGGATATGGCTGTTCATGATGCGGCTGGATTTGCTCAGTTAACTGATGTTGTCAAAGAGAAATTAAACGCATAATTAGGTTTAATGTATTATTCGTGTGAATAGACGAAATAATAGGGGCAGGGGATAGAAAAGACATAATTTTTTATGACTTTCCCAGGCCCTTTTTCTTTTTAAAAGGAAGTGATTATGATTTCAAAACGACTATTACCCAAAACGCATTTAGCACCAGCGCAAATTCTGGCTATAGGGTTTTCCTTGATTATCTTAATAGGTGCCGCCTTACTTCGCTTGCCGATTGCTACTCAATCTGGAGAATCGTTAAGTATGGTGGATGCACTTTTTACATCGACATCAGCAGTTTGTGTAACAGGGCTTGTAGTTGTTGATACAGGAACTTATTTCTCGCTTTTTGGGCAGATTGTTATTATGGTGCTCATTCAAATTGGTGGGTTAGGGTTTATGACGTTCTCTACTTTATTTGCGCTTATTTTAGGGAAACGTATCTCATTACGGGAAAGATTGATCATGAAGGAAGCGATGAATCAGGTTTCTATGTCTGGATTGGTGCGGCTTACAAAATATGTGATCATCTTTACTTTTGCAATCGAGGCTCTGGCAGCTTGTCTGTTATCTTTTCGTTTTGTGCCTCAATTTGGGTGGGTTAAAGGGATATACTTTAGTATTTTTCATTCCATATCTGCTTATTGCAACGCTGGATTTGATATTTTTGGAAATTTCAGCAGCTTAACAGCTTATACATCGGATATATTGGTTAATGTCGTGATCATGTCTTTGTTTATTATAGGCGGCCTCGGTTTTTCTGTTTTAGCCGATTTTTATAACCGGCGCAACTTACAAAAGCTATCTTTTCATACCAAAACGGTTTTATTGATGACAACCCTATTGGTTGCCATTGGGTCTATTTTGATATTTATACTGGAATTTAGTAATCCGGAAACATTAGGCGCTTTAGGATGGAAAGGGAAAATACTCGGTGCTATTTTTCAGGGTGTAACGCCCCGAACGGCAGGATTCAGTACAATTAATACCGGCGCGATGACAAAAGCATCTTTATTTTTTACGTGTATCTTGATGTTTATTGGCGCTTCACCGGGCTCTACCGGTGGTGGTATTAAAACCACGACGTTCATGACACTCATTTTGACAGTGAGTGCTAATCTTAAGGGAAACCAGGAACCTACACTGTTTTCACGTCGTATACCACGTGATATTGTTTATAAGACTATAACCATTATTAGTATTTCTATGCTCTTAATTATTGTTATGGTCATGGTACTTTCGGCTACAGAGCAAATTGGTTTTATAAAGATTTTCTTTGAAGTCATCTCCGCATTTGGTACAGTAGGACTATCAACGGGTATTACCCCGTATCTTAGTGTTATAGGACGATTAGCGCTTGTTGTAACGATGTTTGCCGGAAGAGTAGGGCCTTTAACGCTGGCTTTGGCAATTAGCTTGCGGCAAAAGAAGGTGAGTTATTCTTATCCGGAAGAACGATTGATTGTAGGGTAAGGAGGAGAATCATTGAAGAAAAAAATATTTGCAGTCATTGGTTTGGGTCGATTTGGCAGTAGTGTTGCAATCAGCTTATATGAAATGGGATATGAAGTATTAGCTGTAGATCGTGATATGGCCAAGGTTCAGGAAATGAAAGATTCTGTGACCCATGCTGTTCAGGCTGATGGGATGGATGAAGATTCATTGAGGGAACTGGGAATTAAAAATTTTGATGTTGTTATTGTCGGTATTACTCAGGAAATACAGGCCAGCATTTTGATTACCTTGATTTTAAAAGACTTAGGGGTAAGACATGTGGTGGCTAAAGCCCAAAATGCTTTGCATGGTAAAGTACTCTATAAAATTGGAGCAGATAAAGTCGTATTCCCGGAACGGGACATGGGCAATCGAGTTGCTCATAATTTGGTTTCATCTAATATTTTAGATTATATTGAACTTTCTCCGGACTATAGCATTATTGAAGTGGTTGCTACAGAGAAATTTATTGGGAAAACCCTAATTCAACTGGATTTAAGAAAACGTTACGGTGTGAACGTTGTTGCGATTAAACGTAATCGTCAAATTATGGTATCCCCTTCAGCGAAAGATGAAATTTTAGAAGGCGATGTCCTCGTCATCATTGGATCGAATGATGATTTGCAGAATATTGAGAAATTTTAGGAGATACGAATAACGAGTAACGATCGCAGCCTATGGCTGCTGAACGAATAATGAGATACGAGAAACAACCGTAGTCTTTAGCTACTGAATGATTAATGAATACAGGATAAAAAATAGAAGGGTTAGCTTATCTTTTGATTTTTATCGTTCCTCGTTATTCCTTCCTCGTTTCTCGATTCCACAAGGAGCTATAAACATGTCAATCAAAGAAATAACCAGTATTCAAAATTCTCAAATCAAGCATTTGCGTTCACTGGAAAAAAACAAGTACCGCAAGCAAGAAGGGAAATTTGTAATCGAGGGTATTAGAATGATGGAAGAAGCATTGGATGCGGATATTGGTTTGGATGCGATTTATTATTCGCAAGCGTTGCTGGACACAACTCGAGGCAAGGCTCTTTTTGAGAGATTACAAGATCGGGTGCTTAAAATCTATTTGCTTTCCGATCATTTAATGAAACAAGCCGGGTTTACGGAGACGCCTCAGGGAATTATTGCAATTGCTTCTCAATTACGTTTTTCGCTAGACGTATTACTGAAGAACGAGAACCCATTTTTTTTAATGCTTGACCAAATTCAGGATCCCGGCAATCTGGGTACTTTGATTCGGACGGCTGATGCGGCAGGGATTTCCGGAGTCATTCTAACTGTGGGAACAGCTGATTTATATAATCTGAAAACCATTCGGGCAACAATGGGGTCATTATTTCATCTGCCTATTATAGTACAGCAGGATGCTCTGGAAACCATAGCCGTTTTGCAAACAGAAGGGATTCAGGTGTTGGCAGCTGCTCTTCAAACGGATAGCTATTTTTATGAAGCAGACTTTACCCGCCCAACAGCAGTGATGATTGGCAATGAAGGGCAGGGATTGTCCGAAGAAGTATTAGAAGCTGTTGATATGAAGATTAAAATTCCAATTTTAGGTAAAGCGGAATCACTCAATGCCGCAGCAGCAGGTGCGATCTTGCTTTATGAAGGGACGCGCCATCGGCTGAGTTAAAAAAGCAGGTAGGAGTTAGCAGGTAGCAGGTAGGGTATGATTAGAACACTTGAGGTTCTAAAGGAAAACAAGACAGGGGGACAGTTCTCCAGTCTCATTAAAAACCAAACGAGACAGAGAGAACCGTCCCCCAGTCTCATTTTCAAGGCTGGTTGAAATTTGAAATGCAAGTGAATACTAACTTTTTAAAAATATGTGATATATTATAAGAGAATTTTTACAACTCATAAATGGTTTAGTAAAGATTTTTATTGAAAAAAGTAGAGAATATCAAATAAGGCCTACCTGCTACCTGCTACAGCGACCGAAGGGAGCGTTCTACCTGCTGAAAAACATCCGAAGGATGTTTTTCACATCTTGTCAACCTTTTTTTTACATGTTATAATAGCAACAGAATCGTGTTTTTAAATTATAAGAAGGGTGTGATCCCTTATGTTATCTCCGGATAGCTTGTGGCAATTATTTGAAACAACTGGTTCTATTGTTTTTTACCTGATGTATCGACGAGCAACGATGAATTGAGAAAGACAGTTTACAGCGGTTTTGAGATGGGGAAAGCGGCAAGACGTAAAATTTAGCAAATTAAAAGGCTATGACGAAAAGAAAGTAGGGGAATGTTTTCTTTGACAGGGAGAAGATGTCATTGACTGTAAACATCTTTGAAGGAAATCCCTCGAAGTTCCTTTTTCGAGCTGCGAGCTGAAACATGAAGTAGGCAAGATCGGTACCTTACCGTTACTAAGGTGTATGTGAGTGAGTCACCAGATGACTAATCAGGGTGGTACCACGGAAGTCAAAAACTTTCGTCCCTTTCGGGCGGAAGTTTTTTTGTGTTTTTTTATTTTCAATACAAGGAGGAAAGTCATAATGCGAGAGCAATTAGAACAAATTGGTGTTCAGGCTACAGAAGCTTTAAAAGATGTGATGGACATGGAAAAATTAAATGATATTCGCCTAGAATACTTAGGGAAAAAAGGGAAATTAACAGGCGTTTTGCGAGGAATGGGTAAACTTTCATCTGAGGAGCGTCCTGTGATCGGTCAACTGGCCAATGAGATTCGGGATCAATTAGAACAGTTATTAACAGAAAAAACAGAGCAATTATCTGCAGAAAAGATAAATCAACAATTAGCAGCAGAAAAGATTGATATTACGTTACCTGGCAAAAAGGATTTATTAGGTCAGGAGCATCCTCTGAATCTAGTCCTGCGTGAAATGGAACATATTTTTGTAGGTATGGGATTCGAAGTGATTGAAGGACCGGAAATTGAGCTGGATTATTATAATTTTGAAGCTTTAAATATCCCGGCTGATCATCCGGCGCGGGATACGCAGGATACCTTTTATGTGACAGATAATATTTTATTACGTACACAAACGTCTCCCGTGCAAATTCGCACCATGGAGAAGCAAAAACCACCCATTCGGATGATTTCACCGGGACGTGTATTTCGTTCTGATCAACCGGATGCGACACATTCGCCTATGTTTCATCAGGTAGAAGGATTGTTGATTGATAAAACGGTTTCTTTCAGTGATTTAAAAGGTATATTAATTGCATTTGTTGAGCAAATGTTTGGTAAAGGACGAGGTGTGCGCTTTAGACCCCATCATTTTCCCTTCACAGAGCCGAGTGCAGAAGTGGATATTGCCTGCCTTAAATGTGGCGGCGAGGGATGTCGGAT
Organism: Clostridia bacterium; assembly: GCA_030625885.1. Lineage (GTDB taxonomy): Bacteria > Bacillota > DAOUPZ01 > DAOUPZ01 > DAOUPZ01 > DAOUPZ01. Next base: position 144,780 of record DAOUPZ010000002.1, read on the forward strand.
TTGCTCCGGTACGGGTTGGCTGGAAATTTTAGGTGCAGGCATGGTACATCCCCGTGTATTGGAAATGGCCAATATTGATCCCAAGGAATACAGCGGTTTTGCTTTCGGAATGGGTGTAGAACGTATTGCGATGCTGAAGTATGGGATTGATGATATTCGCTTATTCTTTGAGAATGACGTCAGATTTTTATCACAGTTTTAGCAGGGAGCAATCAGCAGGTAGCACGCTCGCGCTGCTCGCTGTAGCAGGTAGGAAAAGATAAAAGAAGCAGGTAGCAGGTAGGGTATTACTAGATAGTTTGAAAAATATCAAGCTAAAACCTACCTGCCACCTGCTACAAGCGACCGAAGGGAGCGTCCTACCTGCTGCAGCGAAGCTGCTTATACCTATCAAATTTGTACTATATTATAAAGGAGGAACAAATTCATGAAAGTTAGCTATAAATGGCTCAAAGACTATGTGGGCTTTGACTTGTCCCCTCAGGCATTGGGTGATGTCTTGACGATGTTAGGATTATCCATGGAGGGATTGGACGATCAAATAAAAGGGAAAGAAAAAATTGTTATTGGGAAGATTACGACGATTGAAAAGCATCCGGATGCGGATCGGTTGCGTGTCTGTCAGGTAGATATTGGGACAGAAGTTCTTCAGATCATTACAGCAGCCACTAATGTGAATGAGGGGGATGTGATTCCGCTTGCATTGAATGGAGCGATTCTTCCTGATGGCACGAAGATTAAAAAGAATAAGATGCGCGGGGTTGTATCCAATGGGATGATGTGTTCCGCTAATGAATTGGAATTAGATATTGAGAGCCTTCCGGAAGAACAGCAAGTGGGTGTTATGGTTTTACCCGCTGAGTTGCCTTTAGGAGAAATTGCCTTGAAGGCCCTGGGCTATGATGACTTTGTTTTAGATCTGGAAGTGACTTCTAACCGTCCGGATTGGCTCAGTATGATCGGCGTGGCGCGAGAAATTGCTGCCTATGCCAACCAATCGCTAAAATTGCCGGGTTTGAAAGTTGAAGAAAAAGGGGTCCAGATTGAAGATCTTGCCAACGTAACGGTACATGATACAGAAGGATGTCCCCGTTATATGGCACGGGTGATCAAAAACGTGCAGATTAAACCTTCACCGGATTGGATGAAACAGCGTTTAGAGGCTGTGGGTATCCGTTCCATTAATAATATTGTGGATATTACCAATTATGTCATGTTAGAATGGGGCCAACCCTTACATGCCTTTGATTACGATAAAGTTGCGGGTCATGAGATTCATGTGCGTCGCGCCAAAGCGGGCGAAGAGATTGTAACCCTTGATGAAAGCACACGACCATTGACTGAAGAGATGCTGGTGATTGCTGATCATGAAAAAGCAATTGCCGTAGCTGGGGTTATGGGCGGTCTTCATTCAGAAGTGACCGATGAAACAACCCATATTATTTTGGAATCAGCTAACTTTAATGGGACGTCTGTTCGCCTAACCGCGCAAAAGTTGGGTTTCCGTACGGAAGCCTCTAATCGTTTTGAAAAAGGCTTGGATCCCAATGGGGTTGATAAAGCACTGAACAGAGCGGCTCAATTGATGGCCCAATTAGGTGGGGGAGAAGTGGCTGAAGGGTTTATTGATCAGTATGCAAGTCCTGTTTCACCATGGCATTTAACGCTGGATCCGCAACGTGTGAATCTTCTTTTAGGAACGCAGTTTTCTACGGCGCAGATGGTGGAATTACTGAATCGCTTTGAACTTGAAACAGTGGAGAAAGAGGGCGTATTGGAAATTACGGTGCCTACATTTAGAAGTGATGTCCTCCGAGAAGCTGATTTAGTAGAGGAAATTGCCCGTCTCTATGGTTATGATAAGTTACCCACGACCTTGCTGCAAAGCAGAGGAGCGCAGGGGAGTCTGGGGAAAGAACTTACATTGGCGGAAAAAGCGAGTGCTTTGATGCGAAGCAATGGTTTTTCAGAAGCTATGACGTACAGTTTCATTAGTCCCAAAGATTATGATAAATTGGATCTTCCTATGGGTGAAGTGGTAAAGATCAGCAATCCGTTATCTGAAGATCAGTCTGTGATGCGTACCACATTGATTTCCGGTATTTTAGATGGGGTGGCTCGTAATGTAAACCGTCGTAACTTTGATGTCAAATTATTTGAAAGTGCGTTTGTGTACCTTCCTGAAGGCCGTGAAGATGGACTGCCTCATGAACGCCGTACTTTGGCAGCCGCTATAACAGGTCATGCCGATGGTGCTATCTGGCAGGAAAAGCCGCGTGAAGTGGACTTCTTCGATTTGAAAGGAACAGTAGAATCATTATTGGATGCTTTCGGGGTTAAAGCCATTTCATATTGCGAGAAAGCAGATCATCCTACGTTCCATCCCGGACGAACAGCTGAAGTATGGGGTGGTAAAAAACGACTGGGAATATTAGGTGAAGTCCATCCCCGGGTACTTAAAAACATGGGGATCAGCCAGCGTGTATATCTTTTTGAATTGGATATGGAAGCCATTATTTTACAGGCTGATTTAACCATTCGATATCAAGCATTACCCAAGCATCCTGATATGGTACGGGATATGGCAATGATGGTAGATGATACGGTTGAAGCGGCGCGCATTGAGCAGATTATTCGCCAAACGGGCGGAAAATTATTGGAAGATGTGAAGCTATTCGATATTTATCAGGGTCAGCAAATTCCGGAAGGTAAAAAGAGTATGGCTTATTCACTTGTATACCGTTCTTTGGAAAAAACCTTAACGGATGACGAAGTGAATAAAGTGCATAACAAGATTACCAAACGTTTAGCTCGTGAATTTGGAGCGGAAATGAGATAAGCAGCCTTATAGCAGGTAGCAATCAGCAGGTAGCAGGTAGGAAAAGATTAATGATAAAGATAAAGATTAAAGATAAAAAGATTGGCCGAAGGCTAATGCAAGAATGGGGACATTCCGTAAGGTACGAGCGGTGTGTCCCTATTCTCGTATTATTATAGACACAAATGTTGAATGTCTTTAGTCATTTAATTATGAATTGGGATTACGAATTATGAATTAATAAGAGGTACGCGCGGTGTGTCCCCTTAAAATCTACATCCTACCTGCTACAAGTGACCGAAGGGAGCGTCCTACCTGCTTTTTTACTAACTGCACTGGAAATATTGACTATTGTAGAATATAATAGACACATAGACAATATATATCAACTACCAGGGGTAAACCCACTGTGGTTGGTTATACTAAGGATGATTTAGATTGGCGAATAGACAGAAATAAGACGAGGAAAGTGGAACGATCGCAACCTGTGGCTGCTGAACGAGGAACGAAAAAGAGAAATATTAGCAGGTAGCAAACAGCAGGTGGCAGGTAGGGAAAGATAAAAGATTAATTGACAATGGATAATAAAAATACAATTGACAATGGACAATTGAGAATTGACAATTAAGGAAGCTTTGCATACGCAAAACTGAATCAGTAAAAGACTCAAATAGATTTTTATGCTTGCATAAAAATCAACCATAATTGTCAATTGTGCATTGTAAATTGTCAACTGTTTGCTGTACTATCTACCTGCTACAAGTGAGCGGAGCAAACGAGCTACCTGCCAAAGCGGTAGGATGCGACAAAGGAGGTAATACAATGATCAAGCAAATATCAGTATTTCTAGCCAATAAGCATAGTCGGTTGGCGCGAGTTATGGACTTGATGCGGCAGAATGATATTGTTACACGGGCAGTGGTGATTGCGGATACCATTGATTTTGGTATTCTTCGATTGGTAGTGGATCAGCCTACTCTGGCAGCGAATGTGCTCAAAGAAGATGGTTTTGTGGTTTCCGAAACGGATGTTTTGGCGGTAGCGGTACCCGATGAACCGGGTGGATTGGCCGGCATGCTGGATATTTTGACGGCAGCCAGTATCAATGTTGAATACCTCTATACGTATATTGATAAAAGTGGTGGAGAAGCCATTGTTGTCTTGCGGGTGGATGATATTATCAGAGGACGCAGTACCTTACTGGAAGCAGGCAAGAAACTTTTGACGGAAAAAGAAGTGTATAATGATTAGACGCGGACATGTCTAATCATAATTCATAATTCATAATTCACAATTTTAAATTTAAAAGCTAAAAGCTAAAATACTGTAAAGAATCAACACTAAACTTTGTAGTTGACAAAATAGTATAAATTTGAAATAAGCTTAAACATTGCTTTTTATTAATCGTTAATATTAATAAGGTTTTTGTTGAACAACCAATATGATGTAATTAAAAGTATTTAGTGTTTTATAATTTTTTAATTATGAATTATGAATTTTAAATTTTAAATTGGAGTAAAGCGGAGGTGAAACCTATGCCGATTAAGCAAATTACGATTTTCTTAGAAAACAAGCCGGGACGGCTCAATCGCGTGATGGATGTGTTGCGTGAAGAGGAGATTAACATTCGGGCCATGTCTATTGCCGATACCATCGACTTTGGTATTTTACGTCTGATTGTTAATAAGCCGGAAAAAGCGATTGAAGTACTCAAGGAAGCAAAAATGACAGTGAGTGAGACGGGTGTACTGGCTGCTGCTGTGGAGGACCAGCCGGGCGGCTTGGCTTTTGTTTTAAATCAGTTAGCCGATGAAGGGATCAATATTGAATACATCTATGCTTTTGTCGAGAAATCAGGAAACAATGCCGTTGTGGTCTTGCGAGTTGAAGAAATGGAAAAAGCAGAACGTATCTTGAAAGATAATGAGATTGATTTATTAGATGAAAAAAGAGTATATGCATTATAAGAAAAATCGGGCTGAGGCCCGACTTTTTTTATAATATTTTCTAATTTATTAACTAACTAGTTCGTTAATGCTTGGATGGGTGCCGGAATGCGGCCGCCTCTGCCAATAAATGTTTCAGAACTAAAGTTGCTGACTTTCATGACGGGAGCGCGTCCCAGAAGACCGCCAAATTCTACGTGATCGCCCACTTTTTTACCGGGAGCCGGGATCACCCGTACCGCGGTTGTTTTCTTATTGACCATTCCGATGGCCATTTCATCTGCAATAATTGCGGATAAGGTAGCGGCGGAAGTATCACCTGGAACGGCAATCATATCCAATCCTACTGAACAAACGCAGGTCATGGCTTCCATTTTTTCTAAACAAAGTGCACCGACCTCAACCGCTTCAATCATACCGGCATCTTCACTGACGGGAATAAAGGCGCCGCTGAGGCCGCCGACATAGGAAGAAGCCATGGAACCGCCTTTTTTAACCGCATCATTAAGGAGTGCCAGGGCGGCAGTTGTGCCGTGTGTACCACAACGTTCCAGGCCCATTGCTTCTAAAATAGAGGCAACACTATCGCCTACTTCCGGTGTAGGTGCTAATGAGAGATCCACGATGCCGAAATCAACGCCTAAACGTTTGGAAGCTTCGCGTCCTGCGAGTTCTCCCATCCGGGTGATTTTAAAGGCCGTTTTTTTGATGGTTTCAGCAATCTCTCCAATACTGGGGTGTTGTAATTTGCGTACTGCAGCGTTGACAACACCGGGGCCGCTGACCCCGACATTAATGACACAATCCGGTTCACCAACACCATGAAAGGCACCTGCCATGAAAGGATTATCTTCTGGTACATTTGCAAAAACGACCAGTTTGGCACAACCTAATCCATCGGTATCCTTTGTTCTTTCTGCTGTCTTTTTAATGATTTTTCCCATCAAGGCAACTGCATCCATATTAATCCCTGCTTTGGTGGTGGCTACATTGATAGAGGCACAAACCTTATCGGTTGCAGCCAGTGCTTCGGGTAATGACTGGATCAGCTTCAGATCACCCGGGGTCATACCCTTGTGTACCAGGGCACTAAAACCGCCGATAAAATCGACGCCTACTGCTTTGGCGGCTTTGTCCATTGTTTGGGCGATGGAAACATAGTCAGGGCTGCTGCAGCTCTCTGCCACAATGGCAATAGGGGTCACGGAAATTCGTTTATTAATAATCGGAATGCCGTATAAGGCTTGTACATCTTGTGCTGTTTTCACTAAATCCTTGGCATAGGTCGTTATTTTATCGTAAATATTCTTATTGAGCACGTTAATATCCGGATGACAGCAATCCCGCAAATTAATTCCCATCGTAACTGTTCTAATATCCAGATGTTCCATTTTAACCATCTGAATGGTTTCCATAATTTCATTAGGATGTATGAGCATTTCATTGGCCTCCTTTGATGATTGTTAGCTGTAAGATTAGGTTTTTAGAATTTAGTTATTTGGAGCTTATGAGTAATAGGTAAGTGGCATAAATAATTGACAATTTACAATGCACAATTGACAATTAAGGTTGATTTTTATGATTTTCATAAAAATCTATATTTAATTATTGATTCAGTTTTGCGTAAGCAAAACTTCCTTAATTGTCCATTGTCAATTCTCAATTGTATTTTTATTGTCCATTGTTAATTAATACTTTATCTTTCCTTTATTTCCTACCTGCTACAGTGAGCGGAGCGAACGTGCTACCTGCTGGTTGCTTTATATTCTGTGCATAAACCGAAAAGCATTTTCATGCTGTACTTTTACGTCGACACTCAACGCATGTCCTTCTTTTTCAATAGCTTGTTGAAAAGCGGATAAATCAAAGTCCTCTTCCTTAATTTCTGCAAGCATAATCATCGTGAAAAGATTATTCAAAATCGTTTGATTAATGTCAACAACATTAACATGGAATTGAGCTAATATTTTGGTAATGCCTGCAACAATGCCTACTTTATCTTCGCCAATAACTGTAATAACAAAACGACTGGAATCCATAGAAGTTCCTCCTTTATGATTATATTTTTAGTTTTATTAAAATGCCTATAATTTTCAATTATATCACATTAAATAAAGGGTATGAAGAGAAAACATACTTAAATTTAATATTTGTTTTCTCTAATCTTTTGTTGGATAAACGTTTTTTCTAAATATTTATTTAAATCTAAAGTTACATATCTATAACAGATATACCTAAACCTTAACAAAAAATTTTACAATAATAGTATAAAATAAGGGTTAAATTACAATATATATACTTTATTTGAAAAAATTACATAAATTAAATGGGTATAAAATCTTTTGATATAAACGAGTTTATGATATAATCATGGCTAATAAGCAAAATTAAGGTACTGCTATTTTACAGGGGATGTATAAATATAATGCATTTTACGGTTAACCATCAAGATGTTGTTTGCGATAATTTTAACATTTAATTCATTTATGATACCACGATATACAATAGGGACTATAGATAGGTATAGATGGATACCATCATTAATTTGCATATGATCCTAACTTAAGTTAGTACGAAATGTCTTGTTTATATGAAAAGATAATAATAAAGGAGGGGAATGTGATGTTAAAAAAAATTCAAGTGTTATTACAGGAAGAGCAAAAACTTCAAGACACCACGATGAACAACATGCATAACATTGAAGGTTTCCTGAGATGGTATGCTGAATCATTTGGCCCAGAATTCATTAAATTATATCAAAATGATGGAAATAACCAATAACCATGAATCAAGAAATAATTAATATTACCAAACAATTATAGGTCAGGCTTTGCTTTTGATAAAAAAAGTAGAGCCTGATTTTTTATATATATAAAGTACTAAAATATCACATGAGTTTATAAAGGGGAGAACCGTTCTACTATTTTTATTGAATGTTTTTTTGTTATAGCCTATAATGGCATTGAGTACAAATTAATCAATATTGGGGGATTGATTATCATGTTAAATGAAATTTTGGCGGCCAATAAGAAATTTGTTTCGGAAAACAAATTCGAACCATTGAGTCATCATCCGGAGAAATCGTTTGCAGTAGTAACATGTATGGACACCCGGCTGGTTGACTTTTTGGAACCGGCATTGGGAATTGGACGTGGAGAAGTTAAGATGATTAAAAATGCAGGGAATACGGTGATTGATGATCATAGTGATATCATTAAATCTTTAGCTGCCGCAACCTGCTTACTGGGATGTAAAGAAGTGATGGTCATTGGTCATACCCATTGTGGGATGGCGGGTACGACAGATGAAAAAGTAAGAAACGCGATGATTGCAGCAGGTATCTCTGCTGAAGATTTGGAAGGGATTGATTTGAAATCCTGGATTGGCGGGTTTGATGATGAAGAAGAAAATATACAGGAAACGGTACAAAAAATCCGCAACTCCAAATTTATTCCTAAAAATGTTCCGATTCATGCGTTAATTATGGATATTGATACAGGTGCATTAATGCATTTGAAAACGATTTAGGCAGCCTACGGCTGCCTTTTTCCCTTTTTCCTCGTCTTTTATCTTTTAACTGTCCACTCTCAACTGTCAACTGTTACTGTTATTTTCCTCCCAAAATTGGTATAATAAAATGATATATTATAGAAGCTATACTAAACAATAGAAAATTAAAGATAGGTGATAACATGAAAAAACCTGAACTGCTTGCGCCTGCGGGGAGTATGGAAGCACTGCGGGCAGCGGTAGAAAATGGTGCGGATGCGGTTTATCTAGGCGGCAAATCTTTTAGTGCCCGGCAAAGTGCGCAAAACTTTTCCGAAGCAGAGCTGCAAGAAGCATTGGATTATGCGCATCTGCGCGGTGTTAAAATTTATGTTACTTTAAATACATTATTATCTGATACGGAAATGGATCAGGTTGTGCCTTACTTACAATTCCTTTATAACAGTGGTGTCGATGCACTGATTGTCCAGGATTTAGGATTATCACAACTGGTTAAAAACCAACTGCCTCACTTTCCCCTCCATGCCAGCACCCAAATGACGGTTCACAATAGTGAGGGTGTGCGTTATATGGAAGAATTGGGATTTGAGCGCGTTATTTTAGCTCGGGAAGTAGCCCTTACAGAAATTGAAGCCATTCGGCAGAAAACGGATATGGAACTAGAAGTGTTTATCCACGGCGCGTTATGTATCTGCTATTCAGGTCAATGTTTGATGAGCAGCTTAATTGGCGGGCGCAGTGGAAATCGGGGGCGTTGTGCCCAACCCTGCCGTATGAATTATCAATTGGTAGATGGACAGGGAAAAGCCGTGGTGGATGAAAAAGAAGCGGGAAAATATTTGCTGAGCCCCCGGGATCTGCAAATGATTGACCATCTGCCGGAACTGATTGCGTCGGGTGTGGGTTCGCTTAAGATTGAAGGACGGATGAAACGCCCTGAATATGTGGCAACCATTGTCCGTGTCTATCGGCAATCACTAGACCGCTGTCTAGAGAACCCGGAAAAATATCAATCATTACCGCAAGAGAAGAAAGCGCTGGCTCAGATGTTTAATCGTCAGTTTACGACAGGACACTTTTTTGGCAATCAAGGAAAAGAATTGATGAGTTTTAAGCGCCCTAATAATCGAGGGATTGCTCTGGGGCGGGTTAAAAGTGTGGATAAACAGAGAGACTTCATAGCCATTCAATTGGAGGATGACCTGCAGATTGGTGACGGCATAGAAGTATGGGTGACTCAGGGCGGCCGGGTAGGTACAAAAGTACATCAACTCATCGTAGGAAAACAGCGGGTGGAAAAAGCGGCTGCCGGCGCGCTGGTATCTCTGCCTTTTAAAGGGAAAATAAGGGTAGGGGATCGTGTGTTTAAAACCAGTGATGCAGCTCTTTTAGCCCACGCACAGGAAAGCTTTACCTCCCCGCAAGCACAGCGTAATATGCCGATTACCATGAAAGCGGTTTTAGGGATTGGGCAACCTGTTCAATTGACGGTCTCTGATTTGGATGGCAATGAAGTGGTGGTAGAAAGTGATTTTATCGGAGAGAAGGCCCAAAAGCATGCTCTGGATGAAAAACGGGTTAAAAAGCAGCTTTTGCGTTTAGGAAATGTACCGTATACTGTGCAAGCTTTAACCATTGATATTGATGGTGAAGTGATGGTGCCGGTCAGTATTTTAAATGAGATACGCCGTGAAGCCATCGAGCAATTATCGAAAAAACGTTTATCACAATGGTATCGCCCAGGCGTAAGAATGACGGGACTGTCTTTTAAAAGAGATGCAAGGCAGAAGAAACCGTTAACGCTTACTGTCAAGGTGAGTCATTTAAAAGCATTACAGGCAGCATTAGAAGGGGGCGCAAAGCGCCTTTATTATGGAGGAGAACGTTTTTGGGAAGATCGCAGCAAAGATTTGAGATCCTGCTTAAATGAAGCGGTCGCTTCTTGTCATGCACACGGAGCAGAGTTGTACTTTGCGTTGCCTCGTATTATCAAAGAATTCGAACTTAAGGATTTTTTACCCTTACTTACTGAATTACCGCAATTGCAAATAGATGGGATGCTGATCGGCAATATTGGACAGATCTCATTAGGAAAAGCATTAGATATACCTGTGATTGCGGACTATGGTGTGCCTGTTTTTAACGGCCATACAGCTGAATTTCTAAATGAACAAAATGTGAAGGGAATCACTTATTCTCCGGAGATGAACTTTGAGCAATTGGAGGGTTTTTGGAAACCGGCGGGTATGAGTGGAGAGGCCATTGTCCATGGATCGCTTCCTTTAATGATATCGCAATATTGTCCTGTGGGCGTGATAAAAGGAAACGGAAAGTGCAGTACAGGGGCCTGTCTTCATAAAGAGGGGTATGGTCTAAAAGACCGCATGAATTTTGTTTTTCCCATAGCCACAGATTCATATTGCCGTATGCATTTATTTAATGCGAAAGATCTCTGTCTTGTCGATGATATGATGCGTTTTAAAACATTAGGCATAACGCATTTGCGAATCGAAGGATCACTTATGGGAACAGAAATTAAGGACATTGTCCGTTTATATCATGAGGCGATGGAGGAAAACATCACGCCTGAGGAATTAGAGAGAGTCAAGGAGAAATTAGCAGAATTAAGTCCCAGAGGGTTTACGAAAGGGCATTATTATCGAGGGGTATTGTAAAAGATGGAGGAGAAGATGGAACATATTCTTAAACGCCTAGAATTTAATAAAATTAAAAAAGTTCTTGCTCAGTATGCAGCGTCATCACTTGGAGTGGAAGCGGTGGAAGCGCTGCAGCCCCAAACATCTTTGGAAGAGGTTTCCATACTGCAGCAAGAGACCAGCGAGGTCAGAAAGCTCATTAGCAATTTTGGAGACATTCCTCGGGGAGGCATACACGATATTCGGCCTTTGCTGGCAAAAACACGCATCGATGGGGTTTTGGAAGTCTATGAATTGGTCGATATTGCGGCGACTTTGGTAGCGGCTAGACGGATTAAACGGTTTGTAGTAGATAAGGATATGGCATTTCCCTTATTAAAAGAACAGGTTGTCGACTTATCTGTTATTAAAGAACTAGAGGATAAAATTAACCGGGCAGTGAATGATCGTGGTGAAATAGCCGATCATGCCAGCACGACTTTGCAGCAGGTCAGATCCCGTATCAAATCAGGGCATATACGGGTTAAAGAACAACTGCAGCATATGATTCGTTCCCAGGCCTATAAGGATTATTTGCAGGATATGCTGGTTACGATTCGAGATGATCGCTATGTTGTTCCCGTTAAAGCAGCGTATCGTGCACAATTTCCCGGTATTGTTCATGATGCTTCGGCCAGTGGTGCAACCGTGTTTATGGAGCCTACGGTTGTTGTAGAACTTAACAACCAGTTAAAGCAGTGGGCGCTGGAAGAAAAACAGGAAGTACTGCGTATTTTGAAAGTGTTATCACGGGAAGTCGCATCACATGATGACGATTTGACCCAGAATATGAAGATTCTGGCGAAAATTGATTTTATGACGGCCAAAGCCTTGCTGAGTCTCGAATGGCATGGTGTGGAGCCGCGGTTAAATGAACGTGGATATATTCACATCAAAAAAGGGCGGCACCCTTTATTGGGTGAAAAAGCGGTGCCTATTGATGTCGCTCTGGGAAAAGAATTTCATACCATGGTCATCACCGGGCCGAATACTGGTGGAAAGACGGTAACGCTGAAAACGTTGGGTTTGTTCACGTTGATGGCTCAAGCGGGACTGCATCTGCCAGCAGATGAAGATACGGAAGCAGCAGTATTTGACCATGTTTTTTGTGATATTGGGGATGAACAGAGTATTGAACAAAGCTTGAGTACTTTTTCTGCGCATATGGTTCATATTGTAGACATATTAAAATCTGCGCATGGCAATGTGCTGGTACTGTTAGATGAATTAGGCGCCGGGACAGATCCGACAGAGGGCGCTGCTCTGGCGATGGCGATATTGGAAGAATTGCATGAGCGGCAGGTACGAACTGCAGCAACGACCCATTATAGTGAATTGAAAACCTTTGCTTATACGCGCGAAGGGATTATGAATGCTAGTGTGGAGTTTGATGTCAAGACACTCCGGCCTACTTATAGATTATTGGTAGGAACTCCGGGAAAAAGTAATGCTTTTGCAATTTCCAATCGCTTAGGTCTGGAAGATAAAATGATTGAGCGCGCCAAAGCCTTTTTAACCCAGGAGTCATTGAAGATTGAAGACTTACTGCATCAAATTGAGGAAAATAGGAATGCATTAATTAAAGAGAGGGAAGAGAATAACGAAAAAAAAGCGCAGCTGGATCAATCGCGTTCAGAACTGCAGCAGGCGCGACAAGAAGCAGAACGGGAAAAAGACCAAATGCTGCAAAAAGCTTATGATGAAGCAGAGCAGATGATCGCTCGTGCACAGCAAGAAATGGAAGGGATGCTGGGCCAATTGCGTGAGGCGGCCCGGGAAAAAAAGGTAGCAGAAGGGGAAAAAGCAGGACATCAGTTACGGCAGAAAATCAAGCAGCAGCGTCAATCTGTGCGGCAAAAGCGAGAAAAACATAGACCATCACCTGCAAAGCCGGTAAATGCTCAAAAACTGTGTGTAGGGGATGCCGTGATGTTGACACATCTCAATCAAAAAGGATACGTAATTCAGCCCCCGGGAGATACCGGTGAAACGATTGTTCAGGTGGGTATTATGAAAGTGACAGTAAAAGCAGCACAATTAAAGAAACTGGAAGAAGCGGTAGAAATACGACCGGTCAATCGGAAGAAGCAGGTTGACTTGCAAAAAAGCAAAGAAATGTCTTCGGAATTGCTTTTATTAGGTAAGACGGTAGAAGAAGCCTGTGAAGCCATTGACAAATACCTGGATGATGCCTATATGATCAGTTTGGAACGGGTTCGTATTGTGCATGGAAAAGGCACAGGTGCCTTGCGGCGTGGTGTACAAGAGTATCTTAGAACGCACCCTATGGTCAAGTCCTTCCATGGCGCTGAACCAAGAGAAGGTGGATTTGGCGTGACCATTGTGGATGTGGTTAGGAAGTAAGCAGCCTGCGGCTGCTGGCAGGTAGCAGGTAGGAAAAGATTAAAAAACGAGGAATGAGGAAAGAGCGCAGCCTACGGCTGCTGAACGAGGAACGCAAAAGATAAAGAAGCCGAGCATCTAATTAAAATTGGATGCTCGGCTTTTTCTTTATTTTTTTTGTCTTATGCCGCTGGTTCTTCTTCTTCACTATCTTCCCCAAACGGCCAGGGAAGATTTTCTGGGATATGAATTTCCGGGAAAATGGAATCTTTGTGAATATTGCATGGTTCAGTTGGGAATTCATCGCCCTCATAGGTACCGTCCTCCTTGGGGAAACGATACAAGGTTTTTGTTTCAGGGCAGCTGTCATTTGCTAATAATCCCGACTCGGTACAAATTTCAACGGATTCTGCATTGTCATGATAGGCGCATGTTCCGATGGGTTCCGTACCAGCAATGAAATATTCTCCCACAACGGTTCCCGCGGCATAACATTTGTTTGTAGGGTTTTCACCCGATACGGTACAGATTTCTATAGGACCGACAATGCCGCTTGGACGTTCAAAGTTATGCACCGGTGTACCGGCAACGGCTTGCTTCATATAGGTACCAAAAATGCGTGCCGGGTAAGAACTACTGATCCCAAATTTGTGATTATAATTAGGTTTGCCGTTTTCAGGGGTGGCTACTTCATCATTACCAATCCAGACAGAGGTAACGAGATCGGGTGTAAAACCAACAAACCAGGCATCGTTATAATCGGAGGTGGTACCTGTTTTTCCGGCGATAGGGCGGCCAATGTTAGCTCGCCCGCCTGTTCCATTGGTAACAACGCTGCGCAGCATACTAGCCATCATATAAGCGGTTTGTGGATTTAATACGTCCTTAGAAGTTGTTACGTTTTCTTCTAAGACATTGCCTTCTTTATCCATGACTTTAACGATAGTCAACGGCTGAACCTGAGTGCCGCCGGCAGCAAAGACACCATAAGCGCGTGCCATTTCGAGCGGCGTCACGCCTTTATATAATCCGCCCAGAGCCATTGAGAGATTACGATCTTCCGGTTGAAGATTTTGGATACCCAATTGTTTAGCATATTTTGTCACTGAATTAACACCCACACGATCGAGAAGTTTTACAGCGACAACGTTTATTGATTTATTCAATGCATATCGCAGTGTGACTGGTCCGTGATATTTGTTGTCATAATTATGCGGCGAATAATTGCCAAAGGATACCGGCTCATCTTCAATGATGGAACCGGGTGTATAATTTTTACTATCGATAGCAGCCAGATAAACAAAAGGTTTAAACGAAGACCCTGGCTGTCGAGGGGTTTGAACGGTACGGTTGAGTTGTGTTTCTTTGAAATTTCGACCGCCAATCATGGCTTTAATATAGCCGGTTTGGGTATCCATAGTAACCAGTGCCACCTGGGGTTGACGGATACCGTTTTTATCTTCCTCGCCTTTGGGGAGATGTTGATCAATGCCCGCCTGGGCTTTTTGCTGCATATTTAAATCTAAGGTGGTATAAACTTTCAACCCGCCCTTATAGACCATGTCTGCACCATATTTTTTCACCAGTTGTTGCCGAACGTACTCTGTAAAGTAGGGTGCCTTATCAAAGTTATGGGGCCGCTGTGCTTGTGCTTTTTCTAAACCGATGAGATCCAATTGCGCATTTTTTGCTTCATTGGCTTGTGATGTTGAGATATAACCTTGTGCAGCCATCCGGTCTAAAACCAGTGCAGTTCGCCTTTCTGAAGCTTCAGGGTGAAGATAAGGTGATAAATTACCCGGTGAATTGAGAACACCGGCAACCATGGCACTTTCTTTTAAACTTAATTTGCTGACATCTTTGCCAAAATAGGTCTGAGCAGCGGTTTGTGCACCATAAGCACCATGACCAAAATAAATACGGTTTAGATAAAACTCTAAGATTTCTTGTTTATCGTATTTATGTTCTAAACGCATGGCAATAATCGCTTCTTTAATTTTTCGTGTATACGTTTTCTCTGAAGTAAGAAAGGCATTACGGGCCAATTGCTGGGTAATGGTACTGGCGCCTTGAACCTTGCTTCCGGCTTTGATATCCGCAATGAGTGCGCCAATAATCCGTTTAACGTTAATACCGGGATGACGGTAAAAATCTTTGTCTTCTATGGAAATGATGGCATCACGCAGGTTACGGGGAACTTTGTCCAGTTCAACATATTCCCGGTTTTCCCCTGCGGATTGTTTTGCAAATAGTGTTTCGTTGGCGTCATAGAAAAACGATGTTTCGGCAAACTCGATTTTCGTGTCATCCACTTTAGGGGTATGACGGACAGCACCGGCTATAACGCCGATCCCTACGCCGATACCGATGCACATGATAACGGCCAGCGTAAAGATAATTATTTTTTTAAACATGATTCCAATTCCTCCTCGTTATCCATTTAAAAAACGAAATTTCCTTCCTAGCTTTTCTCTAAAGAATGCTCCATTATAAACCATTATATCATATTTGTGCAAATAAGGTGAATATGCGTTTTGAGTGGACATTTTATAGACAAAATAAGGGAAGATGTATTATACTTGGGGGTAAGTGTGAAACTATAAAAAGCAGGTAGCGAACAGCAGGTAGCAGGTAGGAAAAGAAAAAAGATAAAAGAAGCATGAAGGAAGAAGCAGAAAATATCAAATAAGACCTACCTGCTACCTGCTACAAGTGACCGAAGGGAGCGTCCTACCTGCTAAAATTTGCTTATAGCTAAACCCTACATTTAACAACTAAATGTAGCGAAAAATAAAAACAAGAGGTGACATAATCATGTCTTTTGAAAATGAAATGGCCGTCATAAAGCGAGGCGTGGCGGAAATTATTTCTGAAGCAGAGATGCTTAAAAAATTAGAAGAAGCGAAAAAGGAAAATCGCCCTTTGCGGATTAAATTAGGGCTTGATCCGACAGCGCCCGATATTCATCTTGGGCACACCGTGGTTCTTCGAAAGCTTAAACAATTTCAAGATATGGGCCATCAGGTGATTATCTTGCTGGGTGATTTTACAGCATGTATCGGTGATCCAACGGGTAAATCGGAAACGAGAAAGCAGCTTTCCAAAGAGCAGGTATTAGAAAATGCCAGGACTTACGAGGAACAAATTTTCAAAATATTAGATAGAGAAAAGACAGAGGTTGTTTTTAACAGTAAATGGCTTTCACCGCTTACTTTTACAGACGTGATTGAATTGGCTGCTAAATCAACGGTAGCGAGGATGTTGGAGCGAGATGATTTTTCCAAACGATTTCGCAGCGGACGGCCGATCAGTATCCATGAATTTTTCTATCCTCTGATGCAGGGATATGATTCTGTTGCTTTGCATGCGGATGTTGAATTTGGAGGAACAGATCAAAAATTCAACCTCTTAATGGGTCGTGAATTGCAGCGAGAATATGGACAGGCGCCTCAGGTGCCGATTATGATGCCGATTTTGGAAGGAACAGACGGTGTGCAGAAAATGAGCAAGAGTCTGGGAAATTATATTGGTATTGATGAAGTGCCGCAGGAAATGTTCGGGAAAACCATGTCTATTTGTGATGAATTAATGATACGTTATTTCGAACTGGTTACGGAATTACCTATGGAAGAAATCAATACGATTGCAGAAGGACTCAAGCAAGGGCAGCTCCATCCTCGGGATGTAAAAATGCGCTTAGGTCGTGAAATAGTAGCACTCTATCATGGAGCGGAAGCAGCGATTGAAGCGGAGGCGGCTTTTAAACGTGTCTTCCAACAAGGCGATGTGCCGGAGGATATGCCTGAAATTGAAATAACTGCTGATGATTTAGATGAAGGTCAAATCTGGATTGTCGATGTCTTAATGAAAGGGAAGATGATGCCCTCTAGAGGTGAAGCACGGCGCTTGATTCAACAGGGTGGGGTAAAAATAAATGATGAGAAGGTATCTGATCCCAAATTAAATTTTGCACCAGAAGATGGTATGGTGATCAGGGCAGGAAAACGCAAGTTTGCCAAATTGGCGGTTAAATAAACAGCTTGCGGCTGTTTATTGGCAAGTGGTTTGCTCGCGCAGCTCGCTCATGGTAAGTGGCAAGTGGAGAAAGAATAAAGATATGAATGGAATAAGTATGTAAGCTCGGTGAAACATAAAAATGTTTTACTGAGCTTTTTTTGCCATTTAAGCCAATAACATATTCTCACGAAGGACTTCATAAGACATAAAATATAGTGGTATTGTGTAGATCGGCGTATTGTAAAGGTAATAGGTTGTAGCCAGCAGGTAGCAGGTAGCACGTTCGCGTTGCTCACTGTAGCAGGTAGGAAAAGATAAAAGAAGCAGGTAGTGGGTAGGAGGGAAACTAGATAGTTTGAGTACTTATAGTAAAGGCTGGTTGAGACTTGAAGGTTAAGTAAAAACTTTACTGGAAAAAGTAGGAAGCGTCATATTAAGACCTACCTGCTACCTGCTACAAGTGACCGAAGGGAGCATCCTACCTGCTGCAGCGAAGCTGCTCTTACCTGCTATTCATGAATTTGGAGGAATAAACGATGAGATATATGGATCGTATTCGCCGAAAGCGGCGAAAAAAGGCGCTCAAGCGTTTAGTGGGTGCTTCGTCTTCGCTTAAAGCGCCAAAAATGGTTTCTTTTACACAGAAAGCGCAGCTGTTTTTTATGATAATTCTTATTACCATGATTGGTATGGTAGCTGTTTTTGAGCGTAATATGCGGCCAACCATTGTGACGATTGCCCAGGCACGGGCTAAATCCATTGCCACCCGGGCGATTAACAATGCTGTTAATGAAAAATTAGTTAATGATATTCAATATCGGGATTTAATTATCGTCAAAACAGATATGAATGGGCGTATTGTTTTGATGCAACCGAACACCATGCAGATTAATAACCTTGCTTCAGAGACTGCATTAGCGATCCAAGAATCTATCAGAGATTTATCAAATGAACGCATTCGGATCCCTTTGGGACGATTATTTGGAAGTACACTCTTGGCGAGTTATACACCTAGTATTACGATGAAAATTTTTCCGGTAGGAACGGTTCAGGTGAATGTAAAAAATGCATTTGAAGAAGCGGGTATTAACCAGACACGGCATCAAATTTATTTAGATGTGGATACCAGAGTGCGGGTTGTGATCCCTTTATGTAGTTCGGAGGTAAAAGTGAATGCACAGGCACCGATTGCTGATACGGTTATAGTGGGTGAAGTACCGGATAGCTTTATGAATATTCCTTATGAAATTGTCGGCAACTTACCATTTTAATGAGACTTTACAATATTCATGTGAGTATAGTATTATTATGTAGGAAGAAGAATAGCAATGGACAATTCATAATTCACAATTAAGAGATTTGGAAAGATGAAGAAAAAGATAAAAAAGGTAAGTAGTAAGTAGGAAAAGATTAAAACACGAGGAATGAGGAAAGAACGTAGCCTGTGGCTGTTGAACGAATAACGAGGAACGATCGCAGCCTTTGGCTGCTGAACGAATAATGAATAAAGGCTTTTGATAGAGGGTTGAGGCTATCTTTTGTTCTTTATCGTTCCTCGTTGCTCGTTAAACGTTCCTCGAACAACAAAGGAGGACACGAATATGGACACTAACCAAGCTGCTCAGGTGACTGATTTCATTGTGGACTGGCTCAAGCAGAAAGTGAATGAATCGCATACAAAAGGTTATGTTGTGGGATTGAGCGGGGGACTTGATTCATCCGTTGTTGCATTGCTTTGCCAGCGTGCTTTTCCGGACGAGACATTAGGGATTATTATGAACTGTCACAGCACCCCTCAGGATGCGGCGCATGGTAAATTACTGGCCAAGCAATGCCATGTTCCTTATAAGGAAATCTTTTTGGACAAGGTATATGATTCTTTTTTGGAAGCGGTTGAAACAACTGAGGAAGAAGAAGCTGTTCTAACGGTAGCTAATATTAAACCTCGACTGCGGATGACGACCCTGTATTACTATGGCAGCAAGCATGGCTATTTGGTAGTAGGAACAGGCAATCGCCCTGAAATGAAGATTGGCTATTTTACCAAATATGGTGATGGCGGGGTGGATATTGAACCGATTATCCACTTAACCAAAAGTGAAGTACGGGATTTAGCACGTTATTTAGGGGTTCCGGATGCGATTATCAATAAACCTCCATCAGCAGGTTTATGGGAAAACCAAACAGATGAGGATGAAATGGGCTTTACCTATGATGATATCGATCATTATTTATTAACAGGTGAAGCGGCGCCTGCTGTGAAAGCTAAAATTGAACATATGGCTAAAATCAGTGATCACAAAAAGCACAGCCCTTCAATGCCTCCTGTGCCGCCGGGACTTAAGTATAAGGTTAGCTTTTATATAGATGAAGCGTAGTGCTGTTGGTGGTAAGTTAGAGCTAGTTAGTAGAGGGCAGGTAGCAAACAGCAGGTAGCGCGCTCGCACTGCTTGCTGTAGCAGGTAGGAAAAGATTAATTGACAATGGACAATTGAGAATTGACAATTAAGGAAGTTTTGCATACGCAAAGCTGAATGAGTAAAGAAATTAAATATAGATTTTTATGCTCTGCATAAAAATCAACCCTAATTGTCAATTGTGCATTGTAAATTGTCAATTGTTCACTGTATTTGCCTACCTGCTACAAGCGACCAGAGGGAGCGAACTACCTGCTCTAGCCGCCAGTTAATGAAAAATTTTTATAAAACGCTCAATATTTCAACAAAATACATAAATATCAAAGTAAATTAAATGTGAGGAGAGGAAAAGAAGTGTCAGGACATAATAAGTGGACGAACATTAAGCAAAAAAAGGGGAAAGAGGATGCTAAAAGGGGAAGGATTTTTACCAAGTATTCTAAGGAGATTATTGTTGCTGTGAAAACAGGGGGTTCAGACCCAGCGATGAATATGCGTTTGAAAACGGCTGTTGAAAAAGCCAAGGCAAGCAATATGCCCAATGATACCATTGATCGAGCCATTAAAAAAGGCGCCGGTGAATTAGATGGCGTCAATTATGAAGAATTTAATTATGAAGGTTACGGCCCCGGCGGGGTAGCGGTTTATCTGGATATTATGACGGATAACCGCAATCGGACAGCGGGAGATATTCGCCACATTTTTTCTAAAAATGGCGGTAGTTTAGGTGAAACGGGTTGTGTCGGTTGGATGTTTGATAAAAAAGGACTGATCACCATTCCTAAAGACGGTATGACGGAGGATGAATTGATGTTATATGCGTTGGAAGCAGGTGCTGAAGATGTGGTAGATGAGGTGGAGTCTTTTGAAGTTTACACAGACTTTGGTGATTTGCAGGACGTTCGGAAAGGTTTAGAAGATGAAGGGTTACATGTGGCGACTTCAGAATTAACCATGGTACCGCAAAATACCGTTGCGATTGAAGGGAAACAGGTAGAACAGTTTCTTAAGCTCATAGATGCATTAGAAGATCATGATGATGTACAAAATGTTTATTCCAATGCCGATATATCGGATGAGGAAATGGAACGGATTGGCGGATAGGAAAGTTACCAGTTCTCGGTTCTCAGTTCTTGGGAAAAGATTTCTTTACCCAATATAGTTTCTGTTTTATTTTATACTTTTTTCAGTTACAGGAAACTATATTTAGCAACAGAAATTTTGCTCTTAGTTGCTGAGAACTGAGAACAGAGAAAAATTACAAATATATAATGGCACAAAAAATCGCTGGCTTAGATATTGCCAGCGATTTTATTTAATACTCAATCCCTTCCAACATCATCAATCCTTCTTCTACACTTTCAATCGGGACACCTGTTTTCATTTTTTCCTGCAGTTCAGTGGGGAGTGCTGAGATTGGAATCTCTGTTTGCTTTTTTACAACGGTACCACGGCCTGGAACACCGTGATAAATGGCGATGTAATTATCTTTGACACCAATAAAAAGATACTTCGTGCATTCCGGGCAGAGCTCTGCTTGTGATTGGCTGAGCACAACTTTTTGCGCGTCAACGAATGATACGTCCCAACCGCTAAAAACTTCTTTCACGGAATCTTGATTCAGTCCAACCAGTTTTTGATCCATAGGGTCAGTGACTTTGTGACCGCATAAGGTATAGTGCGTTTCATAGATTACTTTTGTTTCTGTGTCGATAACAGTTTCATTTTGCTCTGGAGAGGATGGTTGATCTATAACGGGTGTATGATGTTGTATTTGTGGTGTTTGCGGTTTTTTTTCTTCGGTTTGCAGTGGGGGTTGATTGATGTCACCCGTATCCGTTAAGCGATAATAAGTGAAGGCAAAGCTGGCGATTCCTAAAACTAACAGAACGAAAAGAATTTTTCCCATTCGCCGCTTTTTACCATAGTTACGATAGTATTGCATTATTGTAGCCTCCTTTTAGATGTTTATGGTAAAATATGTAATTCGATTCAACATAACTTTTCGTTTTTATTCTTTCCTATAAAGGAGGAAATATACATACTTGTGTTGCAATATTGTTTTTATGTGTGTAGGATAGAGGCAAGATGAAAAACAGCAGGTAGCAGGTAGTAGGTAGGGGAAGACTAGATAGTTTGAGCACTTATAGTAAAGGCTGGTTGAAACTTGAAGGCTAAGTAAATACTAAATTTTTAAAAATATATGATGGATTATGAGAAAGCTTTTATAATATATTGAAGGTTAAGTAAAAACCTTACTGGAAAAAAGTACGCAGCATCATATTAAGACCTACCTGCTACCTGCTACCTGCTGTTCGCTACCTGTCTTTTACTAAAAAGCGATAATTGACAAGATAATAATAATTTTTGCTAAAAAATAAAGGAGTGTCAAGCTATGTTAATTCTCGGCATCGATCCCGGTACGGCTATTACGGGGTATGGGTTGGTAGAATGTATAGGGAACCGGCATAAAATGGTAGACTATGGTTGTGTTTATACGAAAAATGACCGAACGGACGATTTGCGTTTGCAGCAAACGTATGAAGGCATCCGAAACATTATTCAAACCTATCAACCTCAGGCTGTAGCGGTTGAAGAACTTTTTTTTAATAAGAATGTCCGTACGGCTTTAGCGGTGGGACAGGCCCGCGGTGTTATTTTATTGGCAACCGTGCATGAAGGGTTATCGGCGGCTGAGTATACCCCGCTGCAAGTCAAGCAAGCGGTAGTGGGTTATGGTCGCGCCGAAAAAAAGCAGGTGCAATTTATGGTAAAAACGCTGCTTAACCTACCCGAAATTCCTCGTCCCGATGATGCGGCAGATGCCCTGGCAATTGCCCTCTGTCACAGCTTTGCCAGGGGATTAAATGATAAGCTGGCAGGATATAGGAAATAGGAGAAAAGAAGCAGGTAGGAGGTAGTACGCTCGCATTGCTCGCTGTAGCAGGTAGGAAAAGATTAAAACACGAGGAATGAGGAACGAAAAAGATAAAGGATAGAACGAGGAATGATAAAAACGCTAATGCAAGAATGGGGACATTCCGTAAGGTATGAGCGGTGTGTCACCGTTATTGCATGGAAGCGAAAAGCAGGAACTGTCAAATTAAGACCTACCTGCTAACTGCTACAAGTGACCGAAGGGAACAAACTACCTGCTAGCTGTGTAGCTGAAGCTTATGAGTCATCTACTAATTTAATAGGGGGAGCATCATATGATTTTTTATTTAAACGGTACGTATGCTTTGCACGGCAAAGATTTTGTGATTATTGATGTTCAGGGTGTAGGGTACAGGGTTTTTGTATCCTCGGCTACTTTAGCGCGGTTGCCCCAGGAGGGGGAAAGCGTTAAGATCTATACCTACCAGCATGTGAAGGAAGATGCGCTTACCTTATATGGTTTTTTAACGCGGCGAGAAGAAGAATTGTTTACGATTCTTCTTAGTGTTTCCGGGGTCGGGCCAAAATTGGCACTGGCTATCCTCGCGGCTTTACCTCCAGGGGTATTGGAAAAAGTTGTCATAACAGGCGATATAACCGCTTTAACCCAAATATCAGGTGTCGGTAAGAAAACAGCGCAGCGCCTGCTCTTGGAGCTTAAGGATAAAGTGGGTCATATAGATATGGCTGAAATTGAGATTTCAGATGTGGAGCCGGTATTTTCCGATACAACGGCTGAAGTGACGGGAGCCTTAATTGCTTTAGGCTACTCTGCTTTAGAAGCCGAAAAAGCAGTTAAGCAAATCGGAGAAGTTGAAAGTGTAGAGGAAGGGATCAGGAAGGCGTTGAAGCAGGCAGCAGGCAGCAGGTAGGAAAAGATTAAAACATGAGGAATGAGGAACGAGGAACGACCGTAGCCTGTGGCCACTGAACGAATAACGATTTTGATAAAGGGTTGAAGTTTTTTATGTTTTATCGTTCCTCGTTAAACGTTATTCGTTCCTCGAATACCAAAGGAGGTTACTATGCTGGAAAACAACGAAGACCGTATTATTTCCTCAAACTATCAGGATATTGATAATGAAAATGAAAACAACCTGCGGCCGCAGCGTTTTGGTGATTATACGGGGCAGGAAAAAATAAAAGCGTTATTAGGTATTACCATTGCAGCAGCAAAAAGCCGCGGGGAATCTCTGGATCATGTTCTGCTTTATGGCCCTCCGGGTTTGGGGAAAACGACATTGTCTCATATTATTGCTAATGAGATGGGGGTTCAGATTCGGATTACTTCGGGCCCGGCCATTGAGCGGCCCGGTGATCTGGCTGCTATTTTAACCAACTTAGGGGATGGCGATATTCTATTTATCGATGAGATTCATCGTTTGAATCGGAGCGTGGAAGAAATTTTGTATCCGGCAATGGAGGATTTTGCGCTGGACATTATGTTGGGTAAAGGACCTAGTGCCCGTTCCATTCGCCTGGATTTGCCGCACTTTACGCTAATAGGGGCAACCACACGTGCGGGTTCGCTGAGTTCGCCGCTGCGAGATCGTTTTGGTATCATTCATCGATTGGAATATTATAATGAACAGGAATTAAAACAGATTGTCGTGCGGGCAGCTCATATTTTGCAGGTTCCTATTGATGAGGAGGGGGCGATAGAAATTGCGCGCCGTTCCCGGGGGACACCTCGGATTGCTAATCGGCTGCTTAAACGGGTACGTGATTTTGCCCAGATTAAAGCCGAAGGCGTTATTGATGGAACGATTGCTAAAAAAGCTTTAAATATGCTGGATGTGGATGATTTAGGATTGGATGATATTGACCGGCAATTACTACGGGTCATTATTGAAAAATTCGGCGGCGGTCCCGTCGGGCTGGATACCCTCGCTGCAGCCACAGGAGAAGAACGGGAAACGATTGAAGATGTTTATGAACCCTATTTATTGCAACTGGGCTTTCTCAACCGGACGCCAAGAGGCAGAATGGCAACGGAAATGGCGTATGGACATCTTGGAATTAGCAGGTAGCACGCTCGCACTGCTCGCTGTAGCAGGTAGGAAAGAATAAAAGAAGCAGGTAGCAGGTAGGGGGAAATTAGAAAGCTTGAGGATTTATAGTAAATGTTGGTAGAGATATGAAGGCGTGTAGATGTTTGCTTTTTAAATATAAGTAATAGATTATGATAAGAGTTTTTAAAACCTACCAGCTGGGTTAATTAAAAGCATTACTAAAAAAGCAAAAAATATCAAATAAAGCCTACCTGCTACCTGCTACAAGTGACCGAAGGGAGCGTCCTACCTGCCTCTTTACAAAGGAGCTGAAATATATGGAAAAAAGTACAAATATACAAAGTAAAGATAAAATATTATTGCACATCTGCTGCGGTCCTTGCAGCATTTATCCTGTTCAGCACTTGCGGGAAGCAGGATTTAATGTGAGGGGGTATTTCTATAATCCCAATATTCATCCCTATACGGAGTTTCAAAAACGATTGGAAACATTGCAAGTTTATGCGGAGAAAATTAAACTGCCGATGATCTATCATGATGATTATGCGCTGGAAGAATTTTTGCGGCAGGTGGTGCACCGGGAAGGCAATCGCTGTCAGATCTGCTATGCTATGCGCCTGCGGGCTGCGGCACATATTGCTAAAAAGGGTAAATTTCCGTATTATACAACCACGCTGTTGGTCAGTCCGTACCAGCAACATGAGCTGATTGCGCAAATGGGTGAAGCCATTGGTAAAGAATACGGGGTTAAATTCTACTATGCAGATTTCCGTCAGGGCTACAAAGAAGCTGCGCAGATATCGCGTGATTTAGGCCAGTACCGCCAGCAGTACTGCGGATGTATTTATAGTGAGAAGGATCGGTATGTGGGGAAGGCTAAAAGAAGCAGGTAGGAGGTAGCACGCTCGCATTGCTCGCTGTAGCAGGTAGGAAAAGATTTAAAACACGAGGAATGAGGAAAGCAGGAAATATCAAAATAAGACCTACCTGCTGCAAGCGACCGAAGGGAGCGTCCTACCTGCTCTTTTATAATGTTGAGATATTACAGGAAAAAACATGGAGGGATGAATGGGATGCGGAAAAGAATCATTTCATCAATTGTACTCTTATTGCTTGTTTTAATGCTATCAGTTGCTGCTGCTTCAGAGTCCCAGTTGATAAGGGTAGGGATCTTGCGGGAAGTTAGTGAAGTCACTATTTCTGCTTATGATGGGTTTGATATTATTGACTTGCAAAGCGGGATAACGATTGCGTCAGACCTTGATTCCATGGTATTGAAACCAGGGTATATGGGTGTTCGACTGGCAGGAGAAGAAGATAAAGAATACTTTCAAGTGCTCTTAAAACCCCATATGTCGGATGGAATTCAGTTGAATTATTTAGAGGCAGGGGGAAAGCCTTACCGGGGCAATATCGAAGTACGTCATTCAACAGCTGGGAAATTGACTGTTATTAATGAACTGTCTGTAGATGAGTATGTAATGGGTGTTGTCAGCAAGGAAATGTTGGCCTGGTTTGAACCGGAAGCCTTAAAAGCGCAAGCAGTTATTGCTCGCACCTATGGGCTTCATCATTTAAATAAGCATGCTTCCGAAGGCTTTGATGTTTGTGTGAAAACGCATTGTCAGGTTTACGATGGTGTGCGGGCAGAAACTACCGCGACCAATCAGGCGGTGGAAGAGACGCAGGGAGAGGTACTGACATATAACGGCCAATTGATTAATGCGGTTTTCCATTCTTCATCCGGGGATCATACGGAGAATAATGAAAACGTTTGGTTTACGAAAGGATCGGAGTGGGCACAACCTTACTTAAGAGGTGTATCTGACTTCGATCAGGACGGTAAATATGCTTCATGGGAGAAAACGTTCACTTTAGATGAAGTGACACAAATGCTTACAGAAAAGGGTTTGGATATCGGTGAATTTGAAGGTATTGATATGACCGAAACGGGGGTATCCGGCCAAGTTAAATGGGCGACCATTTTAGGAAGCCGCGGGGAAAGCGAAGTCACGGGGGAACAGTTACGGAGTTACCTGGGTTTGTACAGCGGGAAGGTGGAAATAGCAGGCGGACAAGTTCGGGAAGAAATGATCACGGAAGAAACAGTAGAAGCAGATAAACTGCGGACGCGTCAGCGTGTCGTGGTTCTGGGTGCACAGGGTCATCAGATGGGGCTGTCGCTTGAAAATCGCTATGTTCTGGGAGCCGGAGATGAGATTCATAAAATAGGGACATCCCGCATCTTTGCGTATCCCTTTTTTAAAACAACTGAAGAAACGATCACGGTCATTGATGAAGATACCGACAACATTACATTTAAAGGTAAAGGTAAAGGTCATGGCGTAGGCCTTTCCCAATGGGGCGCTCAGGCAATGGCAGAGCTTGGGTATAATTATGAAGAGATATTGAAACATTATTATACAGGAGTGGAGTTGGAGTTTGTAGGAGATGAAGATTAGTAGGTAATTTATTGTTAGATATCATGTAGGAGGCAGGTGTAGCCTTTAACTAGCAGGTAGCACGCTCGCACTGCTTGCTGTAGCAGGTAGGAGGTAGGGGATGACTAGATAGTTTGAGGATTTAAAGTAAAGGTTGTTAGAAGCTTGAAGGGTAAGTGAATACTAACTTTTTAGATATAAGTTGTAGATTGTGAGGAAATTTTCATAATTTATGGATGGGCTAGTAGATAACTTTACTGAAAAAAGCAGGAAATATCAAATTAAAGCCTACCTGCTACCTGCTGTTCGCTACCTGCTAAACCTATCACGATATTAGGAGGAAACATCATGAAAACGGAAGACTTTGACTATAATCTACCCGAATCATTAATTGCCCAACATCCGATCGAGCCGCGGGACGCATCGCGGCTTTTGGTGTTGCATAAGGATACGGGTAAGATTGAACATAAGATTTTTAAGGATATAACGCAGTATTTAAAAGAAGGTGATACCCTGGTGTTGAATGACACAAGGGTTATTCCGGCGCGGTTGTTTGGGGTTAAAAAAGGGACAGGGGCTAAAGTGGAAATCTTGCTTTTAAAGCGGATTGACAAGGATACATGGGAAACGCTGGTAAGACCCGGTAAGAAGTTAAAAGAGGGCGTTGAAGTGGTTTTCGGTAATGGGGAACTCACGGCGCAGATCATTGAACGTACGCCGTCAGGAGGCCGAATCGTTCGTTTTGCTTATGAGGGTATCTTTGAAGAGATTTTAGATCAATTGGGCAATATGCCTCTGCCGCCCTATATTCATGCACAGTTAGAAGACAGGGAACGCTACCAGACCGTTTATTCTCGTGTTCAGGGATCTGCAGCTGCCCCGACGGCAGGCTTGCATTTTACCCCGGTGCTTATGGAGAAGCTAAAGCAAATGGGTGTTAATATGGCCTTTGTCACACTTCATGTGGGTTTGGGAACATTTCGGCCGGTTGCAGTAGAAAATATCAAGGAACATCAAATGCATTCCGAATATTACGATGTCAGCCCTGAAACGGCAAAATTGATTAATGATACGAAAGCGCGCGGAAACCGTCTTTTGGTAGTAGGGACAACGTCTGTTCGCACACTCGAATCTGTAGCGGATGCTAATGGAATCGTACATCCGGGAAGTGGTTGGACGGATATCTTCATTTATCCCGGTTGTCAGTTTAAAGTAGTCGATACCATGATTACCAACTTCCATCTTCCCAAATCTACGCTTTTAATGCTCATCTCTGCCCTGGCAGGAAGAGAAAATGTGCTGGCTGCGTATGAGGAAGCCGTACGAGAGCAGTACAGATTCTTCAGTTTTGGTGATTCGATGTTGATTATATAGGTAAGTGGCAGCAGGTAGCAACCAGCAGGTAGGAGGTAGGGTTAATCAGGAAGGTGTGAGTATGGATGAAAAGAATGGGTTTGAAGATCTTAAGATTTGGCAGCTTTCTCATGGTTTAACCTTGCAAATTTATCAATTGACAAGGAGATTTCCTGATGATGAGCGTTATGGATTAACATCTCAGATACGTCGTTCAATGAGTTCTGTACCTGCCAATATTGTTGAAGGAAGAGGAAGGGCAACTAAAAAAGAGTATATTCAATTTTTATATATAGCAAGAGGTTCTCTAGAAGAAACAAAATATCATCTTATTTTAGCAAAGGATTTGCAATATATAACAGGTGCAACGTGTGATAATCTAATGGATCAATGTAAAGAAATAGGCAGGATGATTAATGGCTTAATTAACAGCCTTTACAGGCGAGGTAAAAAATTTTGAGTTAAAAACCTACCTGCTACCTGCTGTTTGCTACCTGCTAAAACCATCAAAGGAGCTGAAACTTATGACTTTTAAATATACCTTACTAAGTAAGGATGGGCAGGCCCGCCGTGGCCGTCTTACCACCTGGCACGGAGATATTGAAACCCCCATCTTCATGCCTGTTGGCACGCAAGCGACTGTTAAAACGATGACGCCGGAAGAATTGGAGGAAATCAAAGCTCAGATTATTTTGAGCAATACTTATCACCTGTATTTGCGTCCCGGTCACGATTTGGTCGCCGAAGCCGGGGGGTTGCACAAATTTATGAACTGGAAGCATCCTATTTTAACAGATTCCGGTGGATTTCAGGTATTTAGTTTGGATAAATTGCGCAAAATAACGGAAGAAGGTGTCACATTTCGTTCTCATATTGATGGTTCCAAGCATATGATTACCCCGGAAAAAGCCATTGAAATTCAGATGGCGTTGGGTTCCGATATCATCATGTCTTTTGACGAATGTGCGCCTTATCCAGCCGACCGTGATTATGTGAAAGATTCTTTGGAACGGACGACCCGCTGGGCTAAGCGCTGCAAAGATGCGCTGACCCGTGATGATCAGGCGCTTTTTGGGATTGTTCAGGGGGGCATGTATCATGACTTGCGCCGCCAGAGTGCTGAAGAACTGATGGAAATTGGCTTTCCGGGCTATAGCATTGGGGGTCTCAGTGTCGGGGAACCGAAAGAATTGATGTATGATATTCTGGATGAATTGACGCCGCAGCTGCCGGAAGATAAACCCCGTTATCTGATGGGTGTCGGCTCACCGGATTGCTTGGTGGAAGGTGTAGCACGCGGTGTGGATATGTTTGACTGTGTCCTCCCCACTCGTATTGCCCGTAACGGCACCGTCTTTGTCAAGGGCGGCAAGCTGGTTGTTCGGAACGCCAAATATGCCCGTGATTTCCGCCCATTGGACGAAAATTGCGATTGTTACGTCTGCCGCAATTACACCCGAGCCTACATCCGCCATCTCATCAAAACCGATGAAATCCTCGGTCTGCGCCTGTGCACCTATCACAATCTCTATCACTTGATCGAATTGATGCAAGAGATCAGGGATGTGATTGAGGCAGGGACGTTTACTGAGTATCGCAGAAAGTTTTGGGAAGAGCAAGAAAATGGAGTGGATCATGAGGTGAGGATGCGTTGAATGCAGGTAGCAACCAGCAGGTAGCACGTTCGCATTGCTCACTGTAGCAGGTAGGAGGTAGGAAAATATTTCTTAGTTGACAGTTGATAGTGGACAGTTAAAAGGATTAAGAAATAGAGGACGCTCTCTGCGTTTGCTGGAAGAAGGACGAGGAATGATAAAAACCCTAATGCAAGAATGGGGACATTCCGTAAGGTACGAGCGGTGTGTCCCCGTTATTGCATGAACGGGAAAAGCAGTAAATGTCATATTAAGACCTACCTGCTACCTGCTGTTCGCTACCTGCTAAACTTATCATGATAATTGAAAATTTCGCAATCAAAAAGGAATTTCTCAACAAATGTTGAACTTAACATAAATGGAAAGGAGGGAATAAACGATGAATGGATTATTTACACCACAATTTGGGCAACTTTTACTTTTAGTCGTCTTGACGGTTGGTTTTTACTTTTTTGCAATTCGTCCTCAACAAAAACAACGGAAAGAACGCCAGGCATTGCTTAAAAATGTTAAACAAGGTGATAAAGTGGTTACTATTGGCGGGATTTGCGGTACGGTGATTGAAATAGTTGGCGAAGATCTTGTGAAGATCAGAGTGGATGAAAATACGGTTTTAAAAATGACACGAAACGGAATTGGGCAAGTACAAGGGTAATCGGAAACGATTGCTCTTTTTTTTGGTAGAAGGAAAAAAGATAAAGGATAAAAAGAGGTAGAAGGTAGAAGGATAAAGATTAAAGATAAAAGAGGTGGAAGGATAAAAGATTAAAGATAAAGAGACGTAGAAGGTGGAAGGATAAAGATAAAAGAGGTAGAAGGTGGAAGGACAAAAGATAATAGATTAAAGATTCGTTGAAGGGAAAAGATAAATATAAAATATGTTAAAAATGGAAGGAAAAGAAAAATGTTAAGCGAATTAATTTCTAGAATTATATAATAGGTGGGTGATATTTATGATAGAGGTTAATTCGTTTGAGAGATTGGAAGTATGGCAATTTGCATATAAATTTTCACTTGAGATTTACAGGTTAGTAAGTAATTTTCCCAATAAAGAGAAGTATGGGCTGGTAGACCAATTATGCAGAGCGGCTGTTTCTGTTCCTGTAAATATTGCTGAAGGCAGTGGCAGAGGTTCGATAAAGGATTTTCAAAGATTTTTATATATTGCCAGAGGATCTTTAGAAGAAACAAAGAGTCATTTATTAATAGCTAAAGGTTTAGGTTATGTGCAAGAAAAAGAATTCGAAACAATAATGGCTTTGGCCCAAAGAATAGGCAAAATGCTTAACGGACTAATAAAAAGTAACAGCAAAAAATAACCTTGAATTATATCTTTAATCCTTCACCTTCCACCTTCAACGTCTTTTAATCCTTAAATCCCTTATCTTTTACCTTCTACCTTGAACCTTCCACCTTCAACCATCATAAAAAAATAAAAAATTTCAAAATATCTGGAACTTTTCTGAAAACCTATCGTCTAACTATAACGAGACCAATAACTTGTTCAATAATGGATATAAAAATGGAGGATGGGTAATAATGTATAACGTGGCTTAACCTCCATAATTTACTTATTATCTCACTAAATACTAAGAGGTGTAATCATCCCCATTATTGACGCAAAGGTGTACAGAGTGATATAATGAATATCGCCTATATGAGGGTTGTATAGTTTTACATAATGTGACAATGACCTGGAAGTCACTCCAACAATTACCGCGCTATTTTCCATATTCCTTGCAGGAATAGAGATGGTAAAAAACGAATTTACAGGTTAAAGGAAACCTCATAAGGCAATGTAAGGTATCTCAGGATAACCTTACAAGCTGCTAAAGGAAAAACCTTTAGGTCAATTTAAAACTTTATGTTGAAAGGAGGGGATGCTGAGTTTTTTATCAGTAGTACCTTGGCTGATAAAGCCAAAAAATCTTTGAAAACAAAAAAATTAGAACAAACGAGGAGGATTTATTAATGAAGAGAAAACTAATATCTAGTATCATTGTTATGGCAATGATTCTTAGTATGGTAAGTGTTGGTTTCGCAGCTCCAGTTGCTAGTGATGTTGTTGGAACCGACTATGAAAAAGCAACAATACAACTTTCAGCTGTTGATATTATGAATGGTTTCCCTGATGGGACATTCAAGCCTGAGCAAAATGTAACTCGTGCTCAGTTTGCTAAGATGGCAGTTGTAGCATTAGACCTTGATGATGCTGCTAAACTTTCTGCTGGAACTACTAAATTTGCTGATGTATCTGCAGATCACTGGGCTTCAGGTTATATTAACATTGCTGATCAAAGAGGTTTGATCAAAGGATATCCAGACAAAACATTTAACCCTGAAGGAAATGTTACTTATGCAGAATCTTTAACAATTCTTGTTCGTGCGGTTGGTTTGGGTACTGTAGTAGAAAAAGATGGCGTATGGCCAGCAAATTACGTATCTCGTGCCGCTCAAGAAGGCATTAGCGACGGTGTTGCTAAACCTGGTAATAGTGCTGCAATCCGTGGTGATGTAGCTAAATTGTTTGTTAATACATTAGATGTACCAATGTGGGGTGCAACTGGTTATGAAGATGATGGTTCTGTAAAATATGGTCCATTGCCTGGCGTAGAAACAATGTTAGACAATCGTCTTGACTTAACTGAAGTTGATGAAGATGATGATATTACTGTTAATGCAGTAGAATTAGTTAAGTCTACATTAGATGCTGATGAAATCGAAATGTCAGATGGAAATGTTTATACATTATTAAACGGTACTCCTGCTGATTATCTTGGATTACAAGTTGAGTATTGGTACAATGATGATGATGAAATCGTTTGGATTAATGCTGTAACTGATGCAGATGATGTAATCTATGATTCTGTTGATACTGCTACGGCTACTGATGTTACTTTAGTAGTTGATGATGATGATGATTATGATTTAGCAGCTGGTATTACAGTTTATGAAAATAACAGTGCTGCTGGTCTTGCTGCAGGCCAATATGGTCGTTTCCTTTTGAATGACGACGATGAAGTAACTTTTGCTTACTTGTTTGATTTTGATACGACTGGTTTTGTTTCTGAAGTAGCTGGTGATGAAATCACTTATTATGATGCATCTAATGCTAATGACTATGAATTAGATTTAGCTGATTATGATGATGTTTATGTATATGATGCACAATTAAATGCTATTGATGCTGATGAAATTGCAGTTGACAGTGTTATAGCATTCTGGGATGATGCTGATGAAATTCATATCATCGTAACAAATGATGCTGTAACTGGCAATTTGGACAGAGCTAAAGATGATGTAGTTAAGATTGATGGTACTAACTATGATGCAGCTGCAGCTGCAATTTACTCCAATGATGATAAAGATGATTTTGCTACATATACTGTTGTAGCTGATGTAGATGCTTTAATCGGGGAAGACGTAACTGCATTATTAAATGTTAACGGTGAAGCTGTCTTAGTATACGGTGCTTCCGAAGTTTCCGGTGATACTATTTATGGTGTTGTAACTTACGCTGATAAAGGTGCTGATTCAACTATAAAAGTATACACAAAAGAAGATGCAGAATTTAATTATGATTTTGATAAGAGAGCAGACTTAGATGATACTATTGTTTATGATGCAACTGGTGCAGCTGGTTATGATTATTATGCTTTAGCAACTGCTGCTGATTTTGGTTATGCTGTAGTTGGTTTTGAGTTAAATAGTGACGGTGAAATTCATAAAGACTTTGTACCTGCTACTGATATGGTAAAAGTAGAAGATGATACTGCTACTGTTGCTAATATTACAGCTACAAATGGCGTTTATGTTCTTAACAAAGACGCTGATGATAAATACTTCACTGCTGCTACTGCTGATACTGATGGAGATTTAGATATTGATGGCAATGACACAACTGTAAACTTCTATATTACAGAAGATACAGTATTAGTAAAAGCACTTGATTCTAACGAATTAGATCCAAGTCTTGAAACATATAAAAGCGTTGTTGATAGTGATATCACTAACCAAGTTGCTGTAGTAATGGGTGATGCAGGTAGAGATGCTGATATCGTTGTATTTATGGATAACGCATTTGCTGGTACAGATGATGACGACTTCTACGGTGTTGTTACTTCTAAACCTGAATTTGATGGTGATGACTGGTTTGCTGGCATTAATGTATTTGAAAACGGTGCAGCAGAATACAAATTAGAAAACAAAGCTGATTATGCAAAAGCTTATGTTGCTAAGTTCACTGTTAACACTTCAGACGAAGCTGTAGCTGATGTTGCAACAATTGCAGGATTCGATACACTTTTAGATACATTTAATGATACTGATGCTGATGGTATTGATGATGTAGATGATAATGCAGTTGATGCTGCTTCAATCACTAATGCTGTACTTGTTCAAGATACTGATGATGATTATATCAAAGTTGGTGGAACTTGGATTAAAGTAAGTGATGATGCAGTATTCTATGACTATGATGCTGATGACTTTGAAGATGGAAGCTACACACTTGGTGAGCAAGTTAAAGCATCTAAGATTGATGCTGGAGACTATGTAATCTACTTAGTTGACAGTGAAACAGGTGAAATTGTAGCTGGTTTAATCAACCTTTATGCTGAAGACGTTCAAGATTTATTCGAAAACGGTCTTAAGTAATTAAAAAGCAGTTTAAAAAGGCACTTCTTCGGAGGTGCCTTTTTTGTGTTAAATTAAGGTAACAATTGAAATAGTATGAAGGGGATGTTAAAATATAACTAAATAATTTCAAAGGGTGATGTTGATGAAAAAAATATTAGTTATTCTGCTATCCGTATTAATGATGTTATTATCGGTCAGTTCTCTGTTTGCAGCCTCTTCATGGGATAAGTATAAATTTGCTGATTTTACCAGTGAGAGAATTAATAAACTTACTCCATTAATGAACGGGAATATGGCTGTATGTAGAGAAGGGGGAGGTTTATCCATCATTAAATCCAATGGTGGTGAAAAGACTTACACGAAAGGAAATAGCGGGTTAAGTAATAACTATTTAACCGGGTGCACTCAAGATAAGTCAGGTAATATTTGGATAGGAACTAATTTGGGCTTAGATGTTTTATCCGTAAATGGTATATCGGAAAGGATAAGCGAGCATAATTCTAATATTTTTTCTGACGAAATAACAGCTGTAGCCATTGCTAATGATGGCAAACTTTGGGCAGGAATGAAGCAATTAGGGTTAACCTATCGAAATGATAACAAGGAATGGACACGAATAAGTTCTTTTGAGTCCGGTTTACCAAGTAACGACATACGAAAATTAGTATTTGACGATGAAAATAACCTTTACCTGGCAATGTACCCTATGATTAATCAGGGTGGGGGATTTGCAATACTTAAGAATAATGGGTCCTGGGTAAATTATAATGTTAAAAATAGTGAATTGCCGGATGATCGCGTCAATGATTTTATAGTCGATTCCCAAAAGGGTATTTGGTTTGCGACTGAAGCAGGCATTGCCCATATTGATGCTGGTGGTCAGTGGGAGGTATATAACGAAGATAATACACCGCTTACTACCGAAAAAATTACAGCGGTTACCATTGATAAAAACAATAATATATGGTTTAGCACTTGGGGTTCTGGAATAGTATGTTTTAATAACATAAGCTGGTCAGTATATAATAAGAGTAATACTAGTATGGATACAAATTATATTAATGATGTTGAATTGGATAGTAAAGGAACGCTATGGGTAGCTACTAATGGGGGCGCATATACCTATTCTCCTTCTGAGCCGCAAGAACTTAATTTGGAAGTCATAGAAGTTTTTTATAATAACAATAAAGTCGCATTTGATGTCGAACCCTATATTGAAAATGGAACGACACTTGTACCGGTTAGGCAGATCGTTGAAGCTATGAAGATAATTCCCGTTTGGAATCCCAACACGCGAACGGTAGCATTGGCTGATTCTAAGATGAAAATACAACTTACTATTGATAAAAACATAGCATTGGTAAATGGGCAGCCCTATGATTTAGGTGTACCGGCATCAATAAAATCAGGTAGAACTTTTGTCCCGTTACGCTTTGTATCTGAACTTTTTGATAATATAGTAAAATGGGATGGAAAAACAAGAACCATCTATATTAATTCAAGCAACAATAGGTAACATAAAAAGAGATATAACTAAAGGAGATAAAAATGAGAATCAGAATAGTGCTTATAGGCGTAATAATAGCGATATTACTTTTAACTATACCATGTTGGGCTGATGAAGTAGAAAAGGATGAGTTTTGGCCGCTGGAAGAGATGGCAAAATATATTGAAGCAATAGCGTTAAATCCTGTTGAAAAAGAGGAACTAATTGAAGGTGCTTTAAGAGGGATGTTGTCTACCCTTGATGATGAATATGCTGTTTATTTTGATGAACAGCAAAAAGAGGAATTTGATACGGCAATGACGGGTTCTTTTGGAGCGGTTGGGTTAATAATAAATAAAAAACAGCAGGGAGTAACAGTAGTTAGAATACTGGATAATATGCCTGCTGAATATACTAATATAGTAAAAGGAGATTTTATAGCTGCAGTTGATGGCATAGATATTAACAACATGTCGATTAAAGAAGTTACTGCATTAATTAGAGGGGATGTTGGTACAACTGTTACCCTCACAATCATTCACAATGGTGGTAATAAAGAGGAGATAGAATTAACAAGAGATGTTTTTGAAATACAATCAGTTCATTATAAAACTATTTGTGAAAATATAGGTTATATAAGGATTGATATTTTCAGTGATAATACCTTAGACAATTTTAAATTAGCTGTACAAGAAATAAAAGATAGTAACTGTCAGGGATTAATATTAGATTTGAGAGATAATCCAGGAGGTAAACTTACTGCTGGATTAGCGATATCAAGTGCTTTGACACCAAAGGACAAACTATTAACGGTTAAAGGAAGAAACGGGAAGGTAATAAAAGAGTATATATCTAAAGCTTCTCCTATATTAGATATACCTCTTGTAGTGTTGATAAATGAAAATTCGGCAAGTGCTTCGGAATTAGTAACAGGTGCAATTAAAGATTATGGTACCGGAACCATTGTGGGAAAAACATCCTATGGTAAGGCAACCATGCAGCAGGTGATTCCGCTTTCCAACGGTGGGGAAATGAAAATAACCTATGCGCATTATCTGACTCCTAATGGCAATATGATTGACGGTATCGGTATTACACCTGATGTAATTGTAGAAGATACTCGCGGTCAAGCTAAGAAGATATTGTATCAACGCAATGAAACCTTGTCTTATGGTTCCCGCGGTGAAGCAGTAAAAGTGCTGCAGCAGTACCTGAATGAACTTGATTTTAATGCGGGCAAAGCGGACGGTATTTTCGGTCAGGGGACGCTGCAAGCTGTGAAAAAAATGCAGCAAGCTTACTGGCACACGGTGAATGGTGAGGTAGATCAGGCGGTCATGAACGAATTGCTCAAACATTTGCCCGGGCACGAACCGCAGGATGCGCAATTGGATAAGGCGATTGAGATTGTAAAAGAGAAACTTGCAGAAAAACCAGCAGCATAGAATTTGAGTACCCTCTGATCGCCGGAAGTCCAACCTTCCGGAAGGGGTTGTACCCCAAACCATTTGAAAATTTTCAATTGTAAACAGGATTTGCTTATAAAATAGCGAATTAGATATATTATATAAAATTAAATAAACTCTCCGAGTCTAATTACCTAATGACACATTTATTAATGCTGTGTATATGGTTGTTAGACCGATAGGGTATACAGGGAAACGTGTATACCTCCCGTGCTTGGAAAGGAGAAAGGGTAATAGGTGTTTATGATATATTATTCCGGTATCTGCTTTTAAGCGGGTACCGGTTTTTTGTTTAAATACCTGTTTTAAGCTGCAATTAAACATGATTGTTTTACAAAATGGGGGTGTTGGAGCGTATATTAGTGAAGTAGGCATGACTTATTATAGGAATGATTATCTAGGAGGGAGAAAGAGGATGAAAAAGGTAATTATTGGAAGGAACAAAGGATTGATGGTTTTAATTTTGACCCTGTGTATGATGACAGCTTTGACAGGATTATGCTTTGCGCAATTTTCAGATATACAGGGGCAATGGGCGAGTGAACAGATTACGGATTGGGTGAACCAGGGACTTGCAAAAGGCTATGAGGATGGCACATTTAAACCGGACCATCAAGTTAGCAGAGCTGAATTTATGACCCTGGTCAACCGTTCATTTGGTTTTACAGCCAGCGATCAAGTTGATTTTCAGGATGTTTTGCCGGCAGACTGGTTTTATGAAGAAGTGGCTAAAGCGAAAATCGCGGGCTATATATCGGGCTATGAGGATGGTACGGTTAAGCCTAATGGGCCAATTAGCAGACAAGAAGCAGCATCTATTATTGCCAGAATACTAAACTTAGATACAGCTGCTAACACAACATCAGCCAATCAATTTAAGGATGCGGGCGATATTCCCCAGTGGAGCAAAGGATATATTAGTGCTGTTGTGACCAGTGAGGTAATGAAGGGATATCCTGATCAAACTTATCAACCCGCTAAAACAATTACCAGAGCGGAAGCAATTGTAACACTGGACCGTGCACTTAATGTTAATATAGAAACAACGAGTTATGATCAAGCAGGAACTTTTGGACCTAAAACAGGATTGGAAACGATAGAAGGCAACGTCAAAATTAATGTAGCGGATGTTGTCTTACAAAACTTCAAAATTACAGGCAATCTATTTTTAACAGCAGGTATTGGTGAGGGAGAAGTTACCCTGAATAATGTATCCGTACTTGGTAATACCGTTATCAATGGCGGGGGATCTCATAGTGTTATTTTAAAAGATTGTGTATTACCTACTATTACAGTTAGCAAAGAAGGCGTTAGGGTCGTTGCTTCAGGTAATACTTCTGCTCGTGTGGTACGGTTGGATTCGGGGGCTACCTTGGTAGAAGTCAGTGTAACAGGTCCTGGATTTGAAACGGTTACTGTTTCAGAGGTTATTCCGGCTGATGCAAACGTAACTTTAAGTGGTCAATTTGATGGGGTTAATATAGATGCAAAAAACGTTGATGTAGAAGTGGCTGATGGGAGTATCGATCAATTAAATGTAACAGAAAAAGCAACGGGGGCTAATGTCAATTTAACAAGTAGTGCCAAGGTAAACACCTTAAGCCTTAATGCCGCAGTATCCCTTACGGGAAAAGGTACAATTGATATCGCAGAAATTAATGTATCAGGGGCAACCATAGAACAAGAACCAAACAACATAGAAAAAGCCAGTGGGGTATCTTATGAAATTGGTGTGTCTTCATCTAAGGACAGCTCCGGAGGGTCTAATGGAAGCAGCACCGAGGCCAACAGCGGCGGGGGAGACGGGAATAACCCCTTAAATCTTGTAGATGCTTACCTGACGACGATTAGGGATGATTCTTCTTCTACAGGGGATTCTCTCAATGACAATGATTCTGTACCAGTGGATTCAGACTTTAAAATTGTATTTGATCGTGGTGTAATCCGAGATTATTGGGATAATAATAAAGATTGTATTACTTTGCAAACCAGTTCCGGAACAGATGTACCGATTACAATATCTCGGATATTGAATGATGATGGCACACCTGTTGAAGACGAGAAACGGACCATTTTTATTAGCCCTGATAATAGCCTTTCAAAAGGTAAAGATTATCAGATTATTATTGATGCTGCCTTAAGTGCCAATAATGGGAATACATTAGGGCGTGAGATAGTTGTTTCTTTTAGCACTGAAGCACCTCCAACCAGCAGTGGTGGTAGTGGAAGTGAACCTGCTATTCCTGCAGCACCGGTATTAACAGATACAGAGGTAACGAGCAAAGGAGATGTGAGCCTGACCTTTAATAAGGAAATAGCAGATCCTACCGGAACCCAAGGACAATTCACAGTCATGGTAGCTGGGGCAGCCGATGTCGTTACAGGAGTAGAGGCCACAAGTACAACAGGGAAAATAAAGTTAGTGTTAACGACCAAGGTAACAGGTGGACAAGCGGTTACAGTAGCATATACGAAATCCGATGAGGCAAGCAAACAGGTAAAAGCGTCCGATGGTGGCATCTTAGAAACATTTGATGCAACAGCGGTGACGAATGAGCTTATTCCTGCAGTACCTGCAGCACCGATAGTAGCAAGTACGGAAGTAACGAGCAAGGGTGATGTTAGTATAACGTTTGATAAAGCAATGGCAGACCCGGCAGGAACCCAAGAACAATTTACAGTCATGGTAGCTGGGGCAGCAGATGTCGTTACAGGAGTAGAGGCCACAAGTACAACAGGGAAAATAAAGTTGGTATTAACGACCAAGGTTACAAGCGGTCAAGCGGTTACAGTAGCATATACGAAATCGGATGAGGCAAGCAAACAGGTAAAAGCGTCCGATGGCGGAATCTTAGAAACATTTGATGCAACAGCGGTGACGAATGAGCTATTACCAGCAGTACCTGCAGCACCGGTATTAACAGATACAGAGGTAACGAGCAAGGGTGATGTTAGTATAACCTTTAATAAGGAAATAGCAGATCCAACCGGAACCCAAGAACAATTCACAGTAATGGTAGCTGAGGCAGCAGATGTCGTTACAAGTGTAGTGACCACAAGTACAACAGGAAAAATAAAGTTGGTATTAACAACCAAGGTAACGGGTGGACAAGCGGTCACAGTAGCATATATGAAATCGGATGATCTAAGTAAACAGGTAAAAGCGTCCGATGGCGGAATCTTAGAAACATTTGGTGCAAAGGAAGTAACGAACGGTATTTAGGGAGTATATTCAAAATCGGGGACAGTCCTATTTTTGCGTTTTTGCAAAATCGGGGACAGTCCCCATTTTTGCGTTAATTCTAAAAATAGAGGAGAGGTACAAGTGAAGCAAAAAAGGAAGTTTTTAATAGCAATCATGAGTTTACTACTTTGTCTATTGTTCATAATCCCGGCCATGGCATCAGAAACAAATGATAACTCAGATGCGAATGATGTTGCCGTTCTGCAGGAAATGCTGGATCAGATTCAGCAAAGAGCTTTGAATCCTATAGATAAACAAAAGCTCATTGATGGTGCGCTTAAAGGGATGATTGATGCGCTTGGTGATGAGCATTCTATATATTTTGATGTTGAGCAGCGTAAAATTTTTGATACCCATATAAAAGGGGCCTTTGGCTGGGTTGGTGTTCTTATTACCAAACGACCGGGAGGGATTACTGTCCTTAAAGTCCTAGAAGAAACCCCAGCTGAGACAGCTAATTTTCAAAAAGGAGATATTATTTATGCGATAGACGGGCAGGAACTAAAGGTTGCCAGTGCAGCTGAGGCAACTCAGTTTATTCGGGGAGAAATAGGAACCTCTGTTGTTCTTTCTGTCTTGCATCCTGATGGCAGCAAAGAAGACATAACGGTTATTCGGGATAAGTTTGAAATTGCTTCAGTGCATTTTGAAGTATTAGAAGACAACATCGGTTATGTCAGAATTGACTCGTTCAGCGAAAATACTAAAAAGAACTTTTATAAGGCACTTGCAGATTTAAAAGAAAAAGACTGCCAGGGGATAGTATTGGATTTGCGTGATAACTCTGGTGGATTACTCAATTCAGGATTAGATGTAGCCAGTGCATTAACGCCGGAGGGGAAGATCCTAACTGTTCAGGGGCGGGATGGCAAGGTTATCAACGCTTATCAATCACTAGTTCCAACTATCATAGATGTTCCTTTAGTGGTTCTTATCAATGAAAATACAGCCAGTGCATCAGAAATTGTAACCGGTGCGGTCAAGGATTATGGCACGGGAACCATCGTAGGGAAAACATCTTATGGAAAAGCGACGATGCAACAGATTATTCCTCTTTCCAATGGGGGAGAAATGAAGTTGACTATTGCTCGTTACCTGACGCCCAATGATTATCTTATTCAAGACAAAGGTATTACACCGGATGTGATTGTGGAAGATACACGCGGTAAAGAGAATAAAATCGCTTATGAACTTAATGAAACCTTATTTTATGGTTCCCGCGGTGAAGCCGTTCAATTTCTGCAGCAGTATCTGAACGAGCTTGGTTTTAATGCAGGTAAAGCAGACGGCATTTTCGGTCAAGGCACGATGCAAGCGGTGAAAAAAATGCAGCAAGCTTACTGGCATACGGTAAATGGTGAGGTAGACCAGGCGGTCATGAACGAATTGCTCAAACATTTGCCCGGGCACGAACCGCAGGATGCTCAACTTGATAAAGCGATTGAGATTGTAAAAGAGAAAATAACGGCAAAACCAGCAGCATAGAATTTGAGTACCCTCTGCTAATTGGCAGGGGGATCTTTTTTGGTTGAAGGTAGAAGGTAAAAAGATAAAGGATTAAAAATGTTCTCGGTAAGGGATTAAAGGATTAAAGATTTTGCATCATAAAATTGATTTTTACAATTTTTGGTGATATAATAAAATTAATATGAAATCAATTTTTATGGTGGTGAAAAAAATGGAAAAAGAAATTTTAGAATTATTATGCAATATTGAAAAAGATAATAAGGAATTTAGGAATGAAGTAAACTCAAAATTAGATAATATAACTAATAAATTGCAAGCAGTATGTAATCAAACAGCAAATTTAATGAAAAATTATAGATTTCCAAGCTGATATCTTAAATTATAGATTTTTTTATCTTTTATTTCCAACTAACCAACATTCCAACTAACCAACTGCCCTCTGAAATTAAACTCTAAGAAAAATATTTAATGCGTTCACTATAATAATTTTATTTTTGACATTGAATATCTATAGATACAATTAAAAATGACTTAAACACTATTGAGGTAGTTACAGATAAAAATTGGAATGATATAGCAAAATTAAAAGCAGTGAAATAAAAAAAGAATCGCCAATTGGCGATTCTTTTTTACACAGCGGAATGTAAAACTTTAGATAAAATCTGCTTATTGTACCATAATTCTCAAAGAATATAAGTAGAACTTGAAAGTGGTTGATAAAATTGCATATATTTTGTTAGTAAAATTCCAAGTGAACTTTCACTGTTAAATGGGTATAATATATAGAGAAGTTGCTTTAAAAGGCACTATCTAAAAATAATTAGGAGATGTTACTAATGACTAATTTGGCCAGAATGGAATAAAATCAATATACCTATAAAGATTATCTCAAATGGCCCGAAGGAGAAAGAATAGAAATCATAGATGGTAAAACATTTGATATGACACCAGCGCCATCAAGAATACATCAAAAAATAGCAATGGCGTTATCTATTCAATTTGGAAATTATTTAAAAGATAAGGATTGCGAAGTATATGCTGCACCATTTGATGTTAGATTATGCTCTCAAAATGAAATAGATGAAGATATTAAGACAATTGTTCAGCCCGATATTTCAGTTATTTGTGATAAGAATAAATTAGATGAAAAAGGATGTAAAGGGGCACCGGATCTTATTATAGAAATTACATCTCCATCATCTGTTAAATTAGATTTTATAACGAAATTAAATTTGTATGAAAAACAGGGTGTAAAAGAATATTGGATCATACAGCCGGTGTATAAACTATTGAACGTATACAGACTTAATGAGAATGATCAGTATACAAAATCAGCAATATATTCACTTGATGAAGATACAGTTGACGTAGGCATATTTCAAGATTTAATAATCGATTTGAGAGAGGTTTGGGTTTGATCTAAAACAATTCTATAAGTAACACTAGAGGGCAGTACTCGAGTTTGCCAATTTTTAAAAAGAGAAAACATTTGGAAGAAATTTGAATAAGAGCACAACAGGTGATATAATAGTAATGAAATAAATATGTAAAAAGCAGGTGGGAACAATGGATCAAGAAATAAAAGATATGCTTTCAATGATGCTTAATAAGTTTGACAAGATGGATGATAAGTTTGACAAAATGGAAGAACGGTTGGACAAGATGGATAAACGGTTCGATAAGATGGAAGATCGGTTTAATAAGATAGATGATCAATTTGAGGGAATTGAACAGCGTTTGGATCAGGTGGAGAACAACCAGCAATCAATGAAGGATCAAATGCTGGAAAATACGCGGATTTTAAAAGCACTTGAGCATGCACAAGAGGTTCATAAGGCTGATACGGATGCATTGCTACACAGGGGTTCTAGGGTGGAGGAAGAATTAAAAAATGTCGCTGAAAATGTAAAAGGTATAGAAGCTAATATCGATGTTCTGGTGGTTAATACAGCCAAAAATATGATGGATATTGTACACCTAAAAAAAGCAAGATAGCAGTCTGTTGGTTACAATCTGCCGAATGACAGTGGTAGTAATTTTAACTTGCGGCGTGTGAGGTATAAGGATGGTGAAAGTATGGCAATATTATCTATGTTCTATGGAATAATCATTTCAATGTATTACTTGGATAACCAACAGCATCATGTGCCACATATTCATATTAGTTATCAAGGACAGGAAGCGGTTGTTTCAATACCTGATGGGGAAGTACTTGAGGGTAAAATTAAATCTAATAAGATGAAACTTGTACAGGCTTGGATAGAAATTCATAGAGATGAACTTATGGCTAACTGGGAGTTGGCACTTAAGGGCGAGAATATTTACAAGATTGATCCATTAAAGTAGGAGGGAAATTATGAATCCAAGAGTAAATGATGTA
Source organism: Clostridia bacterium (assembly GCA_030625885.1). GTDB lineage: Bacteria > Bacillota > DAOUPZ01 > DAOUPZ01 > DAOUPZ01 > DAOUPZ01. The sequence continues at coordinate 189,606 of DAOUPZ010000002.1, forward strand.
ATAGCAAACAAAGATTTCACACTCACAATAACGTTTACGAATGAAGAAGTTGGCATATTTGATATGAGCCCTTATCTTGAGGTAGGTATATTTAAAGAATTAAAAAACTGGAGTTTATTTAATACAGTTAAGCCATTTATGGGAACCGTTCAGTGGTTACATGAGCAGGATTTATGTCCCGATACTTTATATTTACAAAGCAAAAAAATAAATACTAACAAATCTATGGTAAACTAAGAATCTATGTGCATCAAAAAGAGTTGACCTTAGAAAATTGAAACAATTTATCTGGAAGACGGCACAGCCGTCTTTTTTATAAACTAAGGAGGATTTTATGAATAAACACAATAATAGGCAACTAGGAAATCAAGCCAGGCAGACTCAACTGCTGGTATCGGAGCCCGGGGAGTTAATGAAGTTTTTAATTCAAAAAATGCCTAATAAAAGCCGCAATAATATAAAATCCTTACTGGCTCACGGTCAGGTTTTGGTGGACGAGCAGGTTGTTACGCAATATAATCATCCCCTGCAAGCGGGACAGAATGTTGTTATTGACGGGTCCCGGGTAAGAAATGAAAAGCAAATAAAGGGCCTAACGATACTCTATGAAGATGCTGAGCTCATCGTCATCGATAAGTCAGCCGGCCTATTATCAATGGCTTCCGATAAAGAAAAGGCACAGACCGCTTATCACCTGCTTACGGATTATGTCCGTAAAATCAATCCGAGAAACAGGATCTTTATTGTCCACCGGCTGGATCGGGATACCTCTGGTGTGATGCTGTTTGCCAAGAATGAAGCGGTAAAACATAGGCTGCAGGATGCCTGGAAAGAAATCGTTGTAGAGCGTGTGTATGTAGCGGTTGTTGAGGGTCGTGTGGAGAAAAGGGAAGGAACCATCAAATCCTGGTTAAAAGAAACGAAAACTAGGCTCATGTATTCTAGCATTAAGGCGGGAGATGGCCTGGAAGCGATCACCCATTACAAAGTGCGGCAAGCGACAACGAAATATGCATTGCTGGAAGTCAGACTCGAAACCGGGCGGAAGAATCAGATACGCGTTCATATGAAAGACATAGGGCATTGTGTCATAGGTGATAAAAAGTATGGTTCAAAGGCGAACCCAATCGGTCGTTTAGGCCTCCACGCCCATATTCTGACTTTTAATCATCCTATATCCGGTAAGCTGATGCGCTTTGAATCGGAAGTGCCTCAAAAGTTTTTGCGATTATTTGATGTAAACTAAACAACGCAAAAACGGGGACAGTCCCCGTTTTTGCGTTGAATGTAAGGGAGCCAGACGGAATATTTGGTGGTAAAACGCTGCAAGCCGTGGAAAAATATGCCGTATAGCATGTGATATAATAAAACCACTATAAAATCAATATTTATTTTCAACTTACTAATTATTAATTTTTTTCTTCCCTCGTTCAGCGAAGTTGGACAAGTTCACTTCTCGTTATTATGATGTTTCTACCCATCTTTTAGTCCTTTGCCTTCAGCTTTTAGCCTTAAGCCTTCCGCCAAATTATTAATCTTTCTCGTTCCTCGTTCAGCGACCAAAGGGAGCGCTCTTTCCTCTTCCCTCCAATAATTTTAAATTATTGTAATATCTTTGTAACAAAATTTACATATAAATCGTTTATAATATAGAGGAAAAATGCCCATAAAATAGAAATAAATACTAAAGCGTTAAAATTAGAAATTGGAGGTCATATCATGCGAAAAAAACTCAGCGTATTTTTAGCTTTCATAATGGTCTTTACCATGATTGTTCCGGCATGGGCTGCGGTCTATACGGATACAGTCGATCACTGGTCGGAGCAGAGTGTTTTGAAGATGGATGCCAAAGGGTTAATTAAGGGTGACGGAAAAGGAAACTTTTATCCGGAGAGGTCGGTTAGCAGGCAAGAAGTGATTGCATTGCTTGTGCGGTTGATTGATAAGGAAAACGATGTGCTTACTGTAAATTTAGAAGAAAGCAGTGTCAAAGAGTCAGCTAAAGGCGTAGGGGATTGGGCTGTCGGTTATCTGGAAGTGGCCAAAAAGGAAGGCATTATCACAGATAATGAATTAACCGTGCTCATGTGGAATTGGGAAGCAGAGCGACAGGAGGTCGCCCAATGGCTTTGTAAAGCGGTAAAACAATCACCCCAAAAAACGGATACGAATGGGGTCTTAGAACAATTTGTCGATGTATACGATATTAATAAGCTCAAGTCACCTTATATTATTCCATTGGTTCGGGATAAGATTATTGTAGGCAGCAATGGCTATTTCAGGCCGCTTGATTCGGTTAAGCGTGGGGAAGTCGCTATTTTGCTGGATAGATCCGATAAAAAATATCTGGATAAAACCATTGTTCGCAGCAAGAAAGGGCAGATTATTGGTCTTGACAATATTGATGATGATGAGACTACGGTAAAAGATGATAAAGGGTTGGTTTATGATCTGACCTTTGCTTATAATACCATTATGTATAAAGGCGGGGAAAAGGTAGAACCGGAAGATTTAGCGTTGGGAGATTGGGTTGAGTATGTAGAGGACGATAAAGACAATATTACATATGCTGAAGTGCTTGAAAACGAAGCCCTGCCGGAACCGACAACCAATGTAGTAACCGGCAGCGTTAACAGTGTGATCAATGCCGCTGTGCCACAGATTACAATTATTGACAGCAAGGGTAATCTGGGCATATACAGCATGGGTCCTGATACGGTTTTCAATTTAAATGGCAAATTGGTCAATTTTATGAGTATACAGCCGGGACAGGCTGTGACGTTAGAGTTGGTTAATGGCACGGTGAGTAAGGTTTATGCCATTTCCGTGGGGACAACCATTAAAGGATTGGTGACGCAGATCGATCTTTCCAGCGGGTCACTTGAAATCAAGACTATCATAAGCACATTGAATTTTTGGCTTTCACCTAATTTATTAACTCAATTAAAGATAGATACGAATCAAGTTGCAATAGGAGATTATGTGCGGGTGAAGGTTAATAATGGCTTGGTAAGTGAATTGTTTGTAGAAGCGGGCGGCAGCATTGATACGGACGATAGTAGTAATATGGATAGCAGCAGTGATACAGATAATAGTAGTACAGATAGTAGCAATACAGATAATAATGAACATAACTATACAGTCTATACGGCAACTTTAGATGATGTGGATAAAAGCAAGGATGAAGTGGATTTAAAATCCAGCACGATAGAATACCTGGATGATGGGCGGTGGCGGAGCAAGTCAGGCAGTCTGACGTTGGAAGCAGCCGATGATGTAGAGATATACTATGATGGTGATGAAAAAGATTTTGATGATCTGGATGATTATGAAGATGATACGATATACCTGGTATACGATGAAGATGAAGATGAAGTCATCAAGATTCGGGTTAGAAAAGGAACCGAATATAAATATGATGATACCATCACAGATATGAGCACACGAAGTGATTGGTTCGAGCTGGATGATGAGAGCAAGACCTTTTATTATGATGAAAGCACCATTGTTATGATCGATGGTGAACTGATGAATGGCGATGACTTGATGGAAGATGATGAGGTCTATGTGACAGTAGATAAGGTGAGCACCAAATATCATGCGGCGGTTGTAGAAGTGACAGCAAGTAATACCAGTGAAGGTGACTATAAAGTATATAAAGCAACACTTGATGATGTGGATACCAGTAATAAGGAAATAGAGCTTAAATCCACCACAGTACAGTATTTGGATGATGCAAAGTGGCGTAGTAGTTCAGGGAACCTGACGCTGGAGGTTGCCGATAGTGCAAAAATGTATTTTGATGGTGCTTTAATAGACCTTAATGAATTAGAGACTTATGAAAACGCTACGATTTATGTGGTTTATGATGAAGATGTAGAAGAAGTAATTAAGATTAAAGTCAAAAAAGGCACGGAATATAAATATGATGATGAGATCAGTGATCAGAGCACGAGAAATAATAGGTTTGAACTAAATGATGCAGATAAGACAATTTATTACGAGGATGATGTCATTGTCATGATAGATGGGAAATTGATGAATGGCGATGATTTAGAAGAAGATGACAAGGTTTATGTCACAGTAGATAAGGTAGGTACGGAATATCGTGCATCAGTAGTTCAGGTTAAACCAAATGACAGCAGTGAAGCAGATTATATCATCTATAAAGCAACGCTTTATGATGTGGATACGAGAAATGATGAAATTGATTTAAAATCCAATACTGTACAATACTTGGATGATGCGCGGTGGCGTAATAAATCAGGCAGCCTAACTTTGGAAATAGCCAGTGATGTGGAAATGTTTTTTGATGGGAATGAAATAGATTTTGATGAATTGGATGACTATGAGAATGATACCATTTATGTGATATACAATGAAGATGAAGAAGAAGTTGTTAAGCTCCGGGTAAAAAGGGGCATAACATATTTCTATGATGATGAGATCAATGATTCGAGCACGTCCAGCAATTGGTTTGAACTGGATGATGCGAACAAGACCATTTACTATGATGATGATGCGATTATTATAAAAGACGGTGAATTGATCGAAGGTGATGATCTGGAAGAAGATGACGAAGTGTATGTTACGACTGATAAGGTAGGAACAAAATATCATGCAGCGGTAGTGGAAGTGGAATAAATTAAATGTTGGGAACAGCGCCTATTGATGCAAGTTTGCATCAATAGGCGCTGTTCCTTTTTTACACTTTTTCATGTTTATGGAAGGTATTTCAATATTTTTGTTGAATTGTAAAAATCTGTTTAAAAATATATAGAAAGGTGTTGGTTTTGTGTTACAAAGAAGAATGGTTTGGCTTTCAGTTGTACTAGTTTGTGTGTTTCTTTTGTCGTCCGCAAGTGGTGGTCTCTCTTTACAGGTCGCTTTTGCAGACGAGGTTTCGGTTTCGGGAGGCGGTAGTTCTTTAGTACCAAGCTCTGTAAACCTAGTGATGGATTCTCAAGTGGTTCCAAAAGGAAACCATTTTGATGTTCAAATTATTGCCAATGATTTAGGGTTGGATCTGACGGGTATCAAGATGTGTATCGCTTATGATCAGACTAAAATGAGTTTTGATTCGGTGACTTATAATGGAATATTTGCTGAGTGGGGAAGCTCACCTGATGATGGAAAAGTGGTTGATAATAAAATATGTCTCGAAAAATTCAGTATACTTGAAGCAACAGTGGATGATGCTTGTGTGGCAACGCTTCATTTTACAGCCAATGAGTTGGGCGAAATGCTTCCCATTCAATTTATGGATGTTGAAGAAACGCCCAATGGGGTCGTACTAACCAATAATGATGAACCTGATGGCATTCTACAAAGTGAATATCTTATTGGTACACCTTTAAATGTAACGATCATTGATGGGTATATGATTGATTGTGCACTCGATGTCGATGTTGAAAATGACGATTTGGCAGGGATTGAAGGCGCTCTATATGATTTTGATGATGAAACAGGAAAGTATGTAATGAATGGACCAGTTCTGGAAACAACCGATACAACAGGTGCAATGGGTTTACTGGTTCCTGCTCCCGGTGATTATATGTTAGGATTTTATAAACCGGGATACTTGCTGGAAATTAAAGAAGTAGACGTACAAGATAATAATGTGGTTATACCCGATACGATCGAATTAATTAAAGGGGATGTCAATAACGATCAGATGATTGATTTTTATGATATCACCAATGCGATTTCCAAATACGGTTTTTGTACGAATGATGAAGTGTATGATGCTGTTTTGGATGTCAATATGAATGGCAGTGTTGATTTCTTTGACATTACCAACATTATTGCTAAATATAACAAAAAAACGGGCTATACTGGAGCATTTAATCATGCGCCGGTTGCTAAAGAAGTAGAGGGACTTACCCTAACAGTGGGCAAACGGGAAGAACTCTATAATCCTTCTGTTTTAGCCACGGATGAAGATGATGACACACTTCTTTTAAGTCATTCTGTATCAAGTCAGCCTGATGTAGCCAGTACACAATTGACAGATGGTTACAATTTGCTTATAACACCATTATCCGAAGGGACTGCGCAGATATCGGTGGATGTGAGTGACGGTATCGAAACGATTACTGTAACTTTTACAGTAACTGTTGTAGGGGACGATTTGATACCGATTGGTGAATATCATTCCGAACCGATACCAACAGTTTTTGCTACCCCACTGGTTCGACCTGATTTGTACGCTGATGAAGTGGTATTATCTTTCGGGGATAATTATTGTGGTTACACAAAAGTATTTACTTTTGCGGAAAATATTGATATAGAAAAATTCCTGGGGTACAGAGTCAGTGCCTGGGTTAATGATGAAGGGCAGATTGTTAAAATAGAGAGCGAAGAAAGAGAAGAGAATATCATTCATGATCGAATTGAAGAAATTGAAGGAATTGACGGAGCAATAGGAAATATAGTTATAGGATTAGAAAATGCTGATAAAGAATATGAGCTTACAGATTTTTGTGATATCTATTATAACTACAATCACTACTGGGATTTGTATGCATTTGCAATGGATGTCTGTTCATTTGGAGACATCAATATGGCTATGAGAAATGCAAAGGTGGATGTTATTCTAGATCATGGTGAAGTGCGTTTCCTTAATATTCTGGATACGGATGCAGCGGTAGGAATTGTGGAAGATGTTAATATGGAAAGTGAATACATCAAATTATCTAATTATTGTAAAATTAATTTCGAGGATAGAAACAATTACAAAATATTCAAAGATGGTCATATAATTAGTTTAGAGGATATTCAATCTGGTGATATCATTAACGTATTTGATGTAGATGATCCATTACAGGGTCTTGGTTGTTCCATTAGTGACGATGATTACCTCATTATTTATGTAACGTCCGGTAAGACGGTAACGGGGAACATTGAAAAGGGAGTCTTTAAGAATAAAGCTGTTTACCTGACCATTAACGGTGTGGAATATAAAGCGGTACCAGATGCTGAATATCAGTATGGCTCTGAACCCGCATTTGATATTTGTTATGGTGGCAATGGTTTTGATACAGATGTCATTCAACAAGATGTTACTGCTTATCTAGATATGAACGGCGATATCAGATGGATTACCGCTGAAGGAGAACCGGAATCGGGAATTTACGGTATCGTTGAATCAGCTTATTATGATGCGTTTGATGATGAAGTAACATTCAAAATATACACAACGGCTGATGATGTATTTAATTATGTCGTTGATGTGGAAGATGCTAATGATTTATATGATCTGATTGATAGTGATGGTTTTCATATGTTTAATTGTGATTTTAACCTTGAAGGTGAAGTTGCAGAGGTACTGCAGAATACAATTGTAGGGGACTTTGTAACAATTAAGTTAGATGAATATGGTGAATTGGATTCAGTAGAAGTTTTAGCAGCGATGGATCCAAATTTATTGGCTCTCGTACCTCCTGTACTACTTGATCCAAATGTTATGGATATTCCTGTGTTTATTAATACGGATAAAGATAACAACCGTGTTGGGAAATACTCTGTAAATGAAGTAACGCAATTCTTTGCTTTATCGCAGGATGGTAACTGGGATTATCTGAATTGGTCAGAAATTGGCGATGATATTGATATTATGCGCAGCATTGTATTAACAACTCAGGATGGTTCAGTTGCTAAAGCCATAATTATCTTGGAAAGCGGTGGTGCAATTTGCGGCGATAAATATGCGGTTGTCAGTGATGTTTATGCCGGTGCTGACGGGGACGCTTACATCACATTATTTACAGAAGATGGTGAATGTGTAGATTACAATGCCGAAGATACTATCATTCACAATATTATGAATGAGTATATATATGGGGAAACGGTTGATGTGCTCCGGAGTTCCTTACGTAAAGAGCTGGTATGGTATACGCTGGATGATGGTGACCTTGATGAAATGAAGTGCCTTATGCCGGCTGCAATTGGTAATGTAGACAGGATTGACGGCAATATTGTGGGTCTGAACCGTTTTGCTGATGTCATTGCAGATACATATAAGGGTTTCCCTGTTTTAGATCCGAATCTAGATCGGGCGTATATGGATGATGATACCGTTATCTTTGATATTAGTGATGGCGTAGATTATGCAAAATTAGTTTCAGATGTATCTGAACTTAGTGATATTATGATTTTGTGTATAGATGCTGCTACTTCCGATTATGCGGAATATATCGTGATCTGTGATCCGGATGATGCAGATGATGATTTTACCTATGAGGGTATTGCAGTGCCGGTTGCAGATTTGCTAACTGATATTTCACAAGATGTAGTGATGGACTTAAATGATGGTGTACAGACAATTCCTGTAACTCAGCTGGCAAGAGAGGATGCTGAAAATCAATTGATATTAAGTGAACCGGTATCGGATAACTCGGGTATAGTTGATGTAACATTAGATAGTAATAGCCTGCAGATCATACCGCAAGCAGCAGGGCATACAACCGTATCTGTGAATGTTAGCAATGGAACGGATACAATTGAAGTGGCTTTCTCTGTTACAGTAAACGATGATAATACGTTAATAGGCCTGCCAATTTACGGCATGGTTGAATCGGTCAATTATGATGCATTTGATGATGAAGTAAGTTTTAAAATTTTTACGAATTTAGGGGATACCATTAAATATGTTTGTGATGTGGAAGATGCCGCTGATTTAGATGATCTTATCAACGATAATGGGTTATATGATTATAACATGATTGACTTCAATGACAATATGAATGTTATTGATGAATTAAACAATACGATAATGAATGACTTTGTCGAAGTTAAATTAAGTAGTGAGGGCGTACTAAGAGAACTAAACGTATTGGTAATGATGGGTTGTGACAATTCGGATCCAGTTGCCATGAACTCTGATGTAAATGTTCATAATAATATGATGGAAATCGATAAGGATCATAACCGTATGGGTCTGTATAACATTACTGAAGATACAAAAATTTTCCAATGTGATTGGGATAAATGGAATTACATTGATTGGGTAGATGTAGCTGATGATGTTGGTATTTTCAAAAGCATTGTGCTTACAAAACACAATAGCTTCGATGCGGAAGTGTTCATTGTCTTGGAATCGGATTGTTCGTTAATGGCGGATAAATATGCTGTTGTTAGCGATGTTTATGCGGGCAGTGGTGGCGATTTGTACATCACCTTATTTACGGAAGATGGGGAATGTATAGATTATAATGCGGATGATGCGGAAATTCGGGATGCTCAGGGCGTTTATATATCTAATGATGATATTAGCATGGCCCGCAGCCAACTACGAAAGAGATTGGTAAAATACACGCTATATGATGGTGAACTTGATGTCATTGAAAGTGTTATGCAAATGAACATGGGTGAAGTAGATGAAGTAAATGGCCAAATATTTACACTGGATGATGGAATGAGTCGCTATGTAGATAGCGATACCATTATCATTGATATCAGCAATGGCCCTGACGAAGCAGAATTAGTAGAAAATGTAGTTTCTGGAGATATTGTAAATGTCTATAATAGTGGTGGGGTTGGGGTTGATTATGCAGAATATATTATCATTATAGATCCTGATGATTTTTAAAATGAAATAAATACAATACTGTGACAATCTTAACTTAAAATGGATAGAGAATTTTAATTCTCTATCCATTTTTTTATATATCTTTAATCCCTTAATTGTGCATTGTCCATTGGAAAAACAGCGCAGCTGTTTTTCCAAAAGTCACCCAAAAGGGTGAAAGACAGTTCAAGTAAATTCGTTTAAACTATTTATAATGGGTTAAGTGTCCTTACTTGATATATCCAATTTTTCACTTCCAACTTCCAACTTTCCAACTCACCAACTTTCCACTTTCAATGAACGAAGAAAAGGATTAAAATTGAAAATTTAGCCTCTAACAGAAAAAAATAACAAAATAAAGCAGGAAAAGTTGCATGTGATATAGAAATAATAATATCATTTTTGTCTAATTTTTGAATATATTTTATAGGCTAAACAATTTGAAGGATAAAAAATTGAAATTAAAGATAAAATTGGGAGGAGGTATCTGATATTTATCTAAAAAACCATAAGCTAGTTGTTTTATAGGTTCTGCTATGGGTATTAAGAAAAATATAAACTGTAAATGGGTTTATATTCTTATAGCGGTTAAATAAGGAATAAAATGAGCAATTGTTTAATGATGATGAGTGAGAAAAGGAAGCAAAGAGAAAGGAGATGGATTTTTTGAGACAAAAGAAGTGTTTTAAAAGAATTTCTTTACTTATGGCGGTTGTTTTTGTTGTCATGTCAGCAGTTGGCGGGTTGTCTATTCAAACAGGTTATGCAGAAGATACAATAACGACGATTAATGCAATTGTTCCTAATGATATTTCACAGGGGGATACATTTGATGTTGAATTGGATATCGCTAATGCAACGGATTTATACGGTTTTTCAATAGGACTCTATTATGATTCGACTCTATTAGAACTTGTATCACCGGACGGAGTTGGCGGTACAACAGCTGTGACGCCGGGAAATGTTTTTACAGGGCAAACCATGGACGATAACAATTTAGTTAATGGTTTTGAGGTTAATAATGTTGAGGGATGGGGTGCAGTGGAGTTTGCAAACTGTCTTATTGGCTCCACTCTAGGGGTTGATGTAGACTCTGAAGGTGCAAGTTTAGGCAAGATTACCTTTAAAGCCCTCCAGGCTGGAAATATGGCAGCTATTTTCGATACTGATCCTTATAGCACGCCCAAGACGATGCCTGCTGAAGGGAGTCATGTGCTGGTTAAATTAAGTGATTCAAATGCAGCAGCCATTAACTATCAAGCAAGTGATCTGCATTTTACGGTTGATGGAGACGCTGTACAGCCTTCTGTTCAAATATTCGGTATTAATGATGTAGCAGAAGTACTGACAGATACAACCTGGGCGGCACCATCATTTGATATTGCAATGGAAGCTGTTGGGTATGAATCCCCATTAACGGAATTAATCGCTTTTATTTATAATGAGACGACAGATGAAGAAACCAGTACAATATTGATTCAAGACCCGAATGATCTTACCAAACAGCTCATACAAGTGCCGGCAGGGTTAAGAGTCGGTGAATACGAAGTATGTGTTCAAGAAATCAGTACCGGGGATGAGGTAGACTGGTGTGAATTTGAAGTTATCAACAATGATCATCCTGTTTTCTATGAACTTGAGCCGCAATTGATGCCTCTAGGTGTTATTTCTTTACACTTAGGGTTAGAAGGATCATTGGTACATCAATTGGTTGACCCGGTTGTTGAACTTGTTTCAGGAAATATGGTGGTTGCAACGACAGATGTTGCAGAAGGCAATGTTGATATTGATGATCTGGATTTCCTTGAAGCTGAATTGCAAGCGGTTAGTGTAACAGGAATTCCTGCAGGGACCTATACGGTTAGAATTTATGATACAGCTTCAAATACAACGGTAGAAATATTGCCAGCTGTTCAATCTATTGAATTTACATCCGATCCGTTTGTATTTGGTGATGTGAGACCATGGGCCATTACTCCAAGTGGATCTGGTTTTACGATTGATATGGAAGGTGAGAATTTAGGTCAGCTTCAGACGGATCAAACATTATCCGTTAGAATCGTTGATAATGATACTGAAACGACTGTTTTAACGGCAGAGACAGTAACAATCGTAACGGATACAACCGGAAATGATGATTGGAAATGGATTCATGCCGAATTCGGAACCTATAATATTGATCCGGACTACTATGACATAGAAATTGATTCGACAATACCTGTTAGAAATCAGGATTATCTAGGGATTGATGTCACGGATGAGCCGGTTGTCATTAAAGGCGGTATCTTTGGTAATGAAGCAGAGGGATATTATCTCGAATTTAAAGGGATTAATTTCAACCAATTCTCTGCTGCAGATATCAAGATGACATTGGAATCTGATGATACAGGTATTTCTCAACAATACTTTAATCCGATGATAGTAGATGATGAAACGATACAATATTACTTTACAGCTGCAGAAGCGGCTGCATTAGTTCAAGATTGGTATGAAGCATGGCTAGAAGTAGATGTAACAGGTTATGGTGATTACAAGTGGATCGAAGAGGATGTTGAGTTTAGGTTTGGGGATGAGCAGGTTAATGGTCCGGCACCTTTAGCCTTTGATCCGGCTTATGTTGAAGAGGGTTACGCGGCTGTATCACCCCTGTTCCTAACAGATAATTCACCGCAGCAAGATGCATGGGCTGCAGGGGACACGTTGGATGTTCGGGTTATGATGCCCAATCCAGTACCGAATACGCCGCCTGTAACCGAAGTACCGGGTTTTGATATTGTAGCGATTACGGTAAACGACGATACGATTGAGATTGACTTGCCGGCAGGGTTGCAATTAGGTGAGTATATTATTGAAGTGACTGAGTATGATAATGTTAAATTAGAGGATATCGTGATTGCTGCAGGTTTGTTTGAGGTTAAAGATGATATCGCTGTAGAAGGGTATCAGGTTGATGGCACAGTGAGTGTTAATATGGTTAATGATACGTCCGATGGTATTGACGTTGCATTGTATCATTATGACGAAGCCAGTGGAAAATATGTGATAGATAGTGCGGTCTTAGATACAACAAATACAACGGGTGCATTTAGCGTCATGATTCCACAATCCGGTGATTATCAATTAGGCTTCTATAAATCGGGATATCTCCTGAATATTGAACCTATAACGATTAGCGACGCTGATGTAGCACTTCCGAATGTCATCGAATTAGTAAGAGGCGATGTCAATAACGACCAGGCAATTGATTTCTATGACATCACGAATGTTATTTCCAAATATAATATTTTATCGACTGAAGCGGAATATGATCTTGACTATGATGTAGATATGAGCGGGCAAGTTGAGTTCTATGATATTACCAATATCATTGCGGTTTATGACATGACCACGCACCACGAAGAAGCAGCAGAATTTATGGTGATTTCAATCGAATAAAACACTGTCTATTAAAATTAAAAATAACCAGCTAACCTTACAGCAGGAGCTTCTGTAAGGTTAGCACTTATTTTATGTTTTAACATATCATAGATAATATTGGAATATATCCATAAAAATGGGATATATTAAGGAATTATATATAAAAGAGAGGTGTAAAAATGAAAAAGTATACAGCGTTATTATTGGTACTAATGATGCTAACGATATATATACCTAATATGCCTTCTGCATTAGCGGTAGAAAGTCCAGGTATTGATTTAGCATTAACAGATGGTATAACCGATATTAATGTAGGGGATAGTTTTGATGTGGATGTTAAGTTTAATGATCTAGGAATGGCTTTGACAGGGATCAAGCTGAGCATCGGGTATGATGCGAGCAAATTGTCATTAGATACGGTGACTTATCAAGCACCGTTTGCTGGATGGATGAGTTTGCCGGGTGACCAAGTAATAGAAGACAATAAAGTTAGGTTAGAAAAAGTTAATTTATCGGAAGTGGCA
>DAOUPZ010000028.1 GCA_030625885.1 Clostridia bacterium
ACTATCAACGGAACCTGTTTCTTTGTCTGACACAAAATATCCGTCGTATCTTTGACTTGTTATTTTCTTTCATATGCCTAAGATGGGAAAATTGGGGGATTAGAATGAAGCGGTTAGAAGATTTAGTTGATATCAATTTACTAGAACAGCTCCAAAATAATTTTTCGAAATTATTAGGTAGTGTGACCATTATAGAAGGTTTAGACGGAAGGCCTATTACACAGCTTTCAGGTTTGTGTGATTATTGCAAACTTTTTCGAAGTACAGAAGAGGGTTTGAAGAGATGTCGCAAATCAACTTCAGCTTTGGTGAATGAAGATGATTATCTGAAAAAAGGTTATTATGTCTTTACTTGTGAAGCTGGTATTCGAGTGATGGCTTCTCCCATTTTCTTAAGGGGAGAAAAAATTGCCTATTTGGTATCCAGTATTCGGTCGGATAATTTAGATTATAATGCTATAAAAGCGTTAGCAGAAAAAATAGGTGTGGATTCCGATAAATTATGGAATTATTTTATTACTTTTCCAACTATTTCTCCTGAAAAAGCTCGTCCTAGCGCACAATATATGTCATCAGTGGGAAGTATTATATCTGAATTAAGTAATAAAGCATTAGCGCTTCAGGAAATGCTTTATTCCAAAGAAAAGAAAATTGTTCAGCTTGAATATGAATTGTCAACACCTTTAGTCAAGCTAAAGGATACCATTGGGTTGGTTACCTTAACAGGAACAATTGATGATGAACGAGGTAACATTATTAAAGAAAAATTATTACGTGAAAGTCAAAAGATGAAGATAACAACAATCATTTTGGATATAACGGGTACAACTAAAATTGATTTAACAGCAGCGGATATGTTGCGAAAGACCGTTCAAGGTTTAAAACTTTTAGGTATTAAAGTGGTTCTGGTTGGTGTAAGTCCCGTTCTCGCAAGAGCAATGGTTGATATTGGATTTAGTTTGGAAGGGTTGTCTGTTTTCTGTTCATTAGAACAGATTATCGAGAAGATAGAGGCGGGAAAAACCTTATAAGAGAAATGAACAAGGAGGAACATTATGGGTAAACGAGCAATTAATAACCTTCTGAAAAATGATATGGAAGATATTTTGCAAACTGTAGTTGAAGAATTAAATGTACAACGGAAAAAAAGTGATGTTTTTATGAATCCGGCAATAGAAAAGCTGGAAATCAAGCAATTTCTGGAGAGTCTGCGTATTCTTTTAGAGAAGCAATCAGAAGATAAAATTAATGATGATCATTTGTCTTCTTTATTCATGCCCTTTTGTCAAAAAAAAGCATCTGAGGGTTACTATTTACGGCATTTGGTTTTTGATACGCTACAAATCAAAAAAGTGATTTGGGTTAAGTTACAAGGTGAAATGAAGGAAAATCCTTCCCTTTTAATGGATGCACTTTCTGTTTTATCAGATGTATTTGATGAGATTATCAAGTATATGGGAAAAGTCTTTATGGAAATAAGAGAGGATATTATTCGATCTCAAAAACATGCCCTTAGGGAATTGTCTGTTCCTGTCGTACCTATTTTTGATGATATACTTATTTTACCGCTTATTGGTACAATCGATACGACTCGTGCAAAGCAGATTATGGAAAATGTATTAGAGGCAGTCTTATCATATGAAGCTGAATTTGTGATCATTGATATAACGGGTGTTCCAATCGTCGATACGGTTGTTGCTCACCACATCATTAAGACGGTACAAGCGGCACGCCTTTTGGGGACAAAATGTATTTTAGTCGGAATTCGGCCAGAGATCGCGAATACGATTGTTGAGTTAGGTGTGGATTTAGGTGATATTAAAACACAGGGGAATTTAAAGAATGGAATCAATTTGGCGCTTTCTATGAAGGGATTGAAAATTATTCGAGAAGATGATGCTAAGGGATAAGAAATGAAATGGTTTAGGAGGATAACAAAATGAAAATACCCATTCTCAAAATTAAGAACTGTTTAATTGCTTCTATTCAGTTTGAAGTAGATGATCGTACGGTTATGGAATTCCAGGATAATTTGTTAGAACGTATTCGTGAAGAGGATATTCGCGGTATTATAATAGATTTAACTTCAGTTGATATTATTGATAGTTTTATTGCTAAAAGTATTGCCGATGTGACTAAGATGGCAAGATTACTAGGTGCAAGAGTGGTAATCACTGGAATGAAACCTGCCCTTGCTATTACGCTAGTAGAATTGGGTATTACTTTAGGTGATATTAAAACGGCTCTAAATTTAGAGCGGGGTTTGGCTCGTTTAGAAAAAATGATTGAGGAAATAGATCGTTAAATGGTGTAGCCTAATAATTATTTAGAGGTAATGTTTTAGTGGAAGAAGAGCATTTACAGGATGCTCTTTTTGTGTTTTTTAAGAGAGATAAGACAAAAACATTGGCGGGTAGCCAATGTTTTAAAAAGGATGATGGGATAATAGGGAAATTGGTTGTAATGTATATGTACCCCTTATCCAATTTGTTTAAACATTTATTTTAGAAATTTATCATGATTAATGTAAAATCATCTTTTACGGGTGTTAGGTCACTCAACACAGCCTCTGCAACAGATTGAGGGTCACCAAATTGAGTAATATAAGGGCGGAAATCAAAGTCTGGTCGGATACTGTCTGAATAAAAAGCTGCCCAATCTCCTTTTTTGTAGGAAAGGTCGAAGGTTTTAAATCGTGTTAATACATGTCCAACCATTCCCCACATAGATGGAGGGCGAACAATTTTATCCGTTTCGATTATTTGCAGCGTAATATTTCCAATGCCAATATAAGATAAACGATTCTGGCTTTTAGTAATGCGGCAAAGACTCATTACAGCACCCCGTGTTCCTTTTAAGCCATTATGGCAATTGAAGATAATTTCCTGAAGGGGAATACTTTGATAAGTACGTACAACCTCCATCGCCTTTTGGGAGGCATTGAAAGCCAGTTCGCCGCTTCCCAGTCCATCCGCAATAACCACTAAGTCTTCAAGTTCCTTTTCTAAAAGCAAATAACTGTCACCATTATAAATGCCATTATTTTTAGCTTTTTGACAAATACCATATTTCATCTTTTCCACTTCCTTGTCTCCACGATTGTGCCTTCGCCAACTTTTGAAGCAATGGAAAATTCATCCATGAGCCGTTTAACGCCAGGAAGTCCAGAACCTAATCCGTTAGAAGTTGTATACCCGTCAGATAAAGCTAAGGTAATATCTTTAATACCGGGACCATGATCGATAGCGCGCACCTTAATCCCTTCTTTTGTGTTGTTTTGAATCGTTTGAAGAATAATTTCTCCTTCTCCTGCATAAAGGATGATATTACGGGCAAGTTCGGAGATAGAGGTAGCAATACGAGCTTGATCCACCTCGCCAAACCCCAGTTCTTTTGCTAATTGTCTTCCTTCTTGTCGAGCAGCGACAATATCCCATTCATTTCGTATTTTGATGATTATTTCGTCCAAGTCCTTCACATCCCTTCATTGCATGGGCAGAGAAGATTTATATCTTATAGTATATTCTTCATGAATGACAAAAATCCTTTTGGGAATAATAACTTGCGAAAAAAATACAATGTTTACAGTATTTGAGAGCGTTAGCATGTAGCAAACAATGGTTACCACGAGTGTATATTAAATGTGTTTATTTTTGTATTTAGCTTTTGACCTTAAGCTTTTAACCTATGCTTCAATTTTATAATTGTTAGAAAAGATAAGGTAATGGTATATTTAAAGAGATAACTTGCAATATTCCTGATTTATAGCCGAATATAGATGTTGATTTTTTGTTATTAAATTTACATAATAGAGTAAAGGTCAGTAATGGTCAAAAAGACAGGAAAGGTCAGGAAACGAAATGGCAAATCTGGTAGAGCTTATTGAATCTTATTTAAAAAAGTTGTTAGAGGAAACAGATGAAATAGAAATTCAAAGGAAGGAATTAGCCAATCATTTTGCCTGTGTTCCTTCTCAGATTAATTATGTTCTTCAAACTCGATTTTCTATAGAAAGAGGGTATATTATCGAAAGTCGCCGTGGAGGTGGTGGGTATATCCGTATTACTAAACTTCATTTGCATCGACCAGAAGATATGAGCATGATTTTAGAGCAAGGAATCGGTGAAGCGATATCTCAAGATCATGCCAGTGCGCTTGTACATCGATTGGTAGAACGAAACCTTATTACATTACGTGAAGCAAAATTATTACAAAAAGCGGTGAGTCAAGATATATTAAATGCTTGTATGTTTGGAGAAACGTATTTGCGGGCTAGTTTATTAAAAGCGTTGCTCTTAGTCATTATGCAACCTTCTTTTCAAAATGATCAAAATGGGAAAGAGAAATAGAACGGAGGTGGTATAGATGGAATGTCAAGAATGTGGAAAAAGAACAGCTACAATTCATTTGGCTAAAATAAAAAATGGGAATAAAGAGGAAGTTCATTTATGTGAAGTTTGTGCTGCTCAGAAGGGATATTTTGGTTCACAGATGCTAGAAGGGTTTATATCCAGCTTCCTTAATATGGATCAGCCGCTTAAAGATACGGAGCTTAATAGCTTATCGGATCTAAAATGTAATTTGTGCGGGTTAACGTATAATGAATTATCTCAAGCAGGACGATTAGGTTGTAGCGAGTGTTATAAAACATTTGGTGAACAGATTGAGTTAATGCTTAGACGTATTCAAGGGAGTGCGGTCCATTCAGGTAAAATTGCGCTCAGGGCAGATGAAAAGATAAAAATTCGTCGTAAAATTCAGACGTTGCGTAAAGAACTTGAGAAAAAGGTTAAAGAGGAAGCTTATGAAGAAGCTGCATCTTTAAGAGATGAAATAAAAGAACTTGAAAAGAAATTGGATTGAAAGCGGGGGTATAAATGTCAGATCATCAGGAGATTAGTAAATGGATGGAAGGGTTTGGTCCAGAAGCAGATATTGTAGTTAGCAGCCGAATTCGTCTTGCAAGAAACCTGGAAAAATATCCTTTTCCGCATCGAATTTCTGCTGAACAGGCAAAAAGGGTTGTGGAAATAATACAGAATGCTTTAAAGCATAGTTCTGATCCAGTACTTGAGAAATTGATGTGGGTTTCTTTAGAAGAAATGAGTGATTTAGATCGACAAGTATTAGTAGAGAGGCATATTATCAGTCCCCAATTTATAAATTCTGGATTAAAAAATAAAGTGATTCTAATGCTTAAGGATGAGAAAATCAGCATTATGATTAACGAGGAAGACCATTTGCGAATTCAATGTTTGTTTTCTGGACTGCAATTAGAGAATGCATGGGAATTATGCAGTCATGTGGATGATGCTTTAGGAAAAGAGTTGGATATTGCCTTTACAGAGAAATATGGATTTTTGACGGTTTGTCCTACTAATGTTGGTACCGGCATGAGAGCTTCTGTGATGCTCCATTTACCAGCACTTTCTATGACAGGGCAAACAGGAAAAATTTTATCTTCTCTTTCTCAATATGGAATTACAGTGAGAGGACTATATGGAGAAGGAACAGAATCACAGGGGAATATGTATCAGGTTTCCAATCAATTGACATTGGGAAAATCTGAAGCAGATATTATTCAATCTCTTAAAGGGATTGCTCAGAAAGTTGTTGAACGTGAGCGAGCGGTGAGGACGCTGCTTTATAGTAAGAATAGAATGAAACTTATAGATAGAATATGGCGTGCATATGGTGTTTTGACACAAGCACGGATTATATCTAGCGGTGAGGCTGTAAAATTGTTATCTGATGTTCGCTTAGGGGTAGATCTGGGTGTTATTCCTAAGATTTCAAATGGTATTTTTAATCAATTATTAGTATATATTCAACCCGCTTATTTACAGCGAATTAATAATACCGAGTTAGATGAGGAAGAACGCGATATCAAGCGGGCAGAATTAATTCGAAACAAACTTTCTAATGTTTATGATCATACCATGACAGCGATTGGAAATGAAACTAAAGATAAAATAAATAAAGAAACTAAGGAGGGATAAAATGTTCAGTAAATTTACAGAGCGGGCAAGACGGGTTGTTATTTATGCCCAAGAAGAAACCATTGCTTTAAATTATAACTTTATTGGAACGGAACATCTACTTTTAGGACTTATTCGTGAACAAGGCGGTGTTGCCTCAAAAGTATTAGAAAATTTAGGTATTGAATTAGATACGGTTCGTACAGAAGTGGAAAAAACAATTGGACGGGGTAATCATATTGATGCTGTAGAATTAACTTTTACGCCACGTGCCAAAAGAGTTTTAGAACTGGCATTTGAAGAAGCACGGCAACTCAATCATAATTACATTGGAACGGAACATCTTCTTTTAGGATTGATTAGGGAAGGTGAAGGGGTAGCTGCTCATGTATTAAATAATTTAGGTGTTAATCTTCAGAAGGCACGGCAACAAACGATGGAACTCTTATCAGGGGCACGAAGTAACCGTACTCATAAGAGCGATGAAAACCACAAAACAGAGATATTGGATAAATTTGGACGAGATTTGACAACAATGGCTAAGATGGGTCAATTGGATCCTGTTATTGGGCGGGCAAAAGAAATTGAACGTATTATCCAAGTCTTAAGTCGTCGCAGTAAAAATAATCCGTGTTTAATAGGAGAGCCAGGTGTAGGGAAAACAGCTATTGCTGAAGGGTTGGCACAGCGTATTGTTGAAGGCGAAGTACCAGAAACGATTAAGGACAAACGTGTGGTTGCATTGGATTTAGCGTCCCTTGTAGCGGGTGCAAAATATAGAGGGGAATTTGAAGATCGTCTAAAAAAAGTAATGGATGAAATTCGTGAGGCACATAATATCATTCTCTTTATTGATGAATTGCACACTATTATTGGTGCGGGTGCAGCCGAAGGCGCTATTGATGCCTCTAATATTTTGAAACCCGCATTGGCTCGAGGGGAATTGCAGGCTGTGGGAGCAACAACATTGGATGAATATCGCAAACATATTGAAAAGGATGCTGCCCTTGAAAGACGCTTTCAGCCAATTACAGTCGGTGAGCCTACCCAGGAGGAAGCAACTCAGATTCTTAAAGGATTGCGCGATAAATACGAAGCACATCATCGTGTTCAGATTACGGATGAAGCTATTAAAGCAGCGGTACGACTTTCACACCGATATATTACGGAGCGCTATTTGCCGGATAAAGCAATCGATTTGATTGATGAAGCTGCGTCAAAGGTAAGATTAAAAACCTTTGTTGCGCCACCTGATCTGAAAAATCTGGAAGAAGAACTGGTTAGAACCTTAAAGGAAAAAGAAGCAGCTATTGAGAATCAGGAATTTGAAAAAGCAGCAGAACTACGCGATAAAGAACAATCACTTAAGAAACAATTAGAGGAACAACGGAGCAATTGGAAAGAAGAATCAGGCTCTAAAAGTACAGCTGTAACCGCTGAAGATATTGCACAAGTTGTTGCAAGTTGGACAGGTATTCCTGTTAATAAGTTAAATGAGGGAGAAGTAGAACGTCTATTGAAATTAGAAAGTGTGCTTCATGAACGGATTATTGGCCAGGAGGAGGCTGTGAGGACTGTTTCTCGTGCTGTTAGGCGTGCTAGGGCGGGGCTGAAAGATCCGAAGCGGCCTATTGGGTCCTTTATTTTCTTAGGTCCCACAGGGGTTGGAAAAACAGAATTGGCACGGGCTTTGGCTGATACGCTTTTTGGTGATGAAGATGCTATTGTGCGTATTGATATGTCCGAATATATGGAGCGGCATGCTGTTTCACGTTTGGTTGGATCTCCTCCGGGGTATGTAGGATACGATGAAGGCGGGCAGCTTACAGAGGCTGTACGACGCAAGCCTTATTCTGTTGTATTGTTGGATGAAATTGAAAAAGCGAATCCGGAAGTGTTTAATATTTTGTTACAGGTATTGGAAGATGGGCGGTTGACAGATGCAACAGGTAGGACAGTAGATTTTCGGAATACCCTTGTTATAATGACTTCTAATATTGGGGCGCGTTTAATTAACCAGGAAAAAGGTTTGGGATTTGGTGCTAGTGTTAAAAATGAGACTTCCTATGAAGATATGAAATCTCGAGTGATTGGAGAGTTAAAGCAGGTGCTGCGTCCTGAGTTTTTCAATCGAATTGATGAAATGATTGTGTTCCATGCACTAAGAAAAGAACATATCAAAGACATCGTGCATCTCATGCTGAAAGATGTACAAAAGCGGTTGGATGACTTTAACATCACGTTGGAAGTAACAGATGTAGCAAAGGCGCTATTAGTCAATGAAGGATTTGATCAACAATATGGGGCAAGACCGTTACGTCGTACGATACAACGGAAGGTAGAAGACCCTCTGGCAGAAAAGATGCTTGAAAAAGAATTTAAAGAAGGGGATAAAGTGGTTGTAAGTGTAGAAGAAAGTAAATTGGTTTTTCATCATTAGACTTATGAAGCAAAATAGCAATTGCTGTCTTGAGGTAAGAAGCGAACGGTAAGTGGTAAGTGGGAAAAGATTAAAGAACAGTTATAAGGCATCTATATATAATACAACAAAAAAATTGCAGCTGTGTTTGCAGGAAAAGCAATTCAACACCAGGGACATCTTGTAAGGTGCTAGTAGAATGTGCCCATGTTGTATGACCAATTTATGGTGTATAATGACTAGACGTCTCTTGTTGTTAAAAAAAGGTATCCGTGCTAAAATGATAAGAAAGATTAAGCAAAGTGACATAAACCTTGAGATTATAAAGAAGGAACGGTGTAAAAGTTGGCAAAAGGTAAAACGTTATTTTTATGTCAGGATTGTGGTTATGTTTCGCCGAAATGGTTGGGACGCTGCCCGGAATGCGGCCAGTGGAATACGCTTGTAGAAGAAAATCAAAAACAGAATGTTCATCAAGATAAGGAAAACCGTGTGATGTCAGATCGGCCTCAGCCTATTGTAGATATTGTTAGAAACGAATATGAGAAGAAATCTACAGGTATAGGAGAATTGGATCGTGTACTGGGAGGGGGGATTGTGCCAGGCTCTTTAGTGTTAATAGGAGGAGATCCAGGCATTGGTAAATCAACGCTTTTGTTGCAGGTGGCGCGTTTAGTCA
This sequence comes from Clostridia bacterium, assembly GCA_030625885.1. Lineage (GTDB taxonomy): Bacteria > Bacillota > DAOUPZ01 > DAOUPZ01 > DAOUPZ01 > DAOUPZ01. Next base: position 9,077 of record DAOUPZ010000028.1, read on the forward strand.
GTCGCCATCATGGTCAGGTTCTTTATGTTTCAGGGGAAGAATCACCGCAGCAGATTAAGATACGAGCGGATCGTTTAGGTACTATGAGCGATAACATGTTTGTGTTTTCAGCAACGGACATCAGTCAAATTAAAACATTTATTCTTCGTGACCATCCTGAACTCGTTGTCATAGATTCAATTCAAACGATTTTTGATCCCGGGCTGTCTTCTGCTCCTGGAAGTGTGGGACAAGTACGGGAATGTACAGCACATTTGATGGGGATTGCTAAGAATCACGATATTCCTATTTTTATTGTGGGGCATGTTACCAAGGAAGGCATGCTTGCAGGGCCAAGGGTTCTAGAACATATGGTTGATAGTGTTTTGTATTTTGAAGGTGATCTCCATCAGTCATTTCGTATATTGCGTGGTGTGAAAAATAGATTCGGTTCTACGAATGAAATTGGGATATTTGAAATGCATGAAGATGGACTGCGGGAAGTCCTTAACCCTTCTGAACTTTTCCTTTCTTCACATTTAGACCCGGTACCGGGATCGGCAGTTGTAGGCGGGTTAGAAGGAACAAGGCCTGTTTTAGTGGAAATACAGGCACTTGTGAGCCAATCTACTTTTCCTTCTCCCAGAAGAATGACAACCGGGGTAGAGTATAATCGCGTTTGTCTAATTATGGCAGTATTAGAGAAGAAAATTGGATTGCGTTTGCAGAATCAAGATGCTTATGTCAGTGCCGTAGGCGGGATTCGAGTGGATGAACCTGCTGCTGATCTAGGGATTGCGCTTGCTATTGCTTCTAGTTTTAGGAACCGCTGCATACCAAACGACTTAGTGGTTATGGGAGAAGTGGGTTTAACCGGAGAGGTGAGAAGTATCAGTCAAGCACAGCGCCGCATACAGGAAGCAGAAAAACTGGGATTTAAAAAGTGCATCATTCCAAAAGGAAATTTGATGCATGAACTAACCGGGAAAGCAATAGAAATAATAGCAGTGGGGACTTTAGAAGAAGCTTTGCATATTTTGACATAATGGGAGGTAAAATGATTGGCATTAGATGAAGGATTAATCAAAGTATTAGAACTTGTAGCACCTGGGAAGCCTTTGCGAGAAGGGTTGGAGAGTGTGCTTCGGGCAAAAACCGGTGCATTGATTGTTGTGGGAGATTCTCAACAAGTGATTGATTTAGTGAATGGTGGATTTGAAATTGATGCTGAGTTTACACCTGCTAATCTTTATGAATTAGCAAAAATGGATGGTGCTATTATTTTAAGTTATAATGCAAGGAAAATTTTGCGAGCAAATGCTCACCTTGTACCTAATGCCACGATCCCTTCAGTAGAAACGGGTATTCGTCATCGTACAGCAGAACGCGTTGCTAAGCAAACGAACGAGCTTGTTATTTCTATTTCGCAACGTCGTAATATTATTACGCTTTATTATGGTTATTTTAAATATATATTACAGGATATTAATGTTATTTTAGCGAAAGCCAATCAAGCATTACAGACTTTAGAAAAATATAAGAAAGTACTAGACCGCGTTCTTGTGAATCTTACAATCCTAGAATTTGAAGATATGGTAACGGTGTATGATGTGGTAAAGGCGATACAAAGGGCAGAAATGGTTTTGCGTGTGAAGCGGGAAATTGAGCAATACATTAGTGAATTAGGAACAGAAGGTCGCCTGATTAGTATGCAGATGGAAGAATTGGTAGAAAACGTATATGATATTAGTCTGTTAATTATTCGTGATTATCGGCAGGATGAAGAGGATTTACATGCAGTTGAGATTAAAGAACAATTAGCAAACTTGTCGGATGAAAGTTTATTAGATCTTAATATATTAGCCAACATAATTGGTTTTCCTGGTATTGTGAATATATTAGAGATGTCACTTGAACCTCGGGGATATCGAGTCTTGCGTAAAATTCCGCGGTTGCCTCTTTCCGTTATCGATAATGTGGTTAAGACTTTTGCTAGTTTACAAAAAATTATTGATGCGTCCATTGAAGCGCTAGATGATGTAGAGGGTATTGGAGAAGTTCGAGCACGGGCGATCAAGGAAGGATTGCAACGATTGAAGGAACAGGCTACTATGGAACGATATGTATGATGAGATAAAGGAATAGAATATAATTCTTGTTGACAATACTTATGTAGTTATGTTAAAATAATATTTTTTTGACATTTGAGATAGGTTGTGATATCCTGTTATTAGGTACCTGTGCAAATGGGGGTGATATGGGTGTTTACAATCGGAGATAAAGTCGTTTATCCTGTTCATGGGGCTGGCGTGATCGAAGCGATTGAAGAAAAAGAGATTATGGGAGAGAAGCATGACTACTATGTTATGCGGTTGCCTATTGACAATATGAAAGTTTTGATTCCTATGGATCATGCCGGAGATATTGGTTTGCGTCAAGTCATTAATGATGAAGGGGTAAAGAAGGTACTTAATATCCTCCAGGAACATAAAACAAAAATGTCAACTAACTGGAATCGTCGATATCGTATCAATATGGATAAAATAAAAAGCGGGGATATTTTTGAAGTTGCAGAGGTGGTAAGAAATTTAAGTTTAAGGGATAAGGAAAAAGGATTATCAACTGGTGAGAGAAAAATGTTAGAGAGCGCAAAACAAATTTTGATAAGTGAAATCGTATTGGCTAAGGACATACAAAAGGAACAGGCTGAGACTATTATTGAACGAGTTTTTGCTTAAGCACGCCAGATTTCTGGCGTTTTTTTGTTATAAAGATTGGAAATTTCATAATGCATAGCATATAATAGACTTTATCTTGAATGATTACGTAAAAGGAGGTGAATTAAATGTGGCGTAAGATTGGACGATTGATTTTAAGTATTATGGGTGGGGTTATCGGTTATGAGATAGCCAAATATGGGGCACCTTACTTTTTTGGATTAATTCATGTAGAGTTTACTGAATTAATTAGTTTAATTACTAGAGTTTCTAGTACACTTATTTTTGCAATCATATTTTATTTTTTATCTTATCCATTCTTTCGGTGGCTTAAGCATTATATTAATTGGATTGAAGTTGATTTAGGGAAGGTACCTACTCAGGATATTGTTGCTGGTGCAGTGGGGGGTATTGTTGGGTTAGTGATTGCTAATCTTTTAACATTGCCTTTTTCCCGTTTGCCCTTGGTAGGACGGTTTTTGCCGGTAATCAGCAGCTTGCTTTTAGGGTATCTAGGAATGAATATAGCGATTCAAAAAAGGGAGGAATTATTAAATTTTTTTGGGTCTTTTCCTTTGTTTGGGGGACGGCGTAACACAAATGAAGTACGCAGTTCCAAAAGTGATAGTGGTGCAAAGATTTTGGATACAAGTGTTATTATTGATGGTCGGATTGCAGATATTTGCAAGAGTGGCTTTGTGGAAGGAACATTAGTTATTCCTAATTTTGTTTTAGATGAGTTGCGTCATATTGCAGACTCATCAGATTTATTGAGACGCAACCGGGGTCGCAGGGGCTTGGATATTTTAAATATTATTCAGAGTGAATTGGATATACCCGTTCAAATATGGGAACAAGATTTTGAGGATATTGCCGAAGTTGATAGTAAGCTCATTCGTTTGGCTAAAGTGATGGATGGGAAAATATTTACAAACGATTATAACCTAAATAAAGTAGCCATCTTGCAGGGGGTAACGGTTTTAAACATTAACGAGCTAGCTAATGCAGTAAAACCAGTTGTGCTGCCAGGTGAAGAAATGATTGTAACGATTGTTAAGGAAGGTAAGGAGCACGGTCAGGGTGTTGCATATTTAGATGATGGGACAATGATTGTTGTAGATGGGGGAAAACGTTCGCTGGGAGAGACACTTGCAGTTATTGTAACTAGTGTGTTACAAACGGCTGCAGGTAGAATGATTTTTGCGAAACAAAAGTAAAGGCAGCCTTGGGCTGCCTTTGGCAGGTAACTCGCGCCCTTCGGTGGCTGTAGCAGGTAGAAGGTAGGAAAAGATAAAAGAAGCAGGAAATATCAAATTAAAATCTACCTGCTACCTACTGGTTGCTACCTGCTTATTTTGCGGACGATCACAAATTAACATGATATCTCATATCAACAGTAAGGAGAAGAATAGACTTATGAAGACAATTGCAATTATTCCTGCTGCAGGCCAGGGAAAGCGGATGGGTACACAAATTAATAAGCAATATCTGTCCTTGTTGGGAAAGCCCGTACTGGCGTATACATTGGCCTGTTTCGAGAAAGCCTCTGATGTTGATGGGATTATTGTTGTGACCCAAGCAGAAGAACAACAGTTTTGTCAGCAGGAAGTGGTTCGGAAATATGGCTATAAGAAAGTGATTGATATCATTCCAGGGGGCAAGGAACGACAAGATTCTGTATATCAAGGTTTAATCAAAGCTAACAGGATGGGAGCAGATTGGATTATTGTTCATGATGGGGCTCGTCCATTCTTTCAAGAAGATATTTTACATCGTGCTTTGCAGTATGCTCAAACGCATCATGTAGGCGTTGGCGTAGCCATTCCTGTTAAAGATACCATCAAGTGTGTTAATAAGGCAGAAAGGGTGATGGAGACCCTTCTTAGAGAACAGTTACGTGCGATTCAGACGCCGCAAATATTTCCCTGCTCTTATTTGATGGATGCTTATGAAAAAGCTTATGCTGAAGATTTCTATGGGACAGATGATGCGGCTTTAGTAGAGAGAGCGGGATACCCTGTTTATTTGATTGATGGCAATGAGGAAAACATTAAAATTACAACGCCTTGGGATATGATGATTGGAGAGATGATCTTAAGGAGGCGGCTGAAAGAATGCGAGTAGGAATTGGATATGATGTACATCGTTTGGTAGAAAACAGGAAAATGATTTTGGGGGGAGTGGACATTCCTTACGAGAAGGGATTGCTGGGACACTCAGATGCCGATGTCCTTTGCCATGCGGTTGCTGATGCGATTTTGGGAGCAATTGGGGATGGGGATATTGGACAACACTTTCCCGATCACGATCCAAAATATAAAGGGATATCCAGCCTTGTTTTGCTTGCTCATGTAGCGGGGCGTGTCAAACAAAAAGGATATCATATTAATAATATTGATAGTATTGTGATTGCTCAAATGCCTAAGATTGCACCTTACCGTCAGGAGATGGAAGAGAATATTGCGCATGCTCTGGATATTGAAGTGGCGTATGTTAATGTAAAAGGAACCACGACAGAGGGATTGGGCTTTACAGGGCAGAAAGAAGGTATTGCAGCTCAGGCGATTGCCTCAGTAAAAAGATAAAGGGGTACATGAAAAAATGCTTGGTATAAACACGTTTTTCCTGAATAGATATAGGAAAAAAGGAGCGTGAATATATGCCAAGCTTTATTTTTATCATTATGGGTTGTATATCAGGTATTGCCATGGCTGTGATGGGTGCTTTTAATGCACTTCTGGCCAAGGCTGTGGGACTGCTGGAAGCTACATTCATTGCCCATTTAATAGGGACAATTGTATTAGGCGTACTCATATTTGGCTTGGGTTTAGGTCGAGGGAATTGGTCAAAAATGATGCAGGTTCCCTGGTATGCTTTTTTAGGGGGGTTATTAAGTATTTGGGTTATTTTAAGTGTTGCCTTTCTCATTCCAAAGATCGGCGTTACATCTACTAATACGTTAACCGTATCCAGCCAGATTCTAGGGGCGGTAATGATCGGGTTGCTTGGCTTATGGGGCATGCCCAAAGCTGCTTTGGGCTGGGGTAAAATAGTGGGGATGATCATGCTGATTTGGGGTTCGCGGTTGTTGCTGTTTCCTTGAAATAAGCCTGATAAACTAACTGTTTTTTGGAGGAATTTTTCAATATTAGAAAATTAAAGTTTAGTGTGAAGGTTTGTGCTTAGACAAGGTTATGCTTCCAGCCATCTTCTAAGCTAAAGAAATTTGTGCAATATAGAAAGATCCTACGCTTGAAGCAGGGAGTTGATATGTAATAGAGTTGAGACCATCGACGCGATAAGCTGTCTTCCAGTATAACCTTGTCTTGCATTATATTTGTTCTATATGTAGCGCAATAAATAACTTACATTACAGGTTTGCAGGAAAAGCGAAGGAAAGATGGGGACATTCCGCGAGGTACGAGTGGTGTGTCCCCATGTTGCCAGAGCCATTCTAAATGTAAAAACTTTAATGCGTTGTATATAGAAGGGTCTTTGCTTATGTAATAAAAACAAAAAAACTGTATATGTTAATAAACATATAGAAATCACTGGTATTTTATGATAATCTAATGTATATGATTTTAAATACTTAAATATGCAATGAAGGAGAAAGGTTGGATAGCAATGAGTGACAAGCAGACCTCATCAAATTTCATTAAAAATATCGTTATAAATGATCTAGAATCAGGAAAGCACGAAACAATCATTACCCGTTTTCCACCAGAGCCAAATGGTTATTTACATATTGGTCATGCAAAATCAATTACTTTAAATTTTGAACTGGCAGATGAATTTAAAGGTAAAACCAACTTGCGCTTTGATGATACCAATCCAATAAAAGAAGATACAGAATATGTTGAATCGATCAAAGAAGATGTTAAATGGTTAGGCTTTGATTGGGAGGAATTATTCTTTGCGTCTGAGTATTTTGAAAAAATGTTTAACCGTGCTGTAATATTAATTAAAAAAGGGAAAGCATATGTATGTGACTTGACAGCAGAGCAAATAAGAGCGTACAGAGGAACCTTAACAAAACCAGGGGAAGAAAGTCCTTTTAGAAATAGATCCATTGAAGAAAATTTAGATTTGTTTGAGCGTATGCGTAAAGGTGAATTTACGGATGGTGAGAAAGTGTTAAGAGCAAAAATTGATATGACATCACCTAATATGAACATGAGAGATCCTGTGATTTACCGTATTGCTCATGCAACCCACCATAATACAGGGGATAAATGGTGTGTTTATCCTATGTATGACTTTGCTCATCCAATTGAAGATGCGATTGAAGGAATTACCCATTCGATTTGTACATTAGAATTTGAGGATCATCGTCCATTATATGATTGGGTTATTCGAGAATGTGAAATGGAAAAGCAACCGCAACAGATAGAGTTTGCGAGATTAAATTTAACCAATACGGTAATGAGTAAGAGGAAATTAAAGCAATTAGTTGATGAAAATTACGTCGATGGATGGAATGACCCGCGGATGCCAACCATTTCAGGTTTAAGAAGAAGAGGCTATACGCCAGAGGCGATTCGTAACTTCTGTAGAGAAATTGGTGTTGCTAAGAATGATAGTATTGTAGATGTACAAATGTTGGAGCATTTTATTAGAGAAGATTTGAAATTAAAAGCTGCTAGGACGATGGCTGTTTTAAGACCATTAAAAGTTGTGATAACAAACTACCCTGTGGATCAAGTTGAGATGTTAGAAGCAGAAAATAATCCAGAAAACCCAGAGATGGGTAATCGTCAGATTCCATTTTCTCGTGAAATTTATATTGATCAAGAAGATTTTATGGAAAACCCGCCTAAAAAATATTTTAGATTATTCCTAGGAAACGAAGTTAGATTAAAACATGCTTATTTTATTAAGTGTAATGAGGTTATTAAAGATAAGGATGGAAATGTGATAGAATTACATTGCACATATGATCCTGAAACTAAAAGTGGAACAGGGTTTACAGGAAGAAAAGTTAAGGGTACAATTCATTGGGTAGATGCAAAACAGGCGCGGCCTGCAGAGATAAGATTATATGAATCCTTGATTTTAGATGAAGAACAGGAAGAAGGAAAAACATTCCTAGATTATATTAATCCTAATTCGTTAGAAGTCATACAAGGATTTGTGGAGCCTAATATGAAAGACGTTCTCCCACAGGAAAAGTTTCAATTTTTCAGACATGGTTATTTTAATGTCGATTCTAAATATACAACCAAAGAGAAAGTGGTATTCAATAGAATTGTGTCATTAAAAAGCTCTTTTAAAATTTAGCATGAATAATAAAGAAGACAGCCGCTGGCTGTCTTCTTTATTATTTTGGAAGATTAACCATAATTATACACGCGCTGAGGGGGAGGTGAATAGAATAATCCATGATATTCTCGGACATTTTAACTGATAGAGTGATGTCGGTTTATCGTTTCATATTGAAGGAGGATACCATGAAAAGAATACATGTTATTAGAAGAAAAGTAAGTATGATCCTTATTTCCTTATTACTTTGTTTTTTGTTTTTAATGGATCAAGCTCAAGCAACTGTACAAGTCATAACACAGATGACTCAAATGGAAGGTCATCCTGTAGGAGAAATTTATGTAAATAACCAGTTGGTGATGCGAATGCGTACGGAGGCGAGTGGGCTTAGTGTAAAAGAACGGACAGAGATTGTCTCAGAGCGTCTAGCTGCACTTTTAACAAATACTGAAATTTACGATACGATCGTGCCTGCTCAGATCGAAGAAGAAATCGTTGTTCGGATGGGAGAGCATTTGATTGTTACGGTAGACAAAGGCGTAGCGGATTTAAATGATTCTTATCAGCAGGGATTAGCATGGGTATGGGTTAATAATATAAGAGCAGCATTGGGTGTCTCGGAATTGGCAAAAAATCCTTTGGCTTTTTTAGATGTTAATCCTTGCCAAGAGACAAATTTAGAAGCATTAAAAAAGGTTGCTTACGCATTTAGTGGTAAAGCCAGTTGGTATGGTGATCGTTTTCATGGACGTTGCACAGCTAGTGGAGAAGCTTTTAACCAGTACGCGCTTACTGCAGCCCATCGTTCCTTACCGTTCGGAACACGACTTAGGGTGACAAATGTCAAAAATGGTAAAGCTGTTATTGTTAAGGTTAATGATCGGGGCCCTTTTGTGGGTAATAGAATTTTAGATTTATCCAAGGAAGCCGCATCACGTCTCAATATGCTTATGTCAGGAATTGCCAAGGTCCAAGTGGAAGTGTTAAAGTAAATAGGGAGCAGTAGGCAGCAGGTAGGAAAAGATTAAATAACGAGGAACGAATAACGAGGAATGAAGAGAGAAGAGAGAAGAGAGAAGAGAGAAGAGAGAAGAGAGAAGAAACAATTGACAATTAAAGGATTAAAGGATTAAAGGATAGAGGGAAGAAAAAGATTAAAAGATGCTGAAGGCTGAAGGCAAAATAAAAAAGACAAAAGATTTTCAACGATTTGCTTTGTGGTTTTAGTTTTGAGCCTTAAGCTTTTAGCGAGTTTTTTATTTAATAAATGTTCTTAATTTGGGTAGAAAATAGAAGGGATATGAGAATTTGTAGCGAAGATAACAAGCTATATAAATTTAAAGTAAATGTAGGAGGTAAGGAATATGGAACAACAAATAAGGGTTCGTTTTGCCCCTAGTCCGACCGGGTATTTGCATATTGGGGGAGCGAGGACAGCCCTTTTTAACTGGTTGTATGCGAAACATCATGGTGGAACATTCGTTCTGCGAGTTGAAGATACTGATTTGCAGCGTTCAACTAAAGAATACGAAAAAGCCATTCCTCAAGGGATGAAATGGTTAGATATGCTTTGGGACGAAGGAATAGAAATGGGGGGCGATTATGGACCTTACCGGCAAACAGAGCGAATCGGTCTATATCGTCAATATGCCCAAGAGTTAATTGATAAAGGCTATGCCTATAAATGTTATTGTTCACCCGAAGAATTGGAAGCAGAACGGAACGCATGTCTTGAACGGGGAGAAGATATGCCGCGTTATAGCGGGCGATGCCGGGAATTGACATTAGAGCAGCAAGCGGAGCTGGAAGCAGAAGGACGTAAGCCGGTTATTCGTTTTAAGGTACCCGAAAACAAGCAAATTGTGATACATGATTCGGTACGGGGAGATGTGATTTTTGATAGCAGTACCATTGGCGGTGATTTTATTATTATGAAATCTGATGGTATGGCTGCTTATAATTTTGCGGTTGTGATTGATGATGCATTGATGAAAATGACCCATGTTATTCGAGGGGAAGATCATATTTCAAATACACCTAAGCAAATCCTGATTTATGAAGCGCTAGGTTTTGCATTGCCGCAATTTGCCCATATTTCTATGATTCTTGGTAAAGATCGTACTAAATTGAGTAAGCGTCATGGGCATACAGCAGTGGATAAATACGAAACAGAGGGATATTTACCCGAAGCGATTTTTAATTTTCTAGCGCTTTTAGGTTGGTCTCCTGAAGGAACAGAAGAAATATTAACAAAAGACCAGTTGATTGAACAATTTAGTTTAGAGCGTGTGGCTAAAAATCCGGCTGTATTTGATGTTGATAAGCTTAAATGGATGAATAATCATTATTTGCGAGAAGCGGATTTGGATCGGGTGACTCGATTATCACTGCCCCATTTAGTAGAAGCAGGTTTCTTAGATTCAGAAGAAATCGAAGACAAAAAATTCAATTGGCTTAAAGGAATTGTAGATTTAGTGCGGGAACGTGTTGGTTGTCTCAAGGAATTGCCTAAAGAAGTCAAGTTGTTTTTTACGGATGAATTTGGATTTGAAACAGAGGAAGCTGAAGTTATCATGCAAGAGGAAACCGCACCAACGGTTGTACGCTTATTTATGCAAAAGTTAAAAGAATTAGAAATGTTAGAACCGCCTGCGATTAAGAAAATATTTAAAGCCATTACCAAGGAAACAGGACTTAAAGGCAAACAAGTATTTATGCCTGTACGGGTAGCATTGACAGGACAAATGCATGGTCCTGATATGCCCGAAATGATTTGTATTCTAGGGAGAGAAAAAGCATTGCAACGAATGGATCGGACGTTGCATTCTGATAAGTTATAAAAGACAATAAGAAAGGCCTGCAATGATGCAGGCCTTTCTTATTGTTTTAGATAGGGTACTTTTGTAATAAATAAAAATAAATTATTTATTACAAAAAAATATTTTTTTTATTATGAAAGAAAGTGAGGCCTCTTTTATTTTTAAACCAATCGTGTTAACATGGAAAACGGGACAAAATTTTACATATATATATTTTTTTCGTACTTTGATGTTTTAATAAGAGATTGTTGTTTACCAAAATGATGACTCCTTTGTGATATGCTCTAGTTTTACTGCTTGAAAGGGGATGGGGAATGGACAATTTATAAAATGAGAAACAGTATGAATTTTTAATACGGATTTTTATATCCTGGATCATGGTATCATTCTATGATTGATTAAAATCATGAGAAAATCTAGAATATTTGAGATTTTAGGGCTGATGTTAATGGTATACAAAGGAGAATGACATGAACGGTAAGGGGCAATGATGGTTTAAATAAAAGGGGGAAATAAGATGTCTCAATTGGTAACTAAACAAGAAACAAGTACGACATCAAGTAAAGGTTTATTGATATTTTTTTTAATAGCAACAATAGGTATTGCACTTGCTTTTGTTCCAGCGGTTAATGAAAATGTAGCAACTGGAATTGCAACGGTTGATGCTGCGAGCACCCATACATCTGAAATGGCATCAGAATATGGGACGATCTTTGAAACACTGAAATACAATCGTTCAATTCACATTTTGGCTATGTTATTAGTAGGTTTTGGTTTCCTTATGGTTTTTGTACGGAAGCATGGTTTTAGTTCAATTACAGCAACATTTCTTGTTGTGAGTATTGCAATACCGATGTATATGATGATTAAAAGCTTTGGCGGCGAACATTTTGCGATGTCTACCATTGATATTGATACCTTTCTGTTTGCAGAATTTGCTGCTGCCAGCTTATTAATTGCTATTGGCGCACCTTTGGGACGGCTTAAGATGGATCAATATCTTTTGATGGGGATGTTATTTGTACCTACATATATATTTAATGAATGGTTAATATTGGAAAGTGGTTTTTTCAATGGTTTTTTAGATACAGGTGGTTCGGTTGTTATTCATGCATTTGGTGCTTATTTTGGATTGGGTGTCGTTGCACATACGTTGACAAAATTTAAGGATGAACCGGAATGTGAAAATAATGCGGTCAGTAATCAATTTAGTTTATTAGGTAGTGTGACACTTTGGTTATTCTGGCCATCTTTTACAAGTGCCATTGCTGCGCCGGAGAGAGTGGTTCTTACTGCGATTAATACCGTATTTGCACTTTGCGGTGCTACTTTAGCGACCTATATTTTTACCAAAATTATTCGCGGCAAAATAGAAATTGAGGATATTGCTAATGCGGCTTTAGCAGGTGGGGTAGCAATTGGCTCAACATGTGATATCACTTCTCCCGGCTATGCGATGTTAATCGGAATTGCTGCAGGTGCGCTTAGCACCATTGGGTATAGTATAATTGCGCCTAAACTGGAGCAGTTAATAAAAGGGACGGATACTTGTGGTATTAATAACCTTCATGGTATGCCCGGTATTTTAGGTGGATTGACGGCAATTTTTATTTCCGGAAATCTTGGCATTCAATTAGGCGGCATTATTGTTACCATGTTGGTTGCTTTTGTTGGGGGTAAAATCACGGGTATCATTATTAGCTTGTTGGGACAGAAGAAAGTTCCGTATAGTGATGAAGATGAGTTTATTATAGAGCACTAAAATCAAAAAAATATCACTGAAAGATAGATTTGACATATCTTTCGTATTTCGTTATAATTGATACCAAATAAACATATGTAAATCGATTATGATTGGGAAGAGTACCGAGCACCCTGCCAGAAAGAGAAAAGCTGCCACCGGGTGAAAGCAGCTTATGGGAAGCGCAAGGGAAGTGCGCCCATGAATTGTGCGGGCTGAAAATTTCTGAGTAGGCCTAAAGGGTTGGCATCCAGTAAAGTGCCTGAGAGAGGAATTGTCGCTGTTTTGTGGCGATTCAAGCAGAGTGGAACCGCGGAAAACCTTTCGTCTCTGTGCCTTTGGCACAAAGATGAAAGGTTTATTTTTGTTTTGTTATCTTTAAAATAAAGGGATTAAAAGGGAGGGAATGGAATAATGAGTATTAGAAGTGAAATTGATACGATTTTTGAACGGGATCCGGCAGCAAAGAGTCGTATAGAAGTGATACTGACCTATTCAGGATTGCATGCTATACTTGCTTATCGTCTTGCTCATTGGCTATGGATTAAGAAGCTGCCGCTTTTACCACGTCTTATTTCTCAAATTGCCCGTTTCTTTACGGGAATTGAAATCCATCCCGGAGCTACGATTGGAAATAATTTCTTTATCGATCATGGTATGGGCGTCGTTATTGGGGAGACAACGGAAATAGGTGATAATGTAACGCTGTATCAAGGCGTGACCCTGGGTGGAACGGGAAAGGAGAAAAAGAAGCGGCATCCTACTATTGGTAATAATGTTGTGGTGGGGGCAGGTGCTAAAGTATTAGGATCTTTTACGGTGGGGGATCATGCTAAAATTGGAGCTGGCTCAGTTGTTTTAAAGCCTGTTGCTGATTATTGTACCTGCGTTGGTGTACCAGGCAGAATTGTTATTCAGAATGGTAAACGTTTGCAAGAAGAAATTGATTTAAATCACAATGAATTACCTGATCCGGTAGCGGAAGCATTCAATCAAATGGAGAATAGAATGCGTTTGATGGAGAACAGGATATTGGAACTGGAAAGTGATTTGGAGGAGGACGAAAAAAGTGGCATTAAAGTTATATAATACATTAACCAAGAGAAAAGAGACTTTCGTACCTCGCGAGCAGGGAAAAGTGAGTATGTATGTGTGCGGGGTTACAGTTTATGATTATTGTCATTTAGGGCATGCTAGAGCTTACGTGATATTTGATATGGTAAAGCGCTATTTGGAATATAAGGGGTACGATGTGCTGCATGTTCAGAATTTTACGGATGTGGACGATAAAATCATTAAGAAAGCTCAAAAAGAGGGCAGAGACCCACTTGCGCTATCACGGCAGTATATTGAAGAATACTTTAAGGATATGGATTGTCTGGGAATTAAACGGGCTCAAATATATCCCAAGGTTACGGAGCATATGGATGATATCATTAATATGGTTCAGGGATTAATTGATAGAGGCTATGCTTATGAAGTAGAGGGTGATGTTTATTTTGCGATCGAGAAATTCTCCGAATATGGAAAGCTTTCCGGACGTTCTTTGGAAGATATGAAAGCCGGTGCTCGCGTAGAAGTAGATGAAAGAAAACATCATCCTATGGATTTTGCAGTTTGGAAAAAAGCAAAACAAGGGGAGCCTGCCTGGGATAGCCCATGGGGTCAAGGACGTCCAGGATGGCATATTGAATGTTCCGCTATGTCATTAAAATATTTAGGCAATCACTTCGATATTCATGGGGGCGGACGCGATTTAATTTTTCCTCACCACGAAAATGAAATTGCTCAATCAGAAGCATTTACTGGTGATGCGCCTTTTGTACACTATTGGATGCATAATGGATTTGTTAATATTAATGAAGAGAAAATGTCCAAATCTTTAGGTAATTTCTTTACTATCCGTGATATCTTAGAACAATATTCACCACAAGTGCTGCGGTTCTTCTTGCTCTCAACACATTATCGCAGTCCTGTTAACTTTGACGATCAAAAATTGGAAGAAGCGCGCAAAGGGCTTAGTCGAATTAATAATGCTATGGGAGAATTAGAATCACGAGTGGCAGGTAGAACAATTGATAGTTGTTTAGATGCTTCCCAGCTTGTTGAATCGGAAAAAGCTTTGTATGATAAAATCCAGCAGACTAAGCAAGATTTTGAAGTCGCAATGGATGATGACTTCAACACGGCGCTGGGTATTGGAAATTTATTTGAGCTTGTTCGAGAAAGTAATGCTTTCTTACATGGGCAAACAGGAGAACTTTCCTCTGGAGCATTATTTGTATTGCATGAAGTGCTGGAAACATTTAAGGAAATAGGACTTGTTTTTGGCATTTTAGGCGAACAAAATGAACAACAAGATTCGGGAATGGTAGAGAAGTTAATGGATTTGATTTTAGATATTCGCCAAGATGCTCGACAGAAAAAAGATTGGGCAGTAGCGGATAAAGTAAGGGATACTTTAAAAGAGGCCGGAGTTGTGATCGAAGATACACCTCAGGGATCCCGTTGGAAGATAGAATAGAAAGGATTATAATGGAAAACAATACAATGCCTTATTTAGGGATTTCAATGGATATATTAGAAAAATATCCCCCGCAGCAGCTTTCACCTTTGGTTTTAGCCTATGTAGGGGATGCCGTATATGAAGTATATATTCGTTCATATCTTCTTTCCAGGGAGATATTAAAGGTGAACATGTTGCATAAAGAAGCAATTCAATATGTTAGAGCTCGTGCTCAAGCTTTAGCTTTGGAAAAGTTGATGGATGGTTTGACAGAAGCAGAAACCAGTATTGTACGTCGGGGGCGGAATGCGAAATCTATGCATTGTCCCAAACATGCAGACCCGGCTGATTATCAAAAAGCAACTGCTTTTGAAGCGTTTTTGGGTTATTTATATCTAACAAAAAATGAGACGCGCTTGAGAAAGATATTACAAGAAACAGTGAAAATTATAGAAAGTGGGATTGGAGATAATGGGAAAGACAAAACTTCATGTTGAAATATTAAGACATACATTAGAACCGGAAGAATTAATTGCCATGGCAGCTAAATTGTGTTACTCTTCAGCTGATATTGATGGGTTGAAGGAAGGTGTTTCTAAGAAGGACCAGGCACCTTTTGTGGGTAAATTGATGAATTTAGGGCATTTGTCTCCTGTTGAACATGCCAGCTTTACATTTGGTATTGAAGGCGTTTCACGCAGCCTTTTAGCGCAGATTACAAGACATCGATTGGCCAGTTTCAGTGTAAAATCGCAACGTTACGTTGGAGAAGTAAGGGATAGAAAAGAAGACGGTGTTTTTAATTATATTATTCCCCCCAGTATCGAAGCGTTAGGTGAGGATGCAATAGCAGAATATGACCGGCAAATGGAGCAGATGCAGCAGTGGTACGATGGCTGGGTCGAAAGATTAGGTAATACAGGAGAAAAATCGAATCAGGATGCACGTTTTGTATTACCTAATGCTTCGGAGACCAAGATGATTGTAACGATGAATATCAGGGAATTACTGCACTTCTTTGAATTGCGCTGTTGTGAGCGAGCACAATGGGAGATCAGAGCTTTGGCAACAGAGATGCTCCGTCAAGTCAAGGATATTGCGCCCTATTTATTCCAGCAAGCAGGACCTGGATGTTTGAAAGGATCTTGCCCGGAAGACAAAATGACCTGTGGCAAGATGAATGAAGTGCGGGAATTATTTAAAAATTTATAATTTTAATTAACAAAACCACAAGAGCGTGTTCTTGTGGTTTTTTAGCCTTTTCCTACCTGATACAGCGACCAAAGGGAGCGAGCTACCTGCTAAAAGACAGCGCAACTGTCTTTTTAACTGGGATTGATAGGGGGCACAGGTACTTGATCTCCAGGGCCGGTAGGGGGACTGACTTTAATTTTTGTTTCTTTTACCAATTGGGCAATCTTAGGACAGGCTTTGCGTGTGCCATAGGCAACAATGGGGCGGCCAAAAGAGACGAGATTAAGACGGCGAGAAGAGAAACCACCTAGACGCATCCAGTTATTGACCGTGGGAGACGTATCTACTAATACCAACTCATCTGTATTTCCTTTAGTGATTTTAAACATGTCTTTAATAGCAGGAATGGTTATTTTTTTGGTATATTGACGACAGAGGGTATACACATCATTGTTAAATTCATCCTTGCCGATATATAAAATTTTCCCCCGTTGTACTTTGGTTAGCTGATCAAAATTAGCGGTATTGATAATGGCCTGTGTATCTGGAATCGTATGGGTTGGAAGACGGTTTAAATGCATGGCGGCACCTGTTGCAGCAGAATGGGTACCACCTACATCATGGTAAATAACAATCATAAGATCACCTTCATATTGTTTGATTAGTAAAAATTAGTAGATAGTTGAAAGTATAAAGTATAAAGTCAAAGAATCAGGAAAAGATTATAAAGGCTAAAAGTAAAATAAACATTAAAAAGAATTTTTTATCTATAGCTTTAAGCTTTCACTTTTCGGCCTTTATATTTTAGCTTTCAACTTTCTGCTTAAATCTAGTTTACACAAAAATGGGAAATACTATTATTGTTTATTTTTGCGACATATGGAAATATTATTAAAGAGAATACAAAACAATCGCATTAAATTGCGAAATAAAATCTAACAGGTTATAATACTGTAAAAGAAATATTTTGATAAGGAGCGGTTAAAGTGATTATTAAATTTGAAAAGCAAAGAGAACGCACTATTTGTTCTGTTAATATTTTTAAAGATCAGGTAGATAAGGTGGATGCTATTTCACATCAAAATGGCGTGAATCGTTCAGAAATTTTTCGTGACTTAATGGATTTTGCTTTAATGTTTTTTGATGAAAAAGGCAATGCATATTCTCAAGAAAAGGCAAATGAAATATTTCAAAAATTGCTTGATAGTTATGATGATTATAAATAAAATGGCAGGTGAAAAAGATGACAGAGGAAATGATAACAGGACGGAATCCTGTTTTAGAAGCTATAAAAAGTGGACGATCCATCCATAAACTGTGGGTGGTAGAAGGAGAAAAGCATGGTTCTATTCTACAGATTATGGCGTTAGCAAAGGAAAGTGGTATTGTAACTCAGTTTGTTCCTAGGCGTCGGATTGAGGAAATGGCTCAGAACAAAGCCCATCAAGGGGTGATTGCGTTCGTAGCTTGTAAAGCTTATGTAGAAGTAGAAGACATCTTAGATGCTGCCAATAAAAGGGGTGAAAGCCCATTTATTATCATCTTAGATGAAATTAAAGATCCCCATAACTTGGGCGCTATTTTGCGTACGGCTGATGCGGTAGGTGCTCATGGTGTGATTATTCCGCAGCGACGTGCAGTAGGATTAACCGGGGTTGTTGCTAAAGCATCTGCTGGTGCGGTTGAATATGTACCTGTTGCACAAGTGGTTAACCTGGCGCGTGTACTTGAACAATTGAAAAAAGAGGGTTTGTGGATCTTTGGTGCGGATATGAAAGGGGAAGAAACCTTTTATGATGCCAATTTATCTGGCGCGATTGGATTGGTTATTGGAGCGGAAGGTGCAGGGATAAGTCGTTTAATCAAAGAAAAATGTGATGTGCTGGTGAATATTCCTATGACAGGTCAAATTTCATCTTTAAATGCTTCGGTAGCAGCATCTATTTTAATGTATGAAGTGTTTAAGCAGAGAAATGGGGCAAAAATGTGAAGGCGTATTTGATTATTGATGGGTACAACATTATTTATGATTGGCCTGTCTTACAAGCCCTAAAAGATCAAAATCTGGAACATGCTCGGGATAAGTTGATAGAAATGATGGCAAATTATAGTGCTTACCGTGATATTAAAGTATGCATTGTTTTTGATGGCGGTCGGGTAAAAGGGAATATAGGGGAAATTGATCAGTTATTTGATGTAGACGTTATCTTTACTGAGGAAGGCAAAACCGCTGATGCTGTCATTGAAAAAATGGTTCTTCAGCTATCAAAAGAAGATTACGCATTAGCTGTAGCAACATCCGATTGGGCAGAACAACAAATCGTTATGGGGAAAGGTGCACGTCGTTATTCTGCACAGGAGCTGCTCTATGAAGTTGAGAAAGCTCAAAAAAGTATGAGCAAGAAGCATTTAAACACGCAGGGACACTCAGGTCGTGAATTTTTAGAATACCGTTTAACTGAAGATTTGCGTAAAACAATGGAAAAATGGCGCAAAGAGAAGCGATGAAAGGTTGTGCTTGGGCAGGGTAATGCCTTCAGCCACCTTCTAAGCTAAAGAAATTCGTACAATATTGGAAAGTGTTACCTCTGAAGTATTATGGTCAATATTTGATACTTAGGAATCCACCGACGCGATAAGCTGGCTTCCGGCATAACCCTGCCCCGTATAATATTCTTTTTCTTTCCTCAAAAGGTTTTTTTATCTTTTCCTACCTGCTACCTGCTGGTTGCTAACTGCTAAAAGACAGTGAACCTGTCTTTTTTTATGTTGACTTATGTTAATTTGTTGCGATATAATAGATTGGGTTGACAAAATCCCTTTGATTTATGTAGGGGGGTAAGGTGGACAAGTATACTCACCTTAATGAAATAATGGGGGGATATGGATGACCGTGAATACCCAACTGGAAACGACGTACATATATGATGATATGGAAGATGAAGATATCGTTGATTTTGCGCGTGCCGGTAATGAACTGGCTCTAGAGCACTTAATTAATAAATATAAAAATTTTGTGCGTGCAAAGGCGAGGTCTTATTTTTTAATTGGTGCTGATCGAGAAGATATTATTCAAGAAGGAATGATTGGCCTTTATAAAGCAATCCGAGATTTTCGCCACGAAAAATTGGCTTCATTTCGAGCTTTTGCAGAATTATGTATAACACGTCAAATTATCACGGCCATCAAAACGGCAACAAGACAAAAGCATATTCCTTTAAATTCGTACATTTCTTTAAATAAACCGATATACGATGAAGATTCGGATCGTACATTATTAGATATTCTATCTGGTACGCGGATTACAGATCCTGAAGAATTAATTGTCAGTCGAGAAGAATTTGATGATATTGAATCGCGAATGGGAAAAATATTGAGCGACTTAGAATGGCAAGTCCTAATGTCTTATTTAGAAGGCAAGTCTTATCAAGAGATTGCAGTTGATTTAAAAAGACATGTAAAATCAATTGATAATGCGCTGCAACGGGTAAAGCGAAAGTTAGAAAAATACTTGGAAAAACGCGAAGTATAACGTGATTAAAATGGGAAAAAAAACCTGTAAAAAAACACTTGACGCAAGCGCATAATTTAGGTATAATATTACTTGTTCTGGTGAAACGCCGACGTAGCTCAATTGGTAGAGCAGCTGACTTGTAATCAGCAGGTTGCGGGTTCGAGTCCCATCGTCGGCTCCATTAAAGTTAATAAGTTTGTGGAGAGGTTCCCGAGTGGCCAAAGGGGGCAGACTGTAAATCTGTTGGCACCGCCTTCGAAGGTTCGAATCCTTCTCTCTCCACCATTTTTAATAAAATATTTGTCGCGGGGTGGAGCAGTTGGTAGCTCGTCGGGCTCATAACCCGGAGGCCAGTGGTTCGAGTCCACTCCCCGCAACCAAATTTTTTTTTGTTTAAAAAAGCCCACGTAGCTCAGTCGGCAGAGCGTATCCTTGGTAAGGATAAGGTCACCGGTTCAATCCCGGTCGCGGGCTCCATAATGAAGGCGGCGTAGCTCAGTTGGCTAGAGCATACGGTTCATACCCGTAGTGTCCGGGGTTCGAATCCCTGCGCCGCCACCATATTTATAAACATTATAAAACCAGCTCATATGAGCTGGTTTTTTCTATTCTTTTCCCTTATCCTATTTTTCAACAAAAACATTAAAATTAAAGAAGGAATTTTAATAAAAAGAAAGAATATATGGAGGGTAAATCTCTGTTAAGTGTCGATATTTAAAAATGACAAATGTAAAATCTTACGATCTAAGGAGGATGAAAAAGAGATGGCTAAGGCGAAATTTGAAAGAACGAAACCACATGTTAACATTGGAACGATTGGTCACGTTGATCATGGTAAAACAACTTTAACGGCAGCCATTACAAAAGTAATTTCATCAGTAGGTGGTGCTGAATTTAAGGATTACGCAGAAATTGATGCGGCTCCTGAGGAAAGAGAAAGAGGAATTACAATCAATACCGCTCACGTTGAGTATGAAACAGAGACGCGTCATTATGCACACGTTGACTGTCCAGGTCATGCTGACTACGTTAAAAACATGATCACTGGTGCAGCACAAATGGACGGTTCCATCTTGGTTGTATCTGCAGCTGATGGTCCTATGCCGCAAACAAGAGAACACATCTTACTTTCCCGTCAGGTAGGGGTACCTTACATTGTTGTATTCCTAAACAAATCAGATCAAGTAGATGATCCTGAATTATTAGAGTTGGTTGAAATGGAAGTAAGAGAATTATTAAGTGAATATGAATTCCCAGGTGATGATATACCTGTTATTGCAGGTTCCGCACTTAAAGCATTAGAAGCAGCAGATAACACCCGTGAAAATCCAGATACAGCACCTATTTTTGCACTAATGGATGCAGTTGATGAATATATTCCAACACCTGAGCGTGATGTTGACAAGCCATTCATCATGCCAATAGAAGATGTATTTACGATTACCGGTCGTGGTACAGTAGGTACAGGTAGAGTAGAAAGAGGTCAAATAAAAGTTGGTGATGAAGTAGAAATCGTTGGTTTAGCAGAAGAAACGAAAAAAACAACGGTAACAGGGGTAGAAATGTTCCGTAAATTACTTGACTTTGCACAAGCAGGTGACAATGTTGGGTTATTACTTCGCGGGGTAGAAAGAAAGAGCTTGGAAAGAGGTATGGTATTGGCTAAACCCGGCAGCATTAAACCTCATACCAAGTT